>NZ_LSIC01000056.1 GCF_001556045.1 Bradyrhizobium sp. CCH5-F6
AATTGTTGCGCGAGATGGTCATGGTCAGTCGTCCAAACTGCTGCTGCGGCGTATGGGTCCCGGATCTGCGCTTCGCTTGTCCGGGACGACAGTTGAGAATGCGGCGCCTGTGTTACCTCACACGCCCGCTCATCCCGCCTTTCCCAGATGCTCCAGCGCATCCTCGGCCCGCAGTGGCACGCGCGAGGCCTCGTTGTTGAGATCGACGAGCT
Organism: Bradyrhizobium sp. CCH5-F6; assembly: GCF_001556045.1. Taxonomy (GTDB): domain Bacteria; phylum Pseudomonadota; class Alphaproteobacteria; order Rhizobiales; family Xanthobacteraceae; genus Bradyrhizobium. The sequence continues at coordinate 213 of NZ_LSIC01000056.1, forward strand.
GCACCAGCAGCCCCATCAGCGTCTTGCGATCGGCCGGCTTCAGCGGCTCCAGCATGCGCGCCTGCGCGCGTTCGACCACCGGGATGATCTCGCGCAGGACCGCCACGCCCGCCTTCGTCAGGTAGAGCAGCTTGATCCGCTTGTCCTCGGGTGCCGGCTTGCGCTCGATATAGCCCTTGGCTTGAAGCCGCTCGATCACGCTGCCGAGCGTCGAGCGGTCGAACGCGATCACCGCCGACAGCCGCGTCGCGTCGATACCGGGATGCGTGTGGATCGCGACCAGCGCGGCATATTGCACCGGGGTGAGATCGAACGCCTTGCACTCCTCCATGAAGATCGAGACCGCAATCTGCTGCATGCGCCGGAACAGATAGCCCGGCGCGGCATAGACCGCGTCCATGGTGATCGGAGGGGCAGGCTTACTCGGCATCGGGCTGCTTCTCCGGCGCGGCATCGGCGAAGGCCGGCAGCGCCTTGGCGGCAGCCTCGGCCTTGAGCAGGCGCGGATAGGCGGAGACATCCACGCCGAAGCGGCGCGCATTGGCAAGCTGCGGCACCAGGCACAGATCGGCAAGCGTCGGCGCATCGCCGAAGCAGAACGGCCCGGGCTCCTCCCTGATCAGCGTCTCGCAGGCCGACAGGCCCTCGCGATTGACCCAGGCCGCCCAGTCCTGGACCTTCTCCTCGGGCAGGCCGAGCTCACGCAGCCGCGCCAGCACCTTGAGGTTCTGCACCGGATGGGTGTCGCAGGCGATCGCCAGCGCGAACGCCCTCACCTTGGCGCGGCGAAGCGGATCTTTCGGAAGCAAAGGCGGATTGGGGTGCGTCTCGTCGAGCCATTCGATGATCGCAACCGATTGCGTCAGCACCGTGCCGCCTTCGCTCTCCAGCGCGGGCACCAGGCCCTGTGGGTTGATGGCGAGGTAGGCCGGCGCGCATTGTTCGCCCTTGCGAAGGTGATGCGGCAGATGCTCGGCGCCGAGCCCCTTGAGGTTCAGCGCGATCCGCACCCGATAGGCGGCGCTGGAGCGGAAATAGCCGTGCAGCTTCATCAGGATCCTCCCTGTTTTCTCGTCATTCCGGGGCTCGCGAAGCGAGAACCCGGAACCTCGAGATTCCGGATTCGATGCTATCGCATCGCTCCGGAATGACAGCAACACCATCTGCCAGCATTGACGCTATCTAGATCGTCAGTATACTGTCAATCAACAAACGATCGGGAGCAGCAACCATGGAAGCCGTGACCAAGACGCCGGAGCGCGAGGCGTTCTACCGCAAGATCGACGGCGAAAATCTCACCGCACTGTGGACGGTGATGAGCGACCTGATCACGCCGGAGCCGAAGAGCGCCTGCCGGCCGCATCTGTGGAAATTCGACGTCATCCGCGACTACATGACGGAGGCCGGCAAGCTGATCACCGCCAAGGAAGCCGAGCGGCGCGTGCTGGTGCTGGAGAACCCGGGCCTGCGCGGGCAGTCCAGGATCACGACCTCGCTCTACGCCGGCGTGCAGATGGTGGTGCCCGGCGACGTCGCGCCCGCGCACCGCCACAGCCAGTCGGCACTGCGCTTCGTGCTCGAAGGCAAGGGCGCCCACACCGCGGTCGACGGCGAACGCACCGCGATGGAGCCCGGCGATTTCATCATCACGCCGTCGATGACCTGGCACGATCATTCCAACGAGACGGACCAGCCGATGTTCTGGCTCGACGGTCTCGACATTCCGCTGGTGCAGTTCTTCGACTGCTCCTTCGCGGAAGGATCGAAGGAAGACCAGCAGAAGATCACGAAACCGGCCGGCGACAGCTTTGCCCGCTACGGCCACAACCTCTTGCCGGTCGATATGAAGCGGAGCTCGAAGACCTCGCCGATCTTCAGCTATCCCTATGCCTACACCCGCGAGGCGCTGGAGAAGGCCCGCGCGAGCCAGGAGTGGGACGCCTGTCACGGGCTGAAGCTGAAGTTCAGCAATCCCGAGACCGGCGATTTCGCGATGCCGACCATCGGCACCTTCATCCAGCTCTTGCCCAAGGGTTTCAAGACCGCGCGCTATCGCGCGACCGACGCGACCGTGTTCTGCCCGATCGAGGGCAGGGGCCGCAGCCGCATCGACGACGCCGTTTTCGAATGGGGCCCGCGTGACCTATTCGTTGTGCCGAGCTGGCACTGGGTCACGCACGAAGCCGACGAGGACGCGGTGCTGTTCAGCTTCTCGGACCGGCCAGTGCAGCAGAAGCTGGACTTATTCCGCGAGGACCGCGGCAACGCGTGAGGGCACGCTGCTTGCCGCATCGTCATTGCGAGGAGCCCTTGCGACGAAGCAATCCACTGCCGCCGCGGACAGAGTCTGGATTGCTTCGCTGCGCTCGCAATGACGGGCTTGGCTAACGCCAGTGCAATAATTTGACCTCCAGCCAGCCGATCACCTTCCCCACCGCCAGTCCGAACACCGAGAGGATCACCACGCCCGCGAGCAGCTGATCGGTCTGCATCAGATTGCCGGCCTGGAGCACGAAGGCGCCGATGCCGTATTGCGCGCCGATCATCTCGGCGCTGACGACGAGCAGCAGCGCGACGGAGGCGGTGATGCGGAAGCCGGCGAGGATCGCCGGCAGCGCGCCTGGCCAGATCACCTTGCGCACGATCGTCGCGAACGGAACGTTGAAGCTCTGCGCCATGCGGATCAGGTTGCGCGGCACCGCATCGACGCCGCTATAGACCGAGATCGCGGTCGAGAAGAAGACGCCGAGCGCAATGGTCGCGATCTTCGGCTCTTCGCCGATGCCGAGCCAAAGGATCAACAGCGGCAGCAGCGCGATCTTCGGGATCGGGAACAGCGCGGAGATGAAGGTGATGCCGACGCTGCGCGCCAGACGCGACAGGCCGATGGCGAAGCCGACGGCGATACCAGCCGCCGTCCCGAGCAGCCAGCCGACACCGATGCGCAGCAGCGAGGCCGAGACGTGCTGCCAGAGTGCGCCCGAGATCGCGAGCTGGTAGATCGCGCGTGCGATCGCCGAGGGCGGCGGCAGGAATAGCGGATTGACGAGGCCGACGCTGCCGGCGGCCTGCCACACCGCGATGACGAGCGCGAGCGCGATCCAGCCGCCGTAGCGGCTCGAGGCCGGCACGAAGCCGGCGCCGCGGAAGCGGACGCGGTGCGCCGCCTCGTCATTCGCCGGTGTGCCCGCGCGGTCAAGCATGCTGGACCTCGCGCTCGGCATCGATCGCCTCGTTGCGGATCAGCGACCAGATCTGGTTCTGGAGCGCCAGCAGCTTCTCGCGCGCTGCCGCTTCGCCGCGCGCGGCGCGCGTCATCGGCACGGCCACGACCTCGCGGATGCGGCCGGGCCGCCGCGACAGCACCACGATGCGGTCGGCAAGCCGTGCGGCTTCTTCGAGATTGTGGGTAACGTAAACCGCGCCCATGCCGCCATCGGCGAGCAGGCGGACGAAGTCTTCCATCAGCAGTTCGCGGGTCTGCGAGTCCAGCGCCGAGAGCGGCTCGTCCATCAGCAGAATGGCAGGCTTCACTGCAAGCGCGCGCGAGATGCCAACGCGCTGGCGCATCCCGCCGGAAAGCTGCTTTGGATAGGTGGTGCGGAAATCGGTCAGGCCGGTGCGGCGCAGGGCGTCTTCGACCAGCGCGCGACGCTGCGTGGCGTTCGGCTGGGCGTGCAGCAGCGGGAATTCGACGTTCTCCTCGACCGTGGCCCAGGGCAAGAGCGCAAAATCCTGGAACACGAAGGTCAGCGGATTGAGACTGTCCGCCGGCGGCGCACCGCGCAGCTCCGGCGCGCCGGAGGTCGGCTCCAGCAGGCCGCCGAGGATCGACAGCAGGGTGCTCTTGCCGCAGCCGGACGGCCCCACGATCGCCACCACCTCGCCGGCGCTGACCGTGAAAGAGACGTCGTCGAGCACGGCGAGATCGCCGAAGCGATGGGTGATGTGGCTGGCGATCAGGTCCATGGGTGCCCTCGCACTTCCAATCCGTCATCCTGAGGTGCCCGCGAAGCGAGCTTCGAAGGATGACGGATCTGGGACGGTGCTCGCATCAATCAATCCGCCTTCACATAATCCTTGGCGATGATCGCGGTCGCGTCAAAGCCCTTGTCGACGAAGCCCTGCTCCTGCAGCCATTTGATCTGGTTGTCGACGTTCTTGACGTCGAGCTTGCCGTCGGGGTCGATATAGGCGCAGTTGCCGACCACCTGCTCGACCGGCAAATTGGTGTATTTGGCGATGATCTCCAGCAACGGTTTTGTCTGCTCGTTGATGGGCGCGACACCGTCCTTCATCGCGGCGAGGATGACGTCGTGATACTCGCGATCCGCCTTGGCGAGCGCGCCGAGCAGCTTCGTCACCAGCGCCTTGTTGGTGAGCGTCTTGGGCGAGGCGAACACCGCGCCCAGCTGCCACGGCGTCTCGTCGCCGACCCAGCCCAGGAATTTCGCGCCGCCCTCGTCCATCAGCTTCCGCGCCGTCGAGACCGGCAGCAGAGCCGCGTCAACAGTCTCGCCCTTGAGCGCCGCGGCTGCATTCGACAATGATTGCAGCGGCACAATCTTCACGTCGGCGAGCTTGAAGCCGTATTTGTCGGCGAGCAGGCCGAGCGAGTAGTGAAAGGAGGAACCAATCTGCGTCATCGCCACGCGCTTGCCGGCGAGATCCTTCGGCGTCTTCAGCCCGGCCGCATAGGCGTTGTTGCTGGCGAAATAGCCGATCAGGGGATAGCCGGCCTTCTCGCGGCTCATGCCGCCGATCACCTTCAGCACGCCTTTGCCAGCGAGATTGTAGAGGCCCGCGGTGAAGGCCGTAACGCCGAAATCGACATCGCCTGAGGTCGTCGCCACTGCGATCGGCTGCGCCGCGTCGAAGAATTTCAGCTCGACCTCCAGGCCGGCGTCACGGAAATAGCCCTTGTCCTGCGCGATGAAGACGGGCGCGGAGGACGACAGACGGAGCACGCCGATCTTCGTCTTCACCGCGTCGTCGGCCCGCGCCGTGCCCATCGCCAAGATCGCCAAAAGGCCGGCCATGGCGAGCCGCGCAATCCCGATCATCCCGTTTCTCCCTCGTCAGTTGAGGCCATCGAGCCGGTTGATCCGAACCATTAGCGCGGCTTGCATTGCTGTCACAAGTCGGTGGTTGCGCGGAGCGAGCAGACCTGAAACAAGGCTCGCCATGAACTGGAAACCCGCAAAGCTCGCCCTGGCCGGCACGATCCTGCTCACGATCTCCGTCGCCCCCGCCGCGGCCGTGGAACAAAACTGCCGCTTCATCCAGGCCAAGGCCGATCGCGAGGCTTGCTACAAGCGCCAGGAGGACGAGCTGGCCGCAAAGCGCAAGCCGGCGCCGACGACCGACAGTAGCAACACGCTCGAAACGCTGCGCCAGATGCGGCAGGACGACGACGCGGTCTATCGCAGCATCAACAACATCTGCCGCGGCTGCTGACGGTCAGGCTTTTTCGCCACCCCACCTCGCCGCCCGCTTCTCGGCAAACGAAGCCAGCCCTTCCGCCGCCTCCGCACTCTGGCGCTTGAGCGAATGCAGCTGGACGAGGCGGGTGTAAGCGGCATCGTCCACCGCCATGCCGCCGAACGAGCTTTCCAGGGCGAGCTTCTTGGTCTCGGCCATCGCCTCAGGGCCGTTGGCGAGCAGCTGCTCGACCACCTTGGCGCCTGCGGCCTCGAGATCGGCGAGCGGCACGACGTCGTGGACGAGGCCAATGCGGCGGGCATCCTCGGCGCCGAAGCGCTCGCCGGTCAGCGCGTAACGGCGCACTTGCCGGACACCGATGGCGTCGCAGAGCTGCGGGACGATGATGGCCGCCGTCAGGCCCCAGCGCACCTCGGTGATCGAGAACAGCGCGTTGTCGGCGGCGATCACGACGTCGCAGGCCGCGATCACGCCGGTGCCGCCCCCGAAACAGCCGCCCTGCACCAGCGCGACGGTCGGGATCGGCAAGGTATTGAGCCGCTGCACGGCCTCGAACGTCGCCCGCGACGCCGCTTCGTTCGCTTCAGCCGATTGCGGGCGCACGCTGTTGATCCATTTGAGGTCGGCGCCGGCCTGAAAATGCTTGCCGTTGCCCCTGAGCACGACGACGCGCAGGTTCGGCTTTCTGCCGAGATCGTCCATGGCCGCGAGCACGCCAGATATCAGCGCACCGTCATAGGCATTGTTGACCTCGGGCCGGTTCAACGTGACGGTCGCGACGCCGCGCTCATCTAACGTCCACAGGACAGGGTTGGCGGTCATCGGCGATCCTCCGGTCGGTCTGTTTGCCGCGCACTATGGCCGAGGCCGCGCGTCCTGATCCATATCTTTCCGGCGTGGGGCGGCCGCGTCCATCGCATGGCGGCTTGTGTCATGCTGGCCGCTGGGCGGCGAAAGATCAGGACGGGACATCAACATGCGCATCTGCATTTTCGGCGCGGGCGCCGTCGGCAGCCACATTGCGGTTCGGCTGGCGCGCGCCGGCCACGAGGTCAGTTGCGTGATGCGGGGGGCGCATCTGGAGGCGGCGCGCGCAGGCGGCCTCAAGCTGCGGGTCGGCGATTCCGAGGTCAGCGCCAAGGTGAACGCATCGGGCGATCCGGCCCAGCTCGGCCCCCAGGACGTCGTGATCTCGACGCTGAAGGCGACCGCGCTGACCGGGCTGGTCTCCAGCATCAAGCCGCTGCTGAAGGACGACACCGCGATCGTGTTCGCCCAGAACGGCATTCCCTGGTGGTACGGCATCGGCCTGCCGCCGCGTCACCCGACGCCGCCGGACATTTCCTTCCTCGATCCCGGCGGCCGCCTGCGCGCCTGCATCCCGAAGGAGCGGATCATCGGCGGCGTCGTCTTCTCCTCCAACGAGGTGATCGCGCCGGGCGTGGTGCACAACCTCACGCCCGAGCGCAATCGCCTCTTGATCGGCGAGTGCGACGACCGCCATTGCGAGCGCATCACCAGGCTGCGCGGCGTCTTCAACGATGCGCGGCTGGAATCGCCGCCGGTGGCCGAGATCCGCGAGGCGATCTGGTCAAAGCTGCTGACCAACATGTCGCTGTCGGTGCTGTGCCTGCTCACCGGCCAGACCGCCCGGGGCGTGCGCGACGACCCCGCCTTTGCGGAGGTGATTCCGCGCATGCTGAACGAGGCCAACGAGATCGCCCAGCACTTCATCCCCGAGGTCAAGCGCGTCACCCGCAGCGGCCCTGCCCCCAATCACAAGCCGTCGCTGCTGCAGGATTACGAGCTTGGTCGCGCCATGGAGATCGACGTGCTGGTGAAGGCGCCCCAAGCCTTTGCACGCACCGCCGGCCTGTCGACACCGACGCTCGACCTGATCGCCGCGCTCGCGATCCAGAAGGCGCGCGACAAGGGGCTCTACTCCGCGTGAAGTTCAGGTGAGCTGGTCGATCCACGCCGCCAGCGTGTCGAGCACTTCCGTCAGCGCCTCGTCGTTGCTACGGCCGGACTTTTTCAAGACCGCGAAGGAGTGATCGCCGCCTTCGATCTCATGTAGCGTCGCCTTCGGCCCGAGCGTCGCGATCACCGGCTTGAGATGGCCGAGATCGGCAAGCCCGTCGCGCGTGCCTTGCAGGAACAGCATGGGAATGGCGATGCCGGTGAGGTGTTCTGCGCGCTCGGATGAGGGCTTCTTCGCGGCATGCAAGGGAAAGCCGAGGAAGGAGAGGCCTTTGACAGCGGGCAGCGGGGCCTTCGACTGCGCCTGCGACGTCATGCGCCCGCCGAACGACTTTCCACCGGCAACGAGCTTCAATCCCGGGCACAGCCGCGCCGCCTCCTCCACCGCCGCGCGGATGGCGGCGTGCGCGACCGCCGGCTGGTCTGGACGCCCCAGCTTCTTCTCCATGTACGGAAAATTGAAGCGGAGCGTCGCGATGCCGCGCTCCGCGAGGCCTGCCGCGACCTTCTCCATGAAGGAATGCCGCATGTCCGCGCCGGCTCCATGCGCCAGCACGTAGCAGGCGCGCGCATGGTCCGGCTGCGTCAGCACTGCCGAGACCGTGCCGATGCGCTCGATGTCGAGCTTGAGCTCGCGCGTCTCGACCAAGGCTGAATGTTCCCGAATGGATCGGGGCCAATGCTACCTGCGCGACCGCGATCTGAAAACACGAAACTTCGCGCGCTCGTCGCGGGCGTGTGCACCTCGATGCGAGCGGAAGCCGTCAGCTGACCCTGCGTTCCCGCCCCTCCCAGAACGGCCTGCGCAGCTCGCGCTTCAGCACCTTGCCGGCGCCGGACAGCGGCAGCGGCGTCTCGGTGATCTCGATGCTGCGCGGGCACTTATAGCCGGCAATCAACGTCTTCGTGAACTCGATCAGCTCGCCGGTCGAAACCTCCACACCGCTGCGTCTGACCACGACGGCATGGACCTGCTCTCCCCATTGTTCATTGGGGATCCCGATGACGGCGCATTGCAGCACCGACGGATGCTGCGCCAGCGCGTTCTCGACCTCGACCGAGTATACGTTCTCGCCGCCCGAGATGATCATGTCCTTGACGCGGTCGACGACATAGATGAACCCGTCCTCGTCCATGTAGCCGCCATCGCCCGTGTGCATCCAGCCGTCGACGACGGCGCGCGCGGTCTCCTCCGGCCGTTCCCAATAGCCCATCATCACGGTATCGCCGCGCACGACGATTTCGCCGACGGACCCTGCCGGCACCGGCCGGTCGTTCTCGTCGACGATTCGGACCTCGCAGCCGAGCGTAGCACGGCCGGCACCGCGATGACGTCCCTTCCGGCGCCCCTCCCCGACATGCTCGCCGGCATGCAGCAGTGTCGCGATCGGCGACAATTCGGTCATGCCATAAGCCTGCGTGAAGCGCACATGCGGCAGCGCGCGCGCGGCACGGTCGAGCACCGCCTCGCTGATCGGCGAGGCCCCATAGATGATGTGCTTGAGCGACGACAGGTCGTAGTTTCCGATCGCGGGGTGATCGACGAACATCTGGATCATCGTAGGCACCAGCAGAACGTCGGTGACGCGCTCGCTCTGCATCGCAGCCATCACGCCTTCGGGCGTGAAGCCCTGAACGATCACGTTCGTGCCGCCGGAGAGCAGCAGCGAATACATCGCAGCGCCGTTGGCGAGGTGGAACATCGGCGCCGCATGCAGATAGGTCGTGCTCGCCGGAAACAGTCCTTCGCCGAGAGCGTTGAGCGCATTCGCCATCAGGTTCTGGTGGCTGAGCATCACGCCCTTGGAACGCCCGGTGGTTCCGCCGGTGTAGAAGATGCCGGCGAGATCGTCGCCCTTGCGCATGGCATCGGCAACCGCAGCACTGCCGGCCACCAGATCCTCATAGCTCTCCATGCCAGCCGGCACCTCGCCGTCGTCGGCATAGATCAGCTTCAACCCCGGAATGGCGCCGGCGAGCTGCGCGCCGACCTGGGCGAAGGCCTTGTCGACCAGCAGAACGGAGGCACGGCAGTCGCGCAGCGCATCCTCGTTTTCAGGGGCGCTCCAGCGGATATTGAGCGGCACGATTACGCCGCCCGCCCAGCCGGTCGCGAGGTAAAGCTCGAGATAGCGGTCCGAGTTGAAGGACAGCACGGCGACACGATCACCGTCTTTGACGCCGCGCGAGCGCAGGCCGCCGGCCAGCCTGGCAACGCGCTCCCCGACTTCGCCCCAGTTGCGGCGCCGCTGGCCATAGACGGTGGCGAGCCCGTTCGGGTTGATCTGCAGCGCGCGCCGTAGCCCGTGCGTGATGTTCATCGCGTTCCTCCTCCTGTGCGCTTCTTCCCTGTTGTCTTGCGTCCTGAGTTGCGCCCTTGCGGCGCCCTCGGCGTCTTCTTTGTCATCTGCGGCCTGCCCTCGGTCGCCAGACCTTCGGTCAGCCGAACCGTGAACTCGTCGGCGATCGCGGTCGGCGACAGTTCGCCGTCACGGCGATACCAGTGGCCGATCCAGTTGAGCGAGCCCGCGATCGCGAACGCCGCAAGCTTGGGGTCGCAAGGCCTGATCGAACCGTCGTCGATGCCGCCGGAGATGTACTTTCGGAAGGTGGCGTCGATACGCTTCTTGGCGGCGCGCGCGACACCGGCGTTCCGCTCGGTCAGGTCGCGCAGGTCGAAACGCACGAGGCTCGCGCCGAAATCGGTCGCCATCAGCCCGGCATAGGCGTGCACCAGCTTGCGCAGCTTGGCGAGACCCGAACCACCGCCGGCGTTGATCTCCGTGATCACGCTGTCGACGAGCTCGGCGCCCATCGACCAGCATTCGAACAGGATTTCGTCCTTGCCCCGGAAATAGTTGTACAGCGCGGGCTTAGTGATGTTCAGCCGATCGGCGACCTCGTTCAGGGTCACGCGATGATAGCCCTGCTCCAGGAAGAGCTGCACGGCGGCGCGCAACACCGCCTCGCGCTTTTCGTCGCGGGCGCGGCGCCGGCTCTCGAACGGCAGCCAGGGCGAAGGCGCCGGCGAGGGCGGCGGAATGGACGGCGCTGAAGCCATGCTCGATCGGTTGACTCTGGTGGGCATCGGGCGATATGTTACCCATGGGTAAGAAAAAGTCCAATGGGTAATTTATTCGGAGGAAGCGATGTCTGACGTCATCGTCGCAGGGGTCGGCATGATCCCCTTCGCCAAGCCGGGCGCCAGCGCGCCCTATCACGAGATGGGGACGGAGGCGGCCAGGCTCGCACTCGCCGACGCAGGCCTCGGCTACGAGACGGTCCAGCAGGCCTATGTCGGATACGTCTACGGCGATTCCACCTGCGGGCAGCGCGCGCTCTACCATGTCGGAATGACCGGCATCCCCATCGTCAACGTCAATAACAACTGCTCGACCGGCTCGACCGCGCTGTTCTTGGCGCGGCAGATGATCGCGAGCGGCGCGCTCGATTGCGTTCTGGCGGTCGGCTTCGAGCAGATGAAGCCGGGCGCCCTCGGCAGCGTCTATACCGATCGCCCGAGCGCTTTCGAAGAATTCGACGCGGCTGCGGACCGGCTGATCGACGCTCCCGGCATCCCGCTGGCGCTGCGCTATTTCGGCGGCGCCGGGCTCAGCCACATGAAGAAATACGGCACCCCGCTCGACGCCTTCGCCAAGGTGCGCGCCAAGGCGAGCCGTCATGCCAGGAACAATCCGCTCGCCCTCTTCCGCAAGGAGATCTCGGCGGATGACGTGATGAACGACCAGGTGATCTGGCCGGGGGTGATGACGCGCCTGATGGCGTGCCCGCCGACCTGCGGCGGCGCCGCCGCGGTACTGGTATCCGAACGATTTGCGGACAAGCATGGCATCGGCAAGCAGGTGCGCATCGCGGCGCAGGCCATGACCACCGACACACCCTCCACCTTCAAGGCCGGCGACATGATGCAACTGGTCGGCTACGACATGGCCAAGGAGGCGGCAAGCCAGGTTTACGAAAGCGCCGGCATCGGCCCTCGCGATCTCGACGTCGTCGAGTTGCACGACTGCTTCGCCCACAACGAGCTCATCAGCTACGAGGCCCTCGGGCTCTGCGACGAAGGAGAAGCCGGCAAGTTCATCAATGACGGCGACAACACCTATGGCGGCCGGATCGTGACCAATCCGTCCGGCGGTTTGCTGTCGAAAGGACATCCGCTCGGCGCCACCGGGCTTGCGCAGTGCTACGAGCTGACACGGCAATTGCGCGGCACCGCAGGCCCCACGCAGGTTGAGGGGGCGAAGATCGCGCTCCAGCACAATCTCGGCCTTGGCGGCGCCTGCGTCGTCACCCTCTACCAGCGGCACTGATCTACGCCATGGTCGATCAGTCCGCCGTAGGCCGCTGCTTCACGCCCGTCACCGCCCGCGTGGAGCCGGGTCGCCTTCGCTACTTCCTCAATACGCTGGGTGAGCAGAACAAGGTCTACCGCGACGCGGAGGCGGCGCGGGCGGCCGGATTCACCGGCGTGCCGGTACCGCCGACCTATTTGTTCTGCCTGGAGATGATGGACGTCGACGACCCCTTCGAAATGTTCACCGCGCTCGGCATCGACCTCGCCCGCGTGCTGCATGGCGAGCAGAGCTTCGTCTATCACGCACCGGTTCTGGTCGGCGACACCCTGACGTTTCGGCCGTGCGTGACCAGCGTGACGGACAAGAAGGGCGGCGCGATGACGCTGATCGGCATCCGGTGCGAGGTGACCAACCAGGACGGCGTGCATGTCGCCGATACCGCGCGTACCATCGTCGTCCGCAACGAGGTTGCGTCATGACGGCATCCGCAGACATCAAGGCCGGCGACCGCATCGTCCATAAGGTCTTTCCGCCGATCACCCGCCACACGCTCGCGCTCTACTGCGGTGCATCGGGCGATCATAATCCAATCCACGTCGACATCGACTTCGCCAAGTCGGCCGGATTTCCTGACGTGTTCGCCCACGGCATGCTGGTGATGGCCTGTCTCGGGCAGGCGCTCACGGATGCGGTGCCGCCATCGAAGCTTCGCGGTTTCTCGACCCGGTTCGTCGCCATCACCCAGCTCGGCGCCAAGCTGACATGCGAAGGCACCGTGACCGAGCTCTTTGCCGAAAATGGCGAGCGTCGCGCAAGGCTGGCGCTCACCACCAGGGACGATCGCGGCGAGGTCAAGCTCGAAGGCAGCGCCGTCATCGCGCTCTGACAGCAAAGAGGATTCATTGAAATGGCAAAACTGCAGGGAAAAGTCGCGCTCGTCACCGGCTCGGGCCGCGGCATCGGGCGTGCGATCGCACTCAAGCTCGCGCGCGAGGGCGCCAGGGTCGTCGTCAATGACCTCGATGCCGAGCCTGGCGATGCCGTGGTCGCAGAGATCAAGGCGCTCGGCGCCGACGCCGTCGCCGTGAACGGCAGCGTCTCGGAAGCGGGTTTCGCCGACCGCTTTGTCGGCGCCGCGCTGGACAAGTTCGGCGGGCTCGACATCATCGTCAACAATGCCGGCTACACTTGGGACTCCACCATCCAGAAGATGACGGACGAGCAGTTTCAGGCCATGCTCGACGTCCATCTCGTCGCGCCGTTCCGGATCCTGCGCGCGGCCGCCGAGCCGATTCGCGTCTTCGCCCGGAAGGAGGCCGAGGAGGGGCGCGAGGTGTTCCGCAAGGTCGTGAACATCTCCTCCATCGCCGGCCTCTACGGCAATGCCGGACAGGCCAGCTATTCCTCGGCCAAGGCCTCGCTGGTCGGGTTGACCCGGACCATGTGCAAGGAGTGGGGCCGCTACAAGGTCAACGTCAATTGCGTCGCCTTCGGGCTCATCAACACCCGTCTGACCCAGCCGATCGAGGCGCAGCAGAAGACCATCGACGTCGCCGGCCGCGACATCAAGGTGGGCGTGCAGCCCCACATGCTGGATGCCATGTCGCGCATGATCCCGCTCGGCCGCGGCGGCACGCCGGAAGAGGCGGCCGACGCCGTCTATCTGTTCTGCAGTCCGGAATCCAACTATATCAGCGGCCAGGTGGTCGTCGCCGGCGGCGGCCTGATTGTCTGAGAACGAGGCACCGATGCATTATCGATCGTCATGGATGACCGAAGAGCTGGACACGTTTCGCGACCAGTTCCGGAAATATCTCGCCAAGGATCTGGCGCCGCACGCCGAGAAATGGCGCGAGCAGAAGATGGTCGACCGCTTTGCCTGGCGGGGGCTCGGCGAGATGGGCGCGCTGCTGGCGAGCGTGCCGGAGGAATATGGAGGCCTCGGCGCGACCTTCGCCTATGACGCCGCGGTGCTGGACGATCTCGAAAGCACCGTGCCGGAACTGACGACCGGCGTCTCCGTGCACAGCGCCATCGTGGCCCACTACATCCTCAATTACGGCTCGGAAGAGCAGAAGAAGCGCTGGCTGCCGAAGATGGCCTCGGGCGAGATGGTCGGCGCCATCGCCATGACCGAGCCCGGCACCGGCTCGGACCTGCAGGCCGTCAAGACCACGGCGAAGAAGCAGGGCAATTCCTACGTCATCAACGGCCAGAAGACCTTCATCACCAACGGCCAGGCCGCCGATCTCGTCATCGTGGTCGCGCGCACCGGCGATGCCGGCGCCAAGGGTATTTCGCTGATCGTGGTCGAGACCGCGGGCGCGGATGGTTACAAGCGCGGGCGTAACCTCGACAAGATCGGACTGCATGCGTCCGATACGTCGGAGCTGTTCTTCGACAACGTGACGGTGCCGCCGGAGAACCTGCTCGGCAAGGAGGAGGGCCAGGGCTTCGTCCAGCTGATGCAGCAATTGCCGCAGGAGCGCCTCGCGCTCGCAGTCGGCGCCGTCGCCTCGATGGAGCGCGCGGTCAAGCTCACCACCGACTACACCAAGGAGCGGAAGGCGTTCGGCAAGCCGCTGATGGATTTCCAGAACACCGCCTTCACGCTGGCCGAGCGCAAGACCGAGGCGATGATCGCGCGCGTCTTCGTCGACTGGTGCATCGAGCGCCTGGTCGCCGGCGACCTCGACACCGTCACGGCGTCGATGGCGAAATACTGGTGCTCGGAGAAGCAGGTCGAGACCGCCGACGAATGCCTGCAGCTGTTCGGCGGCTACGGCTACATGCAGGAATATCCGATCTCGCGCATCTTCATCGATTCCCGCATCCAGAAGATCTATGGCGGCACCAACGAGATCATGAAGCTCTTGATCGCCAGATCCTTGTAGATCAGGTCGCTGTAGGTCATCGCGCACGCCAGTCGCGCGGCCGGCAGCCGAAGCGCTGCTTGAAGCGCCGGGTGAAGTGGGAGAGGTCCGAGAAGCCCCAGTCGAACGCGATGGCGCCGATCGCACGGTCCGCCATCGCGGGATCGCCGAGATCCCTGGCGATGCCATCGAGCCGATGTTCGATGACGTAATCGGTGAAGCTGGAGCCCGATCGTGCCAGCAGCTTGTGCACGTAGCGCTCGCTGATGCCGACGGCCTCGGCGACATCGGCGACCGCAAGACCGGGCTCGCGGAGCCGCCGGTGAATGGCACGCTTCAGCGCCAGCGTGGTTGCGTCGGCAAGACTTTCGGACTCCGCAGCGCCTGCCCGGCTGCGCCGCAACAGGCTCACGGCGACCAGCTCGATCAGCGCGCGGAACAGCCGCACGCCCTCGTCCTCGCTCATCCGCATCGCGCCGCCGCTGAGCGTGCGCGCGGTCTCGACGATGAGATGGCCGACGAAGGGATCGTCGGAGACGCGCGCCGCAGCGACGTCGAACGAAGCCGGCAGCCGTTCGCGCAGGGCCTCTGCCGGCACCCAGAACGAGGCGACCTGCAATTGCGGACCCCGATCGTGCAGGAGCGCAAACCGCCGATCGCTGTCGAAGATGCCGACCTGTCCGGGTGACAGGCTGATCTCGCGATCAGCTTGCTGGATGCGACAACGACCGGCCAGCTTCAAATTGAGGTAGAAGCAACTGCGGTTGGATGCCGCGATGTCGGCCGCAGAGCGCCGCACCACATGCTCGGGAAAGCTGACGCGGTTGATCGCGGCATCGCCGAGCCGGACGTGCTCGACGCTGGCAGGAAAGCCCGCTGCGGCCGCCGGCTCCGGCGTCAGATTCATGAAGGCCTGGCAGATCGCCTCGCGGTAGTAGGCGAATTGCTCGTCCGGCCGCACGCCCGCAGTATTCCAGGCCGATTGACGTGACGGAACGGCGCGCTCGATCTGCTGCATCGGTTCACTCCGAGACCAATCCGGTTCACTTCCAGCCAAGCGGCAAATCAGTCGCCGGTCCACAATCGACGCGCGGCAGCACCGCACCGGCCACAGCGGCGCGGCGTCAATCTAACCACATCCTCGGGAGGAGCCACAACATGTCGACCTACGTTCTCGTCCACGGCGCCTGGCACACCGGTGCCGAGTTCGAGCCCGTCGCCGCGCCGATCCGCGCGGCCGGCCATCAGGTCCATACGCCCACCATCAAGGGCAACCGCCCCGGCGATGCCAAGACCACGGGGCTGAAGGACGCGATCCAGTCGATCGCCGACTACCTTGCCGAGAACGATCTGAAGGACGTTGTCCTGCTTGGCCATTCCTATGGCGGCATGATCATTACCGGAGTTGCCGATCTTGCTCCCGATCGCATCCGCCGCCTGGTCTACTGGAATGCCTTTGTGCCCAACAATGGCGAATGCCTCAACGACATGGTGCCGCCGCACTATGTCGGACTGTTCGACGTGATCGCGGCCGAACGCGGCGACGGCTCGGTGGTGCTGCCATTCCCGATCTGGCGCGAGGCCTTCATCAACGATGCCGATCTGGAGACGGCGCAGCGCGCCTACGACGTCCTCAATCCGCATCCGCTCGCGACCTTCACCGACAAGATCGCGCTCAAGACAAATCCGGCGGAGATGCCGCTGGCCAAATCCTACATCAACTGCACCGAAGACACCGCCCTGCCGCACAGCTATGGCTGGCATCCGCGTCTGTCGGAGAAGCTCGGCCTGTTCCGCCTGGTGCAGGTGCCGGGAAGCCACGAGCTGTGCTTCTCCGACCCGGCGCGCCTTGCCAGGGCGATCATGGAGGCGGGACGCGACTGACCGTCGTGTCGCAGTCCGTCGATCGCCAGATCGCTGTCGGCAGCCCGCTTCAGCCGGTCACCTCATCCGCTTGTCGGCGGCAATGAAGTCGATGAAGGTCCGCACCTTCGCGGAAAGGTATTTGCGGCTCGGATAGACCGCGAACAGCTTGCCGGCGAAGATGATTCGCTCGGGCATGAGATGCTCGAGGCGCCCGGCGGCAATGTCTTCGGCAACGAGCCATCTCGGCAGGAAGGCGAGGCCCATGCCTTCGAGCGCGGCCATGTGCAGCAGCGTTTCGTTGCCGCTGCGCAGCACCGGATCGAGCTTGACGGTCTCGGGGCCGTGCTCGCCCTGGAAGGAGAAGCTCTCGCCGGGATAAAGCGCATAGTGCAACAACGCCTGGCCAGAGAGATCGGCGAACGTGGTCGGGCGGCCCGCGCGTTTGAGGAAGGCGGGAGCGGCCACGAGATAGAACGGAACGTTGGTGATGGGGCGGGCGATCAGCGCCTCGTCGGGTGTACCGGTCGCGCGCAGAGCGAGATCGAATCCCTCCTCGACGAGGTTGACGAGCCGTCCGCTGAGATCGACGTCGAGGCGCACCTCCGGGAAGCGCCCCTGGTAGTCCGCCAGCACGCCCGCAAAAATCGTGTTCGCCATCCAGACCGGCGCGGTCAGCCGCAGCGTGCCACGCGGCGCGACGGTCGCCCTGCTGACGGCGGCCTCGACCTCGTCGAGCGAATCCAGCATCTGCCGCACCTGCTCGAAATAGAGCGTTCCGCTCTCGCTCAGGCTGACGCGCCGGCTGGTCCGGTTGAGCAGCCGTGTCCCCAGCCGCTGCTCCAGCTGCATCACGTGCTTGCTGGCCATGGCCGGCGAGATGCGCAGGCGCTGCGCCGCGGCCGCAAAGCTCTTCAGCTCCGCCACCAGGCAAAACACCCTCATGCCGACCAAGGTATCCATACGATCATCAACTCTGAAGAAATGAATTCATCCTAAAGCCGATAATGATCAATGGAGCGGAAATTATCAAATGGTGGCAACCCTTCACATCCATGAGACCCGCCATGTCCGCCACGACCTTTGAGACCGCCACCCCCGGCCGCGCCCTTCGCATCGGCCTCTGGGTCGCCCAGGTCCTTCTCGCCTTCGTCTTCGTCTCGGCCGGCCTCGTCAAGCTGCTCACACCCATTCCCCAGTTGGCCGCCATGATGCCCTGGGCAGGCCAATATTCCGAAACCTTCGTCCGCTTCGTCGCGCTGGTCGATCTCGCCGGCGGGATCGGCATCTTGCTGCCAGCCCTGATACGGGTCCTGCCCGGGACGACGGTGCTGGCCGCGCTCGGCTGCGCGGTATTGCAGGTGTTCGCGCTGGTTTTCCACGTCTCGCGCGGCGAAGCGGAGGTGACGCCGCTTAACCTCGTCCTGCTCGCGCTCTGCCTGTTCGTGCTGTGGGGACGCGGTCGCAAGGCACCGATTGCGCCGCGTCGGTTCTGAGGGGCAGGAACGTCATGATCGCAGCCAACGGATGGTCCCGCAGAGGCCTGCTCGCCGGCACCGCGGTCCTCACGGCCGGCCGCGGGGCCGCGGCCAAGGAGGATCGTCTCGCCGACGGCGTCGTGATCCTGATCGATAGCAACGAGCCCTATGTCATGGGTCATGCGATCAGCTATTCGGCCAATCTCTCCAAGCATTTTGCCGAGAGGGGCGCGAGGTTGCTGATCGAGGTCGTCGCCAACGGCAAGGGCATCGACGTCTTCAGAGCCGACAAGACTCCGCTTGCCGAGCCTCTCGCCACGTTGCGGAGGTCGCTGCCGAACCTGACCTACAGCATGTGCGCATCGTCCAAAGTCATCGCGGAAGCCAAGGAACAGGTCTCAATTCCGTTGATATCGGGCGCGAGCCTCGTCCCGTTCGGCATTGGACGCGTCGTCGACCTCCAACTCAAGGGCTGGGCCTATATTCATGCATGACGAGAGGCTCGAAAGAATTACGGCTCCGTCGCGGCGAGCGATCCTGACGGCGGTGCCGGCGTTTCTTGTCTTCTTGCACGCGGCTCGCGCACAGGAAAGCTGGCCGCCGGTGTTCGAGGCCGGCCGCAGCCAGTTCACAATGGTGCGGCCGCGCGCGTTGATGCCACCACTCAGGCTTCAGGATCTCGCCGGCCGGGACGTTGCAGTGACGGCGAAGCCGAACCGAATCACATTGGTGAATTTCTGGGCGACCTGGTGTGCCGCCTGCCGGCTCGACCTGCCCATGCTCGCAAGACTTGCGGACTCGCGCTCCGACCGCCTCGACATCGTGGCGATCTGTACGGACACCAAGGATCTGCGCAAGATCCGCACCTTCCTTGGCGGCCTCGCCGTGCAAAACCTCACCTGCTATGTCGACACCTATGGCGCGGCAGCCGAAGCATCCGCCGCGATGTTCTCCCTCGTCGGCATGCCCATCACCTATCTGGTCGGAACCAGTGGCCGCGTCGAAGGCTATATCACCGGCACGCCCGACTGGCTCTCGCCTGCGGGCACGCGCCTGCTGCAATTCTATCGCGAACAGGGCTAGCGATCGTCAATTCGGATGCCACCAGCGGCCGCCGATGACGACGCCTTCCGAGACGATCTTGCGATCGCCGATCAGGTGCTCGCCGACGACGTCCTCATAATCGAACTGGCCCTGCCGAACCGAGATCAGCGTGGCGTCGCCGACGCTGCCCGGCTTGAGGCTGCCGAGCGCGGGCCGCCGCAGCGCCATCGCCGCGTTCACCGTCGAGGCCGCGATCACGTCGGACAGCTCCATGCCCATGCACAGGAACTTGGACATGGTGGTCACCTGGTCGTAGGCCGGGCCGTCGATGCAGAGCTGGTGGATGTCGGAGGAGATGGTGTCGGGATAGAAGCCGTTGGCGAGCATGGCGCGCGCGGTCTTGAAGGCGAACGAGCCCTTGCCGTGGCCGATGTCGAACAGCACGCCGCGTTCGCGCGCATCCAGCACCGCCTTCTTCACCGTGCCCTGCGCAGTCGCGGGCGTGTTGGGGAAGGGACGGAACGCGTGGGTGAGCACGTCGCCGGGACGTAGGCGGGCCAGCACCTCCTCGTAGCTCGGCGGCGGATGGTCGATATGCGCCATCAGGGGCATGCCGACCTCGTTCGCCACCTCCAGCGCGATGTCGAGCGGGACGGCGCCCGAGGTGCCCGAGGAATGCAAACCGACGCGCACCTTGATGCCGACGACGAGGTCGCGGTTGGCATCGGCCACCTCGGCCGCCTCGATCGGATTCATCAGCCGCAGCTCCTCGCTCTCGCCGACCATGATCCGGTGCGAGAAGCCGAAGATGCCGGCATGCGAGACGTGGAGATAGGCGAGGATGCGAACCTGGCTCGGTTCGATGACATGCTTGCGGAAGCCGGCGAAATTGCCGGGCCCTGCGCTGCCGGTGTCGACCGCCGTGGTGACGCCGGAGAGGCGGCAGAATTCCTCGGCATCGATGCCGAGTGATGTGCCGCCCCAATAGACATGGGTGTGGAGATCAATCAGCCCCGGCGTCACGATGAGCTGCGAGACGTCGCGCACCTCGGTGCCCGGATCCGCCTTGAGGGCGCTGCCGACGGCGGCAACCTTGCCGCCCGCAAAGGCGACGTCGGTCACGGCATCGAGCTTCTGCGAGGGGTCGATTACCCGCCCTCCGCGCAGGATCAAGTTGAAAGGCATTGTGATCTCCGGATATGGACAAGCATGGACGGAGCTGGAAGACATGCTCCCAGCCCGGCCTTTTTTGTTAGCAATTTTCACGCCGCCAAAGCAAATCGGGCGCGCCGTGTTTGTTGGAGCTTAGTTCGTGAACGTATTCGCGACTCTGCGAGAGCGAAGCACGTACGATATCCAAACTGCGGCACCGATCGCACCGACAGCGAAACGTGCGATCTGCAATGGTGACACGAGGAAAAAATCGCCGAATGGACGGTCTAGGCCCACGGAAAAGATTGATGCGACCCAGAACAGATCGATCAGCGGCATCAGCACCGCACAGATCGCCTGCACGATGAAGAAGGCTGGAAATCTGCGGGAATGCATGAACAGGAGCACCGCCGTCCAGACTGCGAGGCCGATCAGCGCAACGTTCATCGCAATCTCGCCCCAAAATACGATTGAGAATTGCGACCACATGTCGGCGCTGATCGACTGCACATATTGCGCAGCACTGACGACCATCCGCGCGATACCGATCATCTGACCGAAGGCCAGAAGCCCGAGCCAACCACTGATGCCGATCAGTTCGGGCCTGACGTTCTTGGATGCAGCAGCGTCTTCAGCGGGAATCGCAGGCGCGCGCGTAATCTCAACCGGCGATGATGCCGGGGCCGGCGGCGGCGATTGAAGAAGCTGCTGCGCGATCTCGTACACCTCCCCGGCCGGCTTCCATTGCTCGAAGCCGTGCCGCCAGATCAACACACGCTTGGGATCGGCGACATGAGCAAGGATCGTAAGCAGGTCCGAAATCGAGATCGGACCGCGCTTCTGGCCGCCGTCCGCGTAGAACCATAAGTCCGCCATGCAACGTCCCCCTGCACCCGGCGTATTTTAGCCGGCTGCCGGCACACGTCGCGATAGAAAAACGCTTGGAGGGATACCGGCCTTTAGGCGCCCCTGGCGCCCGCGCAAACGCTCGGAAACTGGCGATCCCGGCATGACTCGAACATGCGACCTACGGTTTAGGAAACCGCCGCTCTATCCGGCTGAGCTACGGGACCGCGGAACCCGCCGGCGAGGCGGATTGCCTAGAGGTGTACATATCAAAGCGAGGGCCGAATCGGAAGCCCTCGCCTCGATCAATGCAGACCTCATCCGACAGCCTCACGCCTTGATATTGTTGTCCTTCACCACCTTGCCCCAATAGGCGACCTGCTTGTCGAAGAAGGTCTTGAAGGCGGCGCCTTCCTGGAGCAGCAGCGTCATGTGCTGGGTCTCCTTGAGCTGGGTGGCAGTCGCGGGCTCGCTCAGCATCTCCCTGGACGCGGTCGCCATGGCCGCGACGATATCGGGCGGCGTGCCCGCGGGGGCGAAGATGCCCCACCAGGCCAGCGTCTCGAAATCGGGAAAGCCGGCCTCGATCGCGGTCTGCGTGTCCGGCAAGGCCTGCAGCCGCTCCCGGCCGAGCTGCAGGATCGGGCGCAGCATGTTGGTGCCGAGCTGGGCGGCGACCAGCGCGGCCGAACCCGCGATGAGATCGACATGACCGCCGAGCACGTCGTTCATCGCAGGCCCGCCGCCGCGATAGGGCACGTGCATGATCTCGACGCCGGCCTTGCTGCCGAGCACGGTCATGGCGAGATGGCCGAGCGTGCCGATGCCGACTGAGGCATATTTCACCGCGCCGGGCGTCGCCTTGCAGGCGGCGACCACGTCGGCAAAGCTCTTGTAGGGACGGCCGGCGCCCGCGGCGATCACATAAGGCGCGGTGCCGATCAGCAGCACCGGCATCAGCTCGCGCTCGACATCGACCGGCGGCTTGTCGAGGATCGACGGAATCACGGCGTGGGAATCGAACGTCACCAGGAAGGTCGAGCCGTCCGCCGGGCTCTTGGCGACCTGGGCCGCGCCGAGCGCGCCGGCCGCGCCCGACTTGTTCTCGACCACGACGATGCGGCCAAGCTTGGTTTGCAAATTGCTCTGGAGCAGCCGCGCCATCGCGTCGGTCGATCCGCCCGGCGGGAACGGCACCACCAGCGTGATCTTGCCGGCCTGCGCCATCGCCGGCGTCATTGCGAGAATGGCCGGCGCTGCCAGCAGCGCCCGTCGTGTGATCGTCATGGTCCCCTCCCTTTTGCCTTTTGCGCCCGGCTTTTGCTCTTTGGCGCTCAGGTCGTTCCGAAGCCCGACCCCGCTTTTTTGTATTCTGGCCGAGGAGGACTGAAGATGTCCAGTACGCGGGCGCCGTCGGGGCCGGCGCGCATGGTGTGCGGCACGTTGCCGGGCGTGCGCCAGAAGTCGCCCTTCTTCACCGGGATCTCCTCATCGCCCTGGACGCGGATGGCGGAGCCGTCGAGCAGCACGCCCCATTGCTCCTCGGGATGATGGTGCAGCGTACCCTGCGCATGCGGCGCCAGCGTCACCACCGACAGCATCGCCTGCTCTCCGGAGAAGATGCGCGTGGTCACGCCCGCTGCGAGCTCGCGGAACAGCCCGTCGGCGGGATTATCGATGTTGTGGAATTCTTCCTTCTGGCTCACGCCACCCTCCCTTCATTCATCTCTTTCAGGCCTTGCCATACGAGCCCTGGTAGCGGCCCTCGCGGATCGCCTTCAGCGTCTCCTCCTCGCGGGCCACCTGGGCGCGAACCGCGTCCAGCAGCGCGGCGGCACCGGCGGCGGGAAACGACACCACGCCGTCTTCGTCGCCGACCACGATGTCGCCGGGCGAGATCACGCTGCCGCCGATGGAGACCGGCACGTTGATCTCGCCGGGGCCGTTCTTGTAGGGGCCGCGATGGATCACCGCGCGGGCGTAGCAGGGAAAGTCGTCGGCCGCGAACGCCGCGACGTCGCGGATCGCGCCGTCGATGACGTAGCCTTCGGCTTTGCGCCACTGCGCGATGTTCTTCATGATCTCGCCGACGAGCGCCCGCGTCTCGTCGCCGCCGCCATCGACCACGATGACGTCGCCGGGCCCGACCAGGTCGAGCGCGCGGTGGATGGCGAGATTGTCGCCGGGACGGGTACGCACCGTGAAGGCCGTCCCCACCAGCTTGCCACCGCGATGATAGGGCTTGAGCCCGACCGCGCCCGGCAGCCGGGCGAGATTGTCGGAGATGACCGAGGTCGGCGCATCGCGAAAGCCCGCGATGATGTCGGCCGGCGGCTTCGGTACGCTGTTGGCTGCGATGGTGATCGTCATGCTCGTCCTTCCGTGTTTGCCTTACTCGACGTGAGCCCGCGCCTTCGCCGGCCAAATCCGGAAGGCACGCCCCTCCTTCATCCACGCCGCGCGCTCGTCGCGCAACAGGGTGCGGCGGACTTTACCGGAATCGTCGCGCGGCGGGGCGCTGACGAACTCGAAGCTTTCAGGGTGCTTGTAGCGGCTGAGCCGGTCCTTCAAAAACTCCGCCATGCCGTCGGCGATGGCCCGGCCATCGGCGTCGGGCTCCGGCTCGATGATGGCGTGGACGCGCTGGCCCAACTCGGCATCGGGCAATCCCACCACGACGCAGGAGCGCACGCCGGGGCAGGCTAAGACGGCAGCCTCGACCTCGGCAGGATAGATGTTGGCGCCGCCGCGCAGCACCATGTCGGCGAGGCGATCACCGAGATAGAGATAGCCCTCCGCATCCAGCCGGCCGATGTCGCCGAGCGATTCCCAGCCGTCGGCGCGGCGCTTCGGCTCGGCACCGAGATAGTGGTAGGTGGCATCCTTGCCGTCGTTGTTGAGGAAATAGATCTCGCCGGTCTCGCCGGGCGGGACGTCGTTGCCGTCCTCGCCGATGATGCGAAGCCTCGCCATATCGCCGATCTTGCCGACCGAGCCCTTGTGCGTCAGCCATTCCGTGCCGGAGATGATGCAGGCGCCCTGGCGCTCGGTGCCGCCATAGAGCTCCCAGATCCGCTCGGGCCCGAGCCAGGCGATCCAGTTCTCCTTCAACCATGGCGGCATCGGCGCGGCCATGTGAAAGACCGTCTGCAGGCTCGATACATCATAGGCGTTGCGCACGTTCTCCGGCAGCGCCCAGATCCGGTGCATCATGGTCGGCACGAAATTGACCCATTGCACGCGCTCGCGTTCGATCTGGCGCAGCGTCTCCTCGGCGTCGAACCTGGTCAGGCCGGTGAGCTGTCCACCCGTGAACAGCGCGTAATGCGACACGATGAACGGCGCGTTGTGATAGAGCGGACCGGGATTGAGCAGCGAGACGCCGACGGGAATATTGAGCGGCGGCGCGGCCGCGGTGTCGGTCACCGCCGGATGATGGTCGAGGATCACCTTGGGACGGCCGGTCGAGCCGCCTGACGTCATGGCCTTCCAGTACCGCGCCACCGGCGGATCGAGCCGCTCGTCAGAGAAGCCCTGCGGTACGAAATCAGCCGGAAGACGATTCGGCGCGTTCCAATCGGCCTCGCCGCCGACCACCAGCGCCGGCTTGAGGATGTCGAGCACCGCGGCGGCTTCGCCGCGCGGCAGCCGCCATGACAGCGAGGTCGGCGTCGCCCCGCACTTCCATACCGCAAAGGACGTCTCGAAGAACGCGTTACCGTTGGGCAATCCGATCGCGACGAAATCGCCGGGCTTGACGCCCCTCGTCATGAAGGCCCGCGCGCGCCGGTTGGCGCCGCGCTCGAGCTCGTCCCATGTCAGCGTGTCCTGGCCGTGACGGACAGCGATCGTGCCATGTGGTTTGCGTTCGGCGTACCAGCGCGGCACGTCGGACAGGGGCAGCAGCATCGGGCATTTCCACTTCGTGTTATTGGCGTCGGCTCGGAAGTGAGGCCTTTGCAGTCCAAGTGTAACAGCCTGCGGGCGCAACGCTGTGACTCCCGCGCCACGTCAAGTACAAAATGTCAGCATTCCAGACATGAAATTCCCGAGTTCCATGGGTGACAAGGCGGCGATAAAGGGGCAAAAATCCGGTTCGACTCAGTTTGGGTTGAGTCTTGCAAGGAATGCTCTCGTAGAATGTCGACCATGGCTTCATCGCGTCGTGCAACGCTGTTTCTCGTTGCCGCAGCAGGATTTTTCCTGCTGACGCATGCGCGTGCCGAGGCGCAATGGTGGAAACGCGCACCTGTCGATTTCGAGGAATGTGCCGACGCCGCCGAGAAGGCCGCAACCAAGGCGGAGAAGACGGCGGCGCTTGCCGATTGCAATGCCAAGTTTGCAGGCCGCCGCAAGCCGGGCGGCGGCTATTCCTATTACGATTTCCTCCAGGATCGCACCTTCGACATCGCCGGGCCGAATCCGACGCCTGAGGAGCAGAGGAAGATCGACGAAGCCTACACCGCCTATCTCGCCAAGCAGCGCCGCAGCAATGAAGCGGCCCAGGCCATGGCCCGCCAGCAGCGCGAGCAGCAAGAGCAACAGGTGCAGCAGCTTCAGCAGGTCGCGTTGCGAACCGAAGTCGAGCGCGTGCCTCTCCCGGTCGAGCGGCCAAAGGTCCAGCAGGCGGCAAGCCCGAGGCCGAAGAGCGCGACCTGCCTCAAGGGCTCATTTTCCTGCGAATGGCCGCGGCTATCGGAAAGCCTGAACGATCTCAAGAAGCTGTTCAACCCGACGCCGAGCAAGCCCGCGAAGAAGGGCTGAGCTGCCCCCACAACCGTCATTGCGAGGAGCCCTTGCGACGAAGCAATCCAGAGTCTTTCCGCTGCGGGATTCTGGATTGCTTCCGCCTTCGCCAACGGCTTCGGCGGACAAGTCGCTGCGCTCGCAATGACGAGTTGGATGGAGATCAGTTCTGACCCTCAGTTCGTGCGCTTCTTCTTGCCCCGCTTCGGTTTCGCCACCGGTGCGGTCGCTGGCTCTGTCACTGTCGCCGAACTGCCCAACTGCGACCGGCTTTCCTGCAATCGCCTGTCGTAGCCGGGAGAGTTCATGACCGTCGGCGGCCTGGCGTAGGCGAGCGCCGACGCGGCGCAGAGCGCGGCCAACGCGACTCCGATCGTCAAACAACGCTTCATCGCGCTCCTCCTTCGCAACTCACGCCCCCCTTCGGATCTGCTGTGGCGTCAGCCGCAGCGGGCCGTTGCCGGCCGCCTCGGCCTGCTTGATCAGCGCAACAATGCGGCGCATCAGCGGCACATCGACATTGTTCTGCTCGGCCAGCGCGATCACCGCACCCTGGAGATAGTCGATCTCGGTCTTGCGACCCTGTTTCAGGTCCTGCCACATCGAGGAGCGCGCTTCCGGATCGATCTTCATGGTGCGACCAAGGACCGCGTTGAAGATCACGTCGGGCAGCCGCAGCAAGGTCGGGCTCCACCTCATCGGGATCGGCGTCGCCGAGACGGGCGTGATGCCGGCCGCTTTCAGCACGGCGAGCCCTTCGGCCATCTGGTCGGCGAACAATCTGCGCCAGTCGCGGCTCGCCAGTTGTGCGGCGAGCGGCATGTCGGACAACGCGCTCAGCGCATTGTTCAGATTGATGATCAGCTTGCCCCACTGCACGCCGGAGATGTCGCCGCTGGCGTGCATTCTGAGCCCCGGCACCGAGAGCGCCGCGGCCGTGTTCGCCTCGTCCTCGCCAACATGAATGTCGCCGGAGGTCGCGCGGTGGAAACGGCCCTCGCCCATCGCGATGACGTTGAACGGCACCATGCCGGCGAGCACGCGGCGTCCGCCGAGGCGCTCGCGCAGCACCGCGACATTGCCGATGCCGTTCTGCAGGGACACGATGACGGCATCCTGCGGCGCATGCTGCGCGATCTGGTCCGCGACATCGGCGGTGTCGGCGCTCTTCACCGTGACCAGCACGATGCCGGCGCTGTGGAGGATCGCAGGATCGTCGGACAGCGCGAGCTGACCCGCGCCAAGCCTCTTCTCGGAGCCGTCGAAATCGGTCAGCCGCAGGCCAAACCGTTCGATCTCGGTCTTCACGCGCGGCCGCACCAGGAACGCAACGCGCCGGCCGGCGGCCGCCAGCGTGCCGCCGACGAAACAGCCGATGGCGCCCGCGCCGGCCACCACGATCGATCGATCCGTAACCACTGAGTTCGCTCCATGAGTGACCGGCCTTCGATAGCAGAGGTGAGACCGGCTGCCCATCGCGTCGCAGCCGCCTTGTAACCGTCATGAGTGCCCCATATGTTTTCGCCCCGGGGGCAGTCAGCGGCGAGCGCTCGCCGAACGAGACGCCAAAGGAGAGCACCATGGGTCTACTCGACGTCCTCAACGGCATGCAGAACGGCCCCCGCGGCCCGAGCAAGCCGAGCTCCGAGCAATCCTCCGGCGGCATGTCGCCGATGACCATGGCGCTCCTCGGCCTGCTCGCCTGGAAGGCATTCAAGCATTTGACGGGCAACCAGTCCGGCTCAGCGCCGCAGCCGTCTCCGACGCCCGCGCCTCCACCGGTGAACGCCGGTGCAGGTGGCGGTCTGGGCGACATGCTCAAGGGCGGTCTCGGCGGCCTGCTTGCGGGCGGCGCGGCCGGCACCGTGCTGAGCGGCGGACTTGCCGATCTGCTCAAGCAGCTCCAGCAGAGCGGCCACGGCGAGGCCGCGAATTCCTGGGTCGGCAAGGGCGAGAACAAGCCGATTGCACCGGGGGATCTCGCCAGCGCACTCGGCGCCGACCAGATCGAGGGCTTGTCCGCCCAGAGCGGCCTGTCGCGCGAGGAGCTGCTCTCCGGTCTCAGCCAATATCTGCCGCAGGTGGTCGACCATCTGACGCCGGAAGGACGGCTGCCGAGCGAGAACGAGATCTCGGGCAGGATCTAGTCAGAAATCCGAGCGACGCGTTCGCGGGGAAGGGGAGCACTCTCATGAGCATGAGCGGCCTGCTGTGGATCATCGTCGTCGGCTTCGTCGCCGGCCTCATCGCGCGCTGGCTTGCGCCGGGGCCGAACAAGCCGAGCGGCTTCATCCTTACAACCATCCTCGGCATCGCCGGCGCATTTCTGGCGACCTTGATCGGCCAGGCCATCGGCCATTACGGCCCCGACCAGGGCGCCGGCTTCATCATGGCCACGATCGGCGCCGTGGTGGTGCTGTTCATCTGGAACAGGCTGGTGGCGAGCGGCGTGATCAAGGGATAGTAGCGCGGGAAGTCGGGGCACGCCGTCGCTCCGCACTCGTCATTGCGAGGAGCGCTTGCGACGAAGCAATCCAGGCCGTTTCCGCGAAGGGATTCTGGATTGCTTCCGCCTTCGCCAACGGCTTCGGCGGACAAGTCGCTTCGCTCGCAATGACGAGCTAGGTAACCAGATGCATCCCCGCATCCATCCGCACGACCTCGCCGGTCATGTTGCTGGAAGCCGGCATCGCCAGGAAGCAGACGAGCTGCGCGATGTCTTCGGCGGATGAGGCAACCTGGAGCGGCACTTTCGCCACCACGCTGTCGCGCACCTGCTTGGCACCGGCTTCGCCACGGCCCTTGGTGAACCAGGGCGTGTCGATATAGCCGGGGCAAACGGTATTGACGCGGATCAGCGGCGCCAGCGCGCGCGACAGCGACAAAGTCATCGTGTTTAGCGCGCCCTTGCTGGCGGCATAGGCGATCGACGACCCGACGCCGCTGATGCCGGCGACCGAGGACACGTTCACCACCGCAGACGGACGCCCCGAGGCCTTAGCTCCGGCCTCCAGCAGGCTGCGCGCGGCGCGCACCATCTGGAACGGACCGATGGTGTTGACGCCGTAGATCCGCTGGAAATCCTCCGCCGACAATCCGTCGAGATCGGCGTGCGCGACATGCTTCGTGGTGCCGGCATTGTTGACGAGGATGTCGAGCCGCCCCCAGGGCGCGGCTGCCGCAACGATCTTGCGGCAATCCTCATCCTTTGAGACATCGCCCTGCGCAACCAGGACTTCCGCGGCGCCGGCCTTGCGGCAAACGTCCGCGGTGGCCTCGGCATCCTTCTGGCTCGACGAATAGTTGATGACGAGCCGCGCTCCGCTCCGCGCGAGAATCTCCGCAGTTGCCGCGCCGAGGCCGGACGCCGACCCCGTCACGATTGCGCACAGACTGTCCTTTGCCATCCCGAATTCCTTCCCCTGGTCCGACGTTGGTGTCCTCTTTAGCGAGTTTGCCGCGCCCTGCAAATCGAGCAAACTCCGCTAAGCGGAATTAGCCGCCGTCGGGCCCTCGCCCCATGCCCGCACCGCAGGTTGGCCTGCGATCAACGCTTGTCAGGGCCATGGCTTTTTCCGATCATCGGGCGCAAGAAGAATTGCGCGCTGGCCTCGTCTGAGGGGACGCGCGCCAAGGGTAAAACACGGGGAACGCTGTGGCGGAGAGTGACAATATCGTCGTCGAGACCGCGGAGAAGATCTTTGCCGATCTCGCCGATCCGCAGACCATCAACAACGACAAGACGGGTTCGTGGCAAGCGCCGCTGTGGCAGGCGCTGAGCGAAGCCGGCCTGCCGCTGTCCTGGGTGCCTGATGACCTCGGCGGCTCCGGCGCCAGCCTTGCCGACGGTTTTGCGCTCCTGAACGCCGCCGGCCGCTTCGCGGTCGCGGTGCCCCTGGCCGAGACCATGCTGGCTGGCTGGCTGCTGGCGCAGGCGAAGATCGCCTCGCCCGAAGGCGAGATGACGGTGCTGCCGGCCTCGCCGAAGGACCGCATCACCATCGATGCCGAAGGCGCGCTCTCCGGCCGCGCCCGCGGCGTGCCCTTTGCCAAGGCGGCGAAGCACTATGCGGTGCTTGCGCATGGAAAGGACGGCGCCGTGATCGCGCTGGTCGACGCGGCCAAGGCGCGCATCGAGGCCGGCCTCAATGTCGGCTACGACCACAGCGACACCGTGACGCTCGACAAGGTGCAGCCGGTCGCCATCAAGCCCGCTTCGAAGGGCTTTGACCAGACCACGCTGATGCTGATGGGCGGCGTCGCGCGCAGCCTTCAGATCGCCGGTGCGCTGGAATCCATGCTCGACATCTCCGTGCGCTATTCCAACGAACGCGTCGCCTTCGAGAAGAAGATCTCGAAGTTCCAGGCCGTGCAGCACAATCTCGCCCGTCTCGCCGGCGAGTCAGCCGCGGCACTCGCGGCTGCGACGTCGGCGGCCGATGCCATCGCGAACGCCAAGGCATTCAACGACGAGGTCTATCTCGAAGCCGCCTCCGCCAAGATCCGGTGCGCGGAAGCCGCGGAAAAGGGCGGCGCCATCGCGCACCAGGTGCACGGCGCGATCGGCTTCACCATGGAGCACATCCTGCATCGCTATTCGCTGCGGGCGCTGGCCTGGCGCGACGACTTCGGCTCGGAGAGCCATTGGGCCGTCGAGCTCGGCAAGCTGGTCGCAAATCGCGGCGCCGACGAATTGTGGCCGCTCGTGGCTTCGCGCTGATCAGGGAACGAGACCTATGACCGCTGCCCTCCGTTTCGATCCGATTCGCCTGCCGCCCGAATGCGAGCAGCTGCGCAAGGAAGTGCGCGCCTTCCTCGCCGAGGAAATCGCCGCCGGCACCTTCGATCCGAACAAGCCCAACCGCGAGGACACCGACGCGCCGGAATTCTCCCGCCGGGTCGGTGCCAAGGGCTGGCTCGGCATGACCTGGCCGAAGAAATATGGCGGCCAGGAGCGCTCCTTCCTCGAACGCTACGTCGTGACCGAGGAGATGCGCGTTGCCAACGCGCCGACGCGGCGCTTCTTCGTCGCCGACCGCCAGAGTGGGCCGGTGCTGATCAAATACGCGCCCGAGCATATCAAGATGGACATCCTGCCGCGCATCTGCCGCGGCGAGATCTGCTTCGCCATCGGCATGAGCGAGCCGAACTCAGGCTCCGACCTGTTCGCGGCGAAGACGCGCGCGACCAAGACCGAGGGCGGCTATCTCATCAACGGCACCAAGATCTGGACCTCGTCGGCGCACATTGCCGACTACATGATCGCGATCTTCCGCACGTCGCCGCCGACCAAGGAGAACCGCCGCCACGGCCTGACGCAGTTCCTGGTCAAGATGAAGCAGCCGGGCATCAAGGTGAACCCGATCGGCCAGATCACCGGCCAGTACGAGTTCAACGAGGTCGTCTTCACCGACTTCTTCGTCCCTGAAGATCACGTGCTCGGCGAGGTCGACGGCGCCTGGAAGCAGGCCACATCGGAGCTCGCCTACGAGCGCTCGGGTCCCGAGCGTTTCCTGGAGACCTATTACGTGCTGACCGAGCTGGTGCGCGCGGTCGGTCCCAATCCCGATACGCGCAGTGCCGAGGGCATCGGGCGCCTGGTCGCGCAGCTTCACACCATGCGGCGCATGTCGGTCTCGGTTGCCGGCATGCTGCAGGCCGGCAAGGAGCCCGTGGTGGAGGCCTCCATCGTCAAGGACATCGGCACGGTCTGGGAGCAGCAGCTTCCGCATCGCGTGCGCGATCTCGCCGCCTTCGTCGAGGAGACCGCGACCAACCGCGAGACGCTGGAGCAGCAGCTCGACTTCGCCATCAAGACCGCGCCGAAGCTCACCATCCAGGGCGGCACCACCGAGGTGCTGCGCGGCATCATCGCCCGCGGACTTGGCTTGCGGTAAGCTGATGGGATCGGACCTATCTCCTCGCGCTCCGTCCACCTCTCCCATCGAGAGAGGTCGGCGCGTAGCGCCGGGTGAGGGGTTTGGGTCCCACGATAGAGCTGATCCCCTCACCCGATTTGCTGGCGCAAATCGACCTCTCCCGATGGGAGAGGTGATTCTTCGCTACTGAGATACTGGAGATTGGAAATGAGCACCTACACAGATATCGGCGTCGAGAAGGTCGGGCATGTCGGCATCATCGAGATCCGCCGTCCGCCGCTGAACTTCTTCGACATCTCGCTGATCAACCAGATCGCGGATGCGCTCGAGGAATTCGATCGCGACATCGAGATCCGCGCCTCGGTCCTGTCGGCGCAGGGCAAGGCGTTCTGCGCCGGCGCCAATTTCGGCGATCCGGCGCGGCAGGCGCAGGAAGCGCGCGAAGCCGACAAGAAGGGCGATCCGGCCGACAGTCTCGGCCCGATCAACCATCTCTACATCCAGGCGGTGCGCATCTTCCGCGCCAAGAAGCCGATCGTTGCCGCCGTGCAGGGCGCGGCCATCGGCGGCGGCCTCGGGCTCGCGGTCTCCGCCGATTTCCGCGTCACCTGCCCCGAAGCCCGCTTCTCCGCGAACTTCACCAAGCTCGGCTTCCATCCCGGCTTCGGCTTGACGGTGACGCTGCCCGAGCTGATCGGCAAGAACAACGCCGAGCTGATGTTCTACACCAGCCGCCGCGTCACCGGCGAGGAGGCCTACAAATGGGGCCTCGCCAACGAGCTGGTGCCTCAGGACCAGGTCAAGTCGGCCGCGATGAAGCTCGCCGGCGAGATCGCCGAATGCTCGCCGCTCGGCCTGCTCTCCACGCGCGCGACCATGCGCAACGGCCTCGCCGACCGCGTCATGGCCGCGACCAACCACGAGCTCGCCGAGCAGACCCGCCTGCGCGCGACGGAAGACTTCAAGGAAGGCGTGAAGGCCACGGAAGAGCGGCGCGTGGCGAATTTCAGGGGAAGGTAGTTTACGCGGCGATGAGCGCCTCTTCTTCCTTCTCCCCTTGTGGGAGAAGGTGGCGCGAAGCGCCGGATGAGGGGTTGTCTCCGAGAGCTCTATCGCAAGAGAGTTGCGCGCAGAGAGAACCCCTCACCCGTCTCGCCGCTACGCGGCGATCCACCCTCTCCCACAAGGGGAGAGGGTGCAGCGCGATCAGCTCACGCGGAACGTCACTCCGCCCAGCACAAACTCGTTGCCGGCGACCGTGAGCCCCTTCGCCCTGGCGGCATCCAGCACCTGCGCGACGTCGGTCACACGAAACTCCAGCGCGCTCATCATCTCGCTGGCGCCCTTCACGAAGCGGAAGGTCGCGTTCGGCAGCTTCAACGCGGAGCCATCAACCGCAACTCCGATGATCTTGCCCCAGTGCTCAGCGAGCCCTTGCGGGTCCGGGCTCTGCATCTCCACCGTCGTGAGCGCCTGCGTCACATCCTTGCGGATGAATTTCTGCCAGTCGGGCCCCGCCGGCGGATAGGGGCCCAGAATGTCGTCGCTGCCTTCGGTGTGGTTGAACTCGATGAAGGCGGCGCGGCAGTCGCGTGGATGGAGCTGCACGCCGTGATAGGGCGCATGGTCGATGACGTTGGCGGTTCGCACGCCCATGGCGTTGGCGTTGCGTCCGCGCTCGTCAGGATCGTTGCAGCAGAAGATCGCCATGTAGCCGCCGCGGCCGCCGGTCTTCGCGATGAAGCGGCCGGCCGTGGTGCCCTCCTTGAACGGCGCGACCACCTCCAGCAGGATCGTGTCGACCGGGAGCAGCGCGTTCTCCAGGCCGTATTTAGCGACATTGCCGTCGCGATAGCACACAGCGAGGCCCATGATCTCCGCGATGTCGGAGATCACCGGCTCGAGCTGCGGCGCGACCAGACATATCTGCCGCAGCCGCACATAGGGCGCCATGGTCATGCGCCCTTGAATGTGGGCTTGCGCTTCTCGACAAAGGCCCTGGCGGCCTCCTTGTGGTCCTCGGTGTCGCCGCAGCGGGTGTGATGGATCGCCTCGCCGTCGAAGCAGTCTTCCAGCGCCAGATGCTCGGCGTTGTTGATGTTGCGCTTGATGAAGCCGAGCGCGATCGAGGGGCCCTGTGCCAGTGACAGCGCGAGCTCGTGCGCGGCGGCGTCGATCTCCGCATCCGGCACGACCTTGGTCACCATGCCGATCGCATGCGCTTCCTTCGCCGTGAGCACCGGCGACATCAGGTAGAGCTCGCGCGCCCTTGCGCTGCCGAGCAGTTGCGTCAGGAAATAGGTCCCGCCGTAATCGCCGGAGAAGCCGACCTTGGCGAAAGCCGTGGTGATCTTGCAGGATTCAGAGGCGATGCGCAGGTCGCAGGACAGCGCCATCGACAGGCCCGCACCGGCCGCCGCGCCGTCGAGCTGCGCCACCACGGGCTTGGGCATCTGGTGCAGGATGCGCGAGACCTCCATGCCGCGGCGCAGATTCGCAAGCTTCTGCTCGAACGGCAGCGGTGCGCGGCCCTCCGCCATCGACTTGACGTCGCCGCCGACGCAGAACGAGCCGCCGGCGCCCTTGAACAGCACCGCCCGCACCTCCGGATCGTCGGCCGCGCGCCGCGCCGCCTCGACCAGCCCGCGCACCATGTCCGGGTTGAGCGCATTCTTGCGCTCGGGACGGTTCATGGTGATCGTGAGGAGCCCGGCTTCGAGCTTCTGCAGGACCATGTCGTTGCTCATGGGCGTCTCCCTTTGTTTGTTTTACTCTGTCATTCCGGGGCGCGCCCCTTGGCGCGAACTACGGTGCGCAATTGCGGTGCGCAATTGCGCACCTGAGAATCCATTCCTCAACCGTCATTGCTGCTCGATGGATCCCGGGTTCTCGCTGCGCGAGCCCCGGGATGACGACCTATTGCTGGGCGCGCTCGTCACCACGACGGCTCACGCCCTTATTTCTTCACCAGCGGGCAGCGCGACTGCTCCAGCGGCTGGAACGCCTCGTTGCCGGGGACGGTGGTAAGCAGCTTGTAATCGTCCCAGCGGCCCTTGGACTCCGACGGCTTCTTCACCTCGAACAGGTACATGTCGTGGATCATGCGGCCGTCCTCACGGATCTTGCCGCCCTTGGCGAAAAAGTCGTTGATCGGCGTTTCCTTCATCACCTTGATCACCGCCGCGGCGTCGGTCGTCCCGGCCGCCTTCACGGCTTTCAAATAGTGCGTGACGGAGGAATAGACGCCGGCCTGCGCCGAGGTCGGCACCCGCTTGGTACGCTCCATGAAGCGCTTGGAGAACGCACGCGTGTCGTCGTTGAGGTCCCAGTAGAACGCCTCGGCCAGCAACAGGCCCTGCGCGGTCTCGAGCCCGATCGAGTCGATATCGGTGACGAAGGCGAGCAGCGGCGAGACCTTCTGGCCACCCTTGGTGATGCCGAACTCGGCCGCCTGCTTGATGGCGTTGATGGTGTCGCCGCCGGCATTGGCGAGCCCGATGACCTTGGCCTTCGAAGCCTGGGCCTGGAGCAGGAAGGACGAGAAATCCGACGTGTTGAGCGGATGGCGGACGCTGCCGAGCACCTTGCCGCCGGTCTTGGTCACGACGGCGCTGGTGTCCTTCTCCAGATCCTGGCCGAAGGCGTAGTCGGCGGTGAGGAAGAACCAGCTGTCGAGGCCCGACTTCACGGCCGCAAGGCCGGTGACGTTGGCCTGGCCGTAGGTGTCGAACACATAGTGGATGGTGTAGGGACCACAGGCCTCGTTGGTGAGACGGATCGAGCCCGGGCCGTTGAACATGATGATCTTGTTGCGCGCTTTCGCGATCTCGCCGGCGGCAAGCGCGGTCGCTGAGGCCGCGACATCGTAGATCATCTCGACGCCCTGGTTGTCGAGCATGTCGCGGGCGATGTTTGCGGAGAGGTCGGCCTTGTTGAGATGATCGGCCGCCAGCACCTGGATCTTGCGTCCCAGCACCTCACCGCCGAAATCCTCCACGGCCATCTTGGCCGCGGTCTCGCTGCCCGAGCCGGTGATGTCGGCATACAGGCTCGACATGTCGAGAATGCCGCCGATCTTCAGCGTCGGCTTGTCCTGGGCCTGCGCGGCGCTTGCGCTCAATGCAAAAGCGGCGACGAAAATGCCCGGCAAAATTCTCTTCATCGAAAAAGACCTCCTTTATCGCGCCGTACTCTGATGGCGGCTTGGTTGTTGCTCTTGGCAATCGTGATTGCCGCAATCATGCCGCATGCGCAAGAGCGCAGCAAGCGCTGCGGTGCGATGAAGATCAATGATCATTGTGTGCTTTCCGCAAAGCGGAATGGAGAGACGACGCAAAATGTTTTCGCGTCATTGCGAGCGCAACGAAGCAATCCAGAGTCTTTCCGCGGAGGGACTATGGATTGCTTCGTCGCTCCGCACCTCGCAATGACGGGGCATGAGGAAGCGTCTTCGCGAAACGCTACACTTGAGGTAAAGCTGAAGCACAACGCAACCTCTCCGGGTCACGTGGCACGACTGCTTCACCTTATCGTGGCAACTCTTCTCATCGCGAGCCACACCGCGCTCGCGGCGCCGTGCCAGCTCGAGTCCCAGGGCGAAGGTCGCGTCGCCGCGATCGTCGATGCGCGCAGCGTCCGTCTCGACGACGGCCGCGATATCCGCCTCACCGGCATCGAGCCCACGGCGACGACGAAGCAGGCGCTGACATCGCTGCTCGCCGGCCGCGACGTGACACTCCGCGGCACCGACGACACGCCCGACCGCTACGGCCGCCAAAGCGCGCTGGTCTTCGTCGGTGAGAGCGACGTCCCGGTGCAGGCGACGCTGCTCGCCCAAGGCAACGCCATTGCCTCCGCCGAGATCATGGACAAGGACTGCGCGGCCTCCCTGATGGCGTCCGAAGCCGCAGCGCGGCGCCAGAAAATGGGTAGCTGGACTGACCCGTCGGCCATAAAAAACGCGGAAAGTCCGGACGATATTTTGGCGGAGATCGGGCGCTTTGCGGTGGTCGAGGGCAAAATCCTGTCGGTCCGTCAGGCTGGGGCAGTAACCTACCTCAACTTCGGACGGAACTGGACTCGTGGCTTTGCCGCGACTATTTCAAAGCGTACACTATCGGCGTTCGAAAGCGCTGGTATAGCCCTTAAGTCCCTGGAAAATCGGCGTATTCGCGTTCGGGGCTGGGTTGAGGGGAATGCGGGGCCGCGCATCGAGGTACGCCTTGTGGGGCAGATCGAGTTGCTGGGCGCAAACGAGCCGGCAGGGGTAAGGCCTTAGATCAGGCCAGGCACGGGTTAACGACGTGGATGGGGTGCTAGAACGGCACGTACGGACCGAACGCCGCCGACTGCGGGCGGCGCCGGCCGCGCTATGCCTCGTCCTGGGCGCGGCCCTCGGCGGTTGCGGCGACATGGGGAGGTTCCAGACCGCCACGGCCCCGGCAACCGTCGCGATGCCGAAGCCGAAGCCGGCCATCGCGCAGACCCCCGCCACGGAGAAGGAGCACGAGCGCATCCTGGCGAGCTATGGCGGGACCTATGACGATCCCAAGCTCGAGGCGCTGGTCAGCAAGACCGTCGACCGGCTGGTGGCGGCTTCCGACCGTCCCGACCAGGGCTACAAGGTCACCATCCTCAATTCCGGCGCGGTGAACGCCTTCGCGCTGCCGAACGGCCAGCTCTACGTCACGCGCGGCCTGCTCGCGCTCGCCAGCGACACCTCCGAATTGTCCTCCGTGCTCAGCCACGAGATGGCGCATGTGCTGTCCAAGCACGCCGCGATGCGCGAGGACCAGGCCCGCCAGGCCGCGATCGTCACCCGCGTCGTCACCGACATGAGCAACGATCCCGATCTCACCGCGCTCGCGCTGGCCAAGACCAAGCTCACCATGGCGAGCTTCTCGCGCAAGCAGGAGATCGAGGCCGACGGCATCGGTGTGGGCATTTCCGCCAAGGCACATTTCGATCCCTATGGCGCGGCGCGTTTCCTCTCGGCGATGGAGCGCAATGCCGAGCTGAAGGCCGGCAAGAGCTCGCTCGATCCGCGCGCGCAGGATTTCACCTCGTCGCATCCGGCCACCCCGGAACGCGTGCAGAACGCGCAGAATATCGCGCGGCAATACACTGCGCCGGAGGGCGCCGAGCGCGATCGCGAAAGCTATCTCGCCGCGATCGACAACCTCGTCTATGGCGAAGACCCCAGCGAAGGCTTCGTGCGCGGCCGCCGCTTCCTGCATCCGAAGCTCGGCTTCACCTTCCAGGCGCCGGACAATTTCACGCTCGACAACACAGCCCAGGCCGTGATCGGCGTGCGCGAGGGCGGCGCACAGGCGATGCGCTTCGACGTCGTGCGCGTGCCGGCCGAACAATCGCTCGGCGACTACCTGAATTCCGGCTGGATGGAAGGCGTCGAGAAGGCGTCGACCGAGGATCTCACGATCAACGGTTTTCCGGCGGCATCCGCGACCGCCAAGGGCGACCAGTGGCAGTTCAAGGTCTATGCGTTGCGCTTCGGCAGCGACGTCTACCGCTTCATCTTCGCGGCGCGGCAGAAGTCGACCGAGAGCGAGCGCAACGCGCGCGAGACCGTCAACTCATTCCGTCGCCTGACGCTCGAGGAGATCCAGGCCGCGCGCCCGCTGCGCATCAAGGTCATCACCGTGCAGCCCGGCGATACCGTGGAATCGCTCTCCCACCGCATGGCCGGAGTCGATCATCCCGCCGAGCGCTTCCGTGTCCTGAACGGCCTCGAGCGCAACGCGCAGGTGAAGGTGCGCGACCGCGTGAAGATCGTGGCGGATTGAGGCTGCGCTAAGCGCGCGTAGCGCGGGGCGCGCTTAGCGCGACCTCGGAATCTGGAGCTACAAATCGCGCTACCGTAGGGTGGGTTAGGCGAAGCCGTAACCCACCTCTTCTCTCGCCTTAGAAACTGACATTGGTGGGTTACGCTTCGCTAACCCACCCTACGAGACCGCGAGCCTGGGTGGACCTCAGCGCCCCGCGTCCATGTCGCCGGCCTCGCGCTGGCCGCTGAGCCAGAGCGCGAGCAGGGTCCAGAACGCGCCCGAGAGCAGATACGCACCGGAGGCGATGACGCCGAGATTGGTGGCGAGCAGCAGCGCCACCAGCGGCGCGAAGCCGGCGCCGAACAGCCAGGCCATGTCGGACGTCAGCGCCGAAGCCGTGTAGCGGTAGGTCTGCCTGAAGTTCGAGGCGATCGCACCCGAGGACTGGCCGAAGGACAGGCCGAGCAAAATGAAGCCGATCACCATGTAGATGGTCTCGCCGAACGCGCCGGCGTCGAGCAGCTGCGGTGCAAAGCCGCTGTAGATCGCGATCGCGATCGCCGATCCCATCAGCAGCGATTTGCGGCCGACGCGGTCGGCGATGATGCCGGAAACGACGATCGCGGCGACGCCGAACACGGCGGCGACGATCTCGATGATCAGGAATCGCACCGGGCTCTCATGGGTGAACAGGAACACCCAGGACAGCGGAAACACCGTGACCATGTGGAACAGCGCGAAGCTCGCGAGCGGCGCGAAGGCGCCGAGCATGATGGTCTGGCCTTCGTTTGCAACCGTCTCGGAGATGCGCGAAGGCTGCAATTCGCGGGTCTCGAACAGCGTGGCATATTCTTCCGTCGTCACCATGCGCAGGCGCGCGAACAGCGCCACGACGTTGATGGCGAAGGCGACGAAGAACGGATAGCGCCAGCCCCAGTCGAAGAAATCATCGGCCGACAAGTTTCCGGCGAAATAGGCGAACAGCGCGCTCGCCACGATCAGCCCGAGCGGAGCCCCGAGCTGCGGCACCATCGCGTACCAGCCGCGCTGGGAGGGCGGAGCGTTCAGCGCGAGCAGCGAAGCCATGCCGTCCCAGGCGCCGCCCCAGGCCAGACCCTGCGCGATACGCGCCAGCGCCAGCAGCCAGATCGCCGCGACGCCGATCTCGTGATAGCCGGGCAGAAACGCCAGCGCGACGGTGGCGGTGCCGAGCAGGAATAGCGCCGAGATCAGCTTCGCCGTCTTGCCGTAGGCACGGTCGACCGTCATGAAAATGATGGTGCCGATCGGCCGGGCCATGAAGGCCAGCGCGAAGATCATGAAAGAATAAAGAGTGCCGGTCAGTTCGCTCGCGAACGGAAACACCAGGCGCGGAAACACGATCACCGAGGCGATCGCGAAGACGAAGAAGTCGAAGAATTCCGAGGTGCGGCCGATGATGACGCCGATGGCGATCTCGCCGGGACTGGCCTGATCGTGGCCATGCTCGCCGGTAGGAAGATCTGTCATTGCGGGGGTCCGTGCCGTCGCCATTCGCGCGCCCTTAACGTCCTGAAAACCAAGCCGGTTGCCCGGCAAGAGGCCAGGCAACTACCTCTGTCTGATCCAACATCCCGCACTGCAACATTGGACAAATTGTCCAATGTCCGGGTTGCTGCGCCGCAGCTACCCGTTGGCTTCGCAAAGGAAACTCATTCTCAAAGGCTCGGCCCGTGTCTCGTCTCAAGATCCTGGCGCTACTACCTCTGGCCGCTGCACTCAGTGGCTGCAACTACGTTGTGCTGGCGCCGGCCGGCGACATCGCAGCCCAGCAGCGCGACCTCGTCATCATCTCCACCGTCCTGATGCTCCTGATCGTCCTCCCCGTGATGGCTCTGACGGTGCTGTTCGCCTGGCGCTACCGCCAGGCCAACACCGAGGCCCGCTACGAGCCGGATTGGGATCATTCGACCGCTCTCGAGCTGGTGATCTGGTCGGCGCCGCTTCTGATCATCGTCTGCCTGGGCGCGCTGACCTGGATGGGCACGCACCTGCTCGATCCCTATCGCACGCTCGGCCGCATCCATGCGGAACGCGCCGTGGACCAGTCCAAGGCGCCGCTCGAGGTCGACGTCGTCGCGCTCGATTGGAAATGGCTCTTCATCTATCCGGACTACGGCATCGCCACCGTGAACGAGCTCGCAGCGCCGGTCGATCGGCCCATCACCTTCCGCATCACCGCGTCCTCGGTGATGAACTCGTTCTACATCCCCGCGCTCGCCGGCCAGATCTACGCAATGCCGGGCATGGAGACCAAGCTCCACGCCGTCGTCAACCACGTCGGCACCTACAAGGGTTTCTCGGCGAACTACAGCGGCGCCGGCTTCTCCGGCATGCACTTCAACTTTAGGGGTCTCGACGACAAGGGCTTTGACGCCTGGATCGCCAGCGCCAAATCGGCCGGTGGCTCGCTCGGCCGCGCCGAATATCTCCAGCTCGAAAAGCCGAGCCAGAACGAGCCGGTGCGGCGCTGGGGCACCGTCGATGCCGATCTCTACCGCCTGATCCTCAACATGTGCGTCGAGACCGGCAAGATGTGCCAGAGCGAGATGATGGCGATCGACGCCAAGGGCGGCGCCGGCCATCAGGGCCTGAACAACACGCTGCCGCTGGCCTACGACAAATACGCCCGCCGCGGCACCGCGCTTGGGCCGGAGCCGAGCTTCGTCGCCGGCACCTGCACGCCGGATGCGCCGCAGGGCAGGACCACCGCCTCGATCACGGCCCCGACCGACACCGCGCCGCTGCTCGGCGCCGGCCTGAAGCGGCCGTCGTTCACGCCGCTCAAGTCCTCGTCCTTCTTCCTCGGACTGCGTCCGAAATCAGACTCCTAGTAGAGATCCCGCATGTCTCCTGATCTTCCCAAGCTCATCTTCGGCCGGCTCGGCTTCGAATCGCTGCCGCTGCACGAGCCGATCGTCGTCGGCACCTTCGTGGTGGTCGCGCTCGGCGGCGCCGCGCTGCTCGGCGGCCTCACCTATTTCCGCCTCTGGGGCTATCTCTGGCGCGAATGGTTCACCAGCGTGGACCACAAGCGCATCGGCATCATGTACATGATCCTCGGCATCGTGATGCTGTTGCGCGGCTTCGCCGACGCGCTGATGATGCGCGGCCAGCAGATGCTCGCCTTTGGCGGCTCCGAAGGCTATCTCAACGCCCATCATTACGACCAAGTCTTCACCGCCCACGGCGTGATCATGATCTTCTTCGTGGCGATGCCGCTGGTCACCGGCCTGATGAACTACGTCGTGCCGCTCCAGATCGGCGCGCGCGACGTGTCGTTCCCGTTCCTGAACAATTTCAGCTTCTGGATGACGGTCGGGGGCGCGGTGCTGGTGATGGCCTCGCTGTTCATCGGCGAATTCGCCCGCACGGGCTGGCTGGCTTATCCGCCGCTGTCGAACATCGGCTACAGTCCCGATGTCGGCGTCGACTATTACATCTGGGCACTCCAGATCGCCGGCGTCGGAACGACGTTGTCCGGCATCAACCTGATCTGCACCATCGTCAAGCTGCGGTGCCCCGGGATGACGATGATGAAGATGCCGGTGTTCACCTGGACCTCGCTCTGCACCAACGTGCTGATCGTCGCCTCCTTCCCCGTCCTGACCGTCGTGCTCGCGCTGCTGTCGCTCGACCGCTACGTCGGCACCAACTTCTTCACGAACGATTTCGGCGGCAGCCCGATGATGTACGTGAACCTGATCTGGATCTGGGGCCACCCCGAGGTCTACATCCTGGTTCTCCCCGCCTTCGGCATCTTCTCCGAGGTTACCTCGACCTTCTCCGGCAAGCGGCTGTTCGGCTACACCTCGATGGTCTACGCCACGGTGGTCATCACCATCCTGTCGTACCTCGTCTGGCTGCACCACTTCTTCACGATGGGCTCGGGCGCCAGCGTCAACTCGTTCTTCGGCATCACGACGATGATCATCTCGATCCCGACGGGCGCGAAGATGTTCAACTGGCTGTTCACGATGTACCGCGGCCGCATCCGGTACGAATTGCCGATGATGTGGACCGTCGCCTTCATGCTGACCTTCGTGATCGGCGGCATGACCGGCGTGCTGCTGGCGGTGCCGCCGGCCGACTTCGTGCTGCACAACAGCCTGTTCCTGATCGCACACTTCCACAACGTCATCATCGGCGGCGTCGTGTTCGGCGCGTTCGCCGGCATCAACTACTGGTTCCCGAAGGCGTTCGGCTTCAAGCTCGATCCGTTCTGGGGCAAGATGTCGTTCTGGTTCTGGGTC
The DNA here is from genome assembly GCF_001556045.1 of Bradyrhizobium sp. CCH5-F6. GTDB lineage: Bacteria > Pseudomonadota > Alphaproteobacteria > Rhizobiales > Xanthobacteraceae > Bradyrhizobium. Next base: position 42,909 of record NZ_LSIC01000056.1, read on the forward strand.
ACCGGCTTCTATCTCGCCTTCATGCCGCTCTACGTGCTCGGCCTGATGGGCGTGACCCGCCGCCTGCGCGTGTTCGAAGATCCCTCGCTTCAGATCTGGTTCGTCATCGCCGCGATCGGTGCCCTCTTCATCTTCATCGGCATTCTCTCGATGCTGATGCAGTTCGCAGTCAGCCTGCTCAGGCGCGAGCAGCTCAAGGACGTCACCGGCGATCCCTGGGACGCGCGCACGCTGGAATGGGCGACCTCTTCGCCGCCGCCGGACTACAACTTCGCCTTCACCCCAGTCGTGCACGACAATGACGCGTGGTGGGACATGAAGAGGCGCGGCTACCAGCGTCCGCTGACCGGGTTCAAGCCGATCCACATGCCCCGCAGCACCGGAACCGGCATCATCCTCGCCGGCCTTGCCACCGCAATGGGTTTTGGCCTGGTCTGGTACATGTGGTGGCTCGCCGCCGTGAGCTTCATCGCGATGCTCGCCGTCGGCATCGGTCACACCTTCAACTATCACCGCGACTTCGACATTCCGGCTGAAGACATCATCCGGACCGAAGACGCGCGCACCAAGCTGCTCGCCGGAGCCAAGTAAATGACCATCGCTGTCAATCCCTCGCAGGCCGGCGAGCCGGTCTTCTACCTCGCCGACGAACATCCGCACCCGGAAGGCTGGAGCACGTCGCTCGGCTTCTGGATCTACCTGATGAGCGACTGCCTCATCTTCGCGATCCTGTTCGCCACCTACGGCGTGCTCGGCGGCAATTACGCCGCCGGGCCCGCCCCGAAGGACCTGTTCGACCTGAACCTGGTCGCGTTGAACACCTCGATGCTGCTGCTGTCGTCGATCACCTATGGCTTTGCGATGCTGACGATGCAGCAGAACAAGGTCGCGCAGACGCAAGCGTGGCTGGCGATCACCGGCCTGTTCGGCCTCGCCTTCATCGGCATCGAGCTCACCGAGTTCGCCCACATGATCCACGAGGGCGCCACCCCGCAGCGCAGCGCCTTCCTGTCCGCCTTCTTCACCCTGGTCGGCACCCACGGCCTGCACGTCACCTGCGGCCTGATCTGGCTGGTGACCCTCATGGTGCAGGTCCAGAAGTTCGGCCTGATCGAGGCCAATCGCCGCCGCCTGATGTGCCTGTCGATGTTCTGGCATTTCCTCGACGTGATCTGGATCGGCGTCTTCACCTTCGTCTATCTCCTGGGAGTTCTGCGATGAACACCGATGCCCATGCCGCCCATGCGGACGACCATCACCACGGCGACGGCCACGCCCATGGCTCCTTCTCGAGCTACATGCTCGGCTTCGTGCTCTCGGTCGTGCTCACGGCGATTCCGTTCTGGCTCGTGATGAGCGGTATACTGCCGAGCAAGCAGATCACCGCGCTGGTGATCATGGCCTTCGCGGTCGTGCAGATCGTCGTGCACATGATCTACTTCCTGCACATGAACACGGCCTCCGAGAACGGCTGGAGCATGATGGCGTTGATCTTCACCATCGTCATGGTGGTGATCGCGCTGTCGGGTTCGCTGTGGGTGATGAGCCACCTCAACAACAACATGATGCCGATGCACCAGATGAGCGGGATGAAGTGAGCGAGGCCGGGATCGTAACAGTCAAGGCAGAGGGGACGCGCGGCCATGCCGTGCGCCCTTCGCTGTGGCTTACGGTCCTCTCGCTCGCGGCCTTCGCGACCCTGATCGCGCTCGGCGTCTGGCAGATCGAGCGCCGCGCCTGGAAGCTGGCGCTGATCGAGCGCGTCGAGCAGCGCGCTCATGCCCCGGCGGTGCCGATCCCCGAGCCCGCGTCATGGCCCTCGATCTCCGCAGCGAACGACGAATACAAGCATGTCCGTGTCACCGGCCGCTTCCTGCACGACCGCGAGACGCTGGTTCAGGCCGTCACCGAGGAAGGTCCCGGTTATTGGGTGCTGACGCCGCTTGAGCGCGACGACGGCACGCAGATCCTGGTCAACCGCGGCTTCGTGCCATCCGAGCGGCGCGACGCATCGACGCGCCGGGACGGCAATTCCGACGGTCAGGTCGAGATCACCGGCCTCCTCCGCATGACCGAGCCGAAGGGCGGGTTTCTCCGGAACAATGTGCCGCAGCACAACCGCTGGTACTCGCGGGACGTCGCCGCCATTGCGGCGGCGCGCGGCCTGCGCGACGTCGCGCCCTTCTTCGTGGATGCCGATGCCAGATCACAAATTGCCGGCGGGCCTATCGGCGGATTGACCGTGATCCGCTTTCCCAATAACCACCTGATCTACGCGCTGACGTGGTTTGCCCTGGCTTTCATGCTGGCTGGCCGGCTTTTCGTCACATTCGGCGGCGGGCTGTTCCGCCGCAGGCGCTTCGTCCAGGAACCGGACGGCGGCTCGGATGCCGCCACCCGCAGGACGGGATCAGATGCTGGAACGATCGTCGAGCCTGGCTGACGACGGGAAGACGCTTTCCCAAACACTTGCGCGTGGCGAGACCGTCGTCACGCGGCAATCGCAGGCGGACGCGCGCGGTGAGCTGATCGGCACGGCGCCCGCCGACGATGAGACCAATCGCAAGAACATGGCGCTGCTGATCCAGCTGCGCTGGACCGCCGTGGTCGGCCAGATCGTGACCATCGGCGTCGTGCATTTTGGCTTGGACATTCCTCTGCCGCTGGAGCGGATGGGCGCGGTGATCGGCGCGCTGGTGCTGCTCAACGCCTCGAGCCTGGTCTGGGTGCGCCACCGCGCTGCCATCACCAACAACGAGCTCCTGGTCGCCTTGATGCTGGACGTCGCGGCGCTGACCGCGCAGCTCTACCTGTCCGGCGGCGCCACCAATCCCTTTACCTCGCTGTTCCTGCTCCAGGTGACGCTGGGTGCGGTTTTGCTCGATGCCCGCTCAACCTGGTCGCTGGTGGCCCTGACCTGCGCGAGTTTCGTGTGGCTGACGCTTGCCTACCGGCCACTCGACCTGCCGCCAAATCCCTTCAGCGAGGCCTACAGCCTCACCGTGACGGGCATGCTGCTCGGCTTCGTCCTCAATGCCGTGCTGATGGTGGTGTTCGTCACCCGCATCAACAGGAATTTGCGCGAGCGCGACGCGCATCTGGCGGCGCTGCGCCAGCATGCGGCCGAGCAGGACCACATCGTGCGGATGGGCCTGCTCGCCTCCGGCGCGGCGCACGAGCTCGGCACGCCGCTGGCCTCGCTGTCGGTGATCCTCAGCGACTGGCGCCGCATGCCGGATCTTGCTGCGGATCAGGAGCTCGCCGAGGATCTTGCGGAGATGGAGACCTCGCTGCAGCGCTGCAAGTCGATCGTGACGGGCATCCTGGTGTCGGCGGGCGAAGCGCGCGGCGAAGGCTCCTCGCCGACGACGGTGACGGCCTTCGTCACCGCGCTGGTGGAGGAATGGCGCGACGCGCGCTCGGCACGCACACTTTATTTCGTCAACACGTTCGGCGAGGACGTCGCGATCGTCTCCGACGTCGCGCTGAAGCAGGTGATCTTCAACGTGCTCGACAACGCCTATGAGGTCTCGCGTGACTGGGTCGAGCTCGTCGCCGAGCGCGAAGGCGAC
>NZ_LSIC01000057.1 GCF_001556045.1 Bradyrhizobium sp. CCH5-F6
GTGTTGGCGCACGCCTGCGCGGCCACGAGTTCCATTACTCCACGATCGTGGCGCAGCCCGATGCGCCGCTGGCGGTCGTGCAGGACGCGACCGGCGCCGTCATCGCCGAGACCGGCTCGCGGCGTGGCAATGCCACCGGCACGTTCTTCCATCTGATCGCGGAGGACCGGTGAGCGGGTTTGTCTCCTTCATCTCCGCCGGCCCCGGCGATCCCGACCTGCTCACGATGAAGGGCGCCGCACGCCTCCGCGAGGCCGACGTCGTGCTCTATGACGACCTCGCTTCCGGCGCGATTCTCGATCTCGCTCGTCCGGGTGCCAATCTCGTCGCGGTCGGCAAGAGAGCAGGGCGGGCCTCGACCAAGCAGCACCACGTCAACCGCCTTTTGGTCGATTATGCCGCAACCGGCGCGCGCGTCGTGCGGCTGAAGTCCGGCGATGCCGGCATTTTCGGCCGGCTCGAGGAGGAGCTGGAGACGCTCCGCGAAGCCGGCATCGGCTACGAGATCGTTCCCGGCGTCACCGCGGCCTGCGTTGCGGCGGCGCATGCCGGCATTCCCCTGACCCGCCGGCATACCTCGCGCCGGGTGCAGTTCATCACGGGGGCTGATGTCAGCGGCGAGCTGCCGCCCAATTTGAATTGGGCGGCGCTGGCAGATCCGGAGGCGACCACCGTGGTCTATATGGGCCGGCGCACCTTTCCGGCGCTTGCCGCAACATTGATCGCGCACGGCCTTGCCCCGGGCACCCCCGCGCTGCTCGCCGAATCTCTCGGCCGTGCCGACGAGCGGCTGATCCGCACCACCATCGCCGAGCTCGCCGAGCAGATTGCCCGAGGCGGCGCCGCTTCGACCGCGGCCGTGATCCTGTTCGGCGCGCTGGCGGGGGATTATTCGTCATGACGACCGCGGCAGCCCTTCGCCCCTTGACGCCGGCTCTGCGAAAGGGGCACACAGGAGAGGCATGGTGCTCGACACGGCGCACAGCGCCGGAGCATAATCGGGAATGGGGATGGGCGGACCCAGTTGCGGCGCTCAAAACCCCAGCCGCCCCCGCGACTGTAAGCGGTGAGGGACTCCGATCAGCCACTGAGCCGCGAGGCTCGGGAAGGCCGGAGAATCCCAGTGAGCCGCGAGCCAGGAGACCGGCCGTGCACGTTTTGAGGCCAACGCCGTCGGGTGTGACGGCAGGAAGGATCTAAGCCATGCATATCGAACCCGGAATCGTGACGGGCGCCAAGCTCGTGCTGAGTTACGCAACCGGCATCGCCGCCGGCGGCGTCGCGCTGAAGCTTGCCGCCGAAACCGTCCGCGAGCAGGGCGTCGGCTCGTTCGCGGCGCGCACCTTGGCCACCACGGGCCTCGTCTTCACCTTCTTCCAGGTGCTGCCGCATTTCCCGGTCGGCGTCTCCGAGGTGCACTTCATCCTCGGCTCGACCTTGTTCCTGCTCTTTGGTGCTGCGCCCGCCGCCTTCGGCCTCGCGTTCGGCCTGCTGCTCCAGGGTGTGTTGTTCGAGCCGGCCGACCTGCCACAATACGGCATGAACGTCACCACGCTGCTGGTGCCGCTGTTCGCGATCCAGGCGATCGCCACGCGCATCATTTCGCGCAACACCGCCTATGTCGATCTGAAGTACGGTCAGGCGCTGGCGCTGTCGACGACTTATCAAGCGGGCGTTGTCGCCTGGGTGGCGTTCTGGGCGCTCTACGGTTCCGGCTTTGCCATGAGCAACCTCGCCAACATCGCGACGTTCGCGGCCTCCTATGCGCTGGTCATCGTGATCGAACCGCTGGCCGACCTCGCAGTGCTGGCGCTGGCGAAGTCGTTGCGCGGCGTCACCGCGCCCGGCCTGGTCACTCCTCGCCTGCACAACGGCACCTAAGAGCCAAGCGAAAGGGCGGCTGTTGCCGCCCGTCGCGCTCGCGATGCTCACGCTCTCCCTGATAGGCATCGGTTGCGGCGATCCCGAGCAGCTCACACGCGCCGCGATCGGTGCCATCAACGCGGCCGATCTCGTCCTGATCCCGCGCAAGGGGACGGCGAAGTCCGATCTTGCCGACCTCAGGCGAACGATCTGCGCGAACGTGCTCACCAATGCGAGCACGCGCATCGCCGAGTTCGACTTGCCTGTGCGCGACGCAGGCGAGACGGACTACCGCAAGGGCGTGGACGATTGGCACGACGCCGTGGCCGCGGCCTGGTCGCAAACCATCGCAAATCACCTCGAAGGCGACGGGAAGGTAGCGCTCTTGATCTGGGGCGATCCGTCGCTCTACGATTCCTCGCTGCGCATTGCGCGGCGATTGAATCCGCTGCCGACGATCGAAGTCGTGCCCGGCATCACCTCGATCCAGGCGCTGTGCGCGGCGCATGCGCTGCCGCTCAACGATATCGGCGAACCCTTTTTGGTCACGACAGGCCGCCGTCTGCGCGAAGGCGGCTGGCCGCAGGGTATCGATACCGTGGCGGTGATGCTCGATGGCGGCACGGCGTTCCAGTCGCTCGATCCGGCTGGTCTCTACATCTGGTGGGGCGCCTATCTCGGCATGCCCGAACAGATCGTCATGTCCGGCGCGCTGGCGGAAGTGGGGCCGCGCATCGTCGCGCTGCGACAGGAGACGCGCGAGCGGCATGGCTGGATCATGGACAGCTATATTCTCAAGCGCCGGCCATAAGCGAGGCAGCATGCTCCCCGAATGGGTCTACCAGAAATGCCCCGAGATCTCCGCGCATCATCGCGATGCGGCGATCGCGCGGCAGGCACAGCTGACGAAACCGACCGGCGCGCTCGGCCGGCTCGAACAACTGGCCATCGAGCTTGCGGGCCTGCAAGCGACGGAGCAGCCCCGCGCCGCGCGGGTGCCGATCATCGTCTTCGCCGGCGATCACGGCATCGTCGCGCAAGGCGTGTCGGCCTATCCGCAAGCCGTCACCATCGCGATGATGGCGAATTTTGCCGCGGGCGGCGCCGCGATTTCGGTGCTGGCGCGCGATCTCGGCTCCAGCCTCGAGGTGGTCGACGCCGGCACGCTGGCGCAGGAGGCGATGCCGGGCATCGTCACCGACAAGCCGCGCAGCGGCACGCGCGATTTCAGCGTCGAGCCTGCGCTCACCCCCACGGAGTTGGCTTTCGCGTTCGAGGCCGGGCAACGCGCAGTCGCGCGAGCCGAAGCAAGTCGGCCCGATCTTCTGATCTTCGGCGAGATGGGCATCGGCAACACCACGACCTCGGCGGCGATCGCCGCCAGCCTGCTCGGCGTGAGCGCGGAGGAAATCGCCGGCAGCGGCACCGGCGTCGATACCGCTGGTCGTACGCACAAGGCACGCGTGATCGATGCTGCAATTGCGCGCCATGGCGTTGCGGGCGCATCGCCGGAAAATATCCTGTGCGCCGTCGGGGGCCTCGAGATCGCGGCGATCTCAGGCGCGATCATCGCGGCCGCGCAAGCCCGCATTCCCGTGTTGATCGACGGCTTCATCGTGTCCGTCGCGGCGCTGGCGGCAGTACGTCTCAATCCGTCCTGCCAGCCGTTCCAGCTCGCCTCGCATCAATCGGCGGAGCAGGGGCACCGGCTGGTGCTGCGCGCGCTGAACGTGCAGCCGCTGATCAGCCTCGATCTCAGGCTCGGCGAGGGATCGGGCGCCGCCATCGCGCTGCCGCTGGTCCGCTCGGCCTGCGCGCTTCACAACGGCATGGCGACGTTTGCGCAGGCCAATGTGCCGGACCGACCAGCCTGATGCGGCTCACGCCATGCGCTGGTTGACGGAGACGACACGCCAGCCGGCCGCAAGCCGGTCGATCCGGGTCAACGACAGCGGATCGATCACGAAGCGCAACGCGGCTTGCGGCGCGAGGTCCAGTGCGATGCACAGCGCCGCGCGGATGGTGCCGGAATGCACGACGAGCGTTGCGGAGCCGGCGCCGACCCGCGCGAGCCCCAGCCGGACGCGTGCGATCTGATCTTCAAAGCTCTCGCCGTCCGGCGGCCGTCCATGTGCCGGGTCTCTCCAGAACTGGGTATAAGTCTCACCCTCAGTCGCGGCGAGCTGGTCGTGCCGATGGCCTGTCCAGTCGCCAAAATTCTGCTCGCTGAATTCGGCCATCAGCTCTGGGGTCAGTCCCAGCGCCTGCGCGGTCTCGACCGTGCGTCGCGACGGGCTGGCATAGCTCGCAGCGCCTGTCGGCAGGCACTGCCGCAGCCCCTCCAGTTGCGCGCGATCGCCGAGATCAGCCGGCGCGTCGGCCGCATGGATCGTCCCTTTGACGCCGTCGACGGGCGCATGCCGTATCAGCCAGAGGAAGGTCTCGCCTTCCATGCTCCATCTCCAAGGAAGTTGCTCGCTGTGGCATTCACGCCGCGACTGCGACATTGACTCTGTCTCGATGGTAATCCTAGATGGTTTTGACGGTTTCCCCGAGAGGGGATGAAAAGGGAATGCGGTGCGGGGACATTGTCCCCAATGCCGCGGCTGCCCCCCAACTGTAAGCGGCGAATCCTTCGTCAGAAGCCACTCGTTCACCGTCATCGGCTGGCGGCGTTTGCGTCAATCCAATCCGGTCTTGCTCGGCGCCCAATAGGCCTTGGTCCTCGTCCGCGATGTTGCGACGCCGGCCGCTTTCAGGGCCCGGCTGATGCGCTGGATCGACGAAGCCTTGCCGGTCAGGACGAAATGCGCGCTCGCGGAAAAGCGCAGCAGTTCGGCCTCGACGGCTGCGAGATGGGCATCCTCGGCGCTGCGCGCGATCAGTGTCGAACTGCCGAGACCGATTGCCGCCAGTACGGGAACTGCTTCTGCGGCATCCGAAACTTCGAACACGTAGATTGTACCACCCGCCGGCCGGCTCTCCCGGAGTGCCGAAGCGAGGCCGAATGAAGTTTCATCGCCGAACAAAACCGTGGGCGTTTCTCCGGGGGAAAGATCCAGTGAGCGGCGCGGGCCGAAGAACCGGCACATGTCACCTTCCTGCAAGCTGCTTGCCCATCGGCTGCCAGGACCGCTGCCGTGCGCGAAAGCCAGCAATGTCGTGCGGCCGTTCTCCGCGTCCCACGACATCGGCGTGTAGGTTCGCGCGCTCAGGCCGGATCCCATCGCGACCTGGATCTTCTGGCCCACATTCCACGCGAGGCCCTTGAGTGCGTCGCCCTCGAGCGCGATCGACCGAAAGCGGGGCGAGAGCACCTCGATCCCGGCGATGCTTGCAGGGCGCATCAGCCATTGCAGCAACATGCGCGTGACCCGTCCCTGTGGCGGCTTCGATGGCTCGGACATCCGGGGTTGGTCGGGCTCGTTCAAAGCCTGGCTCCAGTCATTGAGATCTCAGCGGTTGCCGGGACTACTTGGTCCTGATGGTCAGTTCGTTGCCGCGCGCCGGATTGAACGGCAGTGGCAGCGAGAGATAGCCGTTCTGGGAATCGCGGACGTAGTCGATATAGCCGGACGCCTCCTCGAACGCGTTCTCGCCGACGATAAGCGTGCCGGGCCTCATGTGCGGCTCCAGCAGCTTGAGCACGGGAAGATAGAGCGTGAAAGCGCCGTCGAGCATCACCATGTCGATGTCGCCGCCGACGCCGGGCTTGAGGGTCTCGCGCGCGTCGCCGACGCGAAATTCGACCAGGTCGTCGAGCCCTGCGGCAGCGAGGTTGGCGCGCGCACGCACGATCTTGGCGGGCTCGAGATCGGTCCCGATCAGGCGGCCGCCGCCCATGTCGCGCAAGGCAGCGGCCATGTAGATGGCGGATATCCCCATCGAAGAGCCGAACTCCACGATGCGCGTCGCCTTGCAGGCGCGGGCGCAGAGGTAGAGAAACCGACCGAATTCGGGAGAGACATTCAGAAAATTGTCCGCGAGCTCGCGATAGACCCCCGTGAGATCCCTGGTCTCGGATTCGATGAAGTGGCTGATGGCGCCCTGATGATCGGCTGCGTCGCCCATGGCTTGCATCAGCGGCGCATCGGCCGCCTCCGCTTCCCGATGAAGACGAAGGAGAACGTCTGCGACAAGGCCGCGGCTGAGGGAATCCATGTTTCTCGGCTCCGGAAAATGCGCCCGCGGACGGGCCTTGGAGCCTGAATACGGAATCGGTCTGCCGGCCGCATTCCGCGAACGTGACAATCGATTGCGATTTCCGGTCAGTGCGCGAGGACGCGGCGCTCCGCGAGGTATCGCGCGGGCGGCTTGCCCAGGGCTTTGCGGAACATGGTGACGAAGGCGCTCGCGCCCTCATAGCCGAGATCGAGCGCCACAGCCTGCACCGACGCTCCCTGGTCGAGGCGCTGAAGCGCAATCAGGATGTGGAGTTGCTGGCGCCAGCGGCCGAAGCTCATGCCGGTCTCGCGTTTCAGGATGCGGGTCAGCGTCCTCGGAGCGACGGCCATGCGGCTGGCCCACTCGTCGATCGTCGCGCGGTCGGAGGGATCGGCGATCATCGCACTCGCGATCCTGCGCAGCCTGGCATCGGCCGGCATCGGGAAGCTCAGCTCTTCGGTGGGCGCCAGCGCCAGCTGGTCGAGCAGGACAGTTGCGATCCGCCCGTCGGGGCCGTCGGTATCATACAGGGCCGGCATCCGGGTGACGTGCACCAGCAGACGTTCCAGCAGCGGCGAGATCGACAGCGTGCAGCATTGCCGGGGCGGCCTTGGCACCACACCCGGTTCGACGAACAGGCAATACACTTCGACGTTCCCGGCGACGCTGACACTGTGCGGGACATTTCGGGGAATCCAAAGGCCACAGCGCGGCGGCACGATCCAGACACCCGGGCCGGCCTCGCAGCGAACGACGCCCCGCAAGGTCAGGACGAGCTCGTCCTTGCAATGGGTGTGCATGGCAAGCTCCGTGCCCTTGGTGACCATCTCTCCGCCGAAGGCGGCGATGGCGCGCGGCACGTCCTCCGGATCGAAATCGATAGCATCATCGGGACGAAGATCGTTTTCGTTGATCCGGAAGAAGGGCATGGTGGCGATGGTCGATCCGATGACGATTGGCTGGCTCCGGCAATATCGTGACCGAGCTATCGACTTTCAATGAGGAAGGTGCCAGCCTCGATTGGTTCTAACAGGCCATTCCCGTCGGCCTCCGTGATCAGGGCAGCTGAGGGCATCAGCGATGCCTTGCGCCGGCGTCATTGATCCCTTTTCGCCGGAAGCCTTTCGGTGTAGCTCTACGCCGGCTTGAAACGGCGGACGCCAATGCCGCCGCCGAAACCATGCAGGAGGCAGCACGGATGTATCCGAAAGTTCAGATGTTCATCGCCGGCGAGTGGACCGATGGTTCGTCCGGCAAGTCGGAGGACATCCTCAATCCCGCCACCGGCCAGCCGATCGGCAAGACCCCGCATGCCTCGCGCGGAGATCTCGACCGCGCGCTGGACGCCGCCAAGGCCGGCTTCGAGGTGTGGCGCAAGACCTCGCCGTTCGATCGTTACAAGCTGATGCGCAAGGCCGCCGACATCATCCGCTCCCGCGCCGCCGAGATTGCGCCCGTGATGACCATGGAGCAGGGCAAGCCGGTGGTGGAAGCGCAGGGCGAGACCATGCTGGCCGGCGACCTCATCGACTGGTTCGCGGAAGAGGCGCGCCGCGCCTATGGCCGCATCGTGCCGCCGCGGATGGGCAATGTCTCGCAACTCGTGACCAAGGAGCCGGTCGGCCCGGTCGCGGCCTTCACGCCCTGGAATTTCCCGATCAATCAGGCGGTGCGGAAGATCTCGGCCGCGCTTGCCGCCGGCTGCTCGATCATCGTCAAGGGCCCGGAAGAAACCCCTGCGAGCTGCATGGAGCTGGTGCGCGCCTATGCGGACGCCGGCATTCCGCCTGGAGTCGTCCAGCTGGTGTTCGGGGTGCCTTCGGAAGTGTCGGAATATCTCATTCCCCATCCGGTCATCCGCAAGATCAGCTTCACCGGCTCGACCGCGGTCGGCAAGCATCTGGCCGCGCTCGCCGGCTGCACATGAAGCGCGTCACCATGGAGCTCGGCGGCCATGCGCCGGCGATCGTGTTTGCGGACGCCGATCTCGACAACGCCGCAAAAATCCTGTCGGCCAACAAGTTCCGCAACGCCGGCCAGGTCTGCGTCTCACCGACGCGCTTCCTGGTGCATGAGAGCGTCTACGAGCCTTTCGTCGACAAGTTCGTGGCGGCGGCAAAGAGCCTCAAGGTCGGCAACGGTCTCGACAAGGAGACCCGCATGGGGCCGCTGGCGAACCCGCGCCGCGTCGACGCCATGGAGGGCTTCGTCTCCGACGCGGTCCAGCGCGGCGCCAAGGTCAAGGCCGGCGGCAAGCGTATCGGCAATGAAGGCTTCTTCTTCGAGCCGACGGTGCTCACGGACGTGCCGCGCGACGCGCGGATCATGAACGAGGAGCCGTTCGGCCCGCTCGCACCGATCACCGCCTTCCGCAGCTATGACGAGGTGGTGGCCGAGGCCAACCGCCTGCCTTATGGGCTCGCGGCCTATGCCTACACGACCTCGACCAAGACGATGCAGGCCATCGGTGCCGACATCGAGAGCGGCATGGTCTCGATCAACCATCACGGCCTCGCGCTGCCTGAAGTGCCGTTCGGCGGCATCAAGGATTCCGGTTACGGCTCCGAAGGCGGCCTCGAGGCGATCGAGGGTTACCTCAACACGAAGTTCGTGACCCAGGCGAGCGCCTAAGGAAAAGTCGCGTCGTGATTTCGGGGCGCGCGCCAAGGAGCGCGCCCCGGAACGGCGGCGGGTAGCACCTGCGTTGCCTGGCAGGCGAGACATGAACAACAGCCGTCACCCGAGCAAGCGCCTGTCCCTTGCCGGGATGCATATCGACCGGACCTCCGCGGTGCCGCTGCACTTGCAGATCGCGAAGCATATCCGGGACGGCATTTTGTGCGGCGCCTTTCCCGCAGGAACACACTTTCTCGGTTCGCGCGAGATCGCGCGCGAACTGGGATGCTCGCGGACCGTCGTGCTGACGGCCTGGGATCTGCTCTACGCCGAGGGCTATCTCGAATCGACGCCGCGCGGCAGCGTCATGGTGGCATCGGTTGGGTCGCCTCATGCCGAGCCATCGTCCAGCTTGTCTGCGGCCAGGCCCGCCCACATGTCGGAGCGCTGGCGATCGCTGCTGGACTCCAACTACGAGACCAACTGGCCGTCGGAGTTCAGTCCGGGCGCACCTGACATTTCAACCTTTCCCTTCAAGGATTGGTCGCGCTTGCTGCGCCAGACCTGGCAGAATCCAAGGGAGCACGAATGCCTTGATCTTCCGCCCGAAGGCCATCCGCGGTTGCGGAGCGAGATCGCGAACTTCCTCGGCTCCGTGCGCGGTCTCGTTTGCTCGCCTGAAGAGGTGGTCGTCACCTCCGGCACGTCGGGGGCACTGGATTTCTGCAGCCGGATGATCCTCGATCCCGGCGACGAGGTCTGGGTCGAGGAGCCCGGCTTCGTCGAGGCGCGATGGGCGCTCACCGCGGCCGGCGCAAACATCGTTCCGATTCCGGTCGACGACAAGGGGCTGGTCGTCTCGGAAGGGATTCGGCGCGCACCACGCGCGCGGCTGATCGTGGTCACACCGTCGCATCAATACCCGCTCGGGATCAGCATGGGCCTGGAGCGGCGGCTCGAACTTCTCGACTGGGCGAACAGGAACGACGTCTGGGTGATCGAGGATGACTACAATTCGGAGTTCAGGCATCAGGACAGCATGATCGCCTCGCTGCGCTCGCTCGATCGCGAGGGCCGGGTGATCTATTTCGGCACCTTCTCGAAGATCATGATGCCGAACCTGCGGCTCGGATACCTCGTCGCGAACAGGCATTTCATCGAAGGGTTCGCCAAGGGCCGCGCGCGCATCGACGTGCACACATCCGGCATCGGACAGCTTGCTTTGGCGGAATTCATGCGGGAAGGCCATCTGCTGCGGCACCTGCGCGCAATGCGGCGGGTCTATGCCGCGAGGCGAAAGGCGCTGATCGACGCGATCGGAGCCCTGATGCCGGATGATCTGACCGTGTCCTCCGCCGTCACCGGCCTGCACCTGGTGGCGCTGTTCACCGATGCAATGCAGGCGCGGATGAGCGATCGGGAGGCGGCCGCGGTCCTGAAGCAGGCCGGCATCCACGTGCAACCGCTGTCGCAGAATTTTCTGGAACGACCGACGCGGCAAGGCCTGGTGTTCGGGTACGGGCGGCTGCGAGTTGAGGATGCCGCTCCGCTGCTTGCGAGGATTGCAGCCTGCATCGGCCGCGCTTCTCCCAATGCACCATCCGAACCGCGCAAGACGCTCTCTTACTGATCGTACAATAAAGAGAGGCTGAGCCGACCTCCGTGCATAGCTCATAGGCATCTCGATGTCCCGTGCTGCCGATTGATCGCCTGAAAATTAGACAACTGAGTTCGGGCGCTCGAACTACGGCGTAATAGACATCGCGATTTGCTCAGAGAAATCCGTGATGCCCTGCACGTTTCTGGCGTGGAACAGCGTGCGCTCGCGTGCCGTCCGTGCAGGCATTGCTGCACAAAAACGTGCATCCCTTGCTGCGGGCGCTCCGCCTGCGGTCTTCTGGCCCAGTGAATTGCAACAACTCTGGCCCTATCGGAGGGCCACAGCTCTGTCGCACGCTCGCAGGCGGTGGCATGACAGGGGATGCATGATGAGCGCTCTCGGTTCGGCATTCGAGGTTGCGATGGACGGGAAGGGCCCGGCGTCCGGTTCGGACGTCACGCATAGCTGACGCCACACATGAGCTCCCCTGAAAACCACTGGGAAGTCGGCACCGATATCGGTGGCACCTTCACCGATATCATTGCCATCAGGCGCGATTCCGCTGAGGCCCGGATCGCGAAAGTGCCGTCGCGCCCTCAGGCGCCGGTTCAGGCGATGCTGGAGGCGATCGAGGCGGTGGGCCTGCGCAAGAGCGAGGTCAGGCGCTTCGTCCACGGCACCACGCGCGTCACCAACGCGATCGTCGAGAACCGGCTGCCGAAGGTCGCACTGGTCGCGACCGAAGGCTTTGCCGACGTGCTCGAGATTGCCCGCTATCGCCGGCGCGATCTCTATCGTCTCGACGTCCCGCCCAAATCGCCGCCGCTGGTGCCGCCGGAACGATGCTTCGGGCTTGCCGAGCGTCTCGATCACGAGGGACGGGTGCTGAAGGCGCTGGAAGAAGCGGAGATCGAGCGTCTGGTGGCCTGGCTGAAGGAGACCGGCGTGCAGAGTGTCGCGGTGGCCTTGCTTCACGCCTACGCCAATCCGGTCCACGAGAAGATGCTCGGCGAGCGCCTCAAGCACGTCGTCGCCCATGTCTCGCTGTCGCACGAGGTCAATCCCGAGGCACGCGAATATGAGCGGACTTCGGCGACCGCGTTCAACGCGGCCGCGATGCCGATCGCGGTCGAGTATCTGAGCGAGCTGGAGCAGCGGCTGCCGATCGGTCCGGGGCTGCAAGTGTTTCATTCCGCCGGCGCCATGATCCCCATCTCGGCGGTGAAGCGGCGACCGCTGGTGATGGCGATGTCGGGACCGGCGGCCGGTGTCTCGGCGTCCGTCAGCATCGCGCGCCAGCTCGGCACCTCGCGGATGCTGACGTTCGACATGGGCGGCACCACCACCGACGTCTGCCTGATCGTCGACGGCCAGGCCGAGATGACCGACGGCCGCATGCTCGGCGACAAGCCGCTGCGCCAGCCGATGCTCGCCGTGCATTCGATCGGTGCGGGCGGCGGATCGATCGTGCGCAACGGTCCCGGCGGCCTGACGGTCGGGCCGGAGAGTGCCGGCTCCGAGCCGGGGCCGGCCTGCTACGGCCGCGGTGGCACGGAACCGACCATCACGGACGCGAACGCCGTGCTCGGCTATCTCAATCCCGAGACCAAGCTTGGTGACCGCATTGGCATCGACATCGAGGCAGCCAGGCGCGTCATCGCGCCGATCGCGGGCGCGCTCGGACTGAGCCTGACGGAAACGGCGCTGGGCATCATCAAGGTCGCGAACGCGACCATGGCCCGGGCGCTCCGCCGCGTCACGGTCGAGCGCGGCATCGATGGACGCGACTGCACGCTGCTCGCCTTCGGTGGCGGCGGCCCGATGCATGCCGCGGGTCTCGCCGATCTCTACGGGATCGCAGAGGTCGTCGTGCCGAGCGCCTCGAGCGCCTTCTCGGCGCTGGGCTGCCTCACCGCCGATTTCAGCTTCCTCCAGCAGCAGACTCTTCGCGCCGCCCTCGACGGCATAGATCTCGCACGCGTATCGGAGCGGATCGAGGCCCTGATTGCCGATGCATCCGCGCCGCTGCTTGCCAATGGCGTTGCGAAGGCGGAGATCCGGGTCGAGCTGGTCGCCTTGATGCGCTACGCGGCGCAGAACGACGCCATCCCGGTGCCCTTCGTCTTGCCGCCCGATGTCGCCAAGCTCAAGCAGGATTTCCTGGCGCGGCATCACGAGCTGTTCGGTTATGCCACGAGCGAGAGCTGCGTCATCGAATCTGTGCGGGTGCAGGCCCGCCGCCCGTCGACCACTGTCGTGAACCGGCCGGCGACGGCAGCGAGGGCCGTGTCTACAGGCAAGCGCATCTGCTCGTTCGACGGCCTGCACGAGATCGAGACTGCGATCATCGACCGTGCTTCGCTGGCAGAGATGGTGAGCGGCCCCGCGATCATCGAAGACGCATGGTCAACCGTGGTCGTACCGCCAGGCTGGCAGGCAAAGCCTGATGTATCTGGCAATCTGTTCCTGACGCGGAGGGGGGCATGAAGCTCGATCCGTTCGTCGTCGAAGTCATCAGGCACGGTCTCTCGGCCGCAGCCGAGGAGATGAGCCTGGTGATGACCCGCTCGGCGCGCTCGCCGCTGTTGCGCGAGGCCGGCGACCTGTCGTCCGCGATTACCGACGGCCACGGCGGTCTGGTCGGGCAGGGGCGCGACATCCCGATCCACCTCGGCGCGATGGCCTACACCATCCCCGAATTGCTGAAGGTGGTGCCGCGCGACAGCCTGAACGACGGCGACGTGCTGATCTACAACGTCGGCGCGCTCGGCGGCAATCATCTCAACGACGTCAAGGTCGTGCGGCCCGTCTTCGTCGACGGCGACATCGTGGCGTTCGCGGTCAGCCTCGCGCACTGGCCCGACATCGGCGGCACCTGGCCCGGCAGCTATTTTGCCAAGGCGATCGACACCTTCCAGGAGGCGATGCGGATTCCGCCGGTGCTGATCGCGACCGCGGCCGGCGTCAATGCGCCCATCGTGCAGCTGCTCAAGGCCAATGTTCGCGACTCCGAATCCTGTGAGGGCGATCTCCTCGCCCAGATCGCCGCGACCAAGGCCGGCGAGCGGCGCATCGTCGAGCTTTGCCGCGAGCACGGCAAAGCGGTATTCACGGCGGCGCAGTCGCGCCTGCACGATCTCTCCGAAATCGAGATGCGCGAGGCGATCCGCGCGCTGCCGGACGGCGTCTACGAGGGCGAGGATTATCTCGACGACGGCAGTGAAAACAACGCACCGGCGCGCATCCATGTGAAGATCACCATTCGCGGCGACGAGGCGACGTTCGACCTCTCCGGAAGCTGCGACCGCGTCTCCAATTTCTGCAACACGACGCCGTTCATGGCGCGCTCGGCCGTCGCCTATGCCGCGCGCATCATGAGCGGGCGCGACATGCAGCAGAACGCCGGCGCGCTCAGGCCACTGACCATCATCACGCGCCCGGGCTCGATCCTGGAGCCCGGATGGACGGCGTCCGTTGCCGCCGGCAATCACGAAACCTCCATGCGGATCGTCGACGCGATTTTCCGCGCGATGCAGGACACCATACCGGAGCGCCTGTCGGCCGGCGGCGCGACCACCGCGGGCGTGCTGTTCTTTGCCGAGCCGCGGCCGAACGGTTCCTGGAAAATGCTCTACGAGGTTCACGGCGGCGGCGAAGGCGCGCGCCACGATCGGGATGGCATGTCGGCCACCCGGGTGCATCTGTCCAACACCTCGAACACGCCGGTCGAGGTGATCGAGGCGAGCTACGCGATCCGGCTCGAGCAGCAGGCCATTCGCAGAAAATCCGGCGGCGCGGGGGCGCATCGCGGCGGTGACGGCTCGGTCCGCACCTACCGCATCCTCGCACATTCGATGCACCTGACCACCTGCATCGAACGGATGGTGATTGCGCCTTGGGGCATGCAGGGCGGCGAATCCGGCAAGGCCTGTCGTATTTCGCTGGTGAGGCAGGGCGCGAACGTCGCGATCGACGGCAAGTCGAATCTGGTGCTGCAGCAAGATGATCTCGTCACGATCGAGATGTGCGGCGGCGGCGGCTACGGCGCTGCGGCCGCAGAGTGAGGGGATTGCGATGAGCAGATTGTTGCGAACCGGGCTGAATGCGGGCGACAGCGCGCCGATGGCCGTGGTCGGCGGCGAGGGCGTCTACTTCCACCTGTCCGATGGCCGCAAGCTCATCGACGGCAGCAACACCGGCGGCGGTCTCGGCCATCGCCATCCCGCAATGGTGGACGCGATCCGCCGCGCGGCGGATACGCCTGTCGTCAACGAAGGCTGGACCTGGGTCGGCCGCGAGCGGGCCGCGGACGATCTGATGGCGACCGCTTTCAAAGGCGAGGAGGACTGGGTCGGCGCGGTGCGATTCTGCATCAGCGGCAGCGAGGCCAACGACATGGCGCTTTCGCTCTGTCAGGCGCTGACGCAGCGGTCCGCCTTGGCGACGCGCGAACGCGCCTATCACGGCATCACCGGCCTGTCGCGCAGCATGACGGTGCAGCCGCAATGGCACGGCGGTCTCGCCGTGCATGCCGGCGGGTCGAAGCTGCCGGCGCCGATGGCGCCGGTCCGGATCCTGCCCGCGCCGGATGGCGCGATCTATGGTGCACCGGCCAACAACAGGCCGCCGAGCGAGTATCTCGCGGATGCCGCGCGGCTGCTCTCGGACACGGCGGCAACCATCATCGACTACACCCAGGGCGGCATCTACTACGACGGCGCCTATCAGGACGAAGTGGCGCGCTGCGCGCGGCAGGCGGGCTCTTACTGGATCGCCGACGAGGTCGTCACTGGCGCGGGGCGCGCCGGCCGCTGGTTCGCGTTCCAGGGGGCGCAAAGCCGCCCGGACATCGTCACGCTGGGCAAGTCGCTCGGCGGCGGCGCGGCGGCGGTGGCGGCGGTCGTGGTGTCCAAGGACATCGTCGAGCGGCTCAAAGGGACGAGCTGGCAGAACTACGGCACTCTGCGCGGCCATCCCATCAGCATGGCAGCCGTCAGCGCCTATCTCAAGGTCGTCACCGAGGACGGGATTCTGGAGCGTGTGCAGCAGCTCGAGAAGCTGTTCATCCGCCGCCTGCTCGCGATCGCGCAGAAGCATCCGAGCGTGCAGCGCGTCGCGGGGCAGGGGCTGCACTGGACGGTGGAGCTGCACGGGCCGGACTGGCGGACCTGGCATGCCGACACCACGGAGGTGCCGATCGCCTCGCGCGTCGCGGAGCGGGCGCTGGAAGCCGGTGCGGTGATCGGTACCAGCGGCGAGCAGACGTCGCTGTTTCTGGCGCCACCGCTCGTCATTTCCGATCGCGAGGCTGACCAGCTTCTGGACGCGCTCGATCACGGACTCGATATCGCCGACGAGGAGCACGGGTGAGCGCGGATCACGCAACGCCACGTCGGTCGCCGGCCTGGCCCGCTGATGAGCCCTGGCATCTCGCGATGCCGGAGGGAACGCTTTACGATGCGCTGGCGCGCGCTGCACGTGAACGACCGTCGCATCCGGCGACGGTGTTTTACGGCGCGAGCCTCGGCTACGCCGAGCTGCGCGACCGCGTCGATGCCATGGCCGGCTTCCTGCAAGCCTGCGGCGTCAAGCGAGGTGACCGCGTTCTGATCGCGCTTCAGAACTCGCCGCAATATGTCATCGCCTACTACGCGGTGATGCGGGCGGATGCCGTGATCGTACCCGTCAATCCCATGAACAAGACCGACGAGATCGCGTATCTTGCTGTCGACAGCGGAGCCAGGGTCGCGCTCATCGGGAGCGAGCTGAGCGATGTGTTTGCCCCGCTGGTGGGCGAGGCCATCGCGCATGCGATCGTCGCGCAATATCGCGAGGAGATCCCAGCCGCGACGCCCTATACGCTGCCATCATGTGTGACGGAAGCGCCGTCCGAGGTGCCGTCATCGCCGGGCTGGCATTCCTGGTCGTCCGCGATCGCACAAGGCGTGAAGCCGAATGTGATGACCGCGGGGCCGGACGATCTCATGATCCTGCCCTACACCTCGGGTACCACAGGCAAGCCCAAGGCGTGCATGCATACGCATCGCAGCGCGCTGTTCACCGCGGTCTTGCAGGCGCGCTGGTATCGGCTCGGCGGCGACGACGTGATGACCGGCTTCATGCCGCTGTTCCATGTTGCGGGCATGCAGGGCTCGATGAATGCGGCGATGGTCACTGGGGCCACGCTGCTCTTGATGGCGCGCTGGGACAAGGATCTGTTGCCGGATCTGTTCGAGACCTATGGCGTGACGTTCTGGAACGCCGCGCCAACCATGATCGTCGACGTGCTCGCCAGCGCCCGGTTCCGCGACAAATGCTTTGCGAAGCTCAAGGTTCTGACCGGCGGCGGCGCCGCGATGCCGACCGCGGTCGCCGAACGGCTCAAGGGGCGCTTCGGGCTGGATTTCGTCGAGGGCTACGGCATGACCGAGACGATGTCACCGACGCATATCAACCCGATGGCGGCGCCGAAGCGGCAGTGCCTCGGCATCGCCGTGCAGGAGACCGACGCAAGGGTCGTCGATCCCGAGAGCCTGATCGAGCTCGGCGACAACGTGGTCGGCGAAATCGTCGTGCACGGACCGCAGGTATTGCAGGGTTATTGGAACAGGCCGCAGGCGAATGCCGAAGCCTTCATCGAGCTTGACGGCAAGCGGTTCCTGCGTACGGGCGATCTCGGCTACCGTGACGCCGAAGGCTATTTCTTCGCCGTCGATCGCCTGAAGCGCATGATCAACGTCAGCGGCTTCAAGGTGTGGCCGGCCGAGGTCGAGGCCGCGATGTATCAGAACCGCGCCATCCGGGAGTGCTGCATCATTTCGGCGCCGGACAACTACCGCGGCGAGACCGTCAAGGCGCTGGTCGTGCTGGATGAGGCGGCGCGGGCAACGATATCGCCCGATGACATCGTTGGCTGGGCGCGTGGCGCGATGGCCAGCTACAAGGCGCCACGCACGGTCGTCTTCGTCGACCAGCTGCCGCGCACCGCGAGCAACAAGATCAACTGGCGGCTGCTGCAGGACGCCGAATGGGGGCGAACGGCATGAAAGCTGCTTGGCTGGAAAACGGATGCAAGGCGGCGTTATGCTGCCGGTACGCCCTTGAAGCTGCGATCCCCAGCCTCGCCAGAAAATTCGTGAAGAGATCAGGAATTCGCTGATGCGCATCGTCAATGTCGCCGCCGCCCAGATGGGCCCGATCCAGAAAGCCGACAGCCGCGAGGCCGTGGTCAAGCGCATGATCGCGCTGATGGACGAGGCCAAGAGCAAGGGCGCCGACTTGATCGTCTATCCCGAGTTGGCGCTGACGACATTCTTCCCGCGCTGGTATGTCGAGGACCGGGCCGAGTTCGATGTCTGGTTCGAGCGGGAGATGCCGAATGCGGCGACGAAGCCGTTGTTTGAACGCGCGGCGCAGCACGGAATGGCGATGAATTTCGGCTATGCGGAGCTGACGCCGGACGGTCATCACTTCAACACCGCGGTTCTCACCGACAAGTCCGGCAAGATCGTCGGCAAATACCGTAAGGTCCATCTGCCGGGACACGTGGAATACGACACCAAGCGCTCGCACCAGCATCTGGAGAAGCGCTATTTCGAGCCCGGCGATCTCGGCTTCAAGGTCTGGCGCGAGCTCGGCGGCATCATCGGCATGGCGATCTGCAACGACCGCCGCTGGCCCGAGACCTATCGCGTCATGGGCTTGCAGGGCGTCGAGATGGTGCTGATCGGCTACAACACGCCGTCCGTGAATGCCGAGAAGAGCGAAGAGGGCGTCGAAAAGCGCCTGTTCCACAATCGCCTTTCGGTGCAGGCCGGCGCTTACCAGAACGCGACCTGGGTGGTCGCGGTGGCCAAGGCTGGCGTCGAGGACGGCCATCCGCTGTTCGGCGGCAGCCTGATCGTCGATCCCAACGGCGAGATCGTTGCAGAAGCGAAGACGGAGGAGGACGAGCTTCTGGTCCATCCCTGCGATCTCGATGCCACAATCTTCGGCAAGACCACGATTTTCGATTTCGCCCGGCATCGCCGCATCGAGCATTACGGCCTGATCACCAGCCAGACCGGCGCGGTGCCGCCACCGGAGACGTGACGCCGATGGCTGGCAAAGGCATCTCCCTGCGCGAGCTGGACGCGCGTGACCGCTACAAGCTGCTCTGCGGCGTTGTGGTGCCGCGGCCGATCGCGCTGGTGACGACGCTGGACGAGAACGGAGCTGTCAATGCCGCGCCGTTCAGCTTCTTCAACGTCTTCTCGGAAAGCCCCGCGCTGATCGTGCTCGGGCTTCAGCACAAGCCCGATCACAGCCCGAAGGACACGACGCGCAACATCCATCGGGACGGCGAGTTCGTCGTGCACATGGTGGATGAAGCGCTGTCGGTGGCGATGAACGACTGCGCGGTCGATTTCCCCTCCGGGGACAGCGAGGTCGCCGCGACCGGGCTTGCCACGCTTCCGTCAGTGGACGTGAAGGTGCCGCGCCTCGCCGCGGCGCCGTTCGCGCTGGAATGCCGACGCCATGTGGTGCTGACCTTCTCGCCGGATCGCGAGCTGCTGGTTGGCGAGGTGCTCAGGGTGCACGCCCGCGAGGGTCTCGTCGACGAGGTCAACATGTATGTCGATCTCGACGCGTACCGGCCGATCGGCCGCATGTTCGGCAACCTCTACACGACGCAGCGGGATACGTTCGCGCTTGTCCGCGAGAGCCACGCGCAATGGCTCGCGCGGCAGGACGCCAAAGAGCTGAAGGACGCCTAGTGAGCCGAGAACTGCACCGTGCCCAGCGCCATGGTGACGGCCGCCTGTGTCGGGTCGATCACGGGGATTTGCAGCGCGTCTTCGAGCGGACGGCGATGACGAGCCATGCCGGCGCAGCCCATCACGATGGCGCGGGCACCGTCCTGGTCGCGCAGGGCACGGCCGACCTCGATCATTTTGGCCAGCGTGCCTTCACCCGAGGCGGTTTCCGCAACGCTCATGTTCAGCGGCCGCTCGCCGGCCAGGCGGTCGGTCAGCCCCATCTGCCTGAGATAGCGCATGTGTCGCGGGATCGAGCGCTGGGCGATCGCGATGACGCCGAAGGTTTCGGCACGGGCGAGCGCGGTGAGCACGCCGCACTCGGCAATGCCGAACACGGGGCGGTCGGTACCTTCACGGCACACCTGAAGCCCGGGATCGCTGTAGCAGGCGATGATGAAGGCGGCCGAGCTGTTGTCGCTTTCGACCAGCCGGCGCAGCGGCATCGCGACGCTGTCGACGTCGGCCTGGCTTTCGATGCCGAAGGGGCCCTCGGCCAGCGTCTGGCAGACCACTTCCGGTCCGCCCTCGAAGTCGAGCGGCTTCAGCGCATCCTCCAGCCCCTGCGTGACCTTGTGGTTGGAGTTCGGGTTGATGACGAGAATGCGCGGCCGGGACATGATGGTCTTCCTGCAAAATGGAGATCACTCGTTTCAGGCATATCATGGAGCGCCTCATGACTGAACCAGTTTACGACCTGATCATCCGCGGTGGCCGCGTCGCCACCACGACAGACGTGTTCGAGGCCGATGTCGCGATTTCCGGCGAGACCATCGCAGCCGTCGGAAAGGGCCTGCCGGCGGCCAAACGCGAGATCGACGCGCGTGGCAAGCTGGTGCTGCCCGGCGGCGTCGACAGTCATGCTCATATCGAGCAGCTCTCCGCTGCCGGCATCATGAATGCCGATACATTCGAGAGCGCGACGGTCTCTGCCGCTTTCGGCGGCACCACCACGGTGATCCCGTTCGCCGCCCAGCATGTCGGCATGAAGCTGCCGCAGGTGGTGGAGGACTATCACGCGCTGGCGAAGAAGGGCGCGGTCATCGACTACGCCTTTCACATGATCATTGCGGACGCGACCAAGGAGACGGTCGAGGAGCACATCCCGGCGCTGGTGAAGCAGGGGCACGCCTCGATCAAGATCTTCATGACCTACGACCGGCTCAAGGTCGACGATGAGCCGCTGCTCGACATCCTCCTCGCGGCCCGCCAGTCCGGCGCGATGCTGTGCGCGCATGCCGAAAATCACGGCATCATCGCCTGGATGGTCAAGCGCCTGCTCGCGCGCGGCTATACCATGCCGAAATACCACGCCGTCAGCCACGCGCGCGTGTCGGAGGCGGAGGCCTTCACCCGGCTGATCGGCATGGCGGCCCTGATCGACCAGCCGATCATGATCTTCCACGTCTCGACCGCCGAAGGCGCCAAGGTGATCCGCGATGCGCGCGGGCAGGGGCTCAAGGTCTTCGCCGAGACCTGTCCGCAGTATCTGTTCCTCACCGCGGACGATCTCGACAAGCCCGGCGCGGAAGGCGCCAAATGGATGTGCAGCCCGCCGCCGCGTACGCATGCAGACCAGGAGGCGCTCTGGCAGGCGCTCTCGCTCGGCGATCTCCAGACCATCTCGTCGGACCACGCGCCGTATCGCTACGACGAGACCGGCAAGCTGCGCGCCGGTCCCAATCCGAACTTCAAGCAGGTCGCCAATGGTCTGCCGGGACTGGAGCTGCGGTTGCCACTGCTGTTCGACGCGATGGTCTCGAATGGGCGGCTGGGCCTGGAGAAATTCGTCGAGCTGACGGCGACTGCCCCGGCAAAGATCTACAATCTGCACCCGCGCAAGGGCTCGATCGCGGTCGGCGCCGATGCCGACATCGCGATCTGGGATCCGAACCGCGAGGTGACCATCACGGATGCGATGATGCACGATCTCACCGGCTACACGCCCTTCGCGGGCCGCAAGCTGAAGGGCTGGCCGGTGTCCGTGCTCTCGCGCGGCCGCGTGGTCGTCGAGGACAACAAGTGTCTCGCGAGTGCCGGCAGCGGGAAATTCCTGGCGCGCAGCGGCGGCGAGGCGGCGAAGCCGACCGGCCGGCTCGTTGCCGACATGGATCCGGAACGGAATTTCGGAGCGAAGCTGCTGTGAAGGTGGATCGCGCGCGATGAAGATCGTCATCTTCGGCGGCACCGGCTTTGTCGGCCTCAACTTGGCGGAGGTGTTGCTCGCGCGCGGCCATGACGTGACACTGTATGATCGTTCGCCGCTGCCGCATGCTGCGCAGCGTTCGCTGGCCGATGATCGCAAGCGGTTGAAGGTCGTGCAGGGCGATATCACAGATGCGGCCGGTATCGACGCCCTCATCGCTGAAGGCTGGGACGCACTTGTGCTTGGTGCGGCGATCACAGCCGGAGATGATCTCGAGAGGGCGTCGCCCGCGCGCGTTCTCGAGATCAACGTCATGGCGCAGATCCCGATCTTGCAAGCGGCGATCCGCCACGGCGTTCGCCGCGTCGTCAATTTGTCCTCGGCGTCCGCCTATGGCGCCGCCGGCCAGCGTCATCAAGTCCTGGACGAGGAGACGCCCTGCGACCCGGTCTCGTTCTACGCCATCAGCAAATTCACGTCGGAGCGGTCGGTCGCGCGCCATGCCGAGCTCTTCGGCGGCGATTTTCTGAGCGTGCGGCTGAGCGCCGTGTTTGGCCCGTGGGAGCGGGCCGGCGCGGTGCGCGATACGCCCAGCCTCCAATTCCAGATCCTGGCAGCGTTCGCCCGCGGCGAGCCGGCGATCATGCCGGCACCGGGACTTAAGGATTGGACCTACGCGGTCGACGCCGCCGAGGCCGTGGCTGTGCTGATCGAGGCCGAGCGGCCACGCCATCGGCTCTACAATATCTCCAGCGGTGCGGGCTGGTCGGCGCTGCAATGGGGCGAGGCCTTTGCGGCACTTCATTCCGGCCTGCACTGCCGGCTTGCGAACCCGGGCGAGAAAACCGTCATCAAGCTGCATGGCGGCGATCGTGCCCCGCTCTCGGTTGCGCGGATGGCCGACGAATTCGGCTGGCGGGCGCGGTTCGGCTGCGCCGAGTCGGCCGCCGCGATGAGCGCCTGGTGGATGCAGCACAAGGAGGGGATCTGACATGCGGCTGCATGGGCGCACTGCCATCATCACCGGAGCGGGCTCGGGCATTGGCCGCGCCGGCGCAAAATTGTTTGCAGCAGAAGGAGCGCGTCTCGCTCTGGTCGATCGCGATGCCGCGGGGCTTCAGGAAACGCTTGGCCTCGTGGGTGATGCCACGACGCATGTCGGCGACGTCGGCGATGCCGCGTTCGCGGAGACCGTCGTCGGCGACGTCGTGACGCGGCATGGCCGGCTCGACATCCTGATGACGGCAGCAGGATTCTCCTGCGGCGGCACCGTGCTGACGACGAGCGTGGAGGACTGGGACGCGGTGTTTCGCACCAATGTCGGCGGCACCTGGTTGTGGGCGCGGGCCGCGGTGCCGCAGATGCAGCGGCAGAACAGCGGATCTATCATCACGCTGGCCTCGCAGCTCGCGATGGCCGGCGGCAAGGGGAACAGTGCCTATATCGCCGCCAAAGGCGCGATCGTCAGCCTGACCCGGACGATGGCCGTGGATTTCGCCGCCGACGGCATCCGCGTCAACGCGATTGCGCCGGGCGCGATCGATACGCCGATGCTTCGCCGCAGCTTCGCCCGGCACGCCAATTCGGACGAGGTGCGCGAGGCCTCGCGCAACCGCCACGCCATGAAGCGGTTCGGTCAGGCGGAGGAGATCGCGCAGACCGCGCTGCACCTCGCCAGCGATGCGTCCTCGTTCACGACCGGCACCGTGATGGTGGTCGACGGAGGCTGGCTCGCGGCATGAGTGATGGGTTGATCAAACTTGAAGCCGAAATTCGCGCCGATCTCGCGATGATCGCGCACCCCGGCGCCGCATGGCTCGAACCGAAGACAGGGCCGGACGGAAAACCTGCGCTGGATGTGCTCATCATCGGCGCCGGCCAATCCGGTATCGCCATCGGCTTCGGCCTGATGCGCTCGCGCGTCAGCAACATCCTGCTGATCGACAAGGCCGAGGAGGGGAAGGAGGGCCCGTGGCTCACCTATGCCCGGATGCCGACGCTGCGCAGCCCGAAGGACTACACCGGCCCCGACCTCGACATCCCGAGCCTCACCTATCAGTCCTGGCACGAAGCCCGTTTCGGCAAGGAGAGCTGGCAGACGCTCGATCTGATTCCGCGCGCGCACTGGGCCGAGTACCTGCTGTGGCTGCGGCGCACGCTCGGCCTGCCGGTCTGCAACGGCTGTGAGCTCCTGGAGATTGCGCCGGCGGCCGACGGCCTGCTCGCCGCGCGCGTGAAACAGTCCGGCGCCGTCGAGACACTTTATACGCGCAAGATCGTGCTGGCGACGGGACAGGAGGGCATGGGCGGCTGGATGATCCCGGAGCCGCTACGCGATCTGCCGGCGAGTTCGGTCGCGACCGTCGCAGACGACATCGATTTCGAGGGCCTTCGCGGCAAGCGCGTCGTCGTGATCGGCGCCGGCGCATCCGCCTTCGACAATGCGGCCACCGCGCTGGAGGCGGGTGCCTCTGAAGTGCACTTGCTGTGCCGCCGCGCGCAGATCCAGGTGATCCAGCCCTATCGCTGGCTGACCTTTCGCGGCTTCCTGCGCCATCTCAGCGATCTCGACGATGCCTGGCGCTGGCGCTTCATGCGCAAGGTTCTCGAGATGCGGGAAGGATTTCCGCAAGCAACCTATGACCGCTGCGCTCGCCACGCCAATTTCATGTTGCACGAGGGCGCGCCGATCGAAGCGGCGCGCGAGACCGGCAAAGCCATTGAGTTGCAGACGCCGCGTGGCGCCGTCACCGCCGATTTCGTCATCTGCGGCACCGGCATCGACATGAACTTCGCCGGACGCGGCGAGCTCGCCAGGTTTGCCGGCAACATCGCGGCCTGGGCCGACCGCTATCAGCCGCCGGAGGGCGAACGCAATGAACGGCTCGGCCGCTTTCCCTATCTCGCCGACGACTATGCCTTCACCGAGCGCGTGCCCGGAAAGACGCCGTGGATCTCCGATATCCATCTCTTCGCCATCGCTTCCACCATGAGCTTCGGTGCATCGGGATCGTCGATCAATGCGATGACGACGGCGGTTCCAAAGCTCGTGAATGGCCTGACGCGCGGCCTGTTTCGCACCGATGTTGAACGGCACTGGGCCTCGCTCAGCGCCTATGACGTGCCGCAGGCCGTGGTCACGCGGCGTGCGGGAAGAACGGAGGAATCGCGATGATCACCCATGCGCCGCTGCGACGGCGCGCCTCCACGCGCACGCCATGAGACTGGCGCGCAACTTGCTTCCTTCTAAACCTGCCTTGCTGGCGTTCTCGTTCGAAATTCAAGGGAAAACGAATGCGTTTTGTGTCTTTCAGGTCCGCGACCTCAGGCCTTGCCATCACTGCGCTGTTGCTGATCGCGACCGCGCCTTCGCACGCGCAATCCAGAGCGGAAACGCTGCGCTATGTGACCGGCGCGTCGGTCAACACGCTCGATCCCAACATTCCCGGCGCGACGCGCGAATCCTTCGGGCTCAGCATGAGCACCTACGATCGACTTGTGTCGTTCGGCCGTAAGCAGATCAACGGCAAATGGGTGTTCGATCTCGACACGATCACGGGCGAGCTCGCCGAGTCATATGACGTCAGTCCTGACAAGCTGAAGATCACGTTCCATCTGCGCAAGGACGCCAAGTTCCAGGACGGCTCGCCGGTGACGGCGGATGACGTGAAGTGGTCGCTCGACCGCTGCGTCACCGCGCCGATCCTCGGCAAGGCGCAGCTGCTGACGGGGTCGCTGACATCCGCCGATCAGTTCAAGGTGATCGATCCCTTGACGATCGAGGTGACGCTGCCGAAGCCCGACAAGCTGGCGCTGCCGAATCTCGCCACCGTCTATCCGATGATCATCAATTCGAAGCTGGCGAAGGAGCATGCGACCGCGGACGATCCGTGGGCGATGGCCTGGCTGAAGGAGCACACCGCAGGCAGCGGCGCCTACATCGTCGAGACCTTCAAGCCCGGCGAGCAGGTGACCCTCAAGCGCAACGAGGCCTGGAACCGCGGTTCTCCCGGCAAGCCCGCCTCCTTCAAGCGCGTCATCGTGCAATCGGTACCGGAGCCGGCAACCCGCGCCAATCTGGTCGAGCGCGGTGACGCAGATATCGTGCTCGATCTTCAGGCAAGCGACGTGCAGTCGCTCGAAGCCAAGGGCAAGTTGAAGGTGGTCTCGACGCCGCAATACAACGCGATCACGTTCGTCTCGATGAACAACCAGATACCGCCCTTCGACAACGTCAACGTCCGCCGCGCCATCGCGTTCGCGCTGCCTTACGATGACATGTTCAAGGCGGCCTTGTTCGGCCGCGGCGCGCCGCTGTACGGCGCCAGCTGGCCGGACGGCAAGCCGCTGAACGGCACTTATCCGTTCCAGCAGCCGGTCAAGCTCGACCTCGACAAGGCAAGAGAATATCTCAAGGCCGCCGGCCTTCCGGACGGCTTCTCGACCACTTTCAGCTTCAATGTCGGATGGGCCTCCCAGGCGGAGCCGATGGCGGCGCTGGTCAAGGAGTCGCTCGGCAAGATCGGCATCAAGGTCGACATCCAGAAGCTGCCGGACGCGCAGATGTCGACGCTGATCAACGAGAAGAAGGTGCCCTTCTTCACCGAAGGCATCATCGCCTGGCTGCCGTCGACGGACTACTTCTACCGCAACTTCTATACCGGCAATCAGCGCTGGAATTACAGCTCGATCAACAATGCCGAGCTGTCGGCGATCGCCCAGGAAGCCCGGTTCGAGCCGGATAAGGCCAAATACGAGGAGGACGGCCGCAAGCTCAACGCGATGCATGTCGACCTGATGCCCCAGATCATGCTGTGGCAGCCGAACCAGGATGCGGTGATGGCGACCTCGGTCGAGGGCTACATCTACGAGTTCCATCGTCAGGTCGACTACCGCAACCTCAGCCGCAAGTAACGTCTGAAGGCAAGAGAGGCTCCCAAGGGTGATGACCGGTCTTGGTGCAACATTGGTGCGGGCGGGCAGGCGGCTTCTGTCGTCGCTGCCGGCGCTGTTCGGCGTGCTGGTCTTCACCTTTCTGCTGATGCGCGTCCTGCCCGGCGACCCCGCGGTGTTCTTCGCCTCGGGGCCCAATGCCGGCAAGGAGGAGATCGAGCAGATCCGCAAGCAGATGGGACTCAACAAGTCGGTGCCGGAGCAGCTCGTGTTTTATCTCTCCGACATCGGCCACGGCAATCTCGGCCGCTCCATGATGACGGGACAGCCGGTGCTGAAGGACCTGCGAGAGCGGCTGCCGGCTTCGCTCGAGCTCACCTTCACCGCGCTTCTGATCGCGCTGATCGCGGCGGTACCGCTCGGCGTGGTCGCGGCGCTGCGACCGGGATCGATCATCGATCACGGCGTGCGGCTGTTCTGCGCGCTCGGCGTCTGCGTGCCGACCTTCGTGTCGGGCCTGCTGCTGATCTACGTCTTCTATTACCTGCTCGGGCTCGCGCCTGATCCCACCGGGCGGATCGACGTCTTCACCTCGCTGCCGCCGCAGCGTACCGGTTTTCTCTCGATCGATTTCCTGCTGGCGGGCGATTTTGAGGGCTGGTGGGCGGCCTGCAAGCAGCTGGTTCTGCCGGCCGTGAGCATGGCCCTATTCGTCATCGCGCCGCTCGCGCGGATCACGCGTGCGTCGATGCTGGTATCGCTTGGGAGCGATTTCGTGCGCACCGCGCGCTCGGTCGGATTGTCCTGGCGCAAGGTGGTCGTGACCTATGCGCTGCGTAATGCGATCCTTCCCGTCATCACCATCGCCGGCATCGTGTTCTCGACCATGCTGGGCGCCAATGTGCTGGTGGAGAAGGTGTTCTCCTGGCCGGGCGTTGCCTCCTATGCGCTCGATGCGCTTTTGTCGTCCGACTATGCCCCCGTGCAGGGATTCGTGCTGCTGATGGCCAGCCTGTTCGTGCTGGTCAATCTCGTGGTCGATATCTGCTACGGCATCGCCGATCCCAGGGTGTCGATCGAATGACCAGCGCAACCCTTCGCCATTCGGTCTGGATCCTCCGCGGCAATCCGCTCACCGCGGTTGCCGCGACCGGTGTGCTCCTCTTCGTCCTGGTCGCGATCTTCGGACCGTGGATCGTGCCTTACGATCCCGTAGCCTCGAACGTCTCGGAGGCGTTGCAGCCGCCGAGTGCGACGCACATTGCCGGTACGGACCAACTCGGGCGCGACGTGTTCAGCCGTCTCATCATCGCAGCCCGGCTCGACCTTGCCATCGCGATCTCAGCGGTCGGCATCTCCTTCGTGATCGGGGCCGTTGTCGGTGCGTTCTGCGGCTATGCCGGCGGCCGGCTCGATCGCGCCGTCGGCCGCTTCGTCGACGTGATGATGGCGTTTCCGCTGTTCGTGCTGGCGATGGCGATGGTGGCCGCTCTCGGCAACCGGATCGAGAACATCGTGATCGCGACCGCGATCATCAATCTTCCCTTCTACATCCGATTCGCGCGGGCCGAGGTGAACGTCAGGCGCAATGTCGGCTGGGTCGAGGCCGCGCGTGCCTGCGGCGAGAGCCATTTTTCTGTGGTGCTGCGCTTCCTGCTGCCGAACATCCTGCCGGCGATGGCGGTGCAGATTTCACTCAATCTCGGCTGGGCCATCCTCAATGCCGCCGGCCTGTCGTTCATCGGCCTCGGCGTCAAGCCGCCGACGCCGGAATGGGGCATCATGGTCGCGGAAGGCGCGCGCTTCATCTCGACGGGCCGATGGTGGCTGGTGGCATTTCCGGGCCTTGCGCTGATGATGGCGGTGCTGTGCTTCAATCTCCTCGGCGACGGGATGCGGGACATTCTCGATCCCCGGATGCGCACATGAGCGAGGATCTGCTCAGGATCGACGACCTCCACGTGGCGTTCTCGACGCGGCGCGGAATGGTCGAGGCCGTGCGCGGCGTGACGCTGACGGTCAAGGCCGGTGAGATGCTCGGCCTCGTCGGCGAGAGCGGTTCGGGCAAGTCGGTCACCGGCTTTGCGACGACACGGCTGCTCGATGCCGCCGGGCGCGTCACCGCGGGCAAGATCCTGTTTCGCGGCCAGGATGTCACCAAGCTCAGGGGCGATGACCTCCGCCAGCTCCAGGGCGCCGCGATGTCGATGATCTTCCAGAACCCGCGGGCGGCGCTCAATCCGATCCGGGCCATCGGATTGCAGATCGCGGATGCGATCCTCACGCACAAGCGCATCTCGAAGGAGGCCGCGCGCGCCGAGGCGCTGGACTTGCTGCGCGCCGTTCAGATCCGCGATCCCGAGCTGAGGATGAACGCCTATCCGCACGAGCTGTCCGGAGGCATGTGCCAGCGCGTCATGATCGCGATTGCGATCTCCTGCAATCCCGCGCTGCTGATCGCCGACGAGCCGACGACCGGGCTCGACGTCACCACGCAGAAGGTGGTGATGGATCTGCTGGCAGACATTGCCGCCGCGCGAGGCATGGCGACGATCCTGATCACGCATGACCTCGGCCTCGCAGCGCGCTACTGCCGCCGCATCGCCGTGATGGAGCGTGGCCGGATCGTCGAGGAGGCGAGCCCCGGCACGCTCTTCAGCTCGCCGCAGCACGCCTATACGAGGCGCCTGGTTGCGGCATCGCCGACGGCGACGTCACGGATCGAAGACCTCGTGACGGAAGAGGAGAGAGAGCGCTACAACGCCATTCTCGACAAGCCACGGCCGGTTTTGCCACACGGTACGCCGCCGCTCCTGGAGGTGCGGAAGCTCGCAAAGCGCTTCGACCAGGGGTCCGCCGCGGTTGCCGACTTCTCGATGACGATGGCCCGCGGCGAGAGCGTCGGGCTCGTTGGCGAGTCCGGCTCCGGCAAGAGCACGACCTCGCGCATGATTTGCCGCCTGATCGACCCGAGCGAAGGCGACATCGTGTTCGATGGACAGTCGATCGGGCACGTGGCGTCGCGTGATTTTCACCGCTCGCCATTGCGCAAAGACATCCAGATGGTCTTTCAGGATCCGAACGAGAGTCTCAACCCGCGCTTCACGGCATTCGATTGTATTGCCCATCCCTTGATGCGGCTCGACGGCATGCGCACGGGTGATGCGCTGCGTCAGCGGGTGGAGGAATGCGCGCAACGTGTGGGATTGCCGCTCGATCTGCTGCCGCGGTTTCCGCATCAGCTCTCCGGCGGGCAGAAAGCCCGCGTCGGTATCGCCCGTGCCATCGCCTGCCGGCCGCGGCTCCTGGTGCTGGACGAGCCGACCGCTGCGCTCGACGTCTCGGTTCAGGCGGTGGTGCTGCAACTGCTCGACCGCCTGCGGCGCGAGAACGACATCGCGCTGCTGTTCGTCAGCCACGATCTCAACGTGGTGCGCATGCTCTGCGACCGCACCATCGTGCTGCGCAATGGCGGCATCGTGGAGCAGGGCGAGAGCCGGGCGCTGTTCGATAATCCGAAGACCGACTACACGCGCAAATTGGTCGAGGCGATCCCGCATTTCGAGACCGGGCCGACGCTGGCGGCTGCCCTCTGAGGTCCTGGACCCGAGCCCCTGGATCCGGCCAGACAGCCGTCAGACCATGCTCGCGAGGGGCCGAATAGTGGCATACCATTTGCACGCAAATGGGCTCTGGTTTCACTGCTTTCGGCCGACGATGGCCGGCATCACGGCACTACTGGGAGGACTTCATGGATCGCAGGACCGTATTGAAGGGACTGGCCGGCGCAGGCGGTCTGGCATTGACCGGCCTCTCGGCCCCGGCGATCGCACAAGGCGCATCCGCCCGGACCCTGCGCTTCGTGCCGCAGGCCAATCTCGCCAATTTCGACCCGATCTGGGGCACCCAATATGTCGTGCGCAATGCTGCGGCGATGGTCTGGGACACGCTCTACGGCATCGATTCCTCGCTGCAGCCGCAGCGGCAGATGGTCGAGTCCGAGCAAGTGAGCGACGACGGCACCACCTGGACCTTCAAGCTGCGGCCGGGACTCAAGTTCCACGACGGCGAGCCGGTGCTGAGCAAGGACGTCGTTGCAAGCCTGACGCGCTGGTCGGCGCGCGACCCCATGGGATTGATGATCAAGGCGCTGCAGCAGGAGCTGACGGCCGTCGATGACCGCACCTTCAAATGGGTGCTCAAGCAGCCCTTCCCGAAGATGCTCTACGCGCTGGCCAAGAACAACTCGCCGTGCGGCTTCATCATGCCGGAGCGCATCGCGCAGACCGATCCCTTCAAGCAGATCACCGACTATGTCGGCTCCGGGCCGATGAAATTCGTCAAGGGCGAGTGGGTGCCCGGCGCCAAGGCGGTGTTCGAGAAGTTCACCGATTACGCGCCGCGGCAGGAGAAGGCATCCTGGCTCGCGGGCGGCAAGCAGATCCTGGTCGATCGCGTCGAATGGATCGTGATGCCGGATCCGGCCACGGCGGCCGCCGCGCTGCAAAACGGCGAGGTCGACTGGTGGGAGAGCCCGATCGCGGACCTGGTGCCGGTCCTGAAGAAGAACAAGAACATCAGCGTCGACATTGGCGATCCCCTCGGCAATATCGGTTCGTTCCGCATGAACCATCTCTTTGCGCCGTTCAACGACGTGCGGGCGCGGCGAGCGGTGCTGATGGCGCTGAGCCAGGAAGACTACATGCGCGCGATCGTCGGCGACGATACGGCGCTCTGGAAGCCGCTGCCCGGCTTCTTCACGCCGGAGACGCCGCTCTACAGCGAAGCCGGCGGCGAGATCCTGAAGGGCAAGCGCGATCTCGATGCGGCCAAGAAGCTGCTCGCCGAGAGCGGCTATTCCGGCCAGCCGGTGACGTGCCTGGTGGCGCAGGACCAGCCGATTACTAAGGCGCAAGGCGACGTCACTGCGGACCTGCTGAAGAAGCTCGGCATGAACGTCGACTTCGTCGCGACCGATTGGGGCACCGTCGGATCGCGTCGTGCGGCGAAGACGCCGCCGGGACAGGGCGGCTGGAACATGTTCCACACCTGGCACGCGGGCGCCGATTGCATCAATCCGGCGCCTTACACCGCCATTCGCGCCAATGGCGACAAGGCCTGGTTCGGCTGGCCCAACAGCCCCGCCACGGAGAAGGAGGTCGCGTCCTGGTTCGAGGCCAAGAGCCTCGACGAGGAGAAGGCCGCCATCGGCCGCCTCAACAAGGCGGCGCTGGATGACGTGGTCTACGCGCCGACGGGCTTCTTCCTGAGCTACACTGCGTGGCGCAAGAACGTCTCCGGCATTACAAAGGGGCCGCTGCCGTTCTTCTGGGGCGTGTCGAAGTCTGCATGATCGTGCGCTGAGGCCAAATGCTCTCCTACATCCTCCGTCGCATCGTCGCGACCTTGCCAGTCATGGCGATCGTCGCGCTGTTCGTGTTCAGCCTGCTCTACATCGCGCCGGGCGATCCGGCCGTGGTGATCGCGGGCGATCAGGCGAGCCCGGAGGATGTGGAGCGCATCCGGCAGAGCCTCGGCCTCAACCGTCCGTTCCTGGTCCAGTTCGGAAGCTGGGTCTGGCGCATCCTGCACGGCGATCTCGGCACCTCGATCTTCACCAATCTGCCGGTCTCGGCGATGATCGGGCAGCGTCTCGGTCCGACGCTGTCGCTGATGATCGTGACGCTGCTGCTCACGATCGTGATTGCGGTGCCGCTCGGCGTGGTGGCGGCGTGGAAGGCCGGCAGCCTGATCGACCGCGTCATCATGGGCTTTGCCGTGTTCGGATTCTCGCTGCCCGTCTTCGTCGTCGGCTACATGCTCGCCTACATCTTCGCGCTCGAGCTGGAATGGCTCCCCGTGCAGGGCTATACGCCGCTCGCGCAGGGCTTCTGGCCGTGGCTCGAGAACCTGATCCTGCCGGCGATCGCCCTCGGTTGCGTCTACATCGCGCTGGTCGCGCGCATCACGCGGGCCGCCATGCTCGAAGTGCTGCAACAGGACTATATCCGCACCGCCAAGGCCAAGGGCCTCGGGCAGGGCGGCATCCTGTTCATCCACGCGCTGAAGAACGCGGCGGTACCGATCGTGACCGTGATCGGCATCGGCATCGCGCTCCTGATCGGCGGCGCGGTCGTGACCGAGAGCGTGTTCGCGATCCCCGGCCTCGGCCGCCTCACGATCGACGCGATCCTGCGCCGTGACTATCCGGTGATCCAGGGCATCGTGCTGCTGTTCAGCTTCGTCTACGTTCTCGTCAATCTGATGATCGACGTCGTCTATACGCTCGTTGACCCGAGGATCCGCTATTGACCGACACCACCGTCAATCCGCAATCGCTGCCGGCCGGCTTCGTCGTCGCGCCGCAACTGCCCGAGATATTGCGGCCGGTCACGATCCGGCGCGGCTTCCTCGGCCTCTTGCGCGGCCATCCGACGGTCGCCATCGGCGGCGCGCTGCTGCTGACCCTCGTCCTGGTCGCAGTTTTTGCGCCTTATCTCGGCACGGTCGACCCGACCGCGCTTGCGCCCGCCAAACGCACGCGGGCGCCGTCGGCCGATTTCTGGTTCGGCACCGACGTGCTCGGCCGGGACATCTATTCCCGCGTGCTGTTTGGCGCGCGCGTCTCGCTGACGGTCGGCCTGTCGGTCGCGATCTTCGCGTCGGCAGTCGGCCTCGCCATCGGCATGATATCCGGCTTCATCCGCTGGGCCGACGGCATCCTGAT
This sequence comes from Bradyrhizobium sp. CCH5-F6, assembly GCF_001556045.1. Taxonomy (GTDB): domain Bacteria; phylum Pseudomonadota; class Alphaproteobacteria; order Rhizobiales; family Xanthobacteraceae; genus Bradyrhizobium. The sequence continues at coordinate 32,805 of NZ_LSIC01000057.1, forward strand.
GCGGTTCATGGACGGCTTGATGTCCATTCCGCCGATCCTGCTCGCGATCGCGCTGATGGCGCTGACGCGCGGCAGCGTCGGCAACGTCATCCTGGCCATCACCATCGCCGAGATCCCGCGCGTCTCGCGCCTCGTCCGCAGCGTCGTGCTGTCGCTGCGCGAGCAGCCCTATGTGGACGCGGCCGTGGCCTGCGGCACGCGCACGCCGATGATCATCCTGCGCCACATCCTGCCCAACACGCTGGCGCCGATGCTGGTGCAGGCGACCTACATCTGCGCCAGCGCCATGATCACCGAGGCGATCCTGTCCTTCATCGGTGCCGGCACGCCGCCGACCATTCCGTCTTGGGGCAACATCATGGCCGAGGGCCGCGCGCTGTGGCAGGTGAAGCCCTACATCGTGTTCTTCCCGGCGGCGTTCCTGTCCGTCACCGTTCTCGCCGTGAATTTGCTCGGCGACGGCCTTCGCGATGCGCTCGATCCGCGCATGGCCAAGAGTCTGTGATGTTGCCTCTGATGGATCGAGGCTGATCGCGATGGCTTTGCTCGAAGTCGAGAACCTCCAGACCCATTTCCGCACCCCCGGCGGCATCAACCGCGCGGTCAACGGCGTGTCCTTTCACGTTGACGAGGGCGAGACGCTGGCCATCGTCGGCGAGTCCGGCTGCGGCAAATCGGTGACCTCGATGTCGCTGATGCGGCTGATTCCGGAGCCGCCGGGCAGGATCGCCGGCGCGATCCGCTTTGCGGGCAGGGACCTGCTGCAGCTCTCCGATCGCGAGATGCGCGCGATCCGCGGCAACGACATCTCGATGATCTTCCAGGAGCCGATGACGAGCCTCAATCCGGTGCTCACCGTCGGCCGCCAGATCCGCGAGACCTTGATGATCCATCAGGGCCTCGACAAGCAGGCGGCGGAGGCGCACGCGGTCGAGATGCTGACGCTGGTCGGCATTCCCGAGCCGAAGCGCCGTGTGCGCGAATATCCGCACCAGCTCTCCGGCGGCATGCGCCAGCGCGTGATGATCGCGGTTGCGCTGGCGTGCAATCCGAAGCTTCTCATTGCGGACGAGCCGACGACCGCGCTCGACGTCACGATCCAGGCGCAGATCCTGAAGCTGATGCTTGACCTGAAGCGGCGGGTCGGCGCCGCCATCATCCTGATCACCCACGATCTCGGCGTCGTCGCCGAGATCGCCGAGCGAGTCATGGTGATGTATGCAGGCAGCAAGGTCGAGGAGGCACCGGTGGCCGAACTGTTCCGTTCGCCACGCCATCCCTATACCCAAGGTTTGCTGGGCGCAGTGCCGCGGCTTGGCTCGTCGCTGACGGGCACGGCAAGGCGACTGGCCGAGATTCCCGGGCAGGTGCCTGATCTCCGAAAGCCCATTGTCGGCTGCGTCTTCGCGGGCCGCTGTGCGCTCGCGACCGATCTCTGCCGGCAATATGCGCCGGGGCTCGAAGAGAAGGGACCGCGCCACGTTGCCGCTTGCCATTATGCTTCCAAGGGAGCCGTCGCGGCATGAGCCCTCCGCTGCTCCAGGTCAACGACCTCAAGAAGCACTTTCCGGTCAAGAGCGGCCTGTTCGGCCGCAAGTCGGAATTCGTCTATGCAGTGGACGGCGTCTCCTTCGAGATCGCGCGCGGCGAGACGCTGTCGCTGGTCGGGGAGTCAGGCTGCGGCAAGTCGACGGTCGGCCGGGCCATTTTGCGGCTGTTCGAGATCACCTCGGGCCAGGTCATCCTCGATGGCCAGCGGATCGACGACGCCGCCCCGGGCACGATGCGCCAGATGCGCCGGCGCGTCCAGGTGGTGTTCCAGGATCCGTTCTCGAGCCTCAATCCGCGCATGCGCGTGCGCGACATTCTCGCCGAGCCGATCCGCAATTTCGGCCTCGCCAAATCCGCGGAGGATCTCGAGGTTCGCGTCACGGCACTGATGGACACGGTGCGTCTGCCGCGCGAGGCGTTGAACCGCAGGCCCCACGAATTCTCCGGCGGCCAGCGCCAGCGTATCGGAATCGCGCGCGCACTCGCGGCCGAACCCGAGCTGATCGTGTGCGACGAGGCTGTCTCGGCGCTCGACGTCTCGGTCAAGGCGCAGATCGTCAACCTGCTCCAGGATCTCCAGCACGAGTTCGGCCTCGCGCTCTTGTTCATCAGCCACGATCTCGCGATCGTCGAGCACATGACCCATCGCGTCGCGGTCATGTATCTCGGCAAGATCGTCGAAGTGGCGCCACGCCGGGAGATCTTTGCCGCGCCAAGGCATCCCTACACGAAGGCGCTTCTCTCCGCGGTGCCGCTGCCCGAGCCCGGCGCCCAGCGCAATCCGATCATCCTCAAGGGCGACGTGCCGAGCCCGATCAACCCGCCCAACGGATGCCGCTTCCACACCCGCTGCCCCTTCGTGTTCGATCGCTGCCGGACCGAGGAGCCGACGCTGCGCTCGGCCGGAGCCGAGCAGTGGGTGGCCTGTCACCTGGAAGAGGGCGTACCGGCGGCGGCCGAATAGCCCTTGCGCCAGCCCTGCTGGCGACAGGTCCGAGAGGGAAACGACGATCGAGGAATGGTGGCGTTATGCCCCTGTGTTGATGTGGCCGCGCCTCAACCCTGTCGGCGCAGGAAGCCCGTGATGGTCACCTTTTCCCAGATGCCCGCCGCGGCAAAGGGATCGGCGCGGTTGAAGGCTTCGACCTCGGCACGGCCCGGTGCCTCGATCAGGAACAGGCTGCCGATCATCGTCTGGCCATCGTCGGAGACCAGCGGCCCGGACATCACGATCTTGACGCCGAAGCGCGAGGTGTCACTCAGGAAAGCCTTGTGGGCGTCGTAATTGGCGAGCCGGGTCGGCAGCGCGCCGTCGCGGTCGAGGGCGTGGATGGCGAACAGCATTGTGGGCTCCGTTTCTTGCTTGGGTTCTTGGGACGGCCGCGGGAGCGGCCGTCCGTCGTTGTCGTGCATACGTTCATTTGCCGGCGAGCTTGCCCGCCTCTTCGAAGGTCGGGCAAGTGCGCTGCTCCAGCGGCACGTCGAACGGCTGGTAGTTGTCCTTGGTGATGACGGTCGGTTTCAGCACGATCTCGGCGATGACCGGCTGGTTGCGCAAGGACCGGATCGCCATCATCGTGCCGAGGCAGCCCTGCGCAAAGCCGTTGTAGTCGCCGCTCGCCAGCAGCTTGCCGGATTTGATCGCGTCGATCGCCTCCTTGGTGCCGTTGATGCCGATCACCTGGGCCTTGCGGTTGGCGCCGTCGAGCGCCTCGATCGCACCGACCGCCATGGCGTCGTTGGCGGCGAGCACGCCGTCGATCTGCGAGTTCGACTGCATCAGGTTCTCCATCACCTGGAGCGCCTGGAGCCGCTGGTAATTGCCGGGCTGCGAGGCCAGCAGCTTCGCGCCCGGATTCTCCTTCAGCGCGTCGTTGAAGCCGCGGACGCGGTCGACATTGGTCAGCGAGCCCTTGACGCCCTCGATGATGACGATGTTGCCCTTGCCACCCAGCGTCTTCAGCAGGAAGCGCGCGGTCTCCAGCCCAAGGCTGTAATCGTCGGCGCCGACGAAGGACAGGAACTTGCCCCCGGCTGAGCGGTCGGTGATGTTGACGACCGGAATCTTGGCCTCGTTGATCTTCTCGACGCCGGGCACCATCGCCTTGTAGTCGACCGGCGTGAAGACGATCGCGCTCGGCTTCTTCACCACGACGTCCTCGATCTGGCTGAGTTGCTCGGGGATCGAGTCCGGCTTGGTCGGGATGTACTGAAGCGTCTTCGCGTTCAGCGTCTTCGCCATGTTGTCGGCGCCGACCCGCACCGTCTGGAAGAACGGATTGGTCTGGTTCTTGGTGAAGACGGCGATGGTCTCGCCATCCGCGCGTGCTTGCGTGGTGAACGCAGCGGCCATCAGCAGCGGCAGCGTCAAATAGCCCAGTTTCCGTTTCATGTTGCCTCCATCCCTCGTTTTGCTTGTTGGAACTCTAGGAACTCATTGCGTGCGGCGGCGCGTCTTCATGTCGAGCCAGACCGCGAGAATGACGATGACGCCGGTGACGAGCGGCTGCCAGTTGGCGCTGACCGAGAGCAGGTTCATGCCGTTCAGCACCAAGGTCAGGATCAGCGCGCCGATGAAGGTGCCGAACACGGTACCGACCCCGCCGAACAGCGAGGTGCCGCCAATCAGCACGGCCGCGATCGCCGGCAAGGTCAGGCTTTCGCCGATATCCGCCTCGGCCGAATTGAGCCGCGACAGGAAGATGATCGAGGCGAGCCCCGCCATGGTGCCGGAGACGGCATAGACCAGCAGCAGGCGCCGCGCGACCGGAATGCCTGAGAGCCGCGCCGCCACCGGATTGGCGCCGATCGCATAGATTTCCTGACCCCAGATCGTGCGCTGTGCAAAGAACGTCCCGATGCCGAGGAACACCAGCAGCAGATAGACCGGGATCGGCAGGCCGAACAGATAGCCGCTGCCGATCTGGCGGAAGCCGGCCGGGAAGCCGTGCAGGGTCTCGCCCGCCATGTACCAGTAGGTGAGGCCGTTCAGCACCCAGAGCATGCCGTAGGTGGCGATGAAGGAGGGGATGCGGAGCGCTGTGACCATGATGCCGTTGAGAAGGCCGACGATGCCGCCGCAGGCGAGCCCGGTGAGGATGCCGAGGGCGGGTGAGCCGGTCGTGTGGATCACGGTGCCGGCAATGCAGGCGGACAACGCGACATTGGCGCCGACCGACAGATCCAGGCCGGCAGTCAGCACCACCAGCGTCAGGCCGGAGGCGATGAAGAAGGTCAGGCTCGCCTGCCTCAGCACATTGAGGATATTGCCGAGGCTCAGGAAGGAGTCGCTGAGCACGGCCAGCACCGCGCAGATCAGGAGCGCCGCGAGGAGACGGTAGAACAGCTGGATCGCCTCCTGTGACAGGAACGAGCGGGGCGGCGCGATGGCGTCCTTGGTGATGTCGGTCATGCGCGGCTCCTGAGGCCGTCGAGGAACAGGGCAACGATGACGAGCACACCGACACTTGCGACCTGCACCGAGGATGGCAGCGAGATCAGGTTCAGCCCGTTGCGCAACACACCGACTGAGAGGACGCCGAGGAGCGTGCCGAGCAGCCAGCCATTGCCGCGCTCGAACGAGGTGCCACCGACGGCGACTGCGGCGATGGCATCGAATTCGAGGCCGAGCCCGGCGGTCGGGTGGCCGGAATTCATCCGCGCGGTCATCAGCAGGCCCGCGATTCCGGCCATGGCACCTCCGATCGCGTACACCGCGATCAGGAGCCGGTTCGGCGAGAGACCCGCATAGCGCAGCGCCTCGCGGTTGCCGCCGAGCGCGAAGATGTAGGTGCCGAACCTTGTATGATAGAGCAGCACGTGGAAGACCGCGTAGGTCACGAGCGCCATCACGATCGGAACGGGAACTCCGAGAAGCGTCGCCGAATAGATGTCGCGCACGCTGTGGGGAATGCCGACCACGCTCTGGCCGTCGCTGACGATCAGCGACAGGCCCTGCGCCATGCCGAGCGTCCCCAGCGTTGCGACGAAGGGCGGAATGCCCAGGATCGCGACCAGCCAGCCGTTGGCGACGCCGAAGGCCGTGCCGACCAGCAGGCCGACACCCAAGCCCAGCAACATCGAGTTGGTCGCGAGCGACACGATTGCGACGCAGAGCGAGGTCAGCGTCAGCACGGCGCCCATCGAGAGGTCCAGTCCCTCCGTCATGATGATCAGCGTCATCGGCAGCGCAAGCATGGTCAGGATGGTCGACTGCACCAGTACGTTGGAGAGGTTGGCGACCGACAGGAAGCCGGGCGCGATGACGCTGAACAGCGCGATCAGCAGCACCAGGACCATGGCAACGCCGGGAATGCGCTGCAGCGGGTTGGGTTGTGAAACAACCGCGGCTTCACGCATGATGCATCCCCAGTCGCACGATGTTCTCCTCGGTCAATTCGTTGCGTGTCAGGTGTCCGGCAATGCGCCCCTCGCGCATGACATAGGCGCGGTCGCAGACATGGCAGATCTCGACCTGTTCGGAGGAGATCATCAGGGCGGCAGCGCCTTCGGCCACCAGCCGATCGATCAGAGCGAAGATCTCCGATTTGGCGCCGATGTCGATGCCCCGCGTCGGCTCGTCGAAGATGAAGAGCTTTGAGCCGGCCGCGAGCCATTTGCCGATCACGACCTTCTGCTGGTTCCCACCCGAAAGCAGGCCGACGGTCTGGCGTGCGCTCGGCGTTGCAATGCGCAGTTGCCGGATCAGGCCGTCGGATGTGCGCTGTGCACGGCGCTGGTCGAACAGGCCGCTCGGGAATAGCTTTCGCAACGCTGACACCACGAGATTGTCGCTCACCGAGCGCAGCAGTGCGAGGCCCTCGCTCTTGCGGCTCTCCGGGATCAGCGCAATACCGCGGCGGGCGGCGAGGTCCGGTTCGCCGGAGATGGTCTTGCCATCGAAGATGATCTGTCCTGAAGTGACGGGGTCGGCGCCGAAAATGGCGCGCGCGACCTCGCTGCGGCCGGAGCCGACGAGGCCGCAAAGGCCGACGATCTCGCCCCGGCGCACCTCGATGTTGATGTCTGCGATTCCCGTCGACGCGGCGAGGCCCCTGACCTCGAGCAGCAGCTCCCCGGGCTTCTCGGCAAAGTTGCGCGGATAGGTCATGTCGACGTTGCGGCCGACCATCATGCGCACCAGCTGGTCCGGCGTGACGTCGGAGGGCCGGACACCGTCGATGCGGCGGCCGTCGCGCAGCACCGTGATGCGATCGCCGAGCGCGAACACCTCGGCCATGCGGTGGGAGATGTAGACGATCGAGACCCCATCGGCCTTCAGCCGCGCGATCAGCGCGAACAGCAGTTCGGTCTCGCGGTCCGACAGCGCCGCCGTCGGCTCGTCCATGACGAGGATGCGAGCGTTCTGGCTGATCGCCTTCGCGATCTCGACCATCTGCTGCTGCGCCACGCCGAGCTTGTCGACGGTGGTGGAGGGATCGATGTCGAAGCCGATCGTGCCGAGCACGCGTCTGGCGTCAGCCAGGATCCGGCGGCGGTCGATGGTGCCCGGGATGCGGCCCTTCGGCTCGCGGCCGAGAAAGATGTTTTGCGCGATGTCGAGATGGGGGACCAGCGAAAATTCCTGGAAAATTACGGCGATCCCGAGCTTCTGCGCATCGGCGGCCGACGAGATCGCGACCTTCTCGCCCTTGTAGTAGAACTCGCCGGCATCCGCGCGGTAGGCGCCGCACAGAACCTTCATCAGGCTCGACTTGCCGGCTCCGTTCTCGCCCAGCAGCATGTGCACTTCACCCGGGTGGACGGCAAAAGACACGTCGTCCAGCGCCTTGACGCCGGGAAATTCCTTGCTGATGCCGCGCAGCTCCAGCAGCGGCGTGGGTGAGGTGACTTCTATCGGAAGCGCGTCGCTCATGCCTTGGCTCCGCTCGCAAAGATCTTTCCGGGGTTCATGAGACCATTCGGATCTAGCGCGGACTTGATCGACCGCATCACGTCGACAGCTTCGCCGAGCTCGTCAGCGAGGTAGTCGATCTTGCCGAGACCGATGCCGTGCTCGCCCGTGCAGGTGCCGTCCATCGCGATGGCGCGGGCGACCATGCGGGCCTGCAGCGCCTTGGCCCCTTCGGTCTCCTCGGGCTTTGCCGGATCGATCAGGATCAGCATGTGGAAATTGCCGTCGCCGACATGGCCGACGATCGGTGCGGTGAAGCCGTGCTCGTCCGCGTCGCGCCGCGTTTCGGTCAGGCATTCCGCGAGACGCGAGATCGGCACGCAGACATCGGTGATCACCGCGCGTGCGCCGGGCCGCAGGCCAAGGCCAGCATAGAGCGTGTTGTCGCGGGCATGCCACAGCCGGCTGCGGTCTTCCGGCGCCTTGGCCCACGCAAAGCCATGGCCGCCATTGTCTGCCGCGATCGCCTGCGCGGCCTCAGCCTGCTCGGCGACGGAGGACTCGGAGCCATGGAATTCGAAGAACAGGGTTGGCGTCTCGCGATAGCCGAGCTTGGCGTAGGCGTTGATGCCGCGCATCATGACGTCGTCGAGGAGCTCGATGCGCGCGACGGGGATTGCCGACTGGATGACGGAGATGGCGGTGTCGACGGCGTCGTGCAAGGTGTCGAAGCTACAGACTGCGGCCGAGATCGCCTGCGGCACGGGGTGGACCTTCAGCGTGATCTCGGTAATGATTCCGAGCGTGCCTTCCGCGCCGACGAATATGCGCGTCAGATCGTAGCCGGCGGCCGACTTGCGGGCGCGCTTGGCGGTGCGGATGACGCGGCCGTCGGCCAGCACCACCTCGAGCGCCATGACGTTGTCCTTCATGGTGCCGTAGCGTACTGCCATGGTGCCCGACGCGCGCGTCGAGGTCATGCCCCCGATCGAAGCATCGGCACCGGGATCGATCGGAAAGAAGAGGCCTGTGTTGCGCAGCTCTGCATTGAGCTGCTTGCGCGTGATTCCGGGCTGCACCACGACATCCATGTCGCTGTCGTGCACTGCCAGCACCTTGTTCATGCGCACAAAGTCGAAGCAGACGCCGCCCGCGACCGCCGCCGCATTGCCTTCGAGCGAGGTGCCGGCGCCGAACGGAACGATCGGCATGCCCGCGCCGGCGCAGAGCTTGACGATGTCCACAACCTCCTGCGTCGTCTCGGGGAAGACGACGATGTCCGGCGGCAGGCTCCGATAATGAGATTCGCTCTGCCCATGCTGATCGAGCACGCCGCGCGCGACGCTTGCGCGCGAGCCGATCATGCCGGTGAGGCGCTCGGCCAATATGCTCGTGCTGACCCGCGGTCCCATCCTCAGCTCCCGTCTGCTCCCTGTCGGACTCTTGCCGGTCCGCCGCCGCTTGAGTTTAAGCCGCTCTCGCGCTGCTCGCGAGCTGCTTCAGGCCGAAATCGTAGTTGAGATGAAAATACTCGCTGTGCACCATGCGACCATCGGGCGCACGGCCAGCGGGATGCTTGACGAACTCGCGGATCAGGCTGTCCTTGACCCCGAACACCACGTCACTGTCGAGATATTGGTCGCCCGCAACAAACACGTGCGTCACCAGCTGCTCGAATCCGGGTGCTGAGATCATGAAGTGCACGTGCGCCGGGCGCCAGGGATGACGCCCCTGCACCTCCAGCATTTCGCCGACCGGGCCATCATGCGGAATGGGGTAGGCGGCGGGTTTGATCGACCAGAAATGAAAGCGGCCGTTGGCATCGGTGTGGAAGCGGGCGCGCATCGCGAGGTCGCCGATGGCGTCGAGCTGCTGCACGTCGTAGTAGCCGTCGTTGTCGGAGTGCCAGACGTCGACGATGGCGCCCGCCAGCGGCTTGCCGTCCACGGTCGAGACCGAGCCGGTGACCAGCATCGGATCGCCTTGCATCGGCCCGGAGATGTCAGCGCCGCTGTCCTTCTCCGGCGCGGCCTGGACGAAGAACGGGCCGAGCACCGTGGTCTCGGTCGCGCCTTCCGGCACCGGGTGGTTGATCGCATCGACCAGCATGGAGACGCCGAGCGTGTCCGACAGAAGGATGAACTCCTGGCGCTTGTCGCTGCACATGTGCCCGGTGCGGGTCAGGAAATCGATGCCGTACTCCCATTCCTTCTGGGTCGGTCGCACCTCGCGGACGAAGGCATGAAGGTGACGCACCAAGGCCTCGCTGATTTGCTTGACGCGCGGATCGGTCGCCCCTGAGATCCGCTCCAGCACCGCGTCGGTGATCGTGTTCTCGTCGAAGTTACGCATGCGTGCCTCCGTTGGTCACAGCTTCGGCTCGCCGAGGCCGGACAGCCGTTCCAGATGCTTGACGGTCGCGATGAAGTCGGTGTCGCCGTCGCCCTGCGCGACCAGCGAGCCGTAGGTTTCGCGCACCTGCGCCGCGAGCTGAAGCGGCACGCCGACGGCATGGCCGGCACCGAGGATGAGATCGAGATCCTTGGCCATCTGCTTGCAGGAGAAGGTGGACTCGAAATCGCGGGCCCGTAGCGGCGCGGTCTTGTACTTCACCATCGGCGAGGCGACCGCGCTGTCGTCGAGCACCTTTAGGATGTCCTGCCAGGCGATGCCGCCCTTGCGGGCCAGCGCCAGGCTCTCGGCCATCATCGCCGCCGACACGGCGATCATGAGATTGACGGAGAGCTTGGCGTAGCGCGCTTCCTCGGCCGGGCCTAGATAGGTCTGGGCACGGGTGAAGGCGACGAACAGCGGCTTTGCGCTTTCGAAGGCGTCCTTCGGTCCCGACACGAAACAGGTCAGCGCGCCCGTGTGCACGATGCTGGCGTTGCCGGAGACCGGCGAGCGAAGATAGGCGATCCCGCGTGCCTGCGCGGCGGCTGCGACCTCGGTGGAGGCTTCGACGCTCACGGTGCTGGTTTCGATGAGAACAGCTTTTGGCGTCATCGCGGCGATCAGGCCGTTAGGGCCGAGCAGCGCACCGCGCAGGGCAGCGTCATCTGGCAAAGACGTGACGACCGCGGCCTTGCGGCTCACGGCCTCGGCCGGCGATGCGGCAATCGCGATGCCTTGCGCGCGTGCCTCATCGATCCGCGCCGCACTTTGGTCGAACGCGGTGACGGCAAAGCCAGCCTTGGCGACGAGCACCGACATCGGCAGGCCCATCTTGCCGATCCCGATGAAAGCGACGTTCTTCGAAGTGTCTGTCATCGTCCTTGTCCGTTGGCGCCGTCAGGCGGCGCGTCCTTGTCGCTCGATGTCCTGCACCAGCCGCCGGCCGGATTGCGCCAGCAATTCCATCTTCGTCTCCAGCCCCTCGGCCAGCAACCGGCCGTTACGCTTCTTCCAGGTGCCGCCGATCATCGAGGCCTCGATATTGGCAAGGCCCGTCTGCATCACGACGGTGGCGACGGGATCGTGCACCGGGACGAGATTGAGATCGGAGGCGTTGATGATGACGAGATCGGCGAGCTTGCCCGGCGTCAGCGAGCCGATCTGGTGCTCGCGACCGAGCATGCGCGCGCCTTCCGTCGTGATCCAACGCAGCGCTTCGCGGACGGGAATGGTAGTGGTCACCGGGATGGTCCCGCTGGTCTTGCGCGACTCCGCATTGTCGAGCGACCGCTGCATGGAGAGCGCGACGCGGGCGGCGGAGAGAAGATCGCCGGCCAGCACGGATTCCAGATCAATGCCGATCGTCGGCCGAACGCCGCGTTTCAGGAGGCGTCCTGTAATGGGAAAGCCGTGACCCTGGATCATCTCATTCTCGGGCGTGATCGAGAACGACACGCCGAGATCGACCATTCGGTCGAGGAGATCGTCGGGCAGATCGTTGCCATGGACGATGTTCACGCCCGGACCGACGAGCCCGGCCTCGATCAGCTTCTCCCAGCCGCCGGGTGTCTTGGCCGGGCCGCCGCCCTGATGCATCGATGCGATCAGGTTGAGCTCACGCGCAAGGCGGAAATCGTGCATGGCGACGTCGAGGGTCGAATAGTGCGGTCCCAGGATAGCAAGCCCCAGCGTGACGAGACCATTGCGGTCGGCGAGGGGGCCTGTCAGCAACCGCTCGACCTCGCGGCGTGGATGCGGCACTTCCGAGAAATGCGGCTCGCCGGGCTTCGGCTCGGGTTTCGGCGAGCCGTGGAAGAAGGCGGCGCGAATGCCGCTCTCGAACAGGCCGCGCACGGCAGCATCGGTATGATCAGGCGTCGGGTTGTTGTGGCACCAGTCAACGAGGGTGGTCGTGCCGCAATTGATCTGGTTCAGCGCGCCGACCAGCGTCGCAATGTGGATGTCCTCGGGCCGGAACACGGTCGCGAGCCCGGCATGCATGCGGCGGAAATATTCGAGCAGGGTCCAGTTTGCGGCGTAACCTCGCAAGCCCGTCTGCCAGGAGTGCATATGCGCGTTGATGAGGCCGGGGATCACGATGCGCCCGGCGCCGTCGACGATTTCGGTCTCGGCGGCACCGCTGCCGAGGTCGATCGAGGGGCGCACGTCGACGATCCGGTTGCCTTCGACCAGCACATCGCCGCTCGAAAGGTCGCCGATCCTGTCATCCATGCTGATGACGGTCGCGGATCTGATCAGCGTGCGCCGCATCGATCTAAGCCGCCGCTTTGAAGGCGGCCGGCGGCTCGCCGGCCCAGGCGCGTGCGATCAGATCGCGAATGGCGCTCCGTTCGAGCGGACGCGGATTCCAGTAGGCGTTAGTGACGGCGAGATCGGCCGCCTTGTCGATTCCGCTCTCGGGCATGCCGATGTCGCGGAGTGCAAGCTTTGCTCCCAGCCGCTTCGCAAGCTCGAAAAGCCCCTGCGATGCATCGGCAGCGCCGATTGCGCGCGAGATGCGCGCCATCGCATCGGGCACGGCCGGTGCGTTGTAGGCCAGCGCATGCGGCAGCACGATGGTGTGGGTCTCGGCGTGCGGCAGGTCGAAAGTGCCGCCCAGCGTGTGGCAGAGCTTGTGATGCAGCGCCATGCCGACGGTGCCGAGGCAGACGCCGCACAGCCAGGCGCCATAGAGCGCCTCGGTGCGCGCCTCGCGGTCGTTCGCCTTGACGGCGATCGCGGGAAGGGCGCGTGCGAGCGCACGAATGCCTTCCTCCGCCATCAGCGACGTCACGGGATTGGCGTCACGTGCGTAAAGCGCTTCCACTGCATGCGCGATCGCGTTGATTCCGGAAGTTGCGGCCAGAGTCGCCGGCAGCGTCAAGGTGAGATCGACATCATAGATCACCGTCTCCGGCAGCACTGCGGCATCACGCACCGTCGTCTTCAGGCCGTTCTCGGTCTGGCCGACGATCGGCGTCATCTCCGAGCCGGCATAGGTGGTGGGGATGCAGAGCTGGTTGATTCCGGTGCGCAAGGCCAGCGCCTTGCCGAGGCCCGTGGTCGAACCGCCGCCGAGCGAGACGACGCAGTCGGCCCCGCACGCCTTCAGCGCCGCGAGTGCGCGTTCCGTCACCTCGACCGGTGTGTGCATGGTCGCGCCCGGAAAGATGTCGGCATAGAGCGGGCCAAGCGCCGCGCCGAGAGTTCTTCCTTGCGCCTCCTGCTGCGGCGTCGTCAGCACCAGCGCGCGCTTGCCGCCCAGCCGCTCGATCTCGGCTTTCGCGCTAATCAGCGTTCCGCTGCCGAACACGACGCGGCAGGGGAGGTTTTCGAAGGTGAACGAGCCGATCATGCGCCGGTCTCTTTGATGGGATAATCGACCTGGAAGCGGCCGATGCGCAAGTCGCCCAGCGCCTCGCGCACGCGCAGATGTTCCGGGTGGTTGGCGTAGGCGGCGAGCGCGGCCTGGTCGGTGAATTCGGAGAACAGTACGACGTCGCAGGCATAGTCGACATCGCTGACGTCGAGGCCGACCTCAATATGGGTGAGGCCGTCGATCCGGCCGCGCAGACCCTCGAACAGGGTCTTGACCTTGATGCGGGCAGCGGTGCGCTCCGCGAGCGTCTCTCCGCGCAGCCGCCACATCACGATGTGCCTGATCGGGCCCGACATTTCCTGATTTCCTCGCCTGCAACTTGCTTATTGACGCCATTTTGCCTTGCAGAAATCGGAAATAAAGGTCAAAATTTGCAAGTCTCTTTTCCACTTTCAGCAAAAATGGACCGGCTGCTCCAACTCGAGGTCTTCTCCAAAACCGCTGAACTCGGCAGTCTCTCCAAAGCTGCCGAGATCCTGCGCATGTCGAATGCGGCCGCGAGCCGTCACCTCAGTGCGCTGGAGGAGCGGCTTGCCGTCCGCCTGATCGAGCGCAACACGCGTCGGCAATGGCTGACCGAAGCAGGGCAGGAGCTGTTGCAACGTTGCAGCACGCTGCTGAACGAGCTTGCAGAGGCCGAGGACGCGGTCTCCGACCGCGCGCTGTCGCCGAAGGGCATGCTGCGCGTGACGAGCTCGCTATCCTTTGCGATGATCTATCTCGCGCCGATGCTGCCTGCCTTCCGCGCGCTCTATCCCAACCTCAACATGCAGATCATCAGCGCGAACCGTTATCCCGACTTTATCGAGGCGGGGATCGACGTCGCGATCCGTACGCGCGAGCAGGAGCCGGATTCCAACATCATCGTCCGCCGCATCGGCCAGATGCACCGCGTGCTCGCAGCAGCTCCCTCCTACCTGGAAAAGCACGGCCGGCCGGAACATCCCGCCGATCTCGGCCGCCACAACATGCTGATCTACAATCTCGCCAACGATCCCTACTCATTACGGCTGAGCCAGGGGAGCACGACGCAGACGGTGCGGATCGCGCCGACGCTCGACAGCAATGACGGCCAGATCATCTGTGGCGCAGCGCGCGCAGGGCTCGGCATCCTGATCCAGCCGCTCTACATCGTGCAGGGCGATATCGCGGCCGGCCGGCTGGAGCCCGTCCTGATGGGCTGGGAGCTGCCGCTGCTCACCATGAACATCGCCTATCAAAACCGCGTCAGGCTGCCCGCCAAGATCAGGGTCTTTTCCGACTTCCTGGTCAGCCACATCCGCGAGCAGTCACCGCCCGGTATCTGGATCGACGCCGCGAAATGAGTGGAAAGCCGTAGAATTCCGGTCGCCGTGAGGATCTGCGAGCGAAACGCAAATCAAAGAGCGGAGCTCGTGCTGGTTCGCGCCGGCAACACGGCCGATGGAATTCTGCTCGTGAAGGCACTCGTCTTGGGCTGGACGCGCGAGCCATCGATCACCTCGAGCCGGCCGCAGCGGTTCAATGTATGCAGCTTCCTGCCGGGCCATGCCGGTCCGGGCTTCAGAGAGTGACGCACGATCTGCTTGAACGCCGTCGGCGACAGTTCGACCACTTCCGCCAGGGCCAGCGCGGCGCCGTATCCGTCCGTGCAGTTCTGGATCGGGCGCCACAATTTGCCATTGAGAGTGACGAAATTCCCGGCCGGCCGCGCGCTTGCGCGGTCGATCAGGACCGGGTTGCTGGCATGAGGCAACCAGGTCCCCATCAGGTGATCGGCGTAATAGATCGCCAGCGAATCCGAATAGCCGCCCGTGCCGTCGCGCCAGGCGCCAAATAGATAGTACAGGCCGTTGTGCCGGGTGATCGTGGCGTCGGCCAGCTCGAGCCCGGAAAGGAGCGTCGCGTAGCGCTCCCACTTGTCCGGAAAGCGAACGCATTTGTAGAGAGCGACGTCCCCGCGGGTCGAGCTCTCCGGGATCATCCACAGCTCGCCATCGTCTTCGATCAGAAACGGATAGGAGAGGTGCCAGGGCTCCTCCAGCACCGGCATCACCTCGCCGACCGGACCTGCGTCACTGAACTCGATCGCCGAAATGATGCCTTTTCCGAAACGGTGATCGAGATCCTCGAAGAAGACGAACGTTCGTCCCTGCCACGTGACGGGAAAGGGATCGGCGTAGAAGTGGTTTCCAGGATCTCCCAGGACGTTCCAGCCTGGGCCCGATAGATCGCCGGTCTGCCAGACGCCCGCGCCGTCATTGAAGCGCCATCCGACATGCCAGTGCGGAGCGTAGCAGCAGAGGCGATAGACCTCCCTGGCAATCGATGCGACAAGGCCGCGAGCCACATGGCCAACGGGTCCATGGTGCGAGCCGTTGCCAACGGGTCGGGCCAGCTGCGGCACAATTCGCGGCCTTCCCGACAGGATCGCCGTCACCAGGGTCAGGGTTCGCGCCATGACCGTTTCGAGCGCGCCGCTGAGGCCGGCGGCAATTTCTCCGGATGGATGGCCGCGGTCGAGAACTGAACCGTCGATCTCGTTGACGATGTCGATCACGGGCAGGTCGCCGGCGAGAATAGCAGCGAGTGCGGCATTCTCGCCCGCAACTCCGTTGAACAGCGGCCTGAGATACAGCCGGGGAGAACAATTCGGATTCCGCGCGCCGCCCGTGAAATCGACGATCACGTCGGCCGTCTCGGTATGAACCTTAGTGCTTTCCGGAACGATCTTCAGCCTGTCGGCGCCGCTGGCTTTGCCCTTGTGCAACACCACGCGTTCGAGCTCGAACAGGGCATCGAGGCCCGCAGGCCGGGGCTCCGCGGTCGGCACCCATGCGATTTGAACCGGAACGTCCCGCCCGTCGATCGACAGCGTCTCGCGGTTCATCCAGCGCCGCGCGTACTCCCGTTCACAACGAAACTCGATGATCATGCTGAGCCAATCTAGTCCCAAGTATCAGGTCAAACGACCTGGTCGAGAATTCGAATGTATTGCTCCACCATGGCATCTACCGAATAGCGCTTTCTCAAGCCTTTGGCGTTTTGTCGCAGTGCGTCGCTCAGGTGCTTGTCCGTCAGCAACGTGGAAACGGCTGCGGAGAGCTTCGCATGATCGGAGGCGTCGACGAACAGCGCGGTTGGTCTTCCTTCGTAGGACAATACTTCGCGCAGGACGGGAAGATCGGTCACGACGGAGGGGACACCGGCGTTCGCGGCCTCGACCGCGGCCAGACCGAAGGTTTCAGCCTGTGTCGGAAATACGAACACGTCGAGACAGGCGAGGAAGTCCGCCATGCCGCTGGGAGGGATCTCCCCGAGCAAATGCAGTCGGTCCGAGACGTGCAAGTCGTTCGCCAGCAGCCTCAGCCGGGTCTCGTCGGCTCCCTGGCCGGCGAGCGCAAGGTGCCAGGATGGTCGATCCGGCAACAGACGTATCGCCAGATCGAGTCGCTTGTGCGGATGCAGCCTCGCCGCGCAGCCGAGCAGGACGCGATCCGGCGGCAGCTCGAACTTCTGTCGTGCTGCTTCCTTCGACAAAGTAAGGGCCTTGTCGTCGAAGCCGTGCGGGACATGCACCATGCGCGAACGGTAGGCCGCGGGATAACGCGAATACTCGCGCTCCATGTCCTGCGAATTGAGCGTGATGCGGTCGAAGAAGCCGAGGCTGCCCATGACGACGTCGGCGGTGCGGACTGGCCAGCTCATCGACAGCGCGGATGAGACCTGATTTGCGACAACCGGTGCCCGGCTGACGAGGCGCGTCACGCCGCCGCCGATGACGTTGCCGAAATGCTGGAAGGTCAGGACGGCGTCGGGCCTGGTGGTCCGGATGTGGCGGCCGAGCGTCCAGAGCATCCGCAGCAGCGCCACCGGATTCCCTGGCCGGCCCGACGCGCAGTAGAGCGTATGGGGCGGCTCATCGAAAGAGTCCGATTTGCGGAAGAAGAACAGATTGGTGACCCGGTAGCCGCGAGCGGTCAGCCCGGCGCCGAGAAGCCGGGAGATTTCCTGCGCACCGGCGTTCTCGGCCTGGGTTTGTGCGAGGAGCACGTGCAGCTTCCGCCCGCCGCCGTTGGGCCGCGCCGCTGCCGTCGGGCTCGTCTCGCCCAAGTCCTTGTTCGGCTGATAGTGGAGCACGGATCCCGACCCGCCAAAGAAACGAAATCTTCACCTTCTTAACTCCGTACCTATCACGCGGGTACCCCGCGGACACTGGCTAGCAGCAAACGGAGTTAATGCGTGGCCTGGTCACGGCGTCGTTCGCACGGCAATTCGACTGGTTTTCGGCTGGTGCGCAGCGTGCGTGTTAACCATCGGCCTTGCGCGCTGCCGGCGCGTGGCGGCGGACGGCGTGATGGCACCTAGTCACGCGAGTCCGCGCCGCGCACCGCATAGTTGCCGCGCCTGAACACCGAAAAGCGCAGGAGCACGAGAATTGAAGGGTCCACCCCGGTCCGCCGTCGGCAGAGGACATTCAGGGCGATGGTCGCGAGCGCGAGCGACACGGTCGCCGAAATGGCGGCGCCGAGCACGCCGAGCCAGGGAATGAGGACGAGAAATCCCACGAAGCGTAGCGCGACGTTGGCGGCAACGACGGGAACATAGACTCGTTCGTGGCCGGTCAGTTGCAGGATCGCAGCAGACGGGCCGCCCGCCGCCTGGATGGCGGTTCCGATCGCGAGCACGATCAAGACCGAGTGCTGCTCGGTGAAATGAGGTCCGAACAGGTTCAGCAGATATGGGCCGCCGATCCAGATCGTGGCGAGGCCGGCGATGACGCAAAGTGCGGTCACTTCGGCCATCAACCGCAAAGTCCGCTCGAACTCCTGGTGGTTCTTGCTGAAATACAGTGAAGGAAGCCGGCGCGCGCCGAAAGTGTACAGCGCCGCGGACAGCATGGCGAAGATGTTGGCGAGGCGCGAGGCGGCGAAGTAGATTCCCGCGGTCGTCGGATCCAGCATCCAGTAGACCAGAATGACGTCGAAATACTGGTTGGCGACTTCAAGGATGGATGCGAGCCAGAAGTGAAGGGCGCTCGATCGCCAGCGGGCCGTTTCGAAGCGCGCCGGCGTACCGCGCAAGTCCGGCAGCACTCGTGCGATCGATACGATCTGCGCAACGAGGCCCGCCGACATCGCCATTGTCATGACGGCGAACAACTCGGCGGGATCGAGTTGCCGGTGGCCGAGCAGCATGGCGAGCAGGAACAGCACGACGATGACCCGCCAGAAGAGCTCACGATTTCCCTCGCCCATGAGAATGCTGACGAGCGAGCGGGCGATCTGGCTGCCGAGCATCACGCCGGCATTGACGGCCGTGTAGGCCGACACCGCAAGAATCAACAGCCACCAGTCGCCTCTCGCGCCCGCCACGATGGCGATCCCGGCGATCACGACCAGCATTGCGACCGAGGTGATCTTGAAGCTCGACTGGAGAAGGCCCTTGGTAAGGTCCGGCCTGTCGCCGACCTGATACTCGTTCAGGAACCGCACCAACAGGGATTCCTGGCCCACCAGTCCCACGACGGCTGCGATCTGGGCGACTGAAAGCCAGGTCGCAAAGATGCCGAAGCCATGGGGCGACATCGTTCGTGCCGCCAGCGAGAACAATGCGAACGCGAATGCGCCGCTGCCAACCTTGAGGAGGATGGTCCCGGCAACACCGCGCGTGACATCGCGCCGCATGAACTGGAGGATGGATTCAATCATGGAAGTTCAGGGGGCTGCGTTCCCCCGGAGAGGCATGTTCGGGCACCGCGGACACCTAGCATGCCGAAACAGCGCGAGTGTTAACGGACGACTTGCAGGATCTCGCCGGTTGCGCGGGGGATATCGCGGCTGGATCGGTTGCTTCACTCTGGAACATCGTCGTCCTCATTGTCCCGGCTGGCGCAAAGTCCAGCTCGACCGACTGACGGCATAGCGCCGCATCCACGACTGAAGAAGGCGGGATCGGCGATCGGGATGTCGGAACCCGGTATCTACGGAGCATTCCGAGCAAGACGCGTGCCGGGACGGCGGCAACGCGCCGGCGCTCTCGTTCATTAACCTCAATCTTCGTAAAGGATCGCACTTGGCTCCGCGATGCGACATCAGGCGGGAGAATTGCACTGGAACCGCGGTTGACCGTGGGAGCTCGAGCCATGACGACGGATAGAACCGAGCCAGCGGATGAGGGCGAGACGGCACCGATCGTCTCCGACATCGCCGTCGTCGGCGGTGGCCTTGCGGGATCGCTTGCGGCGGCCGTGCTGGCGCGGGCAGGGCATCGCGTTGCTCTCATCGACAAGCGCGCGATCTATCCGGACGAATTCCGGGTCGAGAAGATCGGCGGCCATCAGCTGGACCTGTTTCGCAAGCTGGGCTTTCTCAATGCGCTCGAGGATGTCGCTTGCCGATATGATCGGGTGCTCAATATCCGGGAGGGCAAAGTGGTCGATGTCAGCGTCGGCCAGGCCTACGGATTTCCCTATACCGATCTCGTCGCCATGGCGCGTCGCCAGATCCCCGATCCATCCAACCTGATCGTCGACGAGGTCAACGCGATCAGCAGCAGCGACGATGTCCAGCATCTCGAACTGTCCTCCGGACGACGCGTCACGGCTCGCCTCGTTGTTCTGGCCACGGGGATGGCGGGGGCCCTCGGCTACAAGCTCGGCATCAGGCGGCGCGTATTGGCCGAGCGCCATTCGGTTTCGTTCGGCTTCACGATCGCTCGCCAGGACGGCGCTCCGTTCGATTTCGAGGCGTTGACCTGCTACGGCGATCGCACGGCGGACGGAATCGACTACCTCAGCCTGTTTCCCGTCCGTGCCGGCATGCGGGCCAACCTCTTCATGTTCCGCGATCCGACGGATCCGATCATGCGCGAGTTGCGTCGCGAACCGGAGGCGACAGTCTTGCGTCTGCTGCCTGGGTTACGGAGCTACCTTGGCGATTTTCGTGTGATCGACCGGGTCCAGAATTGGGTGATGGATCTGACCGTCGTCGAGGGACATCTCCAGCCCGGCGTCGTGCTCATCGGCGATGCGTTCCAGACCAACTGTCCCGCCGCCGGCACCGGTGTTGCCCGTCTGCTGGTGGACGTCGACCGTCTTTGCACCGAATACGCGTCGCGCTGGCTCATGACGCCAGGCATGGGCCTGGAGAAGATCTCGCAATTCTATTCCGATCGGGACAAGATCGCGGCAGATCAGCAGTCGCTGAGGATGGCACGCTTCCGCGAGGCTCTGACATCCCGCAGCGACATCGGCTGGGACGTGCGACGACGGTTGCACTTCCTGCGGCGGAGTCTGACACATCGCGTCGATCAGATGCACCCGGGTTGGCTTGGGCGTGTCCGCGGCGCTTTACGGACCTGAGTTTCATTCCCTTCGCCGGCAGGGCTATCGCATATGAGAGCTTTTCCCTGCGGCCATCCTTCGAGACGCCCGCTTTGGCGGGCTCCTCAGGATGAGGACAGAGTGCTTGGCTGCAGTTTCAACGGGCAC
>NZ_LSIC01000058.1 GCF_001556045.1 Bradyrhizobium sp. CCH5-F6
CCCGTGCGCAATTGCGCACTAGGCGGGGCATGACGGCGAGATGCGGCGCGGGTTTGTCTCGAGTCGGCGCCCTCACTTCTTCGCGTAAATATCCTTGTACGTATCCCGCAGCACGTTCTTCTGCACCTTGCCCATGGTGTTGCGCGGCAGCTCGTCGACGACGAAGACGCGCTTGGGCATCTTGAACTTTGCGAGCCGTCCTTCCAGCCCTTTCAGAACGGCCGCTTCATTGATGCTCGCGCCGGGCTGACGCACCAGCACCGCCGTGACGCCTTCGCCGAAATCGGCATGCGGCACGCCGATCACGGCGGATTCGACCACGCCGGGCATCGCATCGATCTCGCTCTCGATCTCCTTGGGGTAGACGTTGAAGCCGCCGGAGATCACGAGATCCTTGCCGCGGCCGAGGATGTGGACGTAGCCCTTGGTGTCGATCTTGCCGAGGTCGCCGGTGATGAAGAAGCCATCAGGGCGGAATTCGGCCTTGGTCTTCTCCGGCATGCGCCAATAGCCCTTGAACACGTTCGGGCCCTTCACCTCGATCATGCCGATCTCTTCGCGCGGCAGCTCTTTTCCCGTCTCTGGATCGGTGACGCGCACCGACACGCCGGGCAGCGGGAAGCCGACCGCGCCGGGCACGCGCTCGCCGTCGTATGGGTTCGACGTGTTCATGTTGGTTTCGGTCATGCCGTAGCGCTCGAGCACGGCATGTCCGGTGCGCGCCGACCATTCGCGATGGGTGTCGGCGAGCAGCGGTGCCGAGCCCGAGATGAACAGTCGCATGTGTTTCGTGGTCTCGTGCGACAGCGCGGGATTCTGCAGGAGGCGCGTGTAGAAGGTCGGCACGCCCATCAGCACGGTGGCGCGCGCCATCAGCTTGATGATCAGGTCCGGATCGAGCTTCGGCAGGAAGATCATCGACGCGCGCGCGAACAGCGTCACGTTGGTCGCCACGAACAGGCCGTGCGTGTGGTAGATCGGCAGCGCGTGAATGAGCACGTCCTTGTCGGTGAAGCGCCAGTAGTCGACGAGGCTCAGCGAGTTCGACGCCAGATTGTCGTGCGTGAGCATCGCGCCCTTGGAGCGGCCGGTGGTGCCCGAGGTGTAGAGGATCGCGGCGAGATCGTCGTTTTCGCGCGCCACCGTTGCGAATTCGTTGCTCGCCTTGTCGGCGGCCTCCGTCAGCGAGCCCTTGCCATCGGGCCCGAGCGTCTCGACCCTGGCCTTCACCTTCGCGGCAATAGGGGCGAGGCCTTCGGCCTTGGAAGGATCGCACACCACCAGTGACGGCTCGGCATCGCCGATGAAATAGTCGAGCTCGTTCAGCGTATAGGCGGTGTTGAGCGGCAGATAGACCGCGCCGGCCCGCACCGTGCCGAGATACAGCACGATGTTGGCGACGGATTTCTCCACCTGCACCGCGACGCGGTCGCCCGGCTTCACGCCGCGCGCGACGAGCACGTTCGCCATCTGCCCGGCCCGCGCGATCAGATCGCCATAGCTGATGCGGGTGCCGTCATGCGTTTCGATCGCGAGGCGCTTCGGATCGGAAAGGCCATCGAACAGGCGGGAAAAC
>NZ_LSIC01000059.1 GCF_001556045.1 Bradyrhizobium sp. CCH5-F6
CTTATGGCGCGCTCTCCCCGGGGAGCGATGCACTATTGCCCCCGTCGCCTTGCGGATGACCGATGCGCGGACCCGGTCGGGCCGCCACATCGCCGCAAGCCTTGACGCACAGACCCCGGGCGTCAGGACCACACGCTTTTGCCGTACGCTGGAAACGCACCGGTCGTGTGCGCGCCGCGCAACCGCTCACGGGCCAAGCCCGCCCTACGATCGCCCAGCGCGCCGATGCACTCCGCGCCCACCGCCACCCGGCCCGCGTATCGTGACGATCGCGAAACGCCCCTTAATCCTTGGGCCAGGATGACACGGATCTACGATATTTCCGAATTTCGGTCAAGCAGAATCTGTGGAACGAGCTTCTTGACCTCGGTTGCCCGCGAGCGCAAGGCGTCGCATGGGCATAGTTCGCGAGCTGAGCGCACGCCTCGTCCTTCATTAAGCTCGGGCCCGAACCGCCGCAAGGCGTTCGACTTCGCCGCGCCAATACCTATATCCTGCGGCAACCGATGTGACGTAGCGGACAACTTCGATGGCCCGGAGACACACGACAGATCACGATGCGGACGACCTGCCCCGCTATTTCGTCTGGGTCCGCGGGCTCGAAGGGCCCGAGCCGCAGAAATGGACGGCGATGGAGTTCGGTGTGGGCGATTGGAAGCGGCCGCTCGTGCTGGCCTATCTGGAATTGCCGGAGGACGAACGGCCTCTGTCGCTGTCGGCGCTGGCGCGCCGCTATCCGCCGCCGCGCGGTGAGGTTTCGTGAACCGGACCAGGATGTGTACTCATAGACGCCGGCTCCGCGGGGCAAAGCGGAAGTCACCTGCTCGAGCTTGACCGGCTTGTGCCACCTTGCAGTCATCACGGACAACGCAAGAATCGGCTTCCGGGGATGCGCACGGCCACTCGCATGGCTTTCGCAGAGCCCAAGGGGTGATTGCCGTGGTGGGCGTGTCACAAGCGCTTTACGGTGCAACCTCGCTGACAGCCCGCGGCGCCGATGTCGGGCGGGCCGCCTCCGGCGAGGGTGCATGTTCAGGCACAGTCAGCTCCGGCCTCGGCACATCCGCGAGAAGGGCGCGTTCGCTCGCGGGCAGGCCGAACCGCTCATACAGCACGGGCAGCAGGAGAAGCGTGAGCGCGGTCGCCGTGACGAGACCGCCGATGACGACAATGGCGAGCGGCCGCTGGATCTCCGCACCCGGCCCGGTCGCAAACAGGAACGGCACGAGGCCAAGCGCCGCAATCGAGGCCGTGAGCATCACCGGCCTGAGACGGCGCCTGGCGCCTTCCATGACCGAGTCCCTGAACGGCAGTTCGCGCCGGGCTACGACTTCATTGATGTAGGAAATCAGGACGACGCCGTTGAGGACGGCGATGCCAATCAGAGCGATGAAGCCGACCGATGCAGGAACGGACAGGAATTCGCCCGAAGCCCACAGAGCGACCACGCCGCCGATGGTGGCAAACGGCACGTTGCAGAACACCAGAACCGCCTGGCGCACCGAATTGAACGTGAGGTAGAGCAGCAGGAAAATCATCGCGAGCGCAATCGGGACTACAAGCGCGAGCCGGGCCGAGGCACGCTGCTGATTTTCGAACTGGCCGCCCCAAACCAAGGTGTAGCCGCGCGGAATCTCGAGCTTGCCGGCAACGGCAGCCTTCGCTTCATCCACGAAGCCGACGAGGTCGCGTCCGCGCACGTTGCTCAGGACGGTCGCGAAGCGCTGCCCATCCTCCCGGATCACCTGGATGGGACCATCCTCGACGCGAACGTCGGCGATCTGCGACAGCTCCACGGTTCCGCCTCCCGGCAGCACGATAGGCACGCGCGCGAGATCCGAGGCCGAGGCCCTTTGCCGTTCCTCACCGCGAACCACCAGCGGCGTGCGAACCTGCCCCTCCAGGACAATGCCGAGGTCCCGCCCATCGACCCACACGCGAAGCGCCTCCTGGACCTGTTCAGCGTTCAAGCCAAACCGTCCGGCCTTGGCGCGGTCCACCGCGACGGTGAGATAGCGCATGCCGGCATTGCGAAGGGCGAAAACGTCGACCGCGCCGGGTATCTGCTGGATGACTCCGGCGATGTCGCGCGAGAGCCGGTTGAGCGTGCCTATATCGTCTCCCAACACCTTCACCACCACGTCGCCCCGGGCGCCTATGATCATCTCCTGAACGCGCATGTCGATCGGCTGGGTGAACGCGTAGGCAATGCCCGGGATCGAGTCGAGCACGCGCCTGAGTTCGCCCAGGAACCACTGCGTGTCGGCGCTCGGCCACTCGGACTTCGGTCGCAGTGACATGAACATGTCGGTCTCGTTCAAACCGACCGGATCGATACCGAGCTCATCGGCGCCTGCCCGCGCCATGATGCCCTTGATCACCGGGATTTCCGCCATCAGCGCCCGCTGAATTCGCAAATCGGTCTGCGCGGCCTCTTCGACGGAAACCGTGGGAAACTTCCTGATGGTCACGACCGGCGTGCCCTCGTCCATGACGGGCATGAAGGTGGCGCCGATCCGGGGAAAGACGGCCAAGACGGACACGATGCCCAGCGCAAGCCCGATCACGAGGACGAGCGGACGGCGCATGACATAGGCGAGCGCAGGATCATAAAATGCATGGAGCTTGCGAACGAGCCAGGGCTCCTTTGCGGAGCCCGAACGCAACAGGTAGGTCGCCAGGGTCGGGACCACCGTCAGCGACAGCAGCAAGGCCGCGCCAAGCGCGAACGCAATGGTCAAGGCCACCGGGCTGAACAGCCGCCCTTCAAGTCCCTGCAGCGACAACAGCGGCGTGAAGACCATGACGATGATGGCGACGCCCGAAATCAGCGGCAAGGCGACTTCCCGCGTGGCCTCGAACGTCAGCTTGAGCCGCGTCCTCAGGTCGGGATTCTTCGCGTGCGCAAGGCGATGTTCGACGTTCTCGACGACCACCACGGCGCAGTCCACCAGAAGGCCGATGGCGATGGCGAGGCCGCCGAGCGACATGATGTTGGCGGACCAGCCGAACAGCCGCATGATGCCGAAGGTGATCAGCACGGCGAGCGGCAGAATGACGGAAACCACCAGTGCCGAACGAAGATTACCCAGAAATACGAGCAGCAGGATCACGACGAGCGCAATCGCCTCCAGCAGCACCTTCTGGACCGTCCAGACCGCCTGGCCGATCAGTTCGCTGCGGTCATAGAAAATTTCGATGCGGGCCCCGTCCGGGAGCAACGGCTTGAGCTCCTCGAATTTCGCCTTGACGCCGTCCACCACGGTCCGGGCATTGGCGCCGCGCAGGCCCAGAACCATTCCCCAGACGGTCTCCTGATCGCCGTTCGCGGTCACCACGCCATTGCGGGGAAGCGAGCCGAACCGAACGTCTGCCACATCGCCGACCCTGACGACCGAGGATGCGCGCGTCGAGATGATGATATTGCGAATATCATCGAGCGTCCGAATGCGGCCTTCCGTCCGAACGAGCAACGCCTCCTCGCCGTTTCGGATCCGCCCGGCGCCGTCATTTCGGTTGTTGGACCGGACGGCGTTCTCCAACAGTTCCGTCGTGATTCCACGCGCGGCCATCGCTGCGGCCGACGGCACGACCTCGAAGGTCCGCACGAAGCCGCCGAGCACATTGATGTCCGCGACACCAGGCAGGCCGCGCAAGGCGGGACGGATGGTCCAGTCCACCAGGTAGCGCTTCTCCTGCGGCGTCATCCCCTCGGACTCGATCGTGAACATCACCATTTCCGCCAGCGGCGTCACTATCGGCGCCAGTCCGCCATCCGCACCGGCGGGCAACTGGTCGCGCACATCCGACAGCCGCTCGTTGACTTGCGCACGCGCCCAGAAGATGTCGGTTCCATCCGCGAACTCGAACGTCAGCAGCGCAACCGAGTACCGGGTCGTGGATCGCATCTTGACCAGATTGGGAATTCCGCGCACGGCGAGTTCGATCGGCTGCGTGATCCGGCTCTCGAGCTCCTCGGGCGTCAGGCCCGGTGCTCTCATCGAGACCAGAACCTGGGTCGGCGCCACGTCGGGAAACGCGTCGATTGACAGCTGTCGGTAAGCACTGGCGCCCCAGACGGCCAGCGCCAGCGCGCCAAGCACAACCAGGATGCGCTGCTTCAGCGCGCCGTTGATGAGTCCTGCCAACATGGGGTCAGCCCTTGTCCGCCGCGGCGAGTTCGGACAACAGCGCAATCACTCCCCGATCTGCGATCAGGTCGTCCGCGCTCAGATCGGCTCGGATTGAGGTGCGCGCCGGCGACTCGGCAAGGACCTGCACCGGCCGGGTCACGAAGCCCTCCCTGGTGCGGACGAAAACCCAGCTACGATCCCGATACCTGACGACGGCTGCAGCCGGGACCGACCATTGTGTACCCTGACCTTGATCCAGACGGACAGTGACGGTGGTCGCCAGGCCGGGACGCACTGTCCCGCCGTTGGTGTCGATCTCCGCAACGGCGATCGCTGATTGCGTCTGCGAATCGACGGTGCGCCCGAGCCGGATAAGACGGCCGCGTGCGCCATAGGCCGGGAGCACGACGGAGGCGCCCGTCTTGAGCGCCGACAGGCGTGACGCCGGCACTTGAATATTGATCCACAGAGGATTGAGGCTTGCGATGGTGTAGAGCGGAGCTGCGGCATCGACGCGTTCACCCGGCGAAACATGCCGCTTCACGATGATCCCGCTCACCGGCGCATGAACGGTGACCACCGGAAAGATCTTTCGCGTGTTCTGCAGAGCCTCGATGTCGGCAGCCGAAAGCTCCATCAGCGCCAGTATCTGGCGCCGCTCGTCAAGATGCGCTTTGGCGTTGATCGCGGAGGTCTCCGCGGTCCGCAGTTCGCGTTCAGGAGCGGCGCGTCCCTCGAACAGCTGCTGCATTCGTCGCAACCGGTCGGCAGCCAAAGCTTCATCAGCGAGAGCGGCCAGAAATTGCCGCTGAGCCTCCACGATTTCCATCGAGCGCAGCTGCGCAACGGGCTCGCCGGCATTGACGGGCTCGTCCGCGGCCACGAGCATGGATTCGACCAGGCCGTTCGCCGGCGCAGCGACGATGCGCATCTGCTGTGGCGGAATGACGACGGTGCCCGGAAAGGACAACTCGATCTCCGGCTGCTCCTTGTCCGGATGAACAGTGGTGATCCCGGCGAACCTGATCTCCCGTTCGTCCATGGAGATCGGCACATCACCCTCCGCCGCCACCGACTGGGCATGAGGCAGCACGTTCAGCGCGAGCACCAGGACAGCGAGCGCCGGGCGCAGGAGCGAATGCCTTTTCCTGGATATCGCCATATGGCTGCTGTGATCTGACGCACCCGCTGCTTCAGGCGATCGCCTCGACCGAGCGAGGACAAACGCGATGCGACTGCGGAATCGTTCGACGAACCAGTTCATGACTTCCTTCGGAGCTGAATCAACGTGTGACGCGGAGTGAGGACGTACCGCGCGTACGCAGCTGAGATGGGATCCCTCCATGCACCTTCGCAACAGCCGAATCCCCTCATTGGGATTTCAAATGAGGTGCATTGAAGCTCCTGATGCTGAGAGCGGTTGCCGGCGGCGTCGTTGGATGAGCCGCTGACGGGGCACCCCTCGCGCTCAAGGGTCGAGCTTCCCGGTCCGCAATTCGCACAGCTGAAGTGGTAGCAGTGGCAATCGGGAGTACGGCTCGCGTTCAATCGCCGGATTCTTCCTTCGGACACGCACGGATATTGGAACGAGCGAGCTTGGCGTCGTCGAGCGATTTGTAAGGGCCGGCGCCGAACCAGATCACGGCTCGATCGATGATCGGATTGACGGTCACGATCTCGCATTGCTTGGTCGCATGATTGCCCACGACCCAGAACCCGGGATAATCGGGCCAGCGCGCGAACGACGCCGTGATGTTGGCGCAGGTCGCAGCAGCCAACGCCAGAGATATTACAGCCAGCGACTTCATGGTGCTTCTCCATTCGGACAAGTCGGGTCGAACGATCGGAAACGGCTGCAGCCGATGTCGAAAGGCCCGTAGCAGCCAGCCGCTCGCAGGCCGACGTCGTCCGGCATCGGCCCGCAAGGCAGCTAAAGACTGGCTCGCATCGCCATCTCGCGCAGACGGTTGCGCAATTGCCGTTCGCTCATCGGCTTCCCGCAGGAAACGAGGTCGGCGGCAACTTTCGCAACCACGTCGTCATGGCCCGGGCTTTGGTGGTCGGCCAGATGCACCGCGAGAGCGTAAGCCTCGAGCGCCTCATCTTTCAGTCCGGCATGCCGGCCGGCCCATAACCCGAACAGCACGTTTCTGCGCGCGATCTCGCCGTCTCGCGTGTCGTCGTCGATCCGTTCCAAGCCGTTGTTCACGTTCAAATCCAGTTTCATGAGAGCCGGATCCTTGGCCACCGTCTTCGCTCCAGTTGATCTCCAACCTCGATATGGGCGCGGCCGGTCAAACGCCAATTGGAATGCTCAATGCAGTCGATTTGAGAGCTTGATGGGTCGGCCGCGTCGGCGCGGTGACCGAGCCGCCGATTTCGCCGGCCTGCTGGACTTCGAATGGCGGGCCCGGAAGGCGGCCGCAGCGCCGCTCCTGCGTTCACGTGCCCGCAGGGGTGTCACTCCGGCGATTGCGGCCGCCGGTATTCAAGCGAGTGAGTGATATGCTCGGCCAGCATTTCTGCCGCACGCGACAATTTGCCCGGAGAGCGGTAAAGGGCTATCTCGGAATCGGGAAGTTGCGGGAGCTGTTGCTCGGCGCCGACAATCTTCAGGCCAGGCGGCACCATGTCCTTTGACAGTATTGTGATACCCAAGCCGGCACGAACGGCGGCCTGCAAGCCCTCACTGCTGACACTCGTGTAGACGATACGCCAGTCGCGTCCCTGCGCCTGCAGACTTGCCAATGCTCTCTTGCGGTAGACATCGGGGGCCGGAGCCAACGCCAGCGGAATCGGACTTCCGGTTTCGAAGACAAACTGAGGCGAGCAAACCCAGACGAGAACATCGCGCCAGACCGGCACTCCCCCCAAGGGGGCCTGCGGCTCGCGCTTGATCAGAACGAGATCGTACTCCCCTTTGGAAAATCCCTCGAGAAGGCTGAAACTGAAATTGCAGTTCACGTCGAGCGTGACGCGCGGATGGGCCCTCGCAAAGCGCGCCAGAATGTCCGGCAGGTAGACGGTCGCGAAATCCTCCGTGGTGCCGAGACGGATGGTGCCTTCAATATCAGGTTCCATGAAGCGGGCTCGGGCTTCATCCGCGATATGCAGGAGCTGCCGGGCATAGGCCAACAGAACCTCACCATCCGCGGTCAGCAGAACATCGCGTCCGCTGCGCTCAAACAGCGGTCTTTTCAGGTTGTCCTCGAGCTTCTTGATTTGCAGGCTGACCGTCGACTGGGTCCGGCCAATACGCTCCCCGGCTCTCGTGAAGCCGTTGTTGTCGACCACCGCCACGAAGGTGCGCAACAAGTCGAAATCAAAGGGTGGCGTATTCACGATGCCCGCTTCCTGTCAAACATCTGTCCGAGCGAATAGCAATGAACCGAACCGGGCTGGTCCGCTGCAGCACATCGGTTGCCGCAGGATATAGGTATTGGCGTGGCGAAGTCGAACGCCTCGCGGCGGTTCGGGCCCAAGCCTAACCAAGGACGAGGCGTGCGCTCAGCTCGCGAACAATGCCGATGCGACGCCCTGCGCTCGTGGGGCAGCCGAGGTCGAGAAGCTCGCTCGATGAGTTCGGCGCGGGCGATTCTGGCGCGGCGCTATTCGCCGCCGCGCGTCGATCTTTCGTGAGCCCTGTTGGCGTCAGCACGCCGCCCGGATGAGATCGGCAGGATCCCGCTTGCTACCTCAACGGGACTGTGTGCAGAATGCACCCGCACTTTCACGACGCAACCACTGATAGAATCCGGGAAGTGCTGCCCGGTTCGGGCCTGCCGCTTTCCCGGCTGAAATGCCGGAGGGGCCCATGACGCATCACGATGCCGGGCGGGACGCCGGTTCTCCCAGGCCGGAACGTGCACCCGGCGACAGCAATGCCGACGGAAGCGCGAGCGCGGCCCCGTCAAAGCGCAAGCTGGTGCTGTTCGCCGATGGCACGGGCAATGCGTTCAACGCCAGGGAATCCAGTGTCTGGCGCCTCTATGAGGCGCTCGACCATACCCAGCCCGACCAGATCGCATACTACATCAAGGGCGTCGGCACCGCCGGCTGGGCACCGCTCGCCGCCCTCGACGGGGCCACCGGCATCGGCGTGCCTTCCAACGTCCGCAAGCTCTATCGTTTCCTGTGCTGGAATTGGCGTCCCGGCGACGAGATCTACATCTTCGGCTTCAGCCGCGGCGCCTTCACCGCGCGCACGCTGGCGGGGCTGATCGCGAGTCAGGGCCTGGTGCCGGCCGTCATCGACGAGGTTGCGGTGTCGCATGCGGAAATGCAGCGCAACGCGATGGCCGCCTGGCGGGAGTACCGCCGCAACACCGTACCATCGAAGAAGAGCCTGCCGACGATATGGGTCGCGCGCTTCATCCGCGATGTCCTGCTCTATTTCTATCATCTGATCTTGCGGCACCGTCCCTACGCCGATGTCCGCGCGGCAATGAACGGCCGCACGGACATCGACATCGAATTCCTCGGGCTGTTCGACACGGTCGAGGCCTTCGGCGTCCCAATCGAGGAACTGCGCGTCGCCATCGACTGGGCGATCTGGCCGATCTCGTTCCGCAATCACCGGCCCTCGCCCAAGGCGAAACACATCTGCCACGCGCTGGCGCTGGACGACGAACGCACGACCTTCCATCCGCTACGGATCGACCAGAGCGATCTCGCGGAAGGACAGGTCGTCAAGGAGGTGTGGTTCACCGGCGTCCATTCCGACATCGGTGGCGGTTATCCGGAGTCCACGTTGTCCTTCGTGCCACTGGTCTGGATGACCGAACAGCTCGGCGGCCGGCTTCGTTTCCAGGGCGGCAGGATAGAGCATTTCCGCCAGTACCAGTCGGCGATCGGCCCGATGCATGATTCGCGCAGCGGTGCGGCGGTGCTGTATCGCTACGGTCCCCGCCCGATCTACGAAGGCGCCGAAAACGGCGGCCCGCCAATCGTGCACTTCGCCGTCGTCGAACGCATGCTGCACGGCTGCGACAATTATGCGCCCATCATGCTTCCCGCCAGCGCGAAGGTGATGTTGCCGAACGGGGACATCAAGCCGCTCACCGAACATGGAGCGCGCGCAGCCATGAAGAACGCCTATCTCGCCAAGGCCACGGGCCCGCAGCGGGAGCGCGAGGCGGAAGCATTCGCGGCGATGAAGACACCCGACGCCGAGATGGCGCGGCGTACGCGCGACACCGTGTGGTGGCGGCGTGTGGCCTATTTCGCGCTCCTGTTCATGGTTGCCGTCATCGCGCTCTGGCCCATGATCGCCCGCGCCCTGGTCGGAACGTCGAAAGACACGGTCCTGGAGGGCTCGCGCTTCCTGGCCGTCATCACGGACCTCGATTGGTACCTCGGCGCGGTGATCGCGCCGGTCGCCAACCTCCTCAGGAATGTGCTGCCATCCTATGCGGCGCCCTGGCTCGATATCTCGCTCTATTATCCGTTCATGACGACGATCATCGTCGGGTTCACGCTATGGGTCTGGCAAAAGAACAGCGAGCTGCGCGATGCGATCCAGGAACGTGCGCGACTGGCATGGAGCAGCCACGCCCATTCGGGGCGCCGAGTTCATGCCGGACCGCCGGGTCTCCTGCTCAGGTTCGCCCGCTGGATGCGGCTGAATGCAGGACCGGTACGCACATTCTTCGCCAGGCGGCTGATGCCGGCGGCCTTTCTGCTCGTCATCTTCGGCTCGGCGATCCTCATCGTCTTCAACAGCTTGTTCACCGGGCGCGTCGCGCTTGGAAGGGTGTGCGCGCCGCCTGAAACGGACGACGCCGGGAAGCCGGCGAAGGGACGACCGGTCCTCGAGGAGGCTCTCGATGCCGCAGGGACGTTCCACACCAGCGACTTCTGCCGATGGAGCGGCCTCGCGGTCGAAAAGAACCGCAAATACCGAGTCTGGATCCAGATCGAGGAACCATGGTTCGATCGCACGATCATGACCGGCGCGAACGGCTTCAAGACCTTCGGATGGCAACACTACCTCGCCTGGCCCACCCGCCGCCTGCTCGGCGCGGACTGGTTTCAGCCCATCGTCCGCATCGGCACGAAGGGGATGAACGATCTGCCGCTGCAGGCGGTGAACGTCATCCCCGGAGACGAACTACCGCGGCGTATGAATCCGACGACACCCGTCGAGGAAGATACCAGACGATCGAAATATCCCGTCAAGCTGGAGGACATGGCGGGGCTGCCCGATCCTGCCGATACGGAGAAGCTGAAAATCCTCCAGGGCGAGGTGGCGAAGATGGGCACGTTCGACGCGCTTCCACAGAGCGAAACGGCGCGCAAGGCGTGGGATATGCAGAGGCTGACGAGCGGAATCGTCGCCGACTTCGTGGCGCCGGACTCCGGCGAAGTGTTCTTCTACGTCAATGATGCCGTGCAGATCTTCCCTCACATCCTCGGAAGGATCTTGCCATCGCGCATCGCCGCCTATTTCGGCCCGAACGATCAGTACTACAAGAACAATGGCGGCACGGCGCGGATCACGATGCAGCGGCTGCCGGCACCGGACAAGCCGGCGTCCTCGCCAACGAACAATTAGCCGGGACCGGCGCGATCCGCCGCGCTCCGGAAGACGGCCCGCCCCCATGATTATGGGTGTCACGGCATCGGCGCTGCAGGTAGACTTGCCTCGCGGCGCGGGGGACACGCGGTGCGGGACGATGAGCATGACCGAACAGGGCGAGACGGGTGAAACCATCACCATCCTCCTCGTCGAGGACGACGCGCCGACCTGCTGGCGGCTCCAGGATGCGCTGGTCAAGGCCGGTTACGAGGTGCGCAGTGCCGGTACGCTCGCGGAGGCGCGGCAGGCCCTGAGCGCCGGCGCACCGCGCGTGCTGCTGACCGATCTGCGGCTGCCCGACGGCCACGGCGTCGAACTGATCCGCGAGACCCGGCAGCGCTTTCCGGACACCGAAATCATGGTGATCTCCGCGCTCGGCGACGAGGAGAGCGTGATTTCCGCAATCACGGTCGGCGCCACCGGCTATCTGCTCAAGGATGCGTTCCCAACCGACATCGCCACCACCGTGCGCGACCTTGTCGCGGGACATTCGCCGATCTCGGCCTCGATCGCCCGTTTCATCGTGCGCAGAACACAGGGTGCCGCACAGAATTCGGCGGAGCAGCCGCCCGGGCCCGCGCTCAACACGGCGAAGCTGACCCCGCGCGAGATCGACATCCTCTGGGGCATCGCAAAAGGCTTCAGCTACGCCGAGATCGCGGGCCATCTCGGCCTGTCCAGGCAGACCGTGCCCGGCCACATCAAGAACATCTATCGCAAGCTCGAAGTGCACACGCGCAGCGAAGCGGTGTTCGAGGCGGTGCAGCAGGGCCTGATCAAGCTGTGAGCGAGGTGGCGGCCAAGGCACCTGCGAAGGCACCTGCGAGGGCACCGGCCATACCCGCCCGGCGCCGGCTGCTGGCCTCGCGCCTCGTGCCCTATCTGTTGTTCCAGGCGCTGATCGTGATCGCCACCATTCTCGGCTTGCGGCTGCTCCAGCCGAGCGACCCCGAGGATTTTGCGCTCAGCGGATTCACGCTGCGGGAAGACGGCGCGACGCGCGCCGTGACGCTGCCGCATTTCACCTCGTCGCGCTACTCGCTGGCCGACCCGCCGGTCTACACCGGCGCCTTCACATTCCGGAGCGACGATGCGGCCTCGGGCTGGTCGGCGTTCCTGCCGCGCTTCAGCAATGCGGTGGAGGTCGCCGTCAATGGCGTCGTCGTGCTCGACTCCCGGCGCGACGCCAATGCCAACCGGCCCGACCGCAACACGCCGCAGATCGCGCTCATCCCCGCTTCGCTGCTGCGCGAGGGCGGAAACGAGATCACGGTTCGGCTGTTCGTCTGGGGGCCGTTGAAAGGCTTCCTCGACACCGTCTATGTCGGTCCGGACGTCGCCTTGCGCCCGGCCTATGAGACACGCACGCTGCTGTTCGTCACGCTGCCGGTGGTGTTCTCCGCCTGGCAGGCGATCCTGGCCGTCATCCTCGCGATCATGTGGCTGATGCGGCGCCGCGAACCGGTCTATGGCGTGCTGGCCGCAGCGATGGTTCTCGGCGTGGTGCAGGCGTTCGCGCCCCCGCCGGTGCCGCCGACCACCGCATCCCGGCTCGCCTCGGTGCTGCTGGCGTCCGCCCCGATCGAGAGTGCGCTGGTCGTCGTGTTCGGCGTGCTGTTCTTCGGCTGGCGCTGGCCGCGCTACGGCACGCTGCTGTTCCTCCCGGGCATCCTCGTGTTCGCGATCGGGCTGATCGGGGGGCCGCCGCTGCCGCGCATCCTCTTCCTGGTGCTCGGCATTCCCACCGTCGGGATCTGCCTGGTCCTGATGGCCTGCGTCGCGGCAACCGCGGTGGTGCGCCGGCAGGACGCCGCCAGCTTCACGATCGGCTGCGCGGTGACGATCGTGCTGGTATGCTGGATCCACGACATGCTGACGGTGTTGGAGATCGTGACCAACGAACGCATCTTCGTCTCGCGCCTGTCCTATTCGGCGATGCTGGTCGCGATCGGCGCCGGGCTGACCTGGCGTTTTGCGCGCGCGCTGAACCAGGTCGACAGCTTTGCCGGCCAGCTCGTGACGCGCGTGCGCGAAGCCGAGGAACGGCTGAAGGCGAGCTTTGCCCGCGAGGAGGAGCGCGCCCGCGCCGCGGCGCTCGCCAACGAGCGCACGCGCCTGATGCGGGACCTGCATGACGGCCTCGGCGGCCAGCTCGTGAGCATCGTCGCATTGTCCGAGCGCGGCAGTGCGGGCGCGACCATCACGGATGCCGCCCGCGCGGCGCTGAAGGATCTGCGCCTCGTCATCGATTCCATGGACGACATCGGCGGCGACCTGATGCTCGCGCTCGGCTCCTGGCGCGAGCGCGCCACGGCCCAATTGCGGCCGCACGACATCGCGCTCGACTGGCGCGTGGCGACGCCGCAGGGTCTGCCGGTGCATCCCGAGCTGAGGCCATGGCACGTCATCCAGATCGTGCGCATCCTCGACGAGGCCGTGACCAACGCCGTCAAGCACGCACAAGCCCGCCACATCGCGGTCACCATCGAGACTCTTGAGGGAAGCCCGGGGCCTTACGGCGTGATCAGCGTCACGGATGACGGCCGCGGCTTCGCGCTGGCCGGCAATTGCGAGGCTGCGGGCGCGGGCCAGAGCGCGCGCGGCCTGCGCAACATGCGAAGCCGTGCCGCGCGCTGCGGCGCGGTGCTCGACCTGAGCTCGGATGCCTCCGGCACGCGCGTGCGGCTGCAATTGCCGCAGCGTTTTCCCGACAGCGACATGGCGGCGGGCTGAAAGGCCCCCTCCCCGAACGTGTGGGGCGCACGGAGAGAGGGGACGGGCCGGGTGATTTGCCTGCGGAGGACGGGGGGTGTTCGTCCGCAGGCCCCGTTGGCCCGAAGCGATGCAATCAATTCAATCGAACGGAAATATCAGCGCCTGCCGACGCGATTGACCGGGCCGCCGCGGTTCATCGGCGTTCCCGCGCGCACGCCGACCCCGGGCGCGCCGACGCCGGGCGTTGCGACTGCCGCCGCGGCGACCGGCGCTCCGGGCGCCACGACCACAGCCGCCGCGGTCGGCCGCACCACGCAGCCCTTGGGCACGCCGACGGTCTTGCAATAGACCACCGCCTGCGCCGGGCTCGTGCCCAGCGAAACCATCGCCGCGCCCGCCAGGGCCATGATCGTCAGCCCGGCGCTCAGCGCTCCCGCTTTCTTCGACATCTTGCTCTCCTGCTTCCCGTTCGGCGTCCCGGTGCAATCACCGGCTCTCGCAGCCGAGGTGCAGTGTGAATGGCAAAAGACGGCGCGCGGATACATGCCATGAAGATGGGGGTACCGCGGCCGGGAGAGCTGCCCGGTGCCATGAACATGGCATGGACCCGCGCCGGGGCTTCGCGAGATGGTCCGGCCGCGTGATCCCGGTCGGGCCCCACGACAATTCCAAAGAGGTGCTTTATGAAGATTTCGGTTCTTGCCGCGCTGCTGCTCACTGCTGCCGCGCTGCCCGCTGCTGCACAATCCGGTCCATCGGTCCAGGAGCAAATGGCCTGCCGCGGCGACGCCAGCAAATTCTGCGCCGAACATGTCGGCAAGCCGCCGCAGATGAATGCCTGCCTCCGCGAGAACAAGTCCAAGCTCTCGGATTCCTGCCGCAAGGTCGTTGAATCCCGCGGAGGCTAGTCCTTCATCCTTCTCCCTCGGGAGAACGCCAGCGAGGGGCGGCGGTCTGCCGCCCTCGCGAGAGCAGGCCCGAAGCAGAGCTTCGGCGCTGGCTCGCGGATGGGTAGCCGCCCCCACGAGCCCTTATCGGATTTGCGGTGAGGATTACCTCGCCCTCCGCCGCTACTCCTGCATCATCTCGCCGCTACCGCCGAACTCGGCCGGAAAATCCTTCAGCTTGGGCAGGCCGTCGCGCATCGGCAGCACGGTCTCGGCATAGTTGACGTGGACGCCGGGCGTGAACGCGAGCGACGGGATGATGGCGGTGAAGACGTCGACCAGACCGAGCGGCGGATGGTTGGTCATGAGATGGCCGCCGCACTTCCTGCAATATTTGCGCTGGCTGAGCGGCGTCTTGACGAAGGTCTCGACATTCCGGGCACCCTCGGTGATGCGCACGGCTTCGGGCTTCCACAGGCTGAAGGCGTTGACCGGACCGCCCGACCAGGATCGGCAGGAGCGGCAATGGCAATAGCCCATCGCCTCCGGCGCGCCCGTGACCTCGACCGTGACCGCGCCGCAGAAGCAGTTTCCGACATGTTTCATTTGGACGTCTCCGTTCTTTCTCGAAGGATCGTGTCATCGTGCTTCGGCGCCCCGCGCGTCCTCCTTTCGGCGGACGCGCGGGGCGAGGCCGAGACTATGCCGACCGGCGCCAGGGAATGAGCATGGAGACCCGTTGCCTGTACTGCCGGTACTCGTCGCCGAAGAGATCGACGAGATCCTTCTCCTCCAGCGCTATGCCGACGAAGATGTAGAGCGTGGTCACGGCCGCGAACAGCAGATGGCCCGCGGTCATGGTCGGCGCCGCCCAGAACGCGATGATGAAGCCGAGATAGATCGGGTGGCGGACGAACTTGTAGAGCAGCGGCGTCTTGAAGCGCGGCGACGCCGCTTCCTTGCCGACGAGATGGTCGGTCACCTGATGCAATCCGAAAAGTTCGAAATGGTTGATCATGAAGGTCGAGGTGAACACCAGCACCCAGCCGGCGAAGGACAGCGTGACCAGCGTCACGGCGAGATCCGGATCCTCGACGTTCCATATGACGGACGGCAGCGGACGCCATTGCCAGAACAGGAGGAGCAATGACAGGCTGGCGAACAGCACGTAGGTGCTTCGCTCGACCGGCTTGGGGACGAACTGCGTCCACCAGGCCTTGAACTGCTTGCGAGCCATCACGCTGTGTT
Source organism: Bradyrhizobium sp. CCH5-F6 (assembly GCF_001556045.1). GTDB lineage: Bacteria > Pseudomonadota > Alphaproteobacteria > Rhizobiales > Xanthobacteraceae > Bradyrhizobium. The sequence goes on from NZ_LSIC01000059.1 coordinate 15,561, forward strand.
GAAGGGCGAACAGCGTCATCAGGAGGAGATTGATGATGACGGCCTCGACCGCCGACGTTTCGCTTCCGGTGTCGATGGTCTTGGGCACCATCACCCCCATGACGAAGCCGATGGCGTAGAGAATGGTGACGAAGAACACGAGATATGCCGCAATTCCGTACAGAAAGGAGATGAACTTGAAAATGCGTGAGCCCGTCACCTCCGGGCCGATGGAATGAACCTGTTGATCAATTTGGGTCATGAAATGCTCCGTTGTGCCGAGGTATCGACACTGTTTGGTCTTCGCACCATGACGGATCGGACGTCCCGCGACTTTCGCGGAGGGTTGATTTTCGCCTGAGACGACTTTGATTTTTGCTTGAGACGACGAAAACGTGCGATTTCTCTTTGAAAACAACGTGCTCGACGGTCACCTGCGGGAGCTCACCTGCGACGGGGCAGCCGTTCCGTTGCAGCCGCAAGTGTTCGATCTCTTGCTTTATCTGGTCGAGCAACGCGCGCGTGTGGTCAGCAAGGGTGACCTGATCAGCCAGATCTGGGGCGACCGCATTGTCTCGGATTCCGCCCTGAACAGCCGGATCAACGCCGCGCGCAAGGCGATCGGCGACGACGGCGCGGCCCAGCGGCTGATCAAGACCATTCCGCGCAAGGGCTTTCGTTTCGTCGGCGAGGTCCGGGAAGAAGCGGCCGCATCCCCCGCGCGGGCGGAGGCCAGGCCCGCTCCCCCGCGCGTGGCGGACCGCCCGGCGATCGCGGTGCTCGCCTTCGAAAATATGAGCGGTGATCCCGCGCAGGACTATTTCGGCGACGGGATCAGCGAGGACATCCTCACCGCGCTGTCGAAACAGCGCTGGTTCATGGTGATCGCCCGCAATTCCTCCTTCACCTACAAGGGGCGCGCGGTCGACATCAGGCAGATCGCCGAGGAGCTCGGCGTCCGCTACGTCGTCGAAGGCAGCGTGCGCAAGGCGGACAACCGGGTGCGGATCACCGCGCAGCTCAACGACGCCGTATCAGGAAATCATCTCTGGGCCGAACGCTACGACCGCGAGCTCGTCGACGTCTTCGCCGTGCAGGACGAGATCACCAACGCGATCGTCGCGGCCATCGAGCCGCAACTTCATGCGGCGGAGAGCTTTCGCGCCCACCGCAAGCCGCCCGCGAACCTGGACGCGTGGGATCTCCTGATGCGTGCGCTGTCGCATTACTGGCGCGTGACCCGGAGGGATCACGAGACCGCGCGGGCGCTGCTCGAGCGCGCGATCGAGATCGATCCGAATTACGGGCAGGCGCTGTCGGTGCTGGCCGTGAACGACATGTTCGGCGTGCATCTCGGCTGGGCCGAGCTCGCCGCGGTCGCCCCGGCCGCGGAAGCCGCCGCGCTCGCCGCGGTCCGCTGCGACCATGAGGACGCCTGGGCGCATGCCGCGCTCGGCAGCGTCTGCTTCTCGACACGCCGGCTTGCGGACGCGCTGTCCGAGTTCGAGCAGGCGCTCGCGCTCAATCCGAACTTCTCGCTGGCGCAGGGCTATTACGCCCTGGCACTGTCCTATGCCGGACGTTCCCAGGATTCGTTAGCGGCCGCGCAAAGGGCGATCCGGCTGTCGCCGCGCGATCCGTCACTGGCGATCTATCACGGCATCGCCGCCTATGCGCGCTTCACCGAACGGCGCTATGACGAGGCCATCGCGCTGGCGCGCGAGGCGATCCGCCACCGCGGCGACCTCACCGGCGCCTATCGCGTGCTCGCGGTTTCGGCCGGCATGACCGGCGACAGCGCGCTTGCGGAGATGGCCCTGGGAGAGCTCCGCCGCACCCAGCCGAACATTTCGCTCCACTGGATCGCGACGCGGCTGCCGTGGGCCAATGACGGGGATCGCGAACAATATCTGGAGGGATTCCGCCGGGCCGGGCTGCAGTAGGCCTCGCCGGGCGGGGCTTACGCCACGGGCTTGCGGCGCAAATGGACGATGACGTCGAGCCGCGCAATCTCGTGGCCGGGAAGCGCCTCGGGCACCTTGGTGAAGGCCAGGCCGTCGGCGACGTCGACCAGCATATCCTCGCCTTCGAGATAGAAGTGCGGATGCACGGATGTGTCGGTGTCGAAGAAAGACTTGATGCCGTCGGCCGCGATCCGGCGCAGCAGGCCGGCTTCGGTGAACTGGTTCAGCGTGTTGTAGACGGTCGCGAGCGACAGATACGCGTTCGCCGCCATGGCCTCCTCGTAGAGGCCCTCCGCGGTGACGTGACGATGGTCGCCCAGAAACAGCAATTGTCCGAGCGCCAGGCGCTGGCGCGTCGGACGCAGGCCGGCATTGCTCAGCAATTGCAGGCAGCGCTGCACGCCCGCCTCCGACGAACGTTCGAGACTGGCGGGATCAGGTCCGCCATCGTCATCCGCAGGAATAGTCGTGGCCCGAATGTCCATCGATCGTCTCACGGCCCGAGGGAGCAGCCTTGCCATTCGATCGCAAAGGCGGTGGCTCGGCTTTGATCCGGATCAAAATCGGGAGCGGATCCGCCTCTGACCTATCGCAAGGCGGGATGGCTCATTCCGAGCCAGAAGGGTTCGGATATCGATGAGGTTCACATGTCCAGGCCGGTTCCCGACAAGGCAGAAATCGCGCTCGAATATCCCGACAAGTTCTATGTCGGCACCTTCGAGCATTCGTCCCGGTTCGAGGCGCGGCTCGACGGCAGCGGCGTTGCGCTGGTGCTGCAACATCCCGGCGCGGCCGACGAACGCAAATCGGTGCATCTGCACATCAATTTCGGCCTGCTCGCCGGCATCCTGCGGGAGCTCGCCGGCAGCGTCGCTGCGCTGCCCAAGGATGACATCGCGCACCGCGAGCAACTCGCCGACGCGCTCGACGAGCTGCGACGGGCGCTGCGGACCGCCTGAAGGCTACTTCGCCTTCGCCTGCATCGGCTTCGGTGCCGGCACCGCGGCCCATTCCTTGTCGGCGCGCGGACCGTTGAGATCGCCGGTCAGGCCGACGAGCTGGCCCGGCAGAACGTCGAGGGTCTGCTGCCAGGTCTGGGTCTGGCAGAGCAGCTTGATCAGGCAGCCCTTGAGCTTGAGGCGGTCGGCGGATTCGCGCCACAGCGAGACCGAATAGAACTTGCCGTCCTCGGCATTGTAGATGTCGCCCGCAAACCGGCCCTCGGGTGTCGCCTGGAGCCCCATGATGAGCTGATGGCCGAGCAGTGCGCGGGCGCGCTTGTCGGGATCCGGATTCTGGCTGTCGCGATAGGGCTGGCCCCGCTTGTCCGCGGGATCCTTCATCCAGACGATGAAGCCGCAGATGCGGTCACGCGACGGCCCACAGCGCTCGAGCCGGATGCGGGCGCGTCCATCCTCGACGAGCCATGTGCCGCTGGGATCGGTGGGAGCGGGAGCGGCGCCGGTCGGGCTGGCGAAGTCCATCATCACGATGGTGACTGCGATGCGCAGCAGGAAACGAAGCAGGAAGTTCATCAGCGACACCTTTCGTTGCGGGGTTGCGGCTTCAGTTCAGTTGCGCCATCAGCGCATCTGCGCCCTTGTCGAGGCCGGCCGTCGCAGCCGCGAGTGCGCCGACGCTGGCCTTGATGTCGTAGGCGCCCGGGTATTGCTTGGTGACGTAAGCGGAGAGCAGCCGCGAGTTCGTGGCATCGAAGATCTCGACGCTGTAGATGACCGAGCCGGTCATCATGCCCTCGCCATCGCGCGCAGCCTGCACGCCGTTGTAGACCGCGCCGGCCATGTCGAAGCGGGAAAGCGTGCCGAGCACCGGCGTGTTGGCGACGGCGCCGGTGAGAGTCAGCCTGATCCGCAGCGTGTTCGGTCCGCGCTCGCGCGCCAGCGCGAAGCGGCTGCGCAGCCGCTCGGCGAAGCGGGTCTGCATGTAGGCGGCAAGCGTCGCCTTGTCCTTGTCGGACATGTCGCCGAACTGGTGATCCCGGCCGCGATAGATCGCGACGGGTTCGAGGATCACCTTGTTGTATGCACGCCAGTCGACCGGCGTCGAATAGCGGTAGGGCACGCGGCCGGAGGCGTCCGAGGTGTCCGGCGCCATATAGGCCGACGACGCCAACTCCGAATAGGGCACGGGCGCCACCGAGGCGCAGCCGGCCATGGCCTTGCAAAGCATCAGCGTTCCCAGACCGCGCAGGGCGATCGAGCGATCCATTCCACACTCCTCTAGCGGCTTCTTGGGAGGCAAGGACGACCGCAGCCGCGCTTTGGGACCAGTCGCGGCTGCGGCGCTCACCATTGCCAACCCAAGGCATCGTTCCGGGGCCTTTCGGATGCCTTGGGCCGTCTCAGCGGCTACATTTATAAAACCGACTGGTTGGTTTGTAAAGTATCAAAAGTTCGCCCTGACACATTTGGCCGCAGGCGCGGTTTTGGGCAGCGATCTAGCGGAATTCGTTAACGATAAATCAGGCGCGCTTGCGACGGGTTGCTGCCTTTGCGGCCGATGCCGTCCCCGATTTGGCAGGGGCGGCGGGAGTGGCGGTGCGCGACGCAGCCGGCTGTTCGAGGCCGCTCCATTGCGCGTCGTCGAGCAGACGCGCGAATAATCGCTGGTGCTCGTCCTTGCTGAGCGGCGACAGGCCGAACAGCGAGCTCAGCAGCAGTCCCATCGCTCCGGCCCAGCGTATCATCGCGAGATCCGGATCTGCGGCTTCTTCCCTGATCGCCGCCATCCTCTCCATCTCCCGCTCGCGCGGCAGCGCCATCAGGCGGGGATTCTCGACCATGGCCGCAACCAGGGCCAGCGCGGCAGAATTCGGCGAGGTCGCCGCTTCCCTGATCGTGGCGAGCTGCGTCGCCAGATTGGGGCTTGCCGAGGACGCACTCACCTTGGCCATGTAGCGCGTCGAGAACTCCTCGAAATGCGCCATCTGTCGCTCGAGCAGCGCCTTCAGCACCGCCTCCTTGGTGCGGAACTGATGCATCACCCCGCCCTTGCTGAGGCCGCTCTCGCGCGCGATCGCATCGAGCGTCAGCCGGCCGGGCCCGTCGCGCGCGATGATGGCGATGGCGGCTTCGAGCGCAGCATTGCGGGACCGTTCGGAGCGGGTGGCATTGTCCATGGGGACTTGTCTCCGTGGCACGAGAACGAATCAAGTGAAAACAGGACGCGCTGTACATTTTTTGTGCGAACACTGTCGAGACTTTCATCTTGCCGCGCCGAACGAGACTGTGTGAGCCTCGATACCGGATGGGGACTGGGATGGGCCGGCCGTCGCTTTGCGCGCGAGGACGTCGCGAAGCGTTTACGGTCGGTCTCGCTTGAGAAAGATACGACATGTCAAAACGAGTGTTGCTTGGTCTTCTCCTGGCTTGCGGCTTCACGGCCTCGGCGCTGGCGCAAGCGCCGAAGACGGGGGGCACGATCAATGCCGTGATCCAGCCCGAGCCGCCCGGCCTGATGCTCGCGCAGGTCCAGAACGGTCCGACCCAGATGGTGTCGGGCAACATCTTCGAAGGGCTGCTGCGCTACAGCCCCAAGCTCGAGCCGCAGCCGGAGCTCGCCGAGAGCTGGAGCGTCAGCGAGGACGCCAAGACCTATACCTTCAAGCTCCGGAAGGGCGTGACCTGGCATGACGGCAAGCCCTTCACTGCCGCCGACGTTCTGTTCTCGATCGAGATGCTGAAGCAGACGCATGCTCGTGCCCGCACCAATCTGGCACAGGTCGACAAGGTCGAGGCGCCGGACGACCATACGGTGGTCTTCACGCTGAAGCAGCCATTCGGCCCGTTCCTCGGCATCTTCGAGGTCGGCTCGATGCCGATGGTGCCGAAGCATCTCTATGAAGGCACCGACTGGAAGACCAATCCCTACAACAACGCGCCCGTGGGCACCGGCCCCTTCATGTTCAAGGAATGGCAGAAGGGCTCGTTCATCCGCCTGGTCAAGAACCCGAACTACTACGAGAAGGGGAAGCCCTATCTCGACGAGATCTACTGGCAAATCATCCCCGACGCGGCCGCGCGCGCGGTGGCCTTTGAGACCGGCAAGGTCGACGTGCTGCCCGGCGGCTCGGTCGAGAATTTCGACGTGCCGCGGCTGTCGAAGCTGAAGGACACCTGCGTCACCGGCGCGGGTTGGGAGTTCTTCTCGCCGCTGGCCTGGCTGTGGCTGAACAACCGCCAGGGGCCGCTCGCGGACAAGAGGGTGCGGCAGGCGATCATGTATGCGATCGACCGTGACTTCGCCAAGGACGTGATCTGGAACGGGCTCGGCAAGGTCGCAACCGGCCCGTCCGCCTCGACCATCAAATATTACACCGACGACGTGAAGAAATATCCGTACGACCCGGCCAAGGCCAAGGCGCTGCTGAAGGAAGCGGGCTACAAGGGCGAGAAGATCCGCCTGCTGCCGCTCGCCTATGGCGAGACCTGGCAGCGCTGGGGTGAGGCTGTGAAGCAGAACCTCCAGGACGTCGGCATGACCATCGAGACCATCGCCACCGACGTCGCCGGCGGCAACCAGAAGATCGGCGACTGGGACTACGACATCGCCTTCACCTATCTCTACCAGTACGGCGATCCCGCGCTCGGGGTCGGCCGCAACTACATCTCCAGCAACATCGCCAAGGGCCAGGTCTTCAACAACGTCGAGGGTTATTCCAACCCGGAGATCGACAAGCTGTTCGCCGAAGGCGCCGTCGCGACCCCGGACTCGAAGCGCAAGGAGATCTACGAGAAGGCGCAGAAGATCCTGGTAGAAGACGTGCCGGTGGCCTGGATGCTGGAGCTGCAGTTCCCGACGATCACGCGGTGCAAGGTCAAGAACCTGATCACCACGGGCATCGGGGTCAATGACGGCTTCAAGGATGCATGGCTCGACAAGTGACGAGCTGGTTCTTCACCTCCCCCCGCTTGCGGGGAGAGGTCGAATATGCGCAAAGCGCATATTCGGGTGAGGGGGAGTCTCCACGAGTCCAATTCTCACCGCCCTTGCGGAGAGTCCCTCTCACCCCAACCCTCTCCCCGCAAGCGGGGCGAGGGAGCGCACTGCTCCCGTGGCCAAGGGTCACGTTACCCTATAAGAACCTCTAGATGCTCTCCTTTGTCGCTCAGCGTGTCGTGAAGGGCGTGATCGTCCTGCTCGCGATCGTCGTTCTCAATTTTTTCCTGATCCGGCTCGCGCCCGGCGACCCCGCGGTCGTGATGGCGGGCGAGGCTGGGGCCAGCGATCAGGTCTTCGTCAAGCAGCTCAGGGAGAAGTTCGGCCTCGACAAGCCGCTGCCCGAGCAACTCCTCATCTACGTCAAGGGCGTCGTGACGCTCGACCTCGGCTTCTCCTTCCGCCAGCAGGCGCCGGTCGCAAAGCTGATCGGCGAGCGGCTGCCGGCGACGCTGCTGTTGACGCTGACCGCCTTCGCGATCTCGCTCGCGCTCGGCGTCCTGTTCGGCACCTTCGCCGCACGCTTCGCCGGCACCTTCCTCGACACCGCCATCACCGTGTTCGCGCTGATCTTCTACGCCATGCCGATCTTCTGGGTGGCGCTGATGGGCATCCTGCTGTTCTCGGTCACCATGGATTGGTTGCCGAGCTTCGGTTACGAGACGGTCGGCGCCAATCTCACCGGCCTAGCCCATGCGATCGACGTCGCAAAGCACCTGATCATGCCGGCGATGACGCTCGGCCTGTTCTTCATGGCGACTTACACCCGCATGACGCGCGCCTCGATGCTGGAGGTGAAACGGCTCGACTTCGTCAAGACCGCGCGCGCGAAGGGTCTCTCCGACGCCGTGATCCAGCGCCGCCACGTGCTGCGCAACGCGCTGCTGCCCGTCGTGACGCTCGCCGGCGTGCATTCCGGCACGCTGATCGGCGGCGCCGTCATCACCGAGACCGTGTTCGCTTGGCCCGGCATCGGGCGCCTGATGTACGACGCGCTGCTGCAACGGGACTACAATCTGCTGCTCGGCGTGTTCGTGATCTGCTCCGCCATGGTCCTCATCTTCAACCTCATCACCGACCTCGTCTACCGGCTGGTCGATCCGCGCATCGAATTCGCCTCATGAAACAGTTCTGGAAATCGATGCTGAAAAGCCCGAGCGGCGTCATCGGGCTCGTCATCCTCCTGCTCGCGATCTCCGTCGCGGTGTTCGGACCGATGCTGTTCCCGAATTCGCCCTGGCGCATGGTGCAGCGGCCGTTCCTGCCGCCGTTCACGCTCTCGACCGTGCCGCTCGGCACCGACGCGCTCGGCCGCGACGTGTTCGCCGGAATGATCTTCGGCGCACGGGTGTCGCTGCTGGTCGGCCTCGTCTCCACGCTGGCCGCACTGATCGTCGGCGTGCCGATCGGCGCCATGGCCGGCTATTTCGGCGGCAAGGTCGACGACGCCCTGATGCGCTTCACCGAATTCTTCCAGACCATTCCGAGCTTCGCGCTCGCGATCGTGCTGGTCGCGATCCTGCAACCCTCGATCTATTCGATCGTGGCCTCGATCGCGGTGGTGAGCTGGCCGCCGGTGGCGCGCCTCGTCCGCGGCGAGGTGCTGTCGCTGCGCACGCGCGAATACGTCCAGGCCGCCGTGGTCACCGGCCAGAGCAACAGCTGGATCATCCTGCGCGAGATCCTGCCCAACGCGCTGTCGCCCGTGATCGTGCTGGCCTCGCTGATGGTGGCCACCGCGATCCTCCTGGAATCCTCGCTCTCGTTCCTCGGCCTCGGCGATCCCAACCTGATTTCCTGGGGCTACATGGTCGGCGCCGGCCGCACCGTGATCCGCCAGGCGTGGTGGATCACCGTGTTTCCCGGCGTCGCCATCCTGATCTCGGTGCTCGGCCTCAATCTGATCGGCGAAGGCCTCAACGACGCGCTCAATCCGCGCCTGTCGCGCGAGGGACGCTGACATGACCGCCCCCGCCACCGTCTCCATCAAGAACCTGCGGATCGCGCTGCCCAAGAGCGCCGAGCGGCCGTACGCGGTCGACGGCATCTCGCTGGACCTGCGGGCCGGCAAGATCGTCTGCGTGGTCGGCGAATCCGGTTCCGGCAAATCGATGTGCGCGCACGCGCTGATGGGCCTCCTGCCCGATACGGTCGACGTCACGGCCGGCGAGATCATGTTCGAGGGCCGCGACCTGCTCAAGCTCGACGACGACGGCTGGCGCGATCTGCGCGGCCGCCGGCTCGCGATGATCTTTCAGGAGCCGATGACGGCGCTCAATCCGTTGATGCGGATCGGCGACCAGATGGCGGAGATGTTCGAGGCGCACGGCCTGCTGACGCCGAAGGAGCGGCGGGCGAGAGCGCTGGCATTGGCACGCGAGGTCGGCCTGCCCGACCCCGAGCGCATCGTGCGCGCTTATCCGCACCAGCTCTCCGGCGGCCAGCGCCAGCGCGCCATGATCGCGATGGCCCTCGCGCTCGAGCCGGCCGTGCTGGTCGCGGACGAGCCGACGACCGCGCTCGACGTCACAACGCAGGCGCAGATCCTGAAGCTGATCCGCAACCTCCAGCGCAACCGCAACATGGCGGTGATGTTCATCACCCATGATTTCGGCGTCGTCGCCGACATCGCCGACCAGGTCGTGGTGCTCAGGCACGGCAAGGTCGTGGAGGAAGGTCCCGCCGCGACGGTCTTCAGCGCGCCGCAGCACGACTACACCAAGGCGCTGCTCGCCGCCGTGCCGTCGATGGATCCGCCGGCGCGCGCTCCTCTCGACGATCGGGCCAGGGCCGTCGAGGTGATCGGGCTGGACAAGACTTATGTCACCTCGGGCGGCTGGTTTCGCGAGGATCGGCGCGTCGATGCGGCGCGCGCGGTCAATTTCGACATCCTCAAGGGCGAGACGCTCGGCCTCGTCGGCGAATCCGGCTCCGGCAAATCGTCGGTGGCGCGCCTCGTGATGCGGCTGATCGAGGCCGACCGGGGCACCGTGCGGATCGGCGAGACCGATCTCACCTCACTGTCCGGGAAGGCGCTGCGCGCCGAGCGTCATCGTATCCAGATGATCTTCCAGGATCCGTTCGCCTCGCTCAATCCGCGGCGCAAGATCGGCCACATCATCGCAGACGGCCCGATCGCGGCCGGCATCGACTCGAAAGTTGCATTCGACCGCGCCCGCGATCTCCTCAAGATGGTGGGCCTCGACGCCGGCGCTCTCGAACGCTATCCGCACGAATTCTCCGGCGGCCAGCGCCAACGCATCGGCATTGCCCGCGCGCTCGCGCTCGAGCCGGAGATCATCGTCGCAGACGAAGCCGTCTCCGCGCTGGACGTCTCGGTCCAGGCGCAGGTGTTGAGGCTGCTCGAAGACCTCAAGGCGCGCCTCGGCCTCTCGATGCTGTTCATCACCCATGACTTGCGTGTCGCCGCGCAAATCTGCGACCGCATCGCGGTGATGCAACGCGGCGCCATCGTCGAGCTGAAGCCGACCGCGCAGCTGTTCGCCGCGCCCGAGCACCCCTACACGCGCGAGCTGCTCGCGGCGGTGCCGGGGCGCAAGGAGCGCGCGCCGGCGGCGTGAGAGGCATTTAGGGCCGGTATTCCGGTCCGGAACGGTCACGGGCTTTTTATTCCTCGTGACCGACGACGCAGCAGCAAAACCGAAGCCGTGATCCCACATCCAAATGGAATGATTTCCATCATCCGATGATGGATCTGCCGATTGATTGGAGCCGATATGGGCAAGGTTATTCAGTTCGTCTCGAAATCCGAACGCGAGCGCGTTCGCCTCATCCAGGAGGCGCGGGCGATCTACGACAGCATTTTTCCGCCGACTGATCCGACCGGCGAGCAGCAGGACCAGGCGGCCACCGGACGCGCGGCTGGTGGCGACGTTGGAAGCCTGGCGTGATCAAGATCATTGCCGAGCTCTGCAGCCTCTCCACTTCCGGGAAATGGTCGCGAGCAGATCGTCACCACGTCGGACTTCGCTGACGTGTCGATGCAGTCGTGCCTGATGGGCGCGCCCCAGCGCGCCGAATGGACGAACCAGCATCCGGCCGAGCGCTTGGCGGGATGGCGTTGCGTGATCGGGCAACAGGCCGGCAGGGGCTACTGAGGCCAAGGGCGCCTGATCGGGCGGCGTGATCCGGTTGAACACCGTGACGAGCATGCATTGCCAAGTTAGGATGACCTCCAGCTGCCTGGCACAGGGGGAGCCGGATGGAGGTCGCCAGCCTCGTTCTTCCCGTCTTCGCGATCATCGTCACCGGCTGGCTCGCGGGCGAGCTCGGCTATCTCTCCCGCGCGCTTGCCGATAGCCTGGTTCACTTTGCCTACAATGTCGCGATGCCGGCGCTGCTGGTCGTCACGATCGCGCAGGAGCCGGCGCGCAACCTGCTGGAATGGCGCTTCCTGCTCGCATTCGGCGGCGGCTCGCTGATCTGCTTCGCGATGGTCTTCGTGGCCGTCCGCGCGGGTGGCAAGCACGATCTCGCCAGCAGCACGATCCATGGGATGGCGGCGGCGATGACCAACACCGGGTTCGTCGCGCTGCCGATCCTGCATGCGATCTACGGCCAGCCCGCCGTTCTGCCTGCAGCCGTGGCGACGGTGTTCGTGGCCGCCGTGATGTTTCCGATCACGGTCATCCTGCTGGAAAAGAACGCGCGAGAGCCTGCGCATTCGGCGGGGCTGGCGAAGCAAATCCTGCTCAATCCGATGGTGCTGTCGACCCTCATTGGGCTCGTGTGGGCGATGACGGGCCTGCCGATCCCGGCGCCGGTCGCGGCCTATCTGAACATCATCGCCGCCGCGCTCACGCCCTGCGCGCTGTTTGCCATCGGGCTGGGGTTGTCCGTCGAGGGCCTGCGATCAAACATGAAGGCGTCGTTTGCGCTGGCGGCAGTGAAACTGGTGGTCATGCCGCTGATCGTCTACGGGCTCTGTGTGGCCTTGGCCCTCGACCCTCTCTCCACGGTCGCGGCGGTGGTCTGCGCGGCCGTGCCGACGGCGAAGACCGTGTATGTCCTCGCGCACGAGCACAAGGTCGAGGAGAAGCTGGTTGCCGCCACGGTCTCGATCACGACGATGCTGTCGGTCGCGACGTTGCTGGTGGCGCTCTACGTCCTTTCCGGCCTTGCGAAGGCCACGCGCTGACTTGCACCGGCGTCCGCTCCATTCATAATTTCGTGCGCGCGCGAATGTGACGGACCGCGTGCCCGCCGTCTTCGGATGGCCCCGAATCAGCGCTAGTGCTTTGTCGTCAGTGACTTCCCTGGACGCGAGCAGCATGACCGGCGCCGAACTGAAGCAGCTTCGCAACGACCTCTCCGACGCCCTCGAGCGCAAGCTCACGGCGGCCGACATGGCGAAGCTGTGCGGATTGCCGGAGAAGGGTGGCGCCGACACCATCCGGCGCTGGGAGGTCAGCGGTCCGACGCCGGAGGCGACCAAGATCCTGCGCGTGCTCGCGATGGCGAGCGAGCGCTATCCGATCCTGGAGAAGTTCGACATCTTCGATCGTCACGACGTGCGCGAGGAAGACCGGCCGGCAAAGCGCGCGACCTTTCGCGCGCAGATGCGCGATGAAGCGCGGCGGCGTCTTGGTTAACAGGAGGCGCGCAGGAGTTACCTGAGACGCGCGAAGTTAAGCCTTCCTTCACCATTTCTTAAGCCGTCATTAAGCACGAAAATCATTTACGTCCCAACAAGTTAGGTTCGCTGTCGTTGTGCCATGCATGTGACAGCATTTTCATCAAAAGCGAGCTATCTGCAAAACCAACGACGGCGCGGAAAGCGCGCCTGCCGGGGACCTTGCGTGTTGGAGTTCAAGACGATGAAGAAGATTCTGTTTGCAACCGTGGCGCTGCTCGTGGTGGGCGCGGCTGCGCCGGCCGTCGGCGCCGATCTCGGCAACCGCAACTACTACAAGACGCCGGCGCCGGCCTACGCCGCGCCGATCTACAATTGGACGGGCTTCTATCTCGGCGCCCATGTGGGCGGTGCGTTCTCCAGCGACAACAATTTCAACGGCCTCTCCACCGGCAACAACGGCAACGGCCGCTTCCTCGGCGGCGTGCAGGTCGGTGCCGACTGGCAGTTCACCCCGAACTTCGTGGTCGGCGTCGAAGGCCAGTACTCCTGGCTCTCGGGCAGCGTCGGCGCGGTTTTCCCGGGCGGCGTCGCCTATACCAACGACCAGCGCGGCCTCGGCTCGATCACCGGCCGTGTCGGCTACACCTGGGGCCCGGGCCTGGTCTACGTGAAGGGCGGCTACGCCTATTCGGACAACAACGAGAAGGTAACCGTGGGCGGCGTTCCGACCGCCTTCGTCATCACTGGCGATCACCGCAACGGCTACACGGTCGGAGCCGGCCTGGAATACATGTTCGCCCCGAACTGGTCGGCGAAGGCCGAGTACCAATACTACAATTTCGGCGACGCGAGCTTCACCGGCGGTCCGCTGGCGGGTACCGGCAGCTTCACCACCGACGACCATACCTTCAAGGCGGGCGTCAACTACCGCTTCAACTGGGCAAGCCCGGCCGTCGCGCGCTACTGATCGGTTATCAAGTCCTTATCGCGATGAAGGGCCGGCCTCGTTGCCGGCCCTTTCTTTTCGCTCTGCGGAACGCGCGCAATCAATTGGTGATTGCAATTATTTTAACCGGTGCTGCCGATACTGCCGTCGCAAGCAAGAAAGAACATTGGGGGAATTTCGATGGCGATCCGTCTGGGCTTTGGCCGCTTCCGTCCTCGTTTCAGAATGCCGAAATGGGGCGTGCGCGGCAGCCTGTTCGCGGCCTTCGCGGTGATCGCGGGCATGGGTCTCGTGATCGCGGCAGGCGCCGGCCTGGCGCTGCAGACTCTCGGCGGACGCATCACTGAACTGAGCGGGCGGGACATTCCGCGCCTTTCCGCCAGCCTGCAATTGTCGGCACTGAGCGCGAGCCTCGCGGCGCAGGGGCCAGCCCTGCTTGCCGCGCAAAGCGAAGAAGCGCTGACTGAGCGCACCAAGAAGCTCAGGGAATTGCAGGAGCAGACGCAGCAGAAACTCACCGAGATCATCGAGCTCGGCGGCGACAAGAGCGTCGTCTCCGGGCTCAGCGACACGATGAAGAGCATCAACGAGGCGGCTCAGAGCCTGGCGAAGGCGGCCCGCGAACGACTCGATATCGCAGCCCTTCACGACAAGCAGTACGATGCGCTTCGCAACGCCCAGGGCGCGTTCGTCGGCGCGGCGAGCCCGGCGATGCTGGACGCGCAGACGCGCGTCAACGCCATTCTCGGTTCGGCCGACCTGTCCGCCGCAGATGCAACCGAAGCCGCGCAGACCGTCGGTCAGCTCGGCAATGTCGTCGCCAGCGGCAATCTCGCCGCCGCGAACATGAGCGCGGCGCTGTCGGCGAACACGAGCGACAAGCTCGACGACATCCAGAAGGATTTCAAGACGGCACAGGGACGCCTGCGGTCCAACCTCGATCTGTTGCCGGACAACCAGGGCAACAAGATGCTGCGCGAGACGGCGGAGAAGCTGCTCGCGCTCGGCACCGGCAAGACCGGCGTGTTCAATCTGCGCGAAAAGGAGCTCGACTCCATCGACTATGGCCAGACCATCCTCGACGAGACCCGCAAGCTCAATGTCGGCCTCGGCATCAGCGTGCAGCAGCTCGTCGACGGTGTGCAGAAGGAGACCAACGCCTCGACCTACCAGGCGCGGCAGGAGATTTCGCTGGCGACGTCGGTCATGCTGGCGCTGGGCGCGTTGATGCTGGTCGGTTCGGCGCTGTTCGTCTGGCTCTATGTCGGCCGCAACATCCTGCGTCGGATCGGCGCCCTGCATCAGTCGATGCAACTGCTCGCGAACGGCGACCTCGAAACCGAGATCTACCGCTCGAAGAACCACAACGACGAAATCTCGGTGATGGCGAACACGCTGCAGGTGTTCCGGGAGAGCATGATCGAGACCCGCGCCCTGACGAGCGAGCAGGACAAGGACCGTATCGCCAAGGCCGAGCGTGCCGCGCGCATGGAAGCGAAGATCGCCGAATTCGAAAGCACGGTGCGATCCGCGCTCGACAATCTCGCGCAGTCGGCCAACTCGATGCAATCGACCGCGCAGAGCATGTCGAACACCGCCGACCAGTCCAACGCGCTGGTGAACGCGGTGGCTTCCGCGGCGGAAGAAACCTCGGTCAACGTGCAGACCGTGTCGGCCGGGACCGAGCAGCTCTCCTCCTCGATCCAGGAGATCAGCCGCCAGGTCGTGACCTCGGCCGAGATCGCCAAGAAGGCGGTCGACGAGGCCGGCGCCACCGACGCCACGGTGCAGAGCCTCGCCGACGGCGCGAGCCGCATCAGCGTCGTCGTCGACCTGATCCAGACCATCGCTTCGCAGACCAACCTGCTCGCGCTCAACGCCACCATCGAGGCGGCGCGCGCAGGCGAGGCCGGCCGTGGCTTCGCGGTGGTTGCCTCCGAAGTGAAGAGCCTGGCGAGCCAGACCGCCAAGGCGACAGACGAGATCCGCACCCAGATCGCCAGCATGCAAGAGGTCACGACCTCCGCGGTCGGCGCCATCCAGGGCATCGGCCGGATCATCGGCGAGATCAACGACGTCACCACGACGATCGCGGCCGCGGTCGAGGAACAGGGCGCCGCCACGCGCGAAATCGCCCGCAACATCCAGCATGCCGCCGGCGGCACCAGCGAAGTCTCGAGCAACATCGTCGGCGTCTCCACCGCGTCAGCAGAAGCTGGCGCCGCGGCCGGCGAAGTGCTGAGCGCCTCGGATGCGCTCCGGCGCGAGGCCGACATGCTGCGCGGGGAAATCGACGCGTTCCTCAACGACATGCGGGCGGCTTGATCGTCATTCCGGGGCGCCTCGCAGAGGCGAACCCGGGATCACGCACCACAATCTCGGGATTTCCGGGCTCGTTCACGCGCGTCCCGGAATGACCGCGCTTTTTTGCGACCTTCAACCGGGAGGCGGAAAACCGCACCGGTATGACGGCCATGCGGTTGCCGCCAGGCATCTTTTTTCGGCTGGCGCCCCGCTCGCACTGGGTTTAAGCCCATAAACATGAGCTCGAAAACCGACACCGCACAGTCCTCGGCCGAGGCCCTTCGCTATCCCTGGGAACAGCACCCCGGCCCGGAAGAGATCGTGGAGATCAGGCCCGGCGTGTTGTGGGCGCGGCTGAAGCTGCCGTTCCGCCTCAACCACGTCAACATCTACCTGCTCGCCGACGGCGACGGCTATGCCATGGTCGACACGGGCTTCGGCAACGAGGAGACGATCGAGGCCTGGACAAAGCTGTTCGACGGACCGCTGAAGGGCGTCAACATCACGCGCCTGATCGTCACCCACTCGCATCCCGATCACGTCGGCCTCGCCGGGTGGATCGTCGAGCGCTTCAACTGTCCGCTGGTGATGTCGCAGGTCGAATATCTGCAATCGGTCTATCACCAGAACCGCGGCACCGAGGAACGGCGCGAGGCGCAGCGGCTGTTCTTCCGCCGCCACGGCATGGACGAGACGCTGACCGAGAAGCTGCTCGGGCGCGGCCAGGATTATCTCAAGCGCGTCTCGGTGCTGCCGCCGTCCTACCGCCGCATCTCGCACGGCGACGAGGTCGTGATCGGCACGCGCCGCTTCAAGGTGATCACCGGCGGCGGCCACGCGCTCGACCAGGTCATGCTGTATTGCGCCGACGACAAGTTGTTCCTCTCCGCCGACCAGGTTCTGAGCAAGATCTCGCCCAATGTCAGCGTCTGGGCCGTCGAGCCCGACCAGAACTCGCTCGGCGAATACCTGGCTTCGCTCGCAAGCCTCACCACCACCCTGCCCTATGATCTGCTGGTGCTGCCCGGCCATGGCGTGCCGTTCTATGGATTGAAGACCCGCATCAAGCAGCTCGCCGACCATCACGAGGAGCGCTGCCGCCTGATCGCGGAAGCCTGCCGCGAGATGCCGCAGACCTCGCGCGCATTGGTGCCCGTCGTGTTCAACAAGCACGTGCTGGACGAGCACCAGATGGGCTTTGCCGCTGGCGAACTCGTCGCCCACGTTAACTACATGATCGTCGAGGGCCGGCTGACGGCGGAGACCAGGGACGGCGTGCTGCAGTTTCGGACGACGTGAGCTTGTCTTCGCCTCTCCCGCTCGGCGGAGAGGCAGTTGATCCTCACTTCATGTTCGCGATCGCATGCAGCGCCGCGATGTAGCCGAACGGGCCCAGGCCGCAGATTACGCCCATCGCCACGAACGAGATCTTGGAGTGGCGATGATATTCGTCGCGGGCGTGGATGTTGGAGATATGCACCTCCAGCACCGGGCCCTCGAACGTCTTGATCGCGTCCATGATCGACACCGAGGTGAAGGAGAGGCCGGCCGGGTTGATGACGATGGCATCGGCGTCCTGCCGCGCCGACTGGATCAGATCGACGAGCACGCCTTCATGGTTGGACTGGTGGAAGGCGAGCTTGAGGCCGAGCCCGGCGGCGGCGTCCTCGCAGCTCGCGTTGATCTCCGCGAGCGTCGTCGTGCCGTAGATGTGCGGCTCGCGGATGCCGAGCATGTTGAGGTTGGGACCGTTGAGGATCATCACGCGCTTCATGGAAGGGTCCTTTCGAAGACCTGGTTGAGCATGCTCTCCGGGCAAATGGCGCATGCGCTGCGAATCGGATTGATCGGGCCAGCAGCAGCGTCAAGGAAGCGCCTGCCGGGCCGCCAAGGAAGACCGAGGCTGGCCAGAATCCGCACCCCGCGCATGCTGCAAAGCAGCATCATATGTTGCGCAAACTTGATCGGGATCAAATTTCAAATCGCACGATAGGGCATTTTGCCCAAATGCTCCTCACGGCCAAATGTGGGATAGCGCATAGACATTGGAGCTGGAAAAGCTCTAAGAAGATGCGGCCCTCTTGGTCAGTTCCGTCTTAGGTTTCGCCGATGGATTACGCCCAGTTCTTCGATTCCGCCCTCGATCGCCTCCACACCGAGCGGCGCTATCGCGTCTTCGCCGACCTCGAACGCACGGCCGGCCGGTTCCCGCACGCGGTCTGGCACTCGCCCAAGGGCAAGCGCGACGTCGTGATCTGGTGCTCCAACGACTATCTCGGCATGGGCCAGCACCCGAAGGTGGTCGGCGCCATGGTGGAGACCGCCACGCGCGTCGGCACCGGCGCCGGCGGCACCCGCAACATCGCCGGCACGCACCATCCTCTGGTCCAGCTCGAAGCCGAGCTCGCCGATCTCCACGGCAAGGAAGCCGCGCTTCTCTTCACCTCGGGCTATGTCTCGAACCAGACCGGCATCCCGACCATCGCAAAGCTCATTCCGAACTGCCTGATCCTGTCGGACGAGCTCAACCATAATTCGATGATCGAGGGCATCCGCCAGTCCGGCTGCGAGCGCGTCGTGTTCCGCCACAACGACGTTGCGCATCTGGAGGAGCTGTTGAAAGCGGCCGGCCCCAATCGGCCGAAGCTGATCGTCTGCGAGAGCCTCTATTCCATGGACGGCGACGTCGCGCCGCTCGCCAGGATCTGCGATCTCGCCGAGAAGTACGGCGCGATGACCTATGTCGACGAGGTCCACGCCGTCGGCATGTACGGCCCGCGCGGCGGCGGCATCGCCGAGCGTGACGGCGTCATGCATCGCATCGACATTCTGGAAGGCACGCTGGCCAAGGCGTTCGGCTGCCTCGGCGGCTACATCGCCGCCAATGGCCAGATCATCGACGCCGTGCGCTCTTACGCGCCGGGCTTCATCTTCACCACCGCGCTGCCGCCGGCGGTCTGCTCGGCCGCGACCGCCGCGATCAAGCACCTGAAGACCTCGAGCTGGGAGCGCGAGCGCCACCAGGATCGCGCCGCCCGCGTCAAGGCGATCCTCAATGCGGCCGGCCTGCCGGTGATGTCGAGCGACACCCACATCGTGCCGCTGTTCGTCGGCGATCCCGAGAAGTGCAAGCGGGCCTCCGACCTCCTGCTCGAAGAGCACGGTATCTACATCCAGCCGATCAACTATCCGACCGTCGCCAAGGGCACCGAACGTCTGCGCATCACGCCCTCGCCCTATCACGACGATGGCCTGATCGATCAGCTCGCCGAGGCGCTGCTCCAGGTGTGGGAACGCCTGGGCCTGCGGTTGCGCGAGAAGTCGATGGCGGCGGAGTAGGGCTTACTCCGCCCCCTCCCCCTTTGCGGGAAAGTAAATATCGACTCCGCACCTGCGGCCTTGACGTCAACCCCGGTTCCCCTCCGGCGCGGCATTTCGCTGTCGCCTGCGCCCGTCCAACGCGCTAGATTTACAAGGAAAATGAGACCGGGCGCGTGAGCGCCCAGGGAGAAGTGCGCTCACCATGCTGCACGACTGGGGCGTGATCGCCGCCGCTTTCGGCTATATCGGCTTCCTGTTCCTGGTGGCGAGCCACGGCGACCGCCGCTCGCCGGCCGGGCGCGGCCGCGCCTCCGGACTGATCTATCCGATGTCGCTGGCGATCTACTGCACCTCCTGGACCTTCTTCGGCTCGGTCGGCTTCGCCACCCGCACCTCGACCGACTTCCTGGCGATCTATGTCGGCCCGATCCTGATGATCGGACTCGGCGCCGGCGTGCTGCGCCGCGTGATCCAGCTGGCCAAAGCCCACAACATCACCTCGATCGCCGACTTCATCGGAGCCCGCTACGGCAAGAGCCAGGCTGTGGCGGCGACCGTGGCGCTGATCGCGATCATCGGCTCGGTGCCCTATATCGCGCTCCAGCTCAAGGCGGTCGCCTCTTCGCTGGGGACGATCCTGAGCGAAGACCAGGCCTTCTCCCACATCCCGATCCTCGGCGACGTGGCGCTGATGGTGACGCTGGCGATGGCGGCCTTCGCAGTGCTGTTCGGCACGCGGCAGACCGACGCCACCGAGCACCAGCACGGCCTGATGCTGGCGGTCGCGACCGAGTCCATCATCAAGCTGGTCGCCTTTCTCGCCGCCGGCATCTTCGTCACTTTCTGGATGTTCTCGCCGCAGGAGTTGATCGAGCGCGCGATGAAGACGCCGGAGGCGGTGCGCGCCATCAACTATTCCCCGTCGATCGGCAACTTCCTGACCATGACGCTGCTGTCGCTGTGCGCGATCATGCTGCTGCCGCGCCAGTTTCACGTCAGCGTGGTGGAGAATTCCTCCGATGCCGAGGTCGGACGCGCGCGATGGCTGTTCCCGCTCTACCTCGTCGCCATCAACCTGTTCGTGATCCCGATCGCGATCGCCGGCCTCGTGACCTTCCCGTTCGGCGCTGCCGATCCCGACATGTACGTGCTGGCCCTGCCGATGGAGGGCGGCGCGGACCTGCTCAGCGTCGTCGTCTTCGTCGGCGGATTGTCGGCGGCGACGGCGATGGTGATCGTCGAATGCGTCGCGCTCTCCATCATGGTCTCGAACGACCTCGTGGTGCCGCTGGTGCTGCAACGGCGACCGCATGGGCGCGCCGGCGGCGCCGATTTCAGCGACTTCCTGCTGCGCTCGCGCCGGCTCGCGATCTTCGCCATCATGGTGTTGGCCTATTTCTACTACCGCGCGCTCGGCAATACCCAGCTCGCGGCCATCGGCCTGCTCTCCTTTGCCGCCATCGCCCAGCTTGCACCGAGCTTCTTCGGCGGCCTGCTGTGGCGGCGCGCGACCGCACGCGGCGCCATCGGCGGCATGCTGGTCGGCTTCGCGGTGTGGCTCTACACGCTGTTCATTCCGAGCTTCATGGATTCCTCGACGGGCGGCATCCTGCTGCTCCAGCACGGCCCGCTCGGCATCGAGGCGCTGCGGCCGCAGGCGTTGTTCGGCGCCGACCTGCCTCCCCTGATGCACGGCGTCATCTGGTCGCTGTCGCTCAACATCCTGACCTATGTGCTGCTGTCGCTGGCGCGCCGGCCGTCTTCGATCGAGCTGTTGCAGGCCGATCTGTTCGTGCCCAACACGCTCGCACCGATCTCCCCGAGCTTCCGCCGCTGGCGCACCACCGTCACCGTGCAGGACATCCAGACCACGGTGGCGCAATATCTCGGACCCGACCGCGCGCGGCATTCCTTCGAGGCATTCTCCGCGCAGCGGAACCTGCGGCTGGAGCCCGGAGCACCGGCTGATTTCGAGCTGCTGCAACACGCCGAGCACCTGATTGCCTCCTCGATCGGAGCGGCCTCCTCCCGCCTCGTGATGTCGCTGCTGCTGCGCAAGCGCACGGTCTCCGCCAAGGCCGCGCTCAAGCTGCTCGACGATTCCCACGCGGCGCTGCACTTCAACCGCGAGATCCTCCAGACCGCGCTCAATCACGTGCGGCAGGGCATCGCCGTGTTCGATGCCGACCTGCAGCTGATCTGCTCCAACCGGCAGTTCGGCGATCTCCTCAACGTTCCCCCGCATCTGATCCAGTTCGGCACGCCCTTGCGGGAGATCCTGGAATTCATCGGCGTGGGCGATCCGGACCATCCGCTCGAGAGCGAGGCCCTGCTGGAGCGGCGCCTTGCCGCCTACACCACCGACAGCGAGCCCTATCTCGAACGCCTGCCGGAGCGCCACATGGTGATCGAGGTGCTCACCAACCGCATGCCTGGTGGCGGCTTCGTCATCACCTTCACCGATGTCACGCCCAGCTTCGAAGCCGCGGAAGCGCTGGAGCGCGCCAATGCGACGCTGGAAAAGCGCGTGCGCGACCGCACCGAGGAGCTGACGCGGCTGAACTCCGAGCTGGCACTGGCCAAGAGCGCGGCGGAAGACGCCAGCATCTCCAAGACGCGCTTCCTCGCCGCGGCCAGCCACGACATCCTCCAGCCGCTGAACGCGGCGCGGCTCTATGTCACGAGCCTCGTCGAGCGACAGCACAACGGCGAAGAGACCCGGCTGGTCGAGAACATCGACGAATCGCTACAGGCGATCGAGGAGATCCTCGGTGCCCTGCTCGACATCTCCAGGCTGGATGCCGGCGCGATGACGACCTCGATCTCGAGCTTCAAGATGGCCGATCTGATGCGCTCGCTGGAGATCGAGTTCGCGCCGATCGCGCGCGCCAAGGGCCTGGAGCTCATCTTCGTGCCCTGCTCGCTCCCGGTCGAGTCGGACCGCCTGCTGCTACGGCGGCTGCTCCAGAACCTGATCTCGAACGCGATCAAATACACCCCGCGCGGCCGCGTGCTGGTCGGCTGCCGCCGCCGCGGCGCCTCGCTCAAGATCTGCGTGTACGACACCGGCGTCGGCATCCCTGCGGTCAAGCGCAGTGAGATCTTCAAGGAATTCCACCGCCTGGAGCAGGGGGCGCGGATCGCGCGCGGCCTGGGGCTCGGCCTCTCGATCGTCGAGAGGCTGGCACGCGTGCTCAACCATGGCATCGCCATCGACGCCAATGCCAGCGGCGGCTCGGTATTCTCCGTGACGGTGCCGACGGCGAAGGCGATCACCCACACCGCGGCGGTGACCAGCGCGACACCGCTGGCGCGCACGCCGATCTCGGGCGCGCTGATCGTCTGCATCGAGAACGACGCGGCGATTCTCGACGGCATGCGCACGCTGTTGAAGGCCTGGGACGCCGAGGTGATCGCGGTCGCCGATCCCGAAGGCGCGATCGCCGCGATCGAAACGGCCGGACGGCGCGTCACCGGCCTGCTGGTCGACTATCATCTCGACCGCGGCAACGGCATCGCCGCCATCCGCGAGATCCGCCGCCGCTTCGGCGACGGCATCCCCGCGATCCTGATCACCGCCGACCGCAGCCCCGCCGTGCAGGTCGCCGCACGCGAGGAGAAGGTCGCCGTGCTGAACAAGCCCGTGAAACCGGCCTCGCTCCGCGCCCTGCTCGGTCAATGGCGCACGCAACAGATGGTCGCCGCGGAATAGGACGCCGTCAGTAGTCGGTCGATACGCTGAGCGCGCGCCATTTCTCCAGCTCGTCGAGACGCTGCCGGTCCGTCGCGGCGATAGCGTTGACGGCATCGCTGCCGAGCCCGATGCGCAGGGGCGGGTGATCCATGTTCGCGAGCTGCAATACCACGTCGGCCGCCTTGGCGGGATCACCGGGCTGACGGCCATCGTAGTCGCGCTGCATCCTGACGGCGGCACCGACCACCGCGTCGTACTCCGGACGTCCTTCGTCGGTCTCATGCGAGGTCTGGGCAAAGCCGGTCCGGAAGCCGCCGGGCTCGACGATGGTCACATGCACGCCGATCAGCGCCATCTCGCGCGCCAGCGATTCCGAAAAGCCTTCGATACCCCATTTCGCCGCCGAATAGGGCGCGCGGGCCGGCGCGCCGACGCGGCCGCCGACCGACGAGACCTGTATGATGTGCCCACGGCGCTGCTTGCGCAGCACCGGGATCGCCGCCTTGGTGACGATGATGGTGCCGATCAGATTGGCCTCGATCTGCTGCCGGAACGAGGCGAGGCTGGTATCCTCGACCGAGCCGAGATCGCCATAGCCGGCATTGTTCACGACGACGTCGAGACCGCCGTAGGCTTCCACCGCGAGGTCGATCGCCGCTTGCGCTGCCGCTTCGTCGGTCACATCAAGCGTTGCCAGCCGCAGTCTTTCCCCGAAACGTTCGCACAGCGGTTCGAGCGGGTCGAGCTTGCGAGCCGTGGCCACCACCCGGTCGCCCGCAACGAGTGCGGCTTCCGTGATGGCGCGCCCCAACCCGCGCGAACTGCCGCTGATGAACCAGGTCTTCATGCCAGTCTCCGAAAGGACTTAAGGCGCGAGCCGCGTGAACACGTAATCGTGGCTCTTGGCACGGGCTTCGTGACAGCCCCAGCAGGTGCGGTGCTGGGCCTCGTCAACCGGCTTGCCGTTGATGAAGCGGCCAAAGCCCCAGCCTCCAGTGGAGGCATATTTCTTGGAATCCTTGACCATCACCTGGACCGTCGTAGCAGCACCGGGGATCGTCGCGGATGCAAATTCAGGTGATTGCTTCCGCTTCCAAGCGCGCTTGACCAACACGGTCCCGTCTGGGAACGGCAGCTTGCCGGCCTGGTAGGCATCGATGGCAGTCTGGTTGCCGACGACCGCGCGCAGTTCGTCGAGCGGCGCAGCCTCCTCGGCCGGCGCGATCAGTTCCCACTGCTTGTAGCCGGCGGGGATCGTGACGCCGAAGATCGGCGAGGCGTGGGCGGCCGTGCTTTCAGCCTGCGTCTGCGCCGAGACGATCGTGGCGAGATACGGCACGCAGGTCAGCAGAATGACGACGAGAACCACGGCAAGAACGATTATTGTGGAGAATGCGAAGGTTTTCTTTTCGGGCTCGGGCGGGGTCATGATCTCTCAACAGGCTCGGAGCGACGGATATCCTCCGGTCCAGCCGGGCTGGACCGAAGGCGGACAACATCCTCAGGCGCCGCCGTCGGCGTCGATGACAGCCTTGGCAAAGGCTTGCGGCGCTTCCTGCGGCAGATTGTGGCCGATGCCGCCGGTGATCAGGCGGAACTCGTAACGGCCTGAAAACTTCTTCGCATAGGCGCTGGGGTCGGGATGCGGCGCGCCGTTGGCGTCGCCCTCCATCGTGATAGTCGGCACATCGATGACGGGCGCTGCTGCCAGCTTCTTTTCGAGCTGCTCGTATTTCGCCTCGCCCTGGGCGAGCCCGAGCCGCCAGCGATAATTGTGGATCGTGATCGCGACATGGTCCTTGTTGTCCAGCGCCGCGGCGCTGCGGGCGAAGGTGGCGTCGTCGAACTTCCACTGCGGCGAGGCAAGCTTCCAGATCAGTCTTGCGAAATCGCGCGTGTACTTCTCGTATCCGGCCCGGCCGCGCTCGGTCGCGAAATAGAACTGGTACCACCATTGCAATTCGGTCGATGGCGGCAGCGGCGCATTGCCGGCGGCCTGGCTCGAGATTAGATAGCCGCTGACCGACACCAGCGCGCGGCAGCGCTCCGGCCACAGCGCGGCGATGATGTCGGCGGTGCGTGCGCCCCAGTCGAAGCCGGCGACGACGGCCTTCTTGATGTCAAGCTTGTCCATCAGCGCGATGATGTCGGCGGCCATGGCGGCGGGCTCGCCGTTGCGCGGCGTCTCGCTGGAGAGGAAATGCGTCGAGCCGTAGCCGCGCAGATAGGGGATGATGACGCGATAGCCGGCCTTTGCCAGGATCGGCGCGACGTCGACGAAGGCGTGGATGTCGTAGGGCCAGCCGTGCAGCAGGATCGCCACCGAACCGTTCGACGGCCCCGCCTCGGCATAGCCGACATTGAGGACGCCGGCATCGATCTGCTTGATCGCGCCGAAGGATGCGTTCGATGCGGCCTGCCGCGCGCCGGTCTCGGCGCGCGCGAGGTCGATCACGCCGAGACCGACGGCGACGGTTCCCGCCGCGATGCCAAAGAAGTTGCGGCGCTGCTGGTCAATGATTGGCTTCATGATGTTGCTGCCTTGTGATGATTGGTGATGTTCGTCAGATCAGCGCGACCGTGACGTCGATATTGCCGCGAACCGCCTTGGAATACGGACAGGTCTGATGCGCATCGTCGACGATGCCGCGCGCGATCTCGGGGTCGAGGCCAGGCAGGCTGACATTGAGGCGTGCCCGAAGCGAATAGGCGCCGTCGTCGAGCACGAGATCAATCTCCGCATCGATCGCGCTCTTCCTGGGTAGCTCGATCTTGCGCTTGCGTGCCGCGATCTCCATCGCGCCTTCGAAGCAGGCCGACCAGCCGGCGGCGAACAATTGCTCGGGATTGGTGCCGGTGCCCGCAGCGCCAGGCGGCGACAGCTTGACGTCGAGGCGACCGTCGGAGCTGCGCGCGATGCCGTCGTGCCGTCCGCCACTGGTGTGGGTCCTTGCCGTGTAGAGTATCTTTGCCGCCTGCGTCATCATGGTCTCCTTGCCGTCACGCCACTGACTAGCAGCGGCTGCGGCAAGGCGCCCGTTTGGACTTGTGAGAAGTTGTGAGGTCTCGCCTTACGCTCCTCACAAGGCCTGCATCCGCGGTCTGATGCCGATGCACGGACGGCCTTGCCGGGTCACGATGATCTGGCTATCCGGGCCTCTCGAAGGGACCAAGATTTCGCCATGACCGAGCCGGCCGGCACCGCAACGGGAACTCTATCGTTCGGACCATTCTCCGTGGCGCCGCGTGAAAGGCTCGTGACACGCGACGGCGTCGCGGTGCCGCTCGGCGCCAAGGCGTTCGACACGCTGATGGCGCTGATGTCGCGGCCGAACCAGGTCGTCAGCAAATGGGACCTGATGGCGCTGGTGTGGCCCGGCCTCACGGTCGAAGAGGCCAATCTGCGCTTTCATGTCGCAGCGCTCCGCAAGGCGCTCGGCGACGGCAAGGACGGCGCCCGCTACATCACGACGCTGTCCGGCCGCGGTTATTGCTTCGTGGCGCCGATTTCGCAAACGAATGTCGCGCTGACCCAGCGCCCCGCGCCGCGACCGGAATTGGCGCCCGTGAAGCTGCCGAACCGGCTGCAGAGGATGGTCGGGCGTGACGATGCGATCGCCGCCGTCTCCGACAAGCTCCTCACCTCGCGCTTTGTCACGATTGCAGGGCCCGGCGGCGTCGGCAAGACCGCGGTCGCCGTGGCGATCGCTCACGAGCTGCTCGAAACATTCTCCGATGCCGCGCATTTCGTCGACCTTGCCGCGCTGAGCGATCCCGATCTCGTGATCACCTCGATCCTGCTGATGCTCGGTCTGCCGGCCGAGACCGACGATCCCCTGCCCGCGCTGCTGGCGCATCTCCGTGACAAGCGGATGCTGCTGATCCTCGACAATTGCGAGCACGTCATCGCGGCCGCCGCGCCGCTGGCCGCAGACATCTTCCACGCGGCCCCGCACGTCCATATCCTCGCCACCAGCCGTGAAGCCCTGCGCGTCGAGGGTGAGCAGGTCTATCGATTGGCTCCGCTCGGCGTTCCGCCCGACGGCGCCGCGCTGACGGCCGCCGCAGCAGGGACCTATCCTGCGCTGCAATTGTTCCTCGAACGTGCCGCGGCCAGCGGCGCGCAGATCACGCTCGATGACGCCAACGCCACGATCGTCGCGGGCATCTGCCGCAAGCTCGACGGCATGGCGCTGGCAATCGAGCTCGCCGCCGGCCGGGTCGAAGCCTACGGCCTGGAGCAGACGGCCGCTCTGCTCGACGAGCGTCTCAATCTGCTCTGGCAGGGCCAACGCACCGCGCCGCCGCGGCAGAAGACATTGCAGGCCACGCTCGACTGGAGTTACGGACTGCTGTCGGATCGCGAACGCCTGGTGCTGCGCAGACTTGCGGTGTTCGCCGGCCATCTCACCCTCGACGCAGCGATCGAGGTCGTGCCGGACGAGCACGTCGACCAGGCTCATTTGTTCGACGCCGTCGACAGTCTCGTTGCCAAATCGATGGTCGCGCCGCGTCCCGTCGGCGCCATGATGCGCTACCGTCTGCTCGACACCACACGCGCTTATCTGCTCGAGATCGAACCTGACGACGCGGCGCTCGCCGCCCGTCATGCGACTTACTACCGGCGATGGCTGGAGCAGGCCGGCACGACATGGGCAACCGTGCCGAGCGCCGACGAACGCGCGGTTCACTTCTCCGCGCTTCACAACGTGCGCGCCGCGCTCGACTGGTGCTTCGGCGCGGACGGCGATCGTGGCATCGGCATTGCGCTCGCGGCGGCCGCGGCGCCGATCTTCCTGGCGATGTCCTTGCTGATCGAATGCCGGCGCTGGTCGGAACGGGCGCTGCTGGCAATGGATCCCTCCTCGCGCGGCAGCACCGAAGAAATGCACATCCAGGCCGCCCTCGGGCTGACCTTGATGTTCACACGCGGCGGCAGCGAGGCGGCGCGCGGCGCCTTGAGCCGGAGCCTTGCGATCGCCGAAGCGCGCGGCGATGGGGGCAACCAGCTCCAGCTGCTAGGCCGGATGCATATCTTTCACGAGCGGATGGGAGAGTTCGACGCCGCGCTCGGCTATGCGCGAGAGAGCCTTGCGGTGGCGAGGTCGCTGGGGGACCCTGCCTCGATCGCCCTCGCCCATTCCCTCCTTGGCGTCTCGCTGCATCTGGCCGGCGAGCATCGCGACGCGCTTGAGATGCTGGAGGTCGCCTGGCAGGGACCGGGCACGGAACGGATCAGCACGGTCTACGGCTTCGATCATCGCAACCGGGCCGGCATCACATTGGCTCGTGAGCTCTGGCTGCAAGGCCGGCCCTCGGAAGCGCTGCAACTGGCGCGACAGACGGTCGCCGAGGCCGCGCAGATGGATCACCCGATCACGCTTTGCATTGCGCTGATCTGGGCGGTGTCGATCGAGCTCTGGAACGGCGACCTCGACGGCGCGGACGAGAACATCGACCGCTTCATCGCGCATGCCAATTCGCGCTCGATGGGGCCCTATCTCGCGGTCGGCCGCGGCGTCAAAGGCGAGCTGGCGATCCGGCGCGGCGATGCCGCCGGCGGCGTCGAGACGATCAGGGCCTGCCTGCGCGAGCTCCACGATGCGGGCTATGAGCTGCTCACCACGACGTTCAACATCGCGCTGGTCGAGGGCCTGTTGGCGCTCGGGCAGATCGAACAGAGCGCGCGCCTGATCGACGATGCGATCCGCCTCGTCGAACAAGGCGGCGATCATCTCTACATGCCCGAGCTGCTGCGGATGAAGGGCAGAGTCCTGTTGGCGTTGCCGGAGCCCAAGGCCGAGCAGGCAGAAGCTCACCTCACGAAGTCGCTGGATTTGAGCCGTCGCAACGGCGCAAAGGCCTGGGAGCTGCGGGCGGCGGTCGACCTCGCCGGGTTCATCGCCGAACGCGGCCGGCGTGACGAAGCAAATGAATTGCTTCAATCGGTTCTGAAGGGCTTCGCAGAAGGTTCCGACACGGAGGATATCAGGATCGGCAACGAACTGCTGCGGATGCTATCAGCTCCGTCATCCTGAGGCGCGAGTGGCGCGATGCGGAAGCATCGCAACGGGAGCCTCGAAGGATGCGCCGGCCGGAGCCAGCTCTCATCCCGTCGGCGTGCCCTGCGTCCACTGGCCGCCGGCGATCTTGGCGGCGGCGATCACGGCCTGGGTGCGGCTCTCGACGCCGAGCTTTTGCAGGATGGCCGAGACGTGCGCCTTGATGGTGGCCTCGGAGACGCCGAGCTCATAGGCGATCTGCTTGTTGAGTAGCCCTTCGGACAGCATCATCAGGACCCGGACCTGCTGCGGCGTGAGCGTCACCAGGCGGTCGCGCAGGCGCGTCATGTCGGGGTCGGCGGCCGCGGACAGGTCGGTGTCGGCGGGAACCCAGACGTCGCCTTCCATCACCTTGAGGATGGCGTCACGCAACGTCTCGACGCCGAAACGCTTCGGGATGAAGCCGGAGGCACCGAAATCGAGCGAGCGGCGGATCGTGGCGCTGTCGTCGGACGCCGAGACGATCACGACCGGAATCGCCGGATATTGCGCCCGCAGATAGATCAGGCCGGAGAAGCCGGAGATCCCGGGCATCGAGAGGTCGAGCAGGACCAGGTCGACCTCGGAGGTCTGTTCCAGCAGCCCGGTCAGGTCCTCGAAGGATCCGGCCTCGTCGATCCTGGCCGACGGCAGAACGCCCGCCACCGCCTGTCGCAGCGCATCGCGGAACAGGGGATGGTCATCGGCGATGACGAGATGGGTCGAGGGAGCGCTCATCGTTCTCTTGCTGTCGTTCGCGCCGGGCCGGCAGATTCCGGAGTGCGTCAATTCTTCATCGACCGGCGGTGGCATGCAAGTGCACATTATCTCTTTGCTGCAAAGGGGTTAATCCCCGATCCTCGGGGTTTGCGCGCCGGTACCCGATACCGCAGCGCCAGTGCGCAAGGCCGAAAGTCGTATTGGGGCAGGTTTCACGCCGATGTTACCTTGTCGGCAAGACCCAGGTTGATCCGGCATGTCCGGACAGCCGGGGCGTGAGGAAACGCAATTTATATCGGGGAGCGACTCAACATGTCGACAATGGCTGTGTCTCAAGCAGGCGCGGGAGGGATGACGAAGGACGAACGGTTCGTCATTCTCGCCTCCTCGCTCGGTACCGTCTTCGAGTGGTACGACTTCTATCTCTACGGGTCGCTCGCCGGCATCATCGGCGCCCAGTTCTTCTCGGCCTATCCGCCGGCAACCCGCGACATCTTCGCGCTGCTGGCGTTCGCCGCCGGCTTCCTGGTCCGTCCGTTTGGCGCGATCGTGTTCGGCCGCGTCGGCGACATCGTCGGCCGCAAATATACATTCCTCGTCACCATCCTGATCATGGGTCTGTCGACCTTCATCGTCGGTCTGCTGCCCAACGCGGCGACCATCGGCATCGCGGCGCCGATCATCCTGATCATCCTGCGTCTTGCCCAGGGTCTGGCCCTCGGCGGCGAATACGGCGGTGCTGCGACCTACGTCGCGGAGCATGCGCCGAACGGCAAGCGCGGCTACTACACTTCCTTCATCCAGACCACGGCGACGCTCGGCCTGTTCCTGTCGCTGCTGGTGATCCTGTTCACCCGATCCGCGCTCGGCGAAGCGGACTTCGCGGCCTGGGGCTGGCGCATTCCGTTCCTGGTCTCGGTGCTGCTGCTCGGCATCTCGGTCTGGATCCGGCTTCGCCTGAACGAATCGCCGATCTTCCAGAAGATGAAGGACGAAGGGAAGGGTTCGAAGGCGCCGCTGACGGAAGCCTTCGGCAACTGGCAGAACGGCAAGCTCGTGCTGCTGGCCCTGCTCGGCGGCGTGATGGGCCAGGGCGTGGTCTGGTACACCGGTCAGTTCTACGCGCTGTTCTTCCTGCAATCGATCCTGAAGGTCGACGGCTATACCGCCAACCTCCTGATCGCCTGGTCGCTGCTGATCGGCACCGGTTTCTTCATCGTGTTCGGCGCACTCTCCGACAAGATCGGCCGCAAGCCGATCATCCTCGGTGGCTGCCTGATCGCGGCGCTGACCTTCTTCCCGATCTTCAAGATGATCACCAGCAACGCCAACCCGGCGCTGGAGAAGGCGATCGAGCAGACCAAGGTCGAGGTGGTGGCCGATCCCGCGGGCTGCGGCGACCTGTTCAACCCGGTCGGCACCCGCGTGTTCAGCGCACCTTGCGACACCGCGCGCGCCTTCCTGTCGCAGTCGTCCGTCAAGTACTCGACGAGCTACGGCGCCGCCGGGTCAGGCGTAAAGGTCGTGATCAACGGCAAGGAGGTGCCCTACACCAACGCCAAGGACAGCAACCCGGCGGTTCTCGCTGCGGTGCAGGCGGCTGGCTATCCCAAGGCGGGCGATGCCGGCATCGTGAAGATGGCGCATCCGTTCGACATCTTCCGTCCGCAGGTGGCAGCAATCATCGGTCTGCTGTTCATCCTGGTGCTGTTCGTCACCATGGTGTACGGCCCGATCGCCGCGATGCTGGTCGAACTGTTCCCGACCCGCATCCGCTACACCTCGATGTCGCTGCCCTACCACATCGGCAACGGCTGGTTCGGCGGTCTCTTGCCCGCGACCGCCTTCGCCATCGTGGCCTCGACCGGCGACATCTATGCCGGCCTCTGGTACCCGATCATCTTCGCGTCCATCACCGTCGTGATCGGTTTCTTCTTCCTGCCCGAGACCAAGGACGTGGACATCAAGGCAAACTGATCGAAAGCATCGATCGACCACACGAACCGGCCGCGGACTCCGCGGCCGGTTTTGTTTTGTGCGCTTACTGATTGCTGCCGACGAATTGCAGCACCACCTCGCGCCGGTGCGGGCGGCTGCGATGCTCGATCAGATAGATCGCCTGCCAGGTGCCGAGCGCAAGTTTCCCGTTCAGGACAGGCACATGAAGCGAAGCCTGCGTCAGCATGGTCTTGATGTGCGCGGGCATGTCGTCGGGCCCCTCGGTGTCGTGCGTCCACCCGCCGTTCTCCGGCGCGAGCCGGCACAGCGCCGTGGCGAGGTCGACGAGCACGGAAGGATCGGCATTCTCCTGGATCGTCAGCGAGGCCGAGGTGTGTCGAACGAACAGCGTCAACGCGCCGTCGCACGCGTGCACGTCCTTGATGAACTTCGCCGCTTCCGCGGTGAGATCGATGAAGTCTCGCCCGGGCGTCGGCACCGTCAACACGGCGGTACTGATGGCCTGGACCTGCACGGTCGATGGCGCTGAACGCGTCAGTGGTTTCTCAGGCCTCATTCGAGCTCTCAGATCTTCCCCGACACGTCCTTCTGGACGCGGTTGGCCATGTCGATCAGCCGCCGCCAGGCCCTTTCCAGGAACGACATCACGCGGTCGACGTCCTGGTCGCTCGGCAGCGGGATCTCGATCTTGCGCTCGCCTTCGGCGACCTTGGGCTCCGCTTTCTTCAACGGGTCCGATTTCGGCAGCGCCTCGTCGGTCTTGCCCGACACCGTCGGCCCCGCCGCAAGCTGTCCCTTCAGCCTCTCGACCTCGGCCTGGAGCCTGCCGATCTCGGCGTCGAGGGCGGTCCGCTCGTCGGGCACCGCGTAGCAGGCCCAGCCGGCGCCGTTCTTGTTGCAGGTCGATACCGTGCCGGTGCGCGTGTCGAGCCGCAGCACGCCCTCGGGGATGGGCGTCATGCTGTAGCGGCCATTTTCGCCGTCGGGCGCGGATTGCGCAGCCACGAGGCCACCGCTGACGATCATCACCGCGGCAGCTGCGGCAAGCCATGATGTTGTGGATGACGTTGCTGGTCTCATCGCCCTCTCCGCCGCGGCGCTGCTAGCGGCTTCCGTGCAATTCTACACCCCGATCGGGCGATCCGCCGCCAAAAACCCGCCTGCGAAATCAACGAACGCGATGGCTTCTTTGATCCAGGCAGCTCCGCGAAAGCACAGCTGCATCCGCCGATCGTGAGCCGACCTGCTGCGGTGCGGCGTCACGCTGTGCGCAGCGCCGTCGCACGCGCCAATAATATCAATTAAATCAGATAGATATACGAAATCGACGCAATCGTGACTTGGCTTGACTTGATTATGGGCCATCAGTATGGTCCGCGCGGCTTTTGAGGGTGACGGGCGCAATTTCCATTCAGCCGCAGCGTTTCGGGTCTTCGTTGCATGACACAGGGCACGGGACACGGCGAGGATGGAGGTCGCGAGAGATCGCCCGAGGAAGCCGCGCTTTCCGAGCGGCTCGGAAGTCTTGATCAGCGGTTGTCGGAATTTCGCGACCGTCGGAACAGGACCGAGCAACCCGCAGGTGACGAAGGGGACGGAGCGGCCAGAGCCTCGGCGATGGCGCTTGGTTTCCGGTTATCTTCGGAGTTGATCGCCGGCGTCGCTGTCGGAGCGGGGATTGGCTGGGGTTTCGACCGCTTGCTGTCGACGTCGCCTTTCGGGTTTATCGTGTTCCTGTTGCTGGGCTTCGTCGCCGGCGTGGTGAACGTGGTGAGAACGGCGGGCGCGGGTCGAAACAGGCGCGGTGGTTCGTAAGGCCGATTCGCCAGGAGATGAATGATCGTACCGGCCTCGCCGGCACGGCCGGCCGACCGACCTTGACTGGTCGGCTTGTCCGGCAGACGAGAGATGGCGCGCGGATGAAAATCGACCCGATCCACCAGTTCAACGTCGAACCGCTCTTCACGATCGGCCGTATCGGCGATCACACGATCGCCTTCACCAATGCCTCTCTCTACATGTTCGTGGCGGTCGGGATCATTTCGCTGCTCATGCTCACGAGCGGCAGGCAGCT
Organism: Bradyrhizobium sp. CCH5-F6; assembly: GCF_001556045.1. Taxonomy (GTDB): domain Bacteria; phylum Pseudomonadota; class Alphaproteobacteria; order Rhizobiales; family Xanthobacteraceae; genus Bradyrhizobium. Next base: position 49,118 of record NZ_LSIC01000059.1, read on the forward strand.
CGTTCCGGGGCGCCTGCAATCGGTGGCCGAACTCTCCTATGAGTTCGTGGCCAGCATGATCCGGAGCACCGCCGGCTCGGACGGCATGCGGTTCTTCCCGCTGATCTTCTCACTGTTCATGTTCATCTGCGTCTCGAACCTCGTAGGCATCGTGCCCTACACGTTCACGGTTACGAGCCACCTCATCGTTACCGCGGCGCTTGCGCTGCTGGTGTTCTTCACGGTCCTGATCTACGGCCTCTACAAGAACGGCCTGAAGTTCCTGAAAGTGTTCGTGCCCTCCGGCGTTCCGGGCTACATCCTGCCGCTGGTCATGGCGATCGAGGTGCTGTCGTTCTTCCTGCGACCGGTCTCGCACAGCGTTCGACTGTTTGCGAACATGCTGGCCGGCCACATCGCGCTGAAGGTGTTCGCCGGCTTCGTCGCCATGCTCGGTGCCTCTCTTGGCGTGGTCGGCTGGATCGGCGGGGTCATGCCGCTGGCGCTTGCCGTCGCGCTCACCGCGCTCGAACTGCTGGTCGCGTTCCTGCAAGCCTATGTGTTTGCGATCTTGACCTGTATCTACCTCAACGACGCCATTCACCCTGGACACTGAGTGATCCGGGTGCTTTTCCACCCACACCTGTCTTTCTTCGAAGGAGTCAAAAATGGATCCGCAAGCAGCGAAATTTCTCGGCGCGGGCATCGCGTGCATCGGCATGGGCGGTGCCGGCATCGGCGTGGCCTTCATCTTCGGCAACTATCTGTCTGCAGCCATGCGCAACCCGGCAGCTGCTCAGGGCCAGTTCGGCAACCTGATTTTCGGCTTCGCCGTGACTGAAGCGCTCGGCATCTTCTCGCTGCTGATCGCTCTGCTGCTGCTGTTCGTCCCGCTCTGAACGCGTTTCGCGCCGCTTCCTGGTGGGAGGCGGCGCGTCTGACAGCAACAGGAGAACTCCATGGCTGAAAGTCATGGCGGCGCCAAGGGTACCGGCGCTCACACGGAGGCCGATGGCGGTCACCACGGCGGTGGCTTTCCGCCGTTCGACAGCAGCACCTTTGCTTCGCAACTGGTGTCGCTCGCGATCGCCTTCGTCGCGCTGTATCTGATCGTCTCCCGGTTCGCACTGCCGCATGTCGGCGGTGCGATCGAGGCGCGTCAGAACAAGATCGAGGGCGATCTCGCCGAAGCGCAGAAGCTGAAGGATCAGTCCGAGGCGGCGCTAAAGGCCTATGAAGGCGAGCTCGCGTCGGCGCGCACGCGTGCACAGGCGATCGGCAACGAATCCCGCGAGAAGGCGAATGCGCAGGCGGAAGCCGAACGCAAGGCGCTGGAAGAGCAACTGGCCGCCAAGCTCGCCGAGGCCGAGAAGACTATCGCCTCGACCCGCACGGCCGCCATGAGCAACGTGCGCGGCATCGCGGCCGATGCGGCCGGCACCATCGTGCAGCAGCTCACGGGCATCGTTCCGGATGCTTCGTCGGTCAATGCCGCCGTTGACGCGTCCTTGAAGGGTTAGTCGAGATGTTCTTCACACCTGAGTTTTGGGTCGCCGTCGCCTTCGTGATCCTGATGGTGATCTTCGGCTATTTCGGGGTGTTCAAGACGACGATGTCGGCGCTGGATCATCGGGCCGCTCGCATCCGGGCCGAGCTGGACGAGGCAGCGCGCCTCAAGCAGGAGGCAGCCAAGGTGCTCGCCGACTACAAGGCGCGCAGTGCATCGGCTGAACGCGAGGCTGCCGACATCATCGCCAACGCGAACGCCGAAGCCGAGCGCATCGCGGCCGAGGCCAAGGCCAAGATGGAAGACTTCGTCGCCCGCCGCACCAAGACCGCGGAAGGCAAGATCGCGCTTGCCGAGGCCCAGGCGCTGGCCGACGTCCGCGCCGCCGCCGCGGAAGCCGCCGTCCAGGCCGCCTCTGCGATCCTGTCGAGGTCGGTCAAGGGCCAGGTCGCCGACGAACTGCTCGCCAAGGGCATCAACGAAGTCAGGCAGAAGCTGAACTGAGATTTCTGCCTGCACCAATCAAAAAGCCGGCGCGATGAGCGCCGGCTTTTTTGTTGGTCGATCTGCAGCCGCAAACTGGGTGTCATCGCCCGCGAAGGCGGGTGATCCAGTACGCCGAGGCTTCTCGGTTCAAGCACCGCGGCCTCTGGAATACTGGATTGCCCGCCTTCGCGGGCAATGACAGCTGAGATTGCCGCAACACCTCACCTACTTCTTCTTCCGTCCCTTCGGCTCGGGCGAGAGCGCCTGCGGATCGAAGCCGACATAGAAGATGTAGGAATCGGCGACGGCGGCGGACGGCACGGGATAGGCCAGATCCTCGGCAACGAAGGTGAAGGGCACGCTGCCGCTTCCCGACATCTCGACCGTGGTCCGGTAGGCCTTCGAGGCGATCACCTTCTCGCCGACGCCCCCCTGCACGACCGCGACGCGCAACGGGACGTCGACCGTAGCAGGCGCACCGGCGGGGCCGGCGATGACGCGGCCCTGGATACCGATGCGGGCGGCGATGTCGCCGCCGTTCCGGGCGCATTCGCGTGCCATCTTGGTGATCGTGGCCTGAAAGCGGATGTCATTACCGACGGCCTGCTTGCCGTTGGCACCGACCGCATAGGTGGAGGCGCCGGAGCGCACCGTGACCTGCGGGCAATCGACCTCGTCATCGGCCGCCTGGCCGGGCGCAGGTGCCGGCGTTGGCTGGGCCGGCTCGTCCGGCTTGCCGCCGAACAGGCTCTTGAAGCGGTCGCTCAAGGACTGGGCCGCCACCGGCGAGACGGAAGCGAGCGCAACCGACAGCGCCAGCGCCACCGCCGTTCCTCGCCGCAACGCATGCCGCGTTGACCGAAGCTCCTTCACCATCGACACCCATACTCCATCACGACACGACATCCGGCCGATCCACCGGCCGGCCTCGCGCCCTTATATCGCCAAAACCGGCGAACCCAAGGCAAGCGAACAGGACTCAAACAAGGCGGGACCATCAAGACTTTGGAGGTGCGAAATGCTCAGCCGCGGAAATCTTCATGCAGCAGGCCGAACAGCAGATGGTCCTGCCAGACCCCGTTGATGCAGAGATATCGGCGCGCCAGCCCCTCGCGTGAGAAGCCGCACTTCTCCAGCACCCGGATCGACGGCGCATTGGTCGGGATGCACGCCGCCTCGACCCGGTGCAGATTGAGCTCGCCGAACAGCGTCGGCAGCAGCACCCGCAGCGCTGCCGTCATGTAGCCGCGATGGGCATGAGGCTGCCCGACCCAATAGCCGATGGTGCCGGCCTGCACGATGCCGCGCCGAACGTTGGCCAGCGTGATGCCGCCGACCAGGGCACCGTCGAGCTCACGGAAGATCAGGAAGGGATAGGAGCGATCCGCGGCAATGTCCTCGGAATAGCGGCGCAGGCGACGGCGAAAGCCGGACCGGGTGAGATCGTCGGACGGCCAGATCGGCTCCCAGGGCGTGAGATAGTCGCGGCTGGTTTCGCGCAGATGGGCCCATTGCAGGAAGTCCGACATTTGCGGCGCGCGCAGCAGCAGCCCGTTGCCGCGCGGCGCGAGGGCGGCGGGTCCACTGGATGGCAGGCGAAAGAGAGCCATGGTGATGCTTCCGGGGGCGGCCGCCCTTGGGCGGCTCCTAATGCAGCCGCGCCTTGGCGCGCGCCCGGGTCAAACCTTCCGCGAAAGATACCGCCGTGTCCAGACCCCTGCCGCTGCCCAATGCGACAACGGCGGGCCTGCTCCGCGACAGCAGCGCACGCGCCGCGTCCCTGGTCGATTCGATGCTGACCGCATCGATCCGGGCCACCAGTTCCTGCGCCGTCTGCGGCCGCCCGTAGGCGAGGACATGCCGGGCCAGCTGCTCGGCGCGGGAGGAGCAGCTCTCCAGCGCCATCAGGAGGCCCGCCTTCATCTGCGCCTTGGCCCTGGCGATCTCCGCCTCGGTGAGCGTCTCCACCGAATCATTCATGATGTCGACCACGACCTCCATCATCTCCGGCGCATCGGCGGGATCGGTGCCGGTGTAGAGGCCGAAGAACCCGGTGTCCGTGTAGGGCGCGTGGAAGGTGTAGATCGAGTAACAGAGGCCGCGCTTCTCGCGCACCTCCTGGAACAGCCGCGACGACATTCCGCCCCCGAGGATGTTCGTGAAGACCTGGAGCGAGAACAGGGACAGGTCGGTCTGCGGCACCCCTTCGAGCGCCAGCGTCAGATGCGCCTGCTCGAGCTCGCGATGCACCACCTTGGTGCCGCCCTTGCCGAACTGAGCGGTCTGCGGCTTCGGCCCCGGCGTCCCCTCGAAGCTCGCAAAGCGCTTCTCGACCTCGGCGACCACCTGCTTGTGGTCGACCGCGCCGGCCGCCGCCACCACCATGTCGGGCCCGCGATAATGCGTCGACAGATAGCCGCGCAGCATGTCGCGGTTGAAGGCGCGCAGCGTCTTGGCCGTGCCGAGCAGGGAACGGCCCATCGGCTGGTCGGGATAGCAGATTTCGTTCAGATGCTCGAACACGACGTCGTCGGGCGTATCCTGCGCGGCCCCGATCTCCTGCACGATGACGTTCTTCTCGCGCTCCAGCTCGTCGGGCTCGAAGGCCGGATTGGCCAGGATGTCGGCGAGCACGTCGAGCGCGAGCGGCACGTCGGCCCTCAGCACCCGCGCGTAATAGGACGTGGTCTCGGTCGAGGTGCCGGCGTTGAGGTCGCCGCCGACCGCCTCGATCTCCTCGACGATCTCGCGCGACGAGCGCTTCGTTGTGCCCTTGAACGCCATGTGCTCGAGCAGATGCGAGATGCCGTGCTCGTTGGGCTTTTCGTCGCGTCCGCCGACGCCGGCCCAGACGCCGAGCGCCGCGGTTTCGAGATGGGGCATCTCGTCGGTGACGACGGTGAGGCCGGAGGCAAGCTTGGACATCTCGACGCTCATCCGGCAACTCCTTGCTTTGCGGCGCGGCTGACCGACAGCACGAACCGCTCGACCTCGGCCTGTTCGTTCTTCATCACCCTCATGTGTTCGGATTTGGTCATCAAGCCGTCCAGCCAGGCCGGCAGTTGCGGCCGCTGGCCGCAGGCCGCCTCGACAGCGTCGGGGAATTTGGCCGGATGGGCGGTGGAAAGCACGATGCTCGGCACCCTCGTATCGGGGGTGTCGCGGTCCGCGACCGCGAGCGCCACTGCCGTATGGGGATCGACCAGCTCGCCTGCTTCGCGCCAGGCGGCGCGGATCGCCGCCGCGGTCTCGGTCTCGTCGGCGCGCCCGGCATCGAATTCCTCGCGGATCGCGGCGAGCGTCGCATCGGGCAGCACGAAACGTCCGGACTGCTTCAGCGACTCCATCAGACGGCGAACGCCGGCCGCATCGCGTCGCCCGGCCTCGAACAGCAACCGCTCGAAATTGGACGAGATCTGGATGTCCATCGACGGCGACGCCGTCGCGTGCACCTCGCGCACCTCGTAGATTCCGGTCTTCAGCGTGCGCGCCAGGATGTCGTTGACGTTGGCGGCGATGCGCAGGGTCCGCACCGGCAGCCCCATGCGCTTGGCAACATAGCCGGCGAAGATGTCGCCGAAATTGCCCGTCGGCACGACGAAATCGACCGCGCGCGCCGGCGCGCCGACGGCAACGGCCGACGTGAAATAGTAGACCACCTGGGCGACGATGCGCGCCCAGTTGATGGAATTGACGCCGGACAGCGCGGTCGCATCGCGGAAGCGGTGGTTGTTGAACATGCCCTTCACGAGCGCCTGGCAATCGTCGAAGGTGCCCTCGATCGCGAGCGCATGGACGTTGGCCGCGCCCGTCGACGTCATCATCCGCCGCTGCACCTCGGAGATGCGGCCGTGCGGAAACAGCACGATGAGGTCCACATTTTCGAGGCCCGCAAAGGCTTCGACCGCGGCGCCGCCGGTATCGCCGGACGTGGCGACCACGATGGTGGTGCGCTGGCCGCGCTTGGCGAGCACATGGTCCATCAGCCGCGAGATCAGCTGCATCGCCACGTCCTTGAAGGCGAGCGTCGGACCGTGGAACAGCTCCAGCACGAACTGGTGCGGCGACATCTGGCGCAGCGGCACCACCGCGGGATGACGGAAGGTGGCATAGGCCTCGTTGGCCATGCGGCCGAGCTCGGCGTCCGAGATCTCCCCGCCCGCAAAGGGGCGGATCACGTCGACCGCGACCTCCCAATAGGGGCGGCCGAAGAAGCCGGCGATCGTCTCGGTCGGGAGCTGAGGCCAGGTCGCCGGCACATAGAGGCCACCGTCGCGGGCAAGCCCCGTCAGCATCACGTCGCAGAAGCCGAGTTCGGGGGCCTCGCCCCGGGTCGAGATATAACGAGTCAAACTGCCCTCCAAAGGCCGGCCGAGCCGCAGCTCGTCCCTTTAAGCCTTTGATTTCACGAAATTACTTGTCAACAGCCAGAGGCTTTGGGGCACCATAGAGTGTTTTGCGGCATCGGGAAACCGCTTCCGATTCACTCTCGCCCAATGAAAAAGGGCTGCGGCGTTGCCGCAGCCCTTCTCTTGGAAGGTCTGTCGTTGTGTGCAGACCGGTTTGCCTCGTCGGGGTCCGCCCCCGTCAAAACTGCTCTCGCAAGCTTTCGTCGCCTGTCACGAAATCGTCAAGGGCCAAAACAGCGCGCGCCGAAAAATGTTCCTGTTTTTCCCGACCGTCTTCGGACCTTCGCAAATTCTGTATGGCGAGTCTTTAGCCGCAAATACCGCTTTTTCCCGAACGTTGACCTGACATCGGGAACGAATGCAGCCCCGGCCCATTGTGATTGCGGATGGTGTCAGCCCGTTGTCCATGCATTGCCCGGCCAACGGCGGCGCCATCCTGCGACCGAACCGCTGTATCCTGGGAGCAGCCGGTTCGGTCGCTGGGTCAGTTCATCCCGATTTCCACCGCGATCCGGATCAGGTCGGAGTGGTTCTTGGCGCCAAGCTTCTGCTTGAGCAGGGACGTGGTGTTGGCGACGGTCTTGTAGGAGATGCCGAGCGCCTCGGCGACCTCGACGATCTTGTCGCCGCGTCCAAGCAGGCGGAGAATCTCGAGCTCCCGCGGCGTCATCTGCGAGGCCGGATTGGCCTTGATCGCGGCGCCGGAAAACGTCACGGCTTCTGCCAGCTGCGGCGAGATGAAATTGTCGCCCGCGACCACCTTGCGCACCGCCTTCAGCAGGATCCTGGGATCATCGCCCTTGGAGACATAGCCCTGCGCCCCCAGCTCGACTGCCCGCACCACGAAAGCCGGATCGTCGTTCATGCTGAACATGATGATCTTGGCGTCGGGGTCGTCCTTGCGGATGCGTCGCATCAGCTCGAAGCCTGAGACGTCGGGCAGGCTGATGTCGATCACGGTGACGTCGGGCCGCTTGCTGACATAGGCGCGATGCCCGGATTTGGCGTCGGTCGCTTCGTCGATGCGAATTGAATGGTCGGAAGCGAACAGGGTGCGGCACCCCGACAGCACCACGGGATGGTCGTCGACGATCAGCACCTTGGTCGCCGGCTTGGCGGTATCTTGCATGCGCGCTCTCTCGTTTTCCGACTCATAGACCGGCGGGAATAAATGGAAAGAGCAAAATCCGTCGATGCGCGTTAGAATTGACCTAATGTGGCAACGACTCTCGTTCAGGGCGCAACTGTTTCTGCCCCTCGGCGCCAGCTTTCTGACGGCGCTGGTCCTGGGCGGCGTGTTGCTTCAAATTTTTGCAGTTGGACAATTGGCGGAAGAGATCGAGCCGAGACGGCGCTCGACGGCGGCCCTCGCCGCCGCGCTCAACGACACCCTTCGCGCATCGGACAATCCACGGCAGACGCTCGACGCCTTTGTCCATTCTTTGGACACCTCCTCGGATATCCAATTCCGCGCGCTGGAAACGGGTCCTGCGCCTTCGACGAAGGACGGCCCGCGCAACCCGCATGGCGTGCCGCAATGGTTCATCGACCTTCTCGCCGTGCCCGACATGGACGCGGCATCCCCGGTGATGATCGACGGCAGACGTATCGGCGATATCGTATTCCTGCCGGACATGTCGGCCGATCTGTTCGAGAAGTGGATCGGCTTCCTTGCGCTCACCGGCCTGGTCGCCGTGTTGATGGTCCTTACCGGCACGATTGCCTACGCCTTGGCGGGATCTGCACTGCGCCCCCTGCAGGACCTCGGCCATGGACTCACGCGCATACGACGAGGCGACTATACCAGGCCGATTCCGCTCAGGGGTCCGCCGGAAATCCGGCGAAGCTGCGAGGAGGCCAATGCGTTGGCCGCAACGCTGGCGCAATTGAGTCAGGATAATCGGGACCTGATGCGCCGTTTGCTGTCGCTCCAGGACGACGAGCGGCGCGATCTCGCCCGCGAACTGCACGACGAACTTGGACCGCTGCTGTTCAGCATCCGCGCAGGCACGATCGCGCTGGTTGAGGCCTCACCGCCTTCAGGAAATTTCGGCAATTCGGCACAGGACCTGATGCAATCCGTCGAGGCGCTCCAGCAGACCAACCGTCGTATTCTCGACCGACTGCGGCCGCTTTATATCGAGGAACTGGGCCTTTCGACCAGCGTGCAGACGCTGCTCCAGACCTTTCGCAAGCAGGCTCCGCATATCATGCTGACGGACACGATCGGTGCCGATCTGAACGTGATCAAAGGGCCGTTGGCCCAGACCGTGTATCGAGTGATCCAGGAGGCCCTGACCAACGTGCTGCGCCATGCCAAGGCCGGCAACGCCCATGTGCAGGCGACCGTCGCCGGCGAGACGCTCGACATCGAGATCTCCGACGACGGCGGCGGCTTTCCCGCGGGCAACGTCTTCGGCCGGGGCCTGACCGGCATGCATGAGCGCGTGCGCGCGCTCAACGGATCGCTGTCCCTGTTGCGGGTGGATGAGCGAACCCATGTACGCTGCCGCCTTCCGATCGAGACGCCGCGGGACGGGGCGTCAACAGGCTAAAGCACGATCCGCAAAAGGTGCGCAGCGTTTAAGACCCGAGGCGCGACGACGATTCATGCAAGTTGCTGCGCGCTTCAGCATACGCATACGCCATGCGCATTCTGCCGCGCCGGCTCGCACACCGTGCTGCGGATCTTGCCTTCGGGGTTGAAGCGAAACGAGGCACGAATGCGCAGCGCCCCGGCGACGGAATATTCGAGATCGACGCCCGGGGGCGCGGGATGGATATCCTCCAGCCCGAAACCGGCCGACGAGAAGGCGCCGAGCCGCGGCTGCCAATAAGCCGCGATCTCGCTGCGGCCGCGATACCGCTGCATGCCGTTGCACGTGCATTCGAGCTGCGCATCGTCCGCATAGAGGTCGAGCAGTGCCGGGAGGTCGCCCTTCCGGCAGGCGTCCACCCAATCGACGACAATTCCCATCTGGTCGAAATCGCTCACGTCGCAATCCTGTCTGCCCCGGAAAAATGCCGGCGGCTCAATGCATGATCCCGAAAAGTGCGCAGCGGCTTTCCGAAAAGATCTTGCTTGAACAACACCCTGAAGTGCGATGACGATTCTCCTGGTCGTATCGCGCATGAGGACCACACTCGTGAATATCCGCTGAAGAATAAACCCCGGGCGATACCGGGTCCCCTCGAGCCATCTTCGGATGAGTTCAGCTCTGCGGCCGGCCCCTTGCCCATACGGCGAAGGCGATCAGCACGGCACCTGCGAGCGTGAACCAGGTCACGGCATATTGCAGGTGGTCGTCCTTCAGATTCACGTCGAGGGGCCCCGGGCGCGGAACCCCATTCGCGGGCGCGGGCTGCTCGAGGTCGACATAGAACGGCGCAACCGCGCCCCAGCCCAGCGCGCTTGCGATCGCCAGATGATCGCGCACGAACCAGAGCCGCTTGTCGCGATTCTCCGCTGGCGTCATCCAGTTCCGCGCCTCGGGAAAGCGCAGATAGCCGGTGAGCGCAACCGGCTGGCCCGTGACGAGCTTCTTCACCGCACGATCCTCGACGGCGCGGTCCTGCATCGTGTTCTCGACGAAGCCGGCATCGATCACCACCGTCTCGCCGCCGGGAAGCCGCGCCGGCAGGAAGGCCCAGGTGCCCGGGCCTGAGGCGTCCTTGCGTACAGCGGAACCGGAGGAATAGACCATCGCATCGAGCAGGTCGGCGTAGGTGGCGGTGAAACTGACGCGGCGGAATTCATCGCGGGCGGGATTGAGCGCAGCCCATTGCGCGGACGGCGGCAGCGCCACCGGCGCGGCCGCAAGCCGTTCCGTGAGCGCCGCAATCAGCTCGTGCTTGGCTGTCCGGCGCTGTAACTGCCAGACACCGAGCGCGACGAACACAGCCGTCAGGAACAGCGTGAACAGCGCGAAGCCGGCCACGCGGCCCTTGCGCGCGGGCTCGCTCATTTCGGGCGATCGACCAACCGGCCCGGCGCCGCCTTGTGGTGGAACTGCAGCGCGATCAGCAGCGACTTCATCGCACGCAGCGGCAACAGCGTGGTGGCGAGGATCAGCGGCAGCCACAGCGCCGCATGCAGCCAGAACGGCGGCTGGTACTTGACCTCGACGACGAGCGCGCAGCCGACCACGATGGCGCCGGCCAGCATGATGATGAAGATCGCAGGACCGTCGCCGGTATCGATGAAGGCGTAGTCGAGGCCGCAGCGGTCGCAGCGGGGCGCGAGCGTCAGGAAGCCCGCATAGAGCTTGCCCTGGCCGCAGCGCGGGCATTTGCAGGCAAGCCCGCGCAGCGCGCTCTGCATGACGGTCGTTTCGGGCTCGGATGGGGCGGCGCTGTCGTTCATCAGGAAGGACCCTATCACAGTTTCCGCCGAAGCATGCGGCGGCCGGAAAGCGAAAGGGCGGCCCTGCGGCCGCCCTTTCTGGTCGGTTAAATGCTGATCAGTGCGCGCCGTGGGCCATGGTCGCGGCGCCGTGTCCCCAGACGTAGATGCAGAGGAACAGGAACAGCCAGACCACGTCGACGAAGTGCCAGTACCAGGCGGCGAACTCGAACCCGAGATGCTGCTTCGGCGTGAAGTGGCCGGCATAGGCGCGGATCAGGCAGACCAGCAGGAAGATGGTGCCGACCAGCACGTGGAAACCATGGAAGCCGGTCGCCATGAAGAAGGTGGCGCCGTAGACGTTGCCGGCGAAGGAGAACGCCGCGTGGCTGTACTCATAGGCCTGCACGCAGGTGAAGAGCGCGCCCAGCACGACGGTGAGGATCAGGCCGTACTTCAGGCCCTGGCGGTCGTTCTCGAGCAGCGCATGGTGCGCCCAGGTCACGGTGGTGCCTGACGTCAGCAGGATGAGCGTGTTGAGGAGCGGCAGGTGCCAGGGATCGAAGGTCTCGATGCCCTTCGGCGGCCAGGTGCCGGGAACCGCACAGGCGCCGGCCTGGGTGCCGAGGCCGCAGCCGAACACCGCATCGCGGGTGGCTTGGACGGCGTCGGCCGGGAACAGCGCCGCGTTGAAATAGGCCCAGAACCAGGCGACGAAGAACATCACTTCGGAGGCGATGAACAGGATCATGCCGTAGCGGTGATGCAGCTGCACGACGCGGGTGTGGTCGCCCTTGTACTGAGCTTCCTTGATCACGTCGCCCCACCAGCTCGCCATGGTGTAGAGCACACCCACGGTGCCGACGCCGAACACGATCGGCGCCGCGGAGAACATGTGGTGCATCCAGGCGATCGCGCCGACCGCCATGATGAAAGCCGAAAGCGAGCCCACGGCCGGCCAGGGAGACGGATCGACCAGGTGATAGTCGTGATGCTTGGTGTGCGCCGTAGCCATTCCGTCTCTCTCCTCAATCCCGTGCCTGTCAGGCACTTATCCCCTTGTTCCAACCGCTTGATCGCGAGCCCGGCGGTCAGAGATTTCCCTTGCGTTTGTCGTCCTCGCTGGCGGCGAGCGGCTTCACTACGGGATCGCGCACCGCATAGAACGTGTAGGACAGCGTAATCGTATTGAGCCCGTCATTCTCGTGGTCCTCCGCGATCGAAGGATCGACGTAGAACACGACCGGCATCTCGCGCTTCTCGCCGGGCGCCATGGTCTGCTCGGTGAAGCAGAAGCAGTTGATCTTCTGGAAGTAGGAGCCGACCGTCAGCGGCGCGACGTTGTAGGCGGCCTGGCCCGCAGTGGTACGTGCGGCCTGGTTGGTCACGGTATAGAAGACAGTCACGACCTGGCCGACATTGACCTCGATCTCGCTCTGCTCCGGCTCGAACTTCCAGGGCAGGCCCGGCGCGACGTTGGAATCGAAGCGCACCGAGATCTTCCGCGCGATCGGGCCGGTCGCCGGCGCGGAGGTCGCGACCTGGGTCGTGCCGTTGAAGCCGGTGGCGCGGCAGAACCAGTTGTAGAACGGCACCGCCGCATAGGAGGCACCGACCATCAGCGCGACCACGCCACCGCAGATCGAGGCGACCAGCGCGTCGCGGCCAAGCCCACCGAAACGGCCTTTGACGGCCGTCCGGCTCTGATCCCGCGTTATGGTCGGCTCGTGACCCATCTTTCCTACATCGGCCGCACTAGAACTGCCGGCCCCTTGACCATGGTGACGGCGAAGAACAGCACCACGAGCACGCCGAGCGCGAGCGCGATCGCGATCGAACGCTGACGACGGCTCCTCTGCTGCGCCTCGGTGAGGACGATTCCATCTGGCTCGCGTTTGTCTGCCATCTCGTGATCATGCGCCCCCTGCCATGCGAGCAAGCACCGGGAATACGACCTCGGCCAGCAAGGTCGCGAACAGCGCGAACAGATACAGGATCGAGAAGGCAAACAGCTTGCGGGTGGCGCGCAGCGACTGGCTGCGTTCGCGGCGCACGTAGACGTTGATCGCGAGCACCAGCATGCCGGCGCCGAGGATCAGCGAGACGACGCCGTAGACGGCATCGAAATAGCCCAGCGCCCAGGGCGCGGCGGCGACCGCGATCAGCACGATGGTGTAGAGCAGGATCTGGAGGCGGGTCGCGTCGGGACCGGCGACGTTGGGCAGCATCGGAATGCCCGCGCGCGCGTAGTCGTCGGATCGGAACAGCGCCAGCGCCCAGAAATGCGGCGGGGTCCAGAAGAAGATGATGGCGAACAGCAGCAGCGGCTCGACGTCGACCGTGCCCGTCACCGCAGCCCAGGCCACCACCGGCGGCAGCGCGCCGGCCGCGCCGCCGATCACGATGTTCTGCGCGGTCCAGCGCTTCAGGCCCATCGTGTAGATCACGACGTAGAAGAAGATGGTGAAGGCGAGCAGCGCGCCGGCGATCCAGTTGACGAGGATGCCGAGCGTCATCACCGAGAAGAAGGCGAGCGTCATGCCGAACGCCATGGCCTCGGAACGGGTGATGCGGCCGCGCGGGATCGGCCGGTTCGCCGTGCGCGACATCTTCGCGTCGATGTCGCCTTCGAGCGCCATGTTGAGCGCCCCGGAGGCGCCGGCACCGACCGCGATGCAGAGCAGCGAGGTGATCGCGAGCACTGGGTGGAAGTGTCCCGGCGCCATCGCCATCCCGACCAGCGCGGTGAAGATCACCAGCGACATCACCCGCGGCTTGAGCAGCGCGAGATAGTCGCCAACCTCCGCCTCGGAGATGCGGGGGGTGATGTCGATGGCGTTCTGGTCGAGGACGGACACTTAATCTCACTCACTTCGTTATAGCGCCGCGGCGCCCGTCACGGGCGCCGCGGAGATCGATCACTGCACGCGGGGCAGCACTTCGAACTGGTGGAAGGGCGGCGGCGAGGACAGCGTCCACTCCAGCGTGGTTGCGCCGGCACCCCAGGGGTTGTCGCCAGCCGGCACCTTCTTCATGAACGCATCGAGCACGCCGTAGAGGAAGATCAGCACGCCGAAGCCGGAGATGTAGGAGCCGAACGACGAGACCAGGTTCCAGCCCGCGAAGGCATCGGGATAGTCGATGTAGCGGCGCGGCATGCCCGACAGACCGAGGAAGTGCTGCGGGAAGAACACCAGGTTGACGCCGACGAAGGTGACCCAGAAGTGCAGCTTGGCGATCCCCTCATTGTACATGTAGCCCGACATCTTCGGGAACCAGTAGTACCAGCCGGCGAAGATCGCGAACACGGCACCGAGCGACAGCACGTAGTGGAAGTGCGCGACGACGTAGTAGGTCTCCTGGAGCACGCGATCGACACCCGCGTTGGCCAGCACGACGCCGGTGACGCCGCCGATCGTGAACAGGAAGATGAAGCCCACCGCCCAGATCATCGGGGCGCGGAATTCGATCGAGCCGCCCCACATCGTGGCGACCCAGGAGAAGATCTTCACGCCGGTCGGAACGGCGATGACCATCGTGGCCGCGACGAAATAGGCCTGCGTCGCCGAGGACATGCCGACCGTGTACATGTGGTGCGCCCACACCACGAAGCCGATGCCGCCGATCGCGACCATGGCGTAGGCCATGCCGAGATAGCCGAACACCGGCTTGCGCGAGAAGGTCGAGACGATCTGGCTGATCATGCCGAAGCCGGGCAGGATCAGGATGTACACCTCGGGGTGACCGAAGAACCAGAACAGATGCTGGAACAGCACGGGATCGCCGCCGCCGTCGGGGGCGAAGAACGTGGTGCCGAAATTGCGGTCGGTGAGCAGCATGGTGATCGCACCGGCGAGCACCGGCAGCGACAACAGCAGCAGGAATACCGTCACCAGGATCGACCACACGAACAGCGGCATCTTGTGCAGGGTCATGCCCGGCGCGCGCATGTTGAAGATGGTGGTGATGAAGTTGATGGCACCGAGGATCGAGGAAGCGCCCGCCAGATGCAGCGACAGGATCGCGAAGTCGACGGCCGGGCCCGGATGGCCGGAACTCGACAGCGGCACGTACATGGTCCAGCCGGCGCCGACGCCGTTGGCGCCCGGCTCGCCCTCGACGAAGGTCGACATCAGGAGCAGCGCGAAGGACGCCGGCAGCAGCCAGAACGAGATGTTGTTCATGCGCGGGAACGCCATGTCGGGCGCGCCGATCATCAGGGGCACGAACCAGTTGCCGAAGCCGCCGATCATCGCGGGCATGACCATGAAGAAGATCATGATCAGGCCGTGAGAGGTCACGAACACGTTGTAGGTGTGCGCCTCGTGGAAGATCTGCACGCCCGGGTACATCAGCTCGGCACGGATCGCGATCGACATCGCGGCGCCGATGACGCCGGCGACGACCGCGAAGATCAGGTACATCGTGCCGATGTCCTTGTGGTTGGTCGAATAGACGTAGCGCCGCCATCCGGTCGGATGGGCGTGCTCGTCATGTCCGTGGGCCTGCGCGTGATCGCCGTGTGCCGCTGCGCTCGTTGCCATTTTCAAATCCTGCCTTGCGTCCCATTCGGACCCGTGAAGGTCCCGCCCTTTATCGCTGTCAGTCCCTCAAGCCGTGGACCCGACGCCTACTGCGTCGAGCCGGCCGCGGAGGCGTAGGTGCTGGTGCCGCCGCTCGCATATTTCTTCTTCGCCGCCTCGACCCAGGAGGCGAACTCCTGGTCGTCGACCACGCGGATCGCGATCGGCATGAAGGCGTGATCCTTGCCGCACAATTCCGAGCACTGGCCGTAATACATGCCGGTCTTGGTGGCCTTAAACCAGGTCTCGTTCAACCGGCCCGGAATGGCGTCGATCTTGACGCCGAAAGCCGGCAGCGCGAAGGCGTGAATGACGTCCGCGCCCGTGGTCTGGACCCGAATCACCTTGTTGACCGGCACCACCATCTCGTTGTCGACGCCGAGCAGGCGGGGCTGCTTGTCCTGGGCCATCAGCGAGTCGAACTCGAACTTGCCGTTGTCGGGATAGGCATAGGACCAATACCACTGCTTGCCCGTCGCCTTGACGGTCAGGTCAGCCTTCGGAATGTCGAGCTCAAGGAACAGGAGCCGGAACGACGGCACCGAGATGCCGACCAGGATCAGCACCGGCACCAGCGTCCAGGCCACCTCGATCAGGGTGTTGTGGGTGGTCCGCGACGGCACCGGATTGGCCTTCGCATTGAACTTGATGACCACGATCACGAGCAGCGCCAAGACGAACAGCGTGATCAGGGTGATCAGCACGAACAGGAAATTGTGGAACCAGACGATGTTGTCCATCACCGGGGAACCGGACTGCTGCAGCGTCCACTCCCACGGCGCCGGCTGCCCAAGCTCGGCGAACGCCGCACCACCCGTCGCCAGCATGACGCCAGCCGCCACCACGGCGATGATGGCCAATCCCAGCAACTGCCGGCCCATCCGACCCATCGACATCCTCATGCCGTTCGCGCTCCCCTAACGAAATCACCCCACGTGCATTCCCCTGCTCGCGGGGAATGCTTATTCGATCCGCCAGTCCGACAAACCGCCACGCAAGAATACCTCTAAGAGGAATTGGGGCCAGATCGCTAGAACGCGAAATCAAGCCTCTCAAACCATAATTCTTGATCTATCGCAATGCAGTCTTGGGCCTCATCTGCCAAGCATCACCGGCAAGATATTTCCCAGCAAGATCAGACAAGAATACCGTTTCCCGGCATGCTGCGGCTTGACAGCGGAATTGCCCGCGTTAGGCACTGGCAGACAGCCGCGCAGAAGCCTGATTCGCGCGTGCGGTGGCGACGCTCGGCGGCGCGGAATTTGCTTGGGAATTGCCTTCAAGACGCCGTCATTCCCGTATCAGTCCGCCAGGTGTGAGCGACCCAGGCGAGCAGAGGGACCGACCCGATGGGGTTTTCGAGATCGATGGCAAGGACGGCGAACGGCCTCCCGGCACTGGCCGCCCTGCTGGCTGCGATTCTCCTCCTGGCGCTTCCGGACCTTTCCCATGCGCAGGGCGCGGTGCGCTCCGTCCATGGCGACTGGCAGATCCGCTGCGACACCCCGCCCGGCGCCCAGACCGAGCAATGCGCCCTGATCCAGAGCGTGGTGGCGGAAGACCGCTCCAATGCCGGCCTGACCGTGATCGTGCTCAAGACGGCCGACCAGAAGAGCCGCCTGATGCGGGTGGTCGCCCCGCTCGGGGTTCTCCTGCCCTCTGGTCTCGGCCTCAAGCTCGACAACCAGGACGTCGGCCGCGCCGGCTTTGTCCGCTGCCTGCCCAACGGCTGCGTTGCCGAAGTGGTTCTGGAAGATAAGCTGCTCGGCCAGCTCCGCAGCGCCAAGACCGCGACCTTCATCATCTTCGAGACGCCGGAAGAAGGCATCGGCTTCCCGCTCAGCCTGAACGGGCTCGGCGAGGGCTATGACAAGCTGCCGTAGGGCGGCGATGTCCGCGACAAACCTATTGTTTCCGTAATGTGAGGCTTCGCGCCCTCGCGGATCTGGTCCGAAACCACTATCTTGCCCCACATCTCCAGATAATGGACGGACGCATGACCAATCCTGCCACCACCTCCCTGCTCGACCGCGCCAATCTCGACCGCGACCAGGTTCGCAACGAGGTCGCGCGCGGGCTCGCCGGTGCCGACGACGGCGAATTGTTCCTGGAATACAGCCAGACCGAAGCGCTGATGTTCGACAATGGGCGGCTGAAGCAGGCGACCTACGACACCTCGCAGGGTTTTGGCCTGCGCGCGGTCAAGGACGATGCGGTCGGTTATGCGCATTCCTCCGACGTGTCGCTGCCGGCGCTGATTCGCGCCGCCGACGCGGTCGCGGCCGTGCGCGGCGGTTACTCCGGCAGCTTCGCCGCGCCGCCGGCGCATACCAACGTGCGGCTTTATAGTGACGACAATCCGCTGGACGCGCCCGGCTTCGAGACCAAGGTCAAGCTGCTCGCCGAGATCGACGCTTACCTGCGTGACAAGGATCCGCGCGTGCGGCAGGTCAGCGTCAGCCTCGGGGCAACCTGGCAGGTCGTCGAGATCCTGCGCCCCGACGGCGAGAGCTATCGCGACATCCGCCCGCTGGTGCGCGTCAACGTCTCCGTCGTCGCCGGCCAGGGCGACCGCCAGGAGAGCGGCAGCAAGGGCTATGGCGGCCGCGCCGGCTATGCCGAATTCATCGAAAGCAGATCCTGGCGCGAGGCCGCCGACGGCGCGCTGCGCGAGGCACTGGTCAACCTGGAATCGATCCCGGCGCCGGCCGGCGAGATGGACGTCGTGCTCGGCGCCGGCTGGCCCGGCGTGATGCTGCATGAAGCGGTCGGCCACGGTCTCGAGGGCGACTTCAACCGCAAGAAGACCTCCGCCTTTGCCGGACTGATGGGCCAGCAGGTCGCGGCCAAGGGCGTCACCGTGGTCGACGACGGCACCATCGCCTCGCGGCGCGGTTCGCTGTCGATCGACGACGAGGGCACGCCGACCAATCGCACCGTGCTGATCGAGGACGGCATCCTCGTCGGCTACATGCAGGACCGCCAGAACGCGCGGCTGATGAACATGAAGCCGACCGGCAACGGCCGCCGCCAGGGCTACGCCCATGTGCCGATGCCGCGCATGACCAACACCTACATGCTCGCGGGCGACCGCGATCCCGCCGAGATCCTCGCCTCCGTGAAGAACGGCGTGTTCGCCGCGAATTTCGGCGGCGGCCAGGTCGACATCACCTCGGGCAAATACGTGTTCCAGTGCACCGAGGCCTACAAGATCGAGAACGGCAAGATCGGCGCCCCGCTGAAGGGCGCCATGCTGATCGGCAACGGTCCGACCGACCTGCATCGCATCCGCATGATCGGCAACGACCTCGCGCTCGACACCGGCATCGGAACCTGCGGCAAGAACGGTCAGGGCGTGCCCGTCGGCGTCGGCCAGCCGTCCCTCCTGATGGAGCGCATCACGGTGGGTGGGACGGGCGCATGAGCGTGGAAGACAAGGTAACCGTCACCCCCAAGCGAAAGAGCAGCGGCTGGGGCGGTCAGCTGGTGCAGCTCGCCGGCATCGTCGCCGCGGTCTTCATCGCCAAGGGTGCGCTGGCCGAGCCGTTCTACGTGCCGTCGGGTTCGATGGAGCCGACGCTGCTGATCGGCGATGCGCTGATCGCCTCGAAATTCCCCTACGGCTACGGCACCTCGTCGCTGCCGATTCAAATCAGCCTGCCCGAGAGCGGCCGCGTCTTCGCGGAGACGCCGAAGCTCGGCGACGTCGTGGTCTTCCGCTGGCCCGGCGATCGTTCGCAGGCCTGGGTCAAACGCGTCGTGGGTCTGCCCGGCGATCGCATCCAGATGCGGCAGGGCCAGCTCTTCATCAACGACCGTCCCGCCGAGTTGAAGCCCGACGGCGTCGGCGCTGCCGAGGATGACCGTGGCGGCAGCGAACCCGCCTACCGCTATGTCGAGACGCTGCCGAACGGCGTCTCCCATCTGATCTTCAAGATGCGCGACAGCGGTCCGCTCGACAACACGCCCGAAGTGACGGTGCCGGCCGGCCACCTCTTCGTGCTCGGCGACAACCGCGACAACTCCGCCGACAGCCGCGTGCCGCTGCGCTCCGGCGGCGTCGGCCTGTTGCCGATCGATAATCTGATCGGCCGCGCGGATGCGGTGCTCGGCTCCTGGGATCTCGGCATGCGCGGCCAGCCGGTGTGGACCTGGCTGTCCGGGTTCAGGCTGGCACGGTTCTTCACCGCCGTGCATTGACGGGATCGCAGGCCGTAGGTCCGCAAGGCGGAAGCGCGCCCACCGCTTCAGTCGTAACGTGGCGAGATGGTGGGCACGAGCGCGTGCCGCTGCCCACCCTGCGAGTCCCGATGACCCGCGACGAATTCCTTGCATTGGCGCTTCGCAACCCGGTCAACGTTGCGATTGCCGACGCGCTCGCGCAGCTTGCGCTGCCGGATGCGTGGCTGGTCGCAGGTTGCCTGGTGCAGACGGTGTGGAACGTGCTCACCGGCCGCGCGGTCAGTCACGGCATCGCCGACTACGACGTGTTCTATTTCGATCCTGATACGCCGTGGGAGGCGGAGGACGCGGTGATCCGAACGCTGCATGCGCGGCTCGCGCATCTCGGCGCCAAGGTCGAGATCCGCAATCAGGCGCGGGTGCATCTGTGGTACCCCGACAAGCATGGCCTGCCCTATCCGCCGCTGACACGCTCGACAGACGGCATCGACCGTTTCCTCACGGAGAATACGCAATTTGGCATTCGACCCAGCGGTGGGGATTTCGACGTCTATGCGCCCCACGGGTTCGATGACGTCGCAAGGCTGATCGTGCGGCCCAACCGGGCGCCGAACTTTTCCGCCGCCAATTACGAGGCGAAGGCCGCGCGGTGGAAGGCACTATGGCCGGAGCTCACGGTGATTGCGGCAGAGTGAGATGCTCTGCGGCGCCGGCTATCGCACCACGCCCGACGTGAAGCCCGCCTTCCGCCGCGGCGGCTTGATCTCCTTTTTCAGGAAACAGCGCGCCTCACGCCCGGTGTAGCCGGGGCGGGCATAGGTGAACGCCCGGCATTTGTTGTCGGCGGTGCAGGCGGCCTTGCAGGCCTCCACGCCGTCCCCTTCCTTCAGGTCGAAATTGCGCAGGTCCCCGCCCGGGCGGTCGATCGATGTCTCCACGCCCTCGATGCGCGGCTCGATCACGCCGGCGCCACGCACCCCGGAGATGCAGCAACTGCCCGGCACCCGCGCGGGCACCGTGTTCTTGAGCCAGCAGACCGCCGAGCCGCCTTCGACGTCGGGATAGCTGAAGCTCCAGGAGCGACAGCGGCGGTCGCGCTCGCACAGCAGCGCACAATCCTCCGGATCGCCCGAGGTGACCGGCGTGCTGAAATAGTCGCCACCGGGCCGGTCGAACGCCGTCTGCGCGCGCGCGGTCCCGCTCGCAAACGCGAGCAAAAGCAGCGCGGCACAAGCCAAGAGACGTGCCATGACGGCCCCAGGCAGGCGGCCCTTCCCCATCGGAACAGCTTTCGAGTTATTGAGGACGCTCAGGTTTTTTCGGCCGGTCATTTGATCGCCGCAAACCTGTACGGGCGATGAACGGCTCGGTCCCGGTCGCTCGCCTATGACTCTAGAAAGCGTATTCCGCGTAGGCTGGTTCCACCGAGCCCTGCCAGGGACCATTAAACTTGTCCAGCATCTCCTCGGCCGGCGTCCGGCCGGAATCGATGATGCGATCGAGCGGCTCCAGATGACGGGTCTCGTCGCGGCCGAGCTGGTCGATCCGGCCACGCCGGCGCAGACCGGCATGCGCCAGGACGAGGCATTCCTTGGCGATCTCGAAGAGATAGCGATCCTTGATCCGCGCCTTGAAGCCGAAGCGCGGCACGTCGTCACGCAAGGCCTGACGCTCAGGCGCGCTCCAATGCTTCACCAGGTCCCAGGCAGCATCGAGCGACGTATCGTCGTAGAGCAGACCGACCCAGAACGCCGGCAGCGCCGGCAAGCGGCCCCAGGGGCCGCCGTCGGAGCCCCGCATCTCGAGATAGCGCTTGAGCCGCACTTCGGGGAAGATCGTCGAGAGGTGGTTGGCCCAGTCCGACAGCGTCGGGCGCTCGCCCGGAAGATTGTTGTTGCGGCCGTCGAAGAAGGCGCGGAACGAGGAACCCGAGACGTCGATGTACTCCTCGCCGCGCTTGACGAAATACATGGGCACGTCGAGCGCGTAATCGACATAGCGCTCGAACCCCATGCCGTCCTCGAACGCCCACGGCATCATGCCCGCGCGCGCGTTGTCGGTGTCGCGCCAGATCTCGGAGCGGAAGGAGAGGAAGCCGTTCGGCTTGCCTTCGGTGAACGGCGAGTTGGCGAACAGCGCGGTTGCGACCGGCTGGAGCGCGAGCGAGACGCGGAGCTTCTTGACCATGTCGGCTTCCGAGGAGAAGTCGAGATTGGTCTGCACCGTGCAGGTCCGGTACATCATGTCGAGGCCGTATTGGCCGACCTTCGGCATGTAATTGGTCATGATCTTGTAGCGGCCCTTCGGCATCACCGGGATATCGGCGCGCGACCAGGACGGCGTCATGCCGAGGCCGAGGAAGCCGATGCCGAGCGGCGTCGCGATCTCGCGCACCTGGGCCAGATGCGCCATCAGCTCGCTCTGGGTCTGGTGCACGTTCTCGACCGGCGCGCCGGACAGCTCGAACTGCCCGCCGGGCTCGAGCGAGATGGCGCCGCCGCCGGTGACGTCGTGAAGGCCGATGATGTTGCCTTTCTCCATGATCGGCTCCCAGCCGAGCAGGAGCTTCATGCCCTCCAGCAGCGCGCCGATGCCGCGCGCGCCTTCGTACGGCACCGGCCGGTGGCCTTCGAGCGTGAACGGCGTCTTCTCGTGCTCGGTGCCCATGCGGAATTCGGACGGGTCCTTGCAGCCGGCCTCGAACCACGCGACGAGCTCTTCGCGCGATTGCAGTGGCGTCATGTCGATCTGGTCTCGCGCCATATCAAACTCTAATCAAAAGGCGCTTCGACCGAACGCGCGCGGTGGCAGGAATGGCCCGCGAACCCACCGGTTGCACGGACGAGCGGGGTTTGCCGCGCGATCATCGCGACGGCAAGCTTTCGTTGACGCCGGCGGGCGGCAGTTTCATCTCGCCGCACGAGCAGCCCAGACGATCCAGCAGATTGCTGAGCTTGACGGCCTCGGTGTCAGACAGTTTCGAACCAACATATTTCTCGATCGCAGCCGAATAGGCGCCCCACATCCGCTTCTGCAACTCGCGGCCGGCTTCCGTGATCTCGACGAACTGGCCGCGCTTGTCGATCTTGCATTCGCGCCGCGAGGCGAGGCCCTCGTCGACCAGGCGGTCGATCAGCCGCGAGGTGGAATATTGCGGGATCAGCATCTGCCGCTCGAGTTCGACCGGCCGCAACTCGCCCGAGGGCGCCCGCGACAATTCGAGCAGCGCGTCGTACCAGGCCAGCGGCGGGAACCCCGCCTTCTTCAGGTCCTGCTCGACGCAATCGAGCACGCGGCTCTGCACCCGCATGAGGCGGATCCAGGCGGCTGTTGCCTCGGTCGATGGTTTGCGTTTCATGGTCCCGCTCAAGCTCTCGCCCGTCTCTTACTCCATTCGATGCACCTGCATCAATCTTGACTATTTCAAGCAAGTGCATGTAGTCGTTCGTTCGGGCCGAACCAGGCATCAGGCGGAGGAAATTCCGTGAAACCGTCTTATTCGCCCGGTGCCTGCTCACTGTCCCCGCATCGCGCTCCTGGAAGCCGGCCCGCGCCATGAGCTGGTCGAGGTCGATATCGGCGCCAAGAAGCTCGAAAATAGTGAGGATTATCTAAAGCTGCCCCCCGGGAATCAGGTCCCTGCGGCGGGCCTCGACAGCGGCGGGATCGTGACCGAAGGCCCGTCGATTGTCCAGACGATCGCCGACCAGGCCGGCCGTGAGGCTGGCGCCCGCCCGCAGCAGTTCCGAGTGCCATGAGCTGTCGAACGGCTCGATGTCCTCACCTGGGAGCTGCACAACAGCCTTGGCCCGCTGTTCGCCCCGGCGCTGAACGGTCGCGACGGCTGTCTCTTGAGCAAGCTTGCAGGGAGCGACAAGCGAAAAGGTCGGATCGACGATCCGGCCCTTTCATGGTGAACCCTTTGACCGGCGACGACGTCGAAGGAACGCTTCCAGGAGACAGCTGCCCCATGAACATGATCGTCCTCATGACCGCCGCCGGCGCGCCGCTCGCGATGCTCGGCTTGTCGACGCCGGCCGCGCCAGAGCGCAATTGCATCTTCATGATCCATCCGCAGATCACCTCGGCCGTGTTCGAGAGCAAGGAAGGCAAGATCGTCTTTCCGGACCGGCCGACAGAATATCCGTGCAGCTACGCCAGGAAGAAGGGCACGACTGACATCGCCTTCACCAACCAGAACGGCTGGCGCTTCGAGGTGCGCATTGGCCGTGGCGATGAAGGCACCTGGAAAGCCAATCTCGCCGACGATGCGGTATCGGGCCGGGCATTCTCGCCCTTCGGCGACCGAAAATGAAGAAGGCCGGATCGATGATCCGGCCTTTCGTTTCCGCGTAGCCTGGATGCCGCGTCAGGCCGCCGCCTTCTTCGGCGCGAAGCGGCCGTAGAAGGTCTCACCCTTTGCCGCCATCTCCTCCAGGAGCTTCGGGGGCGTGAAGCGCGAGCCGTACTTGGCCTCCAGCTTGCGGCAGAGCTCGACGAACTTCTTCGTACCCATGAAGTCGATGTAGGACAGCGTGCCGCCGGTGAACGGCGCGAAGCCGAAACCGAGGATGGAGCCGACATCGGCCTCGCGCGGATCGGTGATGACGTGGTCCTCCACCGTGCGCGCGGCTTCCACCGCCTGCACCACCAGGAAGCGCTGCTTCAGCTCCTCGACGTCGAGCGTGTCGGGGTCGAGCTGCTTCGGCTGCAAGGCCGAGAGGCCCGGCCACAGGCTCTTCTGACCCTTGCCCTTCTCGGGATAGTCATAGAAGCCCTTGCTGTTCTTGCGGCCGAGGCGGCCCTGCTTCTCGACCATCTCCACCATCAGCTTCTTCTGGTCGGGATTGATGGCATTGGGGCCGAGATCGGCTTCGGTGGCCTTCATGATCTTGAGGCCGAGGTCGAGCGCGACCTCATCCGAGAGCGAGAGCGGGCCGACCGGCATGCCGGCCATCTTGGCGCAGTTCTCGATCATCGCCGGCGGCACGCCCTCCAGGAACATCTCGTTGCCTTCGGCGACGTAGCGGCCGACGCAGCGGTTGGCGAAGAAGCCTCGGGAGTCGTTGACCACGATCGGCGTCTTGCCGATCTGCCGGACGTAATCGAGCGCGGTTGCGATCGCGAGATCGCCGGTGTTCTTGCCCTTGATGATCTCGACCAGCATCATCTTCTCGACCGGCGAGAAGAAGTGGATGCCGACGAACTTGCCCTGGTCCTTGAAGCTCTCGGCCAGCGAGGTGATCGGCAGCGTCGAGGTATTCGAGGCGAAGATCACGTCCGGCTTCAGATATTGCTGCGCCTTGGCGAAAGTCTCCGCCTTGACCTTGCGGTCCTCGAACACGGCCTCGATGACGAGATCGACGTCCTTCAATGCGGCATAGTCCGCGGTCGGCGTGATGCGCGCGAGCAGCGCTTCGGCATCGCCGGGCTTGGCGCGGCCCTTCTTGATCTGCTCCTCGATCACCTTCTGCGCATGCGCCTTGCCCTTGTCGGCGCTCTCCTGGTCGCGGTCGATCAGGACGACGTCGAGGCCGGCGCGGGCCGAGACGTAGCCGACGCTGGCGCCCATGAAGCCGGCGCCGATCACCGCAATCTTCTTCACCTTGGTCGGCGCCACGTCCTTCGGACGGCGCGCTCCCTTGTTGAGCTCCTGCATCGACAGGAACAGGCTGCGGATCATCGCGGCCGCTTCCTTCGAGCGCAGCACCGAGGCGAAGTAGCGCGACTCCACCCGCAGAGCGGCGTCGATCGGCAGCTGGAGGCCTTCATACACGCAGCTCATGATCGCGCGCGCGGCCGGATAATTGTCGTAGGTCTCGCGGCGGTAGATCGCATTGCCGGCCGGGAACATCATCATGCCGGCCTTGGAGAACACCGGCCCGCCGGGCAGCTTGAAGCCCTTCTCGTCCCAGGGCGCGACGGCCTTGCCGCCGCCCTTGATCCAGTCCTTGGCCGCCTTGACGAGGTCGGCGGCGGGCACCACGGCGTGAATCAAATTCAGCGCCTTGGCTTTCTCGACCGTGACGGGATCGCCCTTGAGCAGGATGGTCATCGCGTCCTGCGGCGGCACCAGGCGCGGCACGCGCTGCGTGCCGCCGGCGCCGGGGAACAGACCGACCTTGACCTCGGGCAGCCCGAGGCGGGTCTTGGGATTCTCCGCCGCGACGCGATAGTGGCAGCACAGCGTGATCTCGAAGCCGCCGCCGAGCGCGAGGCCGTTGATCGCGGCCGCCCACGGCTTGCCGGACGTCTCGATCGAGCGCAGCACCAGCGAGAAGCGCCGGCTCTGCTCGAACAGCATCTGGTTCGCCGCCGTCTCGCCCTGCTCCTTGAAGACTTTGGCGTAGGCCTGGTTCATGCCCTCGAGCATGGAGAGGTCGGCGCCGGCGCAGAAGGCTTCCTTCGCCGAGGTGATGACGACGCCCTTCACCGCGGCATCCGCCGTGGTCGCCTTGACGATCGCCTCGAGCTCGTTGGTCGAGGTCTCGTCGAGCACGTTCATCGAGCGGCCGGGGATGTCCCAGGTGACGAGCGCGATGCCGTCGGAATCGGTCTCAACCTTGAAGTTCTTGTACGACATGTTTGGTTGCTCCTCGGGGCCGCAGCCGGTCACAGGCGCGGCGGTTGATCTGAGATCTCGTAGGGTGGGTTAGCGAAGCGTAACCCACCGCGGTCTTTTGCTGCAGAGGCAGAAGAGGTGGGTTACGCTGCGGACTGCGCTTCGCGCAGCCGCGGGCTAACCCACCCTACGGCAGCTCGTTACACCCGCTCGATGATGGTCGCGGTGCCCATGCCGCCGCCGATGCACAGCGTCACCAGGGCGGTGGACTTGTTGGTGCGCTCGAGCTCGTCGAGCACGGTGCCGAGGATCATCGCACCGGTCGCGCCGAGCGGATGGCCGAGCGCGATCGCACCGCCATTGACGTTGATCTTGGCGTTGTCGATGTCGAAGGCCTGGATGTAGCGCAGCACGACCGAGGCGAAGGCCTCGTTGAGCTCGAACAGGTCGATATCCGACTTCTTCATGCCCGAGCGCGCAAACAGCTTTTCGGTGACGTCGACCGGGCCGGTCAGCATCATCGCCGGCTCCGAGCCGATGTTGGCGAACGCCCGGATTTTCGCACGCGGCTTCATGCCGTATTTCGCGCCCGCTTCCTTGCTGCCGAGCAGCACGGCGCCGGCGCCGTCGACGATGCCGGAGGAGTTGCCGGCATGGTGCACGTAGTTGACGCGCTCGATCTCGGGATGCGACTGCACCGCGACGCCGTCGAAGCCGCCCATCTGCGCCATCATGGTGAACGACGGCTGCAGTTGCGCCAGCGACTGCATCGTGGTCGACGGACGCATATGCTCGTCCTTGGCGAGGATGGTGAGGCCGTTGATGTCCTTCACCGGCACCACGGACTTGTCGAAGCGACCCTCGTCCCAGGCCTTGGCCGCGCGCTGCTGGCTCTGCACCGCGTAGGCGTCGACGTCGTCGCGCGAGAAGCCGTATTTGGTCGCGATCAGATCGGCCGAGACGCCTTGCGGCATGAAATAGGCCGGCACCGCGATCGAGGGATCCATCGGCCAAGCGCCGCCGGAGGCGCCGATGCCGACGCGGCTCATGGACTCGGCGCCGCCGCCGATCACCAGTTCATGCTGGCCGCTCATGATCTGCGCGGCGGCAAAGTTCACGGCATCGAGGCCGGAGGCACAGAAGCGGCTGATCTGCACGCCGGGGACGGCTTCGCCGAGCCCCGCCTTGAGCGCTGCGAAGCGCGCGATGTCGCTGCCGGCTTCACCGACGGGATCGACCACGCCGAGCACGACGTCGTCGACCGAATCCTCCGGCAGATTATTTCGGTCCTTCAGCGCCTTCAGCGGCACCGCCGCAAGCGCGAGCGCCGTGACTTCGTGCAGCGCGCCGTCCGCCTTGCCGCGGCCGCGGGGGGTGCGAACGTGGTCGTAGATGAATGCCTCAGGCATGACGCCCTCCTGATGTGACTTTTCAGATTCGATTGGGAGCAGGCAACGGAAGCTGGATCAGAACGCTTCCGCCGGCAGTTCCATGATGGTGGCGCAGCCGGCCTGGATGCGCGCGAGATTGGCCGCGGTCTCCGGCAGCATCCGCTCCATGAAGAAGCGGCCGGTGACGAGCTTGGTCGAGAGATAGGGCGTCGCCCCGCTCTCGGCAATCTTGGCCTGCGTCACCTTGGCCATCTTCGCCCACATATAGCCCAGCGCGACGAAGCCGAAGAGATGCAGGTAATCGGTTGCGGCAGCTCCCGCATTGTCCGGCTTCGCCATCGCATTCTGCATCAGCCACGTGGTGGCCTGCTGGAGATGGCCGAGCGAGGCCGAGAGCGGGGCGATGAAGGGCTTCATCGCCTCGTCGCCGCCGTTCTCCTTGGCAAAGGCCATGACTTCGCCGAAGAACGCCATGATGGCGCGGCCGCCGTCGCGCGGCAGCTTGCGGCCGACGAGGTCGAGCGCCTGAATGCCGTTGGCGCCTTCATAGATCATCGCGATGCGCGCATCGCGCACGAACTGCTCCATGCCATGCTCGGCGATGTAGCCGTGGCCGCCATACATCTGCTGCGCCTGAACCGCGTTGGCGAAGCCGTAATCGGTAAGGAAGCCCTTCAGCACCGGCGTCATCAGGCCCATGTGGTCGTCTGCGGCTTGGCGGTCCTTCGGGTCTTCGGAGCGGTGGGCGACGTCGCTCTTCAGCGCGGTCCAGATCACGAAGGCACGCGCGGCCTCGTTGAAGGCGCGAATCGAGAGCAGCGTGCGGCGCACGTCGGGATGCACGATGATCGGATCGGCCTGCTTGTCCGGCGCCTTCGCACCGGTCAGCGAACGGCCCTGGATGCGCTCGCGGGCATAGGCGACCGCGTTCTGATAGGCGACCTCGGACTGCGCGAGCCCCTGCACGGCGACGCCGAGCCTTGCCTCGTTCATCATCACGAACATGCCCTGCATGCCCTTGTTCTCTTCGCCTATCAGCCAGCCGGTGGCGTTGTCGTAGTTCATCACGCAGGTGGAATTGCCGTGGATGCCCATCTTGTGCTCGATCGAGCCGCAGACGACGCCGTTGCGCTGCCCCACCGAACCGTCGGCATTGACCAGGAATTTCGGCACGACGAACAGCGACACGCCCTTGATGCCGGCGGGTGCGCCCTCGATGCGGGCGAGCACGAGGTGAATGATGTTGTCGGCGAGATCGTGCTCACCGGCCGAGATGAAGATCTTGGTGCCCGTGATCTTGAAGCTGCCGTCGGCCTGACGCACCGCCTTGGTGCGGAGCATGCCGAGATCGGTGCCGCAATGCGGCTCGGTGAGGTTCATGGTGCCGGTCCATTCGCCGGCGACCATCTTCGGGACGTAGGTCTTCTTCTGCTCGGGCGTGCCGTGCACCAGCAGCGCCGCGGTCGCGCCCATGGTGAGGCCGCCATACATCGAGAACGCCATGTTGGCGGAGATCTGGAATTCGTTGACCGCCTGGCTCAGCGTCACCGGCAGGCCCTGGCCGCCATATTCGGTCGGAGCGGACAGACCGAGCCAGCCGCCTTCGGCGACCTGCTTGAACGCCTCCTTGAAACCCTTCGGCGTGGTGACGCTGCCGTCGTCGGCGCGCTTGCAGCCCTCGAGATCGCCGACGCGGTTCAGCGGCTGCAGCACCTCTTCGGCGAGCTTGGCGGCTTCGCCCAGGATCGCCTCGCGCACGTCGCTGGAGGCATCGGAGAAGCCCGGCAGATTGTCGTAGCGATCGATCTGGAAGACGTCGTTGAACAGGAAGTTCACGTCTTCGACGGGGGCTTTATAGATCGGCATGGCGTTCTCCCGGCATGAGCCTTGACGTGGTGGAATTCTCTAGGATTGGGCGGCGAGCTGCTCCGCCATCAGGCGGTGCAGCATGTTGATCGCCTTGAGCGGACGCACCATCACCTTGAAATGGGTGATGCGCCCCTCGCTGTCGAAGCTGATGATGTCGACGCCGTTGATCTCGATGCCGTCGATGATGTTCTTGAATTCGAGCACGGCGCCGTGCGCATTCTTCCATTCGCCGACATAAGTGAAGCCGGGACCGCCGAGAACCTTCTCGGCGCTGGAGAGGTATTTGAAGGTGATGTCGCGGCCGCGCTGCGGCGAATGCACGACCGGGCTTTCGAACACGACGTCGGGGTGAAGCAGGTCCCAGAGCGCGGTACGGGCTTGAGCGCGATCTTGGGACTTCATGTAGGCGTACCAGGAATTGAGGCCGGTCATTCTCGTGGTGCCTCCCTAGGGCAAGGGCAAATATGCGAAAACAACCCCATGCACAGTAGACAAAGGGTTGATTTCGCTGGATTTTCAGACGGGGTTTTGGCCCCGTCCGCAAGCCGCCTCATATGCACATTGACGCATATGCGCCAATGCGCATAAAGTCAAGCTCGTTGGTCAGAGCAGAGAAGGGAGGCCGGTCATGGCACTCGGCGACGCAATCCTCGCATGCCTGACGGAACGTCCGATGACGGGCTACGAGCTCGCCAAGACGTTCGATTCCTCGATCGGCTTCTTCTGGAAGGCCGACCACCAGCAAATCTACCGCGAGCTCTCCAAGCTGCGCGACCGCGGCTACATCCAGGGCCGCGAGGTCGTGCAATCGGGCAAGCCCAACAAGCTTGTTTATACGCTTACGCCCGAGGGTAGAACAGCGCTGCGGCACTGGGCCGCGCGACCAAGCACGCCGGCCTCGACCAAGGACGACCTCCTGGTGCGCATGCATGCGCTCGACAGCATCGACATCGAGCCGCTGCGGACCGACCTGATGGCGCGCCTGGAGCACCATCGCGACCGCCACGCCAATTACGAGCGGATCCTGAAGAAGCGCTTTCCGGAGGGAACGGCGGAGGGCAAGCTCGACCTCGGCAATCTGCTCCTGCTGCGTCTCGGCGCGCGCCATGAGCAGATGGTGGCCGACTTCTGCGAGGAAGCGCTGGAGGCGCTGTCGGCGATGAGCGGCAAGGCCACGGTAGTGCCGCTGGAGGACGGCAAGCGGGAGAAAGGCTGAGGAAAGTCCGGCAAGGCAAGGGAACCGGCAGGCTGCAGAGCCTGCTCTGGCCTGCCTGCGTCAGCGCGACAGCTGGCTGACGTATTTCAGCGTCTGGAATTCCTGCAAGCCCTCGATGCCGCCTTCGCTGCCAATGCCGCTGTCCTTGTGTCCGCCGAACGGCGTTTCCGGCAAGGACGCCTGCCAGTGGTTGACGATCACATTGCCGCTCTGGATCGCCTCGGACATCGCGGCGGCGTTGCGCATGTCGTTGGTCATCACGTAGGAGGCCAGCCCGAACGGCAGGCGGTTGGCGAGATGGACGGCCTCGTCCATGGTCCGGAACGGCGCCGTCGCGGCCAGCGGACCGAACGGCTCGACGTTGGACGCCAGGCATTCCTGATCGACATGGGACAGCACCGTGGGCCGGTAGAAATAGCCGCGGTTGCCACAGCTCCTGCCGCCTGCGGCGACGCGGATCTGGCGCGTCCGCGCATCCGCGACGAAACGCTCCATGCTCGCCACACGCCGTTCATGCGCCAGCGGCCCCATCCCGGTCGCGGCATCGAAGCCGTCGCCGACGACGATCGCCTCCGCGAGCTCGGCCAGTCTGGCCGCGAACCTGTCATGGATCGATTCATGAACGAAGAAGCGGGTCGGCGACGTGCAGACCTGGCCGGCATTGCGGAACTTGGCGGTCACGGCCGAGACGGCCGCGGCTTCCGGATCGACGTCTTCGAAGATCACGACCGGCGCGTGGCCGCCGAGTTCGAGCGTCATTCGTTTCAGCGTCTGGACGGCCAGCGCGCCGAGCTGCTTGCCGACCTCGGTCGAGCCGGTGAAAGTCAGGCCGCGGATGACGGGTGATCGCAGCAGCGTCTGCGAGATCAGCGCCGGATCGCCGAACACGACATTGAGCACGCCGGCCGGAAGCCCGGCATCCTGCAGTGCGCCAGCGATCGCCAGCGCGGTCGCCGGCGTTTCCTCGGCCGGCTTGATGATGACAGAGCAACCGGCCGCCAGCGCGCTGGAGATCTTGCGCGCAGGCGTGATCGCCGGCGCATTCCAGGGGGCGAAGGCGGCGATCGGCCCGAGCGGCTCGCGGATCGCGATCTGCTGAACGCCGCGCTGACGGGCGGGAATCACCCGCCCGTCAGCGCGGCGGCCCTCCTCCGCATTCCATGCGAACAGCCCCGCGGCCGTTTCGACCTCGGCGCGGGCCTCGGCGATCGGCTTGCCGAGCTCCAGCGTGATCAGGCCTGCGATCCGCTCGCGGCGCTCGATGATCAGCGCCGCCGCCTGCTGCAGGATGCGGCCACGATCGACGGCCGGCATCTGCCGCCATTGCTCATGTCCGCGCGCAGCGGATGCAAGCGCCTCGTCCAGATCGTCGGGCCGGGCGCAGGGCAGCTCCCCGATCACCTCTCCGTTCCCGGGATTGCGCACCGGCACGATGTCCCGCCCTTCGGCAGCGCGCCATCGGCCGCCGATGAAGAGTGCGAGCGGGGGATAGTCGATCATCTTGGCGCTCCCGGGACACGGGCCGCAGGCTCTTCCTGCGGCCCGGTTGCCAGACGGCTGCTACTTGGCCGCAGCGACCAGCGGGCAATTGCCGTCCTTGAGCGGACGGAACGCCTGGTCGCCGGGCACCGTGGCGAGGATCTTGTAGTAGTCCCAGGGGTATTTCGATTCCGAGGGATCCTTGACCTGCAA
The DNA here is from genome assembly GCF_001556045.1 of Bradyrhizobium sp. CCH5-F6. Lineage (GTDB taxonomy): Bacteria > Pseudomonadota > Alphaproteobacteria > Rhizobiales > Xanthobacteraceae > Bradyrhizobium. The sequence continues at coordinate 81,336 of NZ_LSIC01000059.1, forward strand.
CAGATACATGTCGCGGATCACGCGGCCGTCCTCGCGGATCGAGGCGTTGGTCGTATAGACGTCGTTGATCGGCAGCTTCTTCATCTCGGCGACCAGCGCCGCGCCCGACTCGCTCTTCTTTGCATCGATCGCCTTGAGATAATGCGTGACCGCGCCGTACACGGCGATCTGCAGGCTGCCGGGCGCCTTGCCCTTGAAGCGTTCCATGAAGCGCTTGCTCCATGCGCGCGTCTTGTCGTTCGCATCCCAGTAGAAGCTGTCGGCGAAGATCAGCCCCTTGGCATTGGCAAGGCCGAGGCCATGGATGTCAGGCAGATTGACCAGCAGCGCCGCGATGCTCTGCCCGCCCGCGGTCAGGCCGAACTCGTTGGCCTGCTTCAGCGAGTTCATCATGTCGGCGCCGGCATTGGCGAGGCCGACCACCTGCGATTTCGAGGCCTGGGCCTGCAGCAGGAAGGACGAGAAGTCCGGCGTGTTGAGCGGCGCCCGCGCGGCGCCCAGCACGGTGCCGCCATTGGCGAGGACGACCTTGGAGGCCTCCGCCTCGAGCGCCTGGCCGAAGCTGTAATCGGCGGTCAGGAAGAACCAGCTCTTGAGGCCCTTCTTCACCAGCGGCGCGGTGGCGACATTCGCCAGCGCGAAATTGTCATAGGCCCAGTGGACCCCGTTCGGCGAACAGGCCTTGCCGGTAAGATCCGGCGTTCCCGGACCGGTGGCGAGGAAGACCTTGTCCTTTTCGCGGGTCAGTTGCTGCACGGCGAGCGCGACGCCCGACGAGACCACCTCGGTGATCGCATCGACGCCTTCGGTATCGTACCAGCGCCGCGCGACGCCGAGGCCCACATCGGCCTTGTTCTGATGATCGGCCGAGACGATCTCGACCGGCATGCCGCCGGCCTTGCCGCCGAAATCCTCGACCGCCATCTGGGCGGCCAGCACCGATCCCGCGCCGACATTGTCGGCATAGGGACCGGACATGTCGGTGAGCACGCCGATCTTCACGGTGCCCTTGGCGATCTCCGCCCGCGCGGATCCGAAGACGGACAGCGCCGCCAGAGCCGCAACCAACGCTTTCTTCTTCACGAACGTCCTCCCATACTCTTTTTTGAAACCGTTCAATCGATGGTCTTCAGAACGGGCAGCAGATATCCAAGGAACTTCTCCGGATCCTCGCTCATCGGGAAATGGCCGAGGCCCTTCATGATGGTGACGTGGCTGCCCTTGATGCTGCTCGCGACCGCGAGCGTTTCCTCGGGGGTGCACGAATAGTCGTACTCGCCCGACAGCAGGAACAGCGGACAACGCGACGTGTCGATCTGCGCAACGCGGTCTCGAATGTCGCCGTCGAGCTTGTAGAAATACAGATCGCCCTTGAACACGCCGGGACCGCCCTGCATGTAGTGCCACAGCGTTTCCCATCGCTCGGCATCGGGCGCATCGGGCCCGACGAGACCCGAGACGATGGCCGCGCAGACCTCGCCGCCATGCACGTCCGGACGGTGCAGGAAATTGAGATCGTAGTACGGATCGACGTGCGCGCCGGCCTGCAGGCCGATGATGGCGCGGAAGCGTTCGGGATGGTCGAGCGCCAGATGCAGCACGATGCGGCCGCCGATCGAGCAGCCCATCACGACAGGCCTGTCGAGCTCGAGCGCATCGGCGACGCTCAGGATCATCCCGGTGTATTGCGCCGAGGTGAGCTGATACTCCTCGTCGTGCCAGCCGGCCGGCGGCGACGACTTGCCGTGCCAGGGCATGTCGAAGGCGATGACGCGGAATTTCGACGTCACGCGCGCATCGTTCATCAGCGCGCGGTACTGGCGGCCGTCGGCGCCCGCCGTATGAAGGCACAGCAGCGGAATGCCCTGGCCGGCCTCTTCGACATAGAGACGGTGGCTGCGGCCGAACAGATCGAGATGCAGGTAGCGGCCGATCGTGGCTTCGAAACGCGGGCTCATGCTGCGACTCCCGATGCGCGCATCTTGACCAGCGCTTCCTTGAAGTAGCGGAGGTTGGCCATGAAGACCTGCAGATTGCCTTCGGCCTTGAGGGTGCGCCGCTTGATCAGCGCCATCAGGTCGTGCGAGCCGGGCTGCGGCTTCGCGCTCCAGAACTTCGTCCATTCCTCTTCGGAGGCCCGCAGCGCGAACGACCAGGACGGCATGACGAAGGGGCCGCGCGTCACGGCGGCGACCCGGCCATCGGCGATCGTGATCAGCCAGGCCGTGGCGCCGATCTCGAGCAGGAACGTCGTCGACAGAAAGCGGCCGCGCCGCACCAGGTTCGTGTCCGCGTTCACCCTGTCCTTGAGGTCTTCCATCATGTCTCCTCCCTTCAGGCGAGCGCGACCAGGGCGTCGACGGCGATGACGCCCTCGCCCACCGGCTTGACGATCAGCGGGTTGATCTCCGCATCGACCACCTGAACGCTCTCCTCGCGTGCCAGTCGCGACAGGGCCACGATGGCCCCTGCCAGGGCTTCCATATCGCCGTGTGGCCGGTTGCGATATCCCCGGAAAATGCGGCTGATGGCGAGGTCGGCGATCATGCTGCGGGCGGTGTCGAGATCCACTGGCGCGAGGCGGATGCTGCGGTCGCGATAGATTTCGGTGTAGATGCCGCCTGCTGCGAGCAGCACCAGCGGCCCGGCGTCCGGATCGACGCGATAGCCGAGCAAAAACTCGCCAAGCCCCGCCGTCATCGGCTGCACGAGGACCCGCGATGGCGCATGGCCCCTGGCCCTGGCATTGTCGGCAATACGGCGCATCGCGGCCGTGAGCTCTGCCTCGCTGCCGACGTTCAGCACCACGCCGCCGATCTCGGTCTTGTGCGCGATCTCCGCGGACAGGATCTTCACGGCCACGGGGTATGCGAACGGAAGATCGAACGGCCCTTCGGCGTCGATCCCGATGGCGACGGCCGGCGCGTGGGAGACGCCCAGTTTCGCCAGCAGCGCATAGGCCTCGCTTTCGTCGAGTTGCCGCGTCGGGCGCGAGGTGACGCGCCGTGACGACGGAACGGGTGCCGCGGCCGGACGGCGCAGCAGCGCGGCGCTCATGGCGTCGGCGCAGGACTCCGGCGTGCGGAATGCGGGCACCCCCGCGGCAGCAAGCATGTTCAGAGCGTCCGGCGCCTCCGGCACCACGAAGGCTGCGAGCGGCTTGGCATGCGCGCCGCTGTCGATGACGGGCTTGACGGCGAGGTCCGGCTGAAATCTCGCGGACGAGCCGATCACGGCGATGATGGCGTCGAACTCCGGGGCGCCCAGCAAGGTGTCGAGCGCCGCCTTCATCACGTCGTAGCGGGTACCGGCCAGCGTCAGATCGGTGATGCGGTCGTGCCCGGCCTTGACGCCTGCGGCGCCGAGCCGCGCGTAGGTCTCCGCACTCGGCGCGACCACCTCGATGCCGCGCATCGCCAGCTCGTCGACCACCATGGCGGCGCCACCGCCGGTCGTGGTCACGACGCCGACGCGGGGAGCGCCTGCGCCCGGCCGCCGCGCCGGCACGCGCCGCACCAGCGGCAGCGCTTCGAGCAGGGTTTCGAAATTGAAGATGCGGGCGATGCCGCAATCGGCGAGGAACGCGGCCGCGACGTCGTCCTCGCCGGCCAGCGCACCGGTGTGCGACAGCGCAAGCTCGGCCGCGACCGCGGACCGGCCGAGCTTGTAGGCCACGATCGGCTTGCCGCGGGCCGCGGCACCGAGCGCGAAGGCCCGCAGGTCATCGGCGTGGCGGATGCTTTCGAGGAACAGCATGTAGCCGGTGATCGCGGGGTCATCGAGCGTCGCCGCGCAGATCTCGCCGAGGCTGAGATCGATCTCGTTGCCCACCGAGACGAGCCCGGCGAAACCGAGATTGCGCGCCTTTCCGCGCGAGACCAGACCGCCCAGCAGACTGCCGCTATGCGAGGCGACGAAGGTGCCGCCACGCGGCAGATCCGGCTCCGCAAAGGCGGCATTGGCGGTGATGACCGTCCGGCGGTGCAGATTGATGGCGCCGAGGCTCGACGGTCCGAGAATCCGCAATCCGCTCGCAGCCCGCAGCGCTCTGAGACGTGCGAGCAGCTTGCGGCCATCTTCGTCGGCGTCCGAGAAGCCGGATGCCAGGATCGTCGCGACGGAGACGCCGATGCGCGCACATTCGGCGGCGGCGTCCACGGCATCTTCGGTCGGGGTCAGGATGAAGGCATGGTCCGGAACGACCGGCAGGTCCGCCAGCGACGGCCACGCCGGTTCGCCGAGCACGGTCTTGCGGCCCGGGTTGATCGGATAGATCGCGCCGTCATAGCCGGCGCGCCGCAGATATTGCAGCGGGCGCGACGAGGTCTTGGCGGCGTCGTCGGAGGCGCCCACCAAAGCGATGCTGCGCGGCGCGAACAGCGCTTCAGCCAGCGTGGGTCTGGTCGCCTCAGCCGCCACGTCCGGCCTGCCCGCGCTGATCGAACCGGCGGTCGAAGACGGATTCCGCGATACGGTTCTTGAGGATTTCCGTGGAGCCGCCGGCGATCATCCAGCCGCGCGTGCGCCGCATGCAATATTCCGCGAGCGACTCCTGGCTGTAGCCGAGGCCACCCATGATCTGCACGGCCTCATTGGCCACCTCGAAACCGGCCTGGTTGCAGGCCAGCTTGGCGATCGCGGTCTGGTACGGCGAGGGCAGCTCTTCCCGGACATTGGCCGCGCGATAGAGCAGCATCTGTGCGGATTCGAGCTTCAGCGCCATGTCCGCAAACTTCCACTGCAAGCCCTGGAATTCGCAGAGATGGCGGCCGAACTGCTTGCGCACGGCCGCATGGTCGCGCGCAAGGTTGAATGCGTAGCGGCCGAGCGCGAGCGAACGGGCCGAGTTGCCGAGCCGCTCCACGTTGAAGCCTGCGATCTGCTTCTTGAAGCCGCCGATGCCGAGCAGCACGTTCCGCTTCGGGATCCGGCAGTTCTCGAAATAGAGCTGGCTCCACTCCTCCCCGCTCATGAAGGCGGTCGGCTTGCCGATCGAGAAGCCGGGCGTGTCGCGCTCGACGATGACGGACCCAATCCCGGAGACGCCGGGCGCGAAGCGGACATAGACCAGATAGATCGCCGCATCCGGACTGTGGGTGCCGAACACTTTGCTGCCGTTGATGACGTAATCGTCGCCATCCTCGGTCGCCGTCGTCTTCAGTTCGGTCACGGCGGAGCCGGCCTCCGGCTCGCTCATGCCGAGGCTGATGCAGATGTTGCCGGCGAGGAGATCGGGCAGCCATCGCTGCTTCTGCTCCGGCGTCGCGTATTCCACGAAGGTGCGGATCGGCCCGAAATTGCCGGCCTGGACGACGTCGGCGCTGCGCGGGCACACCGACGCGACCTGCTCGATCGCGATCACCGAATCCAGCAGCGTGCCGCCCTGCCCGCCATCCTCCGGATCGAAGGAGATGCCCATCAAGCCCTGCCGGCCGAGCATCTGCGCGACCTCGCGCGGGAAGCGCGGATCGTGCGCGCGTGCAAGCGATCCGTCCCTCAGGTTCGCTTCGGCAAAACGGCGAACCGAGTCCGCGAACGCCTGCTGCTCTTCGTTCAGTTCGAAATCCATGGCCATCACATCGCTGAGACGGCGTCGTCTTTCCAGCCAGCGCTTTGACAAACAACTGAGCAAAAGTTATTCACTAGTTATATTTTGTTATGACCTATCATGATACCTCCGCTCAACCCGCTGCACGTCTTCGACGTGGCGGCGCGCCATCTCAGCTTCACGCGCGCGGCCCGGGAACTCCGGGTCACGCAGCCGGCCGTCAGTCGGCAGGTCACGATCCTCGAGGCCTTTCTCGGCGTGCGGCTGTTCGAACGGGACAAGGCCGGTTTGCGGCTGACGTCGGAAGGAGACGAGTTCCACCGCCAGATCGCGCCGGCCTTCCGGATCATCGCCCAGGCCACGACGGGCCTGACCGCGACCGGCAAGGCCCAGCCGCTGAAGATCAGGGTCTACACGACCTTCGCGGCGAAATGGCTGATCCCGCGGCTGCCATCCTTCTATGTCAGCTACCCCAATATCAGGCTGGATATCAGCAACGTGGTTGCGCCAGTCGATTTCGAGAACGACAAGGTCGATCTCGCCGTCCAGTTCGGCTCGGGCAAATGGCCGGGCGCCGAGACCGAACTGCTGTTCAAGGACGTCATCCAGCCGGTCTGCAGCCCGAAGCTCTTGAAGCGGGCGCGCCTCGCCGAGCTCGACGACCTGCGCAAGGTCCAGCTGCTCCATTCGCATTACCGCCGCTCCGACTGGCCGGACTGGCTGATGGCGGTGAAGCGGCCGGACCTGCTGACCGATCGCAGCGTAAGCTTCCAGAGTTCGATCCTCACCTACCAGGCCGCCGCCGAAGGCGTCGGCGTCGCGATGGGCCAGCTCTTCCTGCTCCGGAACGAGATCGAGGACGGAACGCTGGTCCCCCTGTTCAACGCACCGCTGGAACGCCCCTCGGCCCATTACCTGGCCTGGCCGAAGAGCCGGCCGATGGCCCGCAAGGCGCGCAGCTTCGTGGTCTGGCTGAAGGCCCAGATCGCCAATGACGTGAGCCGCGGGCGGGCCTGACGGGGCCCGTCGGGCGAGCCGCCGTTCCCCGCCCAATTTTAAGACAGCGGCGACGCGTTCCTTAACCCGTTATTTACCGTAACAGGAAAAAGTCGGTTTTCGAGGCAGACGACCCGCGCCGAATTCGATTGTCTTGCAAGCGGCACGCGTGGGGAGACTGGAGGCGCCGGGTGGGGCGCCGGAGTCGGAACCGGACAGAGTCATGAATTCGCGCGTATCGTGGAGTGTTGACGGCATCGATCCATCCGTCCGGGAGCGGGCCGAAGCTGCTGCGCGTCGTGCCGGCATGTCACTCAACGATTGGCTGAACTCCACGCTCGGCGAGACTGCACCGCCGAACTTCCGCGGACCTTACGAACAGCGTCAGCAGCACATGCCGCAAGGGCCGAGCCAGGGACCTGGTCAGGAGAGCCGCGAAGTCGCCGACATCCATCAGCGGCTCGATGCGATCACCCAGCAGATCGAACGGATTTCCAAGCCCGCGCAGCGCCAGGACCCTGCACGACAAGACGTCTCGCGCGAGCAGGGCGTCGCGCGCCAGCTCAACGACGCGATCTCGCGGCTCGATGCACGGCTGTCGCAGATCTCGAAGCCGCAGCAGCCGCAGATCCAGCGGCCGCCGCCATCACCGGTCGACACACGCCAGCGCCAGGCCGATGCCGTCGAGCGCGCGGCAGCGCAGGTCTATCGCAGCTCACCGCCCCTGAGCCCGGCTTCGTTCGACGTCGCGGTCGCCGAGATCACGGCGCGCCAGAGCGAGCTCGACGGCTTTACGCCGCGTCAGATGTCGCCGCGAGCCGCGCCCCCGATTGCGCCCACGGCGGCTCCTTACGCGCCTCCGGCGGCGCCGCCCGCACCTGCCTACACGCCGCCGCCACCGCAGCCCGGGCCGGATTTTTCGTCGCTCGAACGCCATCTGCTCAAGATCACGAGCCAGATCGAGTCGCTTCAGCGTCCCGACAATACCGAGCAGGCGATCGCGGCGTTCCGCAGCGAGCTCGCTGAAATCCGCGCCGCCATCACCGAGGCGATGCCGCGGCGGGCAATCGAATCGATCGAGAACGAGATCCGCTCGCTGCACCGCCGGATCGACGAGACGCGCTCCAACGGCACCGACGGGCAGGTCCTGTCGGGCATCGAGCACGCACTGTCCGACATCAAGCAGGTGCTGCGCACGCTGACGCCCGCGGAGCAGCTCGCCGGCTATGACGAGGCGATCCGCAATCTCGGCGCCAAGCTCGACCTGATCCTGCGCGCCAATGACGATCCCTCGACCGTGCAGCAGCTCGAAGGCGCGATCTCGGCGCTGCGCGCCATCGTCTCCAACGTCGCTTCCAACGAAGCGCTGGCACGGCTTTCCGAAGACGTGCAGCTCCTGTCGTCCAAGGTCGACCAGGTCACCCGCGCGTCCGGCCAGGGCGACAGCTTCGCAGTGCTGGAGCAGCGCATCGCCGCGCTCACCGCCGCGCTGGAAACCCGCGAGCGGCCTCAGCCATCCGAGAGCACCGAGCACCTCGAAGCCGCGATCCGCGCGCTGTCGGACCGGTTCGACCGCATGCAGGTGGGCAACGATTCCGCCTCGACCTTCGCGCATCTCGAACAGCGCGTCTCCTATCTGCTGGAACGGATCGAAGCCGCCTCCGATCCCCGCAACGGCAATTTGAGCCGCGTCGAGGACGGGCTGCACGACATCCTGCGGCACCTCGAACGGCAGCAGGCGACCTATGCCGCGCTGGCGGAGAGCCGCAATTCGGCGCCGCCTCCCGATTCCGGCATGGTCGATCTCGTCAAGCGCGAGCTCTCCGACATCCGCTTCAACCAGGCCGAGACCAACCGGCACACCCAGGACTCGCTCGAGGCCGTCCACAGCGCGCTCGGCCACGTCGTCGATCGCCTCTCCTTGATCGAGGGCGATCTGCGCGCGGTGCGCACCGCGCCGCCGGCCCCTGCCCCGCAGCCGATGCAGATGCCGATGCCGATGGCCGCTCCGATGGAGCCCGCGGCGATGGCACGCGAGCCGCGCCAGCAGCCGCCGACATACGATCCGAAGCCCGAGCTGCCCAATCCCGCCGCCGCACAGGGCGCGCAAGCCGCCTTCGTCGCCGCGCCGCGCGAATTCCACGCCGCCGCCCCCGCCTCGCCGCCGCCGGTGCCGCAAGCCACGCCACCCTTGCCGCCGCGTGCGATCAGCGAAATCCTGGAGCCGCACACAGCTCCCGCGCGCGCAGCACTCGCGCCGGAATTGCCGCCGGATCATCCGCTCGAGCCGGCGCCTCCGAGAGCGCCATCAGCGGAATTCCGACCCCGCCGAAAGAGCCGGTGTCGTCGTCGAGCTTCATCGCCGCGGCGCGCCGCGCCGCGCAGGCGGCTGCCGCGCAGCCGGAAAAGACCGGCCGCGCTGCCAAGGCCGGGGCCGATCGCTCCAAGGACAAGGGCAAGGACGGCGGTTCGACCATCACCTCGAAGATCCGCTCGCTGCTGGTCGGTGCGAGCGTGGTCGTGATCGTGCTCGGCACCTTCAAGATGGCGATGAACCTGCTCGACGGCGGCAACCCGCCGGCGCCGCAGGCGATGGACAATACGTCGAGCGAGCCGGCACCGCTGGCTCCGCCGCCCCCGGTCGAGACCAAGCCCGCCACGCCCGAGCAGATCACGCCGTCGATGACCTCGCCGACGCCGATCGGACGGCAATCCCAGAACAACGCCGCGCCGGCACCCGCCGCCAATCCGGCGAGCTCGGCCTCGGTCGAAATCCCGCCCGCGCCTGCCGCAGCCCCGCCGCAGGCCTCCAGCGACGTCACCGGCGCGCTGTCGGGCACGAGCCGCGCGAGGCTCGGCCACGTCCAGGTGCCGCCGAGCGAGAAACTGCCTGACGGCATCGGCGGCCCGGCCTTGCGCGCCGCCGCAATGAAGGGCGATGCGACCGCGGCCTACGAGATCGGCATGCGCTTTGCGGAAGGAAAGGGCGTCGCCACCAATTACGACGAAGCCGCCAAATGGTACGACCGCGCGGCGCAGGCCGGCGTCATCCCTGCGACCTTCCGCCTCGGCACGCTCTATGAGAAGGGCCTTGGCGTGAAGAAGGACGCCGACATCGCCCGTCGCTACTACACCCAGGCCGCCGAGCGCGGCAACGCCAAGGCGATGCACAATCTCGCGGTGCTCGACGCCGACGGCGGCGGCCGCGGCGCCAATTACAAGAGCGCGGCGCAGTGGTTCCGCAAGGCGGCCGATCGCGGCGTCGCCGACAGCCAGTTCAACCTCGGCATCCTCTATGCCCGCGGCATCGGCGTCGAGCAGAACCTCGCCGAGTCCTACAAATGGTTCAGCCTGGCAGCCGCGCAGGGCGATGCAGACGCGGCCGGCAAGCGTGACGACGTCGCCAAGCGCCTCGACCCGCAATCGCTCGCTGCCGCCAAGCTCGCGATCCAGACCTTCAGCGCCGAGCCGCAGCCTGACGATGCGGTCAATGTCGCGACGCCAGCCGGCGGCTGGGACACCGCGCCGCAGGCAAGCGCAAAGCCGGCGCCAAAGCAGGTTGCGACCAAGCGCTCGGCCTCGGCGGCACATTAGACGCGAACAGCTTAGACGGACAGTACGAGCCACGCGCTCGGTGCACCTCTCCCGCTTACGGGGGAGGTCGACGCGCGAAGCGCGGCGGGTGGGGGTTCTCTCCTCTGGGAGAGTCCCACTGCGGAGACAACCCTCTCCCCAGCCCTCCCCCGCAAGCGGGGGAGGGAGCGCACTGCTGTTATCGCACGCTCTCGCGCCTCATTCACCACGCGCGAAATTCCCGGTCCCGCCCGCAGTCAAATTCCGCTATTGAGGGGCGCGGCAATCGTTCCGAGCTTCCCGCGAGCATTCCGCGCCAGTCGAACCGTCTCGCCGGAGCGTGGTCCCACGATGCAGCTCTACCTTCCGATCGCCGATCTTCCGGTCAACGTCTTGCTGGTGCTGGCGATGGGCGCCGCTGTCGGCTTCGTATCCGGCATGTTCGGAATCGGCGGCGGCTTCCTGATGACGCCGCTGCTGATCTTCATCGGCATCACGCCGGCGGTCGCGGTCGCCTCCGTCGCGAGCCACATCGCTGCCTCGTCCTTTTCCGGTGCGCTCTCCTATTGGCGGCGGCGCGCGATCGACCCGGCGCTGGCAAGCGTCCTGCTCTGCGGCGGCGTGACCGGCACGGCGCTCGGCGTCTGGACCTTCACGCAGCTGCGCGCGCTCGGCCAGCTCGACCTGATGATCGCGCTCTCCTACGTCGTGCTGCTCACCACCGTCGGCAGCCTGATGTTCTCCGAGGGCCTGCACGCGCTGATGCGCACCCGGCGCGGCGCGCCGCCGCCGCGCCGCGCGCACAACTGGATCCACGGCCTGCCCCTGAAGATGCGGTTCAAGCGCTCGAAGATCTATCTCTCGGTGATTCCGGTCGTAGTCGTCGGCGTCGTGATCGGCTTCATCGGCGCGATCATGGGCATCGGCGGCGGCTTCATCCTGATCCCGATCATGATCTATCTGCTGAGGGTGCCGACCTCGACGGTGATCGGAACCTCGATGGTGCTCACGCTGGTCACGATGCTGTTCGCGACCATGCTGCACGCGGTGACCAATCACCTCGTCGACGCCGTGCTGGCGCTAATCCTGATGGTCGGCGGCGTCACCGGCGCGCAGTTCGGCGCCCGTGCCGGCCAGAAGATCCGCGGCGAGCAGCTGCGGCTGCTGCTCGGCCTCCTGATCCTCTCGGTCGGCGTACGCTTCGCGATCGAGCTGGTGGTCCAACCTGCGGACCTCTTCACCATCCGCGAGCTCGGAGCGAGCGGATGACGCGCACCCTCCTCGCAATCGTTCTCGTCCTGCTGCTCGGCGGCGCTGCACGCGCCGAGCGGCTGATCGTGTCGGTCTCCAACCACCGCGTCACGGTGACGCCGGACTATTCCGGCGAGGAGCTGGTGCTGTTCGGCTCGGTCGAGAGGGACGGGACGACGCCCGCCGACCGCACCGCCTACGATCTCGTCGTCACCGTGAAGGGCCCGCGCGCCGACATGGTGACACGGCGCAAGGAGCGCACCTTCGGCATCTGGATCAACACCGACTACCGGCAGTTCCTGCAGGTGCCGAGCTATCTCGCGCTGTTCGCCAACCGCCCCTTCGATGCGATCACCTCGCCCGAGATCGCACGGCGGCAGCAGATCGGGCTCAACAACGTGCTGCTGACGCAACGGGTCAGCGGCGATTACGCCGACGTCGTGCCGAACGATGCGTTCCGCTCGGCCTTCATTCGCCTGCGCACCCAGCGTCGCCTCTATCGCGAGGATCCGGGCGCGGTGACGTTCCTGACGCCGACCCTGTTCCGCACCGGCATTCCACTGCCGGCGGAGGTGCCGATCGGGACCTATGAGATCGAGATCAAGCTGTTTGCCAACGGTGCGTTCATCGGCAAGACCGAGACCGCGTTCGAGATCGTCAAGGTCGGATTCGAGCAGTTCGTCGCGACCACCGCACCTCGCTACCGCGGCGATGGCGCTGATGACGGGATGGATGGCGTCGATCGTGTTCCGGAAGGATTAGTCGTTCCCTCCGTCATTGCGAGCGCAGCGAAGCAATCCAGAGTCCCTCCGCGGTGACAGTCTGGATTGCTTCGCTGCGCTCGCAATGACGATAGTGGAGACAGCGAGATCTTGGCTCACGCCGCCGCCTTCGCCGGCCGCGTCACCAGATAGATGCCGAGCGCGACCGGAATGATGCCGAGCAGGTCCCGAGCCTCGACGTGCTCGCCGAGCGCGAGGAACGCGAACAGCATGCCGAGCGGCGGCATCATGAAATGATAAGCACTGGCGGCGGTCGCGCCGCACACTTTCAGGAGATGGAACCAGAGCCAATAGGCGAGGATCGAGCCGCCGAGCACGAGGAAGGCGAAGGCGCCGATCAGGCTCGGCGTATAATCGATCGCGTGGATATCGGCGAAGGTCAGCGCGACCGGCGCGAGCACGATGCCGGCGGCGAGGTTCTGCACGCCGTTGCCGATCCAGAGACTTCCCTTCGGCGCCAGCAGCTTGAACAGGATGGTGCCGGCGACGAGCGAGGCCAGCGAGGCCAGCGTGAAGACGATGCCGTGCAGGGAATCGCTGCCGACCGACAGGCGGTGCCAGACGATCGCCGTCACCCCGATGACGCCGAGGAGGAGACCGCTCGCCTTGCGCCAGGTCATGCCTTCGCCGAGCAGCAGCGCGGCAAGCGCCGCGGTGAACACCGGATTGGCCGACACGATGAGGCCGCCAAGACCGGCGGAGACCGATTGCAGGCCGGTGTAACCGAGCCCGAGATAGAGCGCGTTGTTGGCGATGCCGAGCACCGCGAAGACCGCCGCATCGCGCCACGACAACGACCAGCCCTCGCCGCGGATCAGGGTTGCACCCAGGATCAAAATGCCGGCGAGCGAGAAGCGCGCGGCGAGCAGGATCAATGGTGGGCAATGGGTGACCCCGATCTTGCCGGCGACGAAGGCGTAGCTCCAGAGCAGGCAGAACAGGCCGACGGCGAGCGGCAGAGTGTTGAAGCGGCTCCGAGGAACCGAGATCGAAGGGGCGAGCGACATGACGGCATTCTCCTGAGCCCTCGATCTAAAGAGGCCGCTTGCCATTTGGAAATTAAATGATTAACTCCGACGCAGTGGGTTTTTCGATGGAGGCGGCGATGCTCGACCTTGAGCTCCTGCGCAGCTTCGTCTCGGTGGTCGAGGCCGGCGGCTTCACCCGCGCCGGCGCGCGCGTCCACCGCACGCAATCGACCGTCAGCCAGCAGATCAAGCGGCTCGAAGAGGACGTCGGCCAGGTTCTGCTGCACCGCGACGGCAAGGAGGTGCGCCCGACCGAGGCCGGCGAGCGCCTGCTCTCCTATGCGCGGCGGCTGCTCTCGCTCGCCGAGGAGGCGCGCGACGTGTTGCGGCAGCCTGATGGCGAAGGCGCGATCCGGCTCGGCATTCCCGAGGATTTCGCGGCCTATCGGCTGGCGAAGCTGCTGGGTGCGTTCTCGCGCTCGCATCCGGGCTTGCGGCTCGACGTGCGCGCCGACCAGAGCAAGCATCTCGCCCGCGATCTCGAGCGCGGCGAGATCGATCTCGCGCTCTACAAGCGCGAGGCCGGCGCGAAAGACGCCATCGCGGTGTGGCCGGAGCGGGTGCACTGGGTGACCAGCAAGAGCCATCCGGTCGACGTCAACGTGCCGTCGGTGCCGCTGATCGGCTTTCCGCTCGGCTGTATCTATCGCGCCGGGGCCATCCACGCGCTGGAAAGTGCGGGCCGCGCCTGGCACACCGCCTACACGTCATCGAGTCTCGCCGGCATCCAGGCCGCGATCGCCGCCGGCATGGGGCTGAGCATCCTGTCGGAGATGTCGATCCAGTCCGACCACCGCGTGCTGACGGCGAAGGAGGGCTTTGCGCCGATCAACAAGACCGAGCTCGCACTGATGGCCTCCCCGGATGCAAGCCCGGCAACACTGCGGCTCGCGGATCGTCTCGCGGAGTTTTGCGATGCGGTGCAGACAAAGGCGGCCTGAGCTCGCCGGACCTCCGGCGGCTCTCAATTCGCCGCGGACATCAGTTTGTCGCCGCACGCATGTGCGTAGAACTTGCCGCCGCATTGGCGCTTGATTGCAGCGCAGCGAGCTGCGGGCGACGCATTCCGTGGGGCCGTGAAGCCGCAACTGAGACCGTCGGCGCTGCGGCCGGACTTGCCGGCGGCGAAGGCCGCGGTCGTGGCGCCGATGCAGACGACGAGCAGGGCCACAGTGGCGATTTCGATCGGCAGTCGCGTCCGAAGTCTCATGGGACTTCTCCACACTGATGGCTGAATCTTCCGTAATCTAGCACCGAATCCCGGTTTCTCCGTGCTCGTCCGGGTACCCAATTCGGCCCGTTCCTTGCATAAATTTGCGCCAGCGCAGTGCACGACCGCATGGACGGCAGTTTCGGTGCAAGCGCAGGACGCGTAAGTTGGTAGAGTTCTTTCGACCCAGGAAGTGACGGCTTTGCAGGATTCATCGTTCCAACCCAGTTCTCCGCCCCCCGGGCAGCCCATCGACGAACTCGCGCTGGCTGAGATCAAGGGCGCGATTCTCGCGAAGCTGCGCCTCGCCATCGGCAAGGATGCCGGCATGGCGACGAAGCACGACTGGTACCAGGCCGCGGCGCTCGCGCTGCGCGACCGCATCGTGCATCGCTGGCTCACGGCCGAGAAGCACAGCTACGACACGGGGCGCAAGCGGGTCTATTATCTCTCGCTCGAATTCCTGATCGGCCGTCTCTTCACCGACGCGCTCAACAACATGGGGCTCCTCAAGATCTTCGAGGTCGCGCTCGGCGATCTCGGCGTCTCGCTGCCGGAGCTGCGCAAATGCGAGCCGGACGCCGCGCTGGGCAATGGCGGCCTGGGGCGGCTCGCCGCCTGCTTCATGGAAAGCATGGCGACGCTGTCGATTCCCGCGATCGGCTACGGCATCCGATACGATTACGGCCTGTTCCGCCAGATCATCAATCAGGGCTGGCAGCAGGAATATCCCGACGAATGGCTGGGCTTCGGCAACCCCTGGGAGTTGCAACGGCCCGAGGTGATCTACGACATCAATTTCGGCGGTGGCGTCGAGCATGTCGACGACAAGGGCCGCGACCGCGCGATCTGGCATCCCGGCGAGACCGTGCAGGCGATCGCCTATGATACGCCGATCGTCGGCTGGCGCGGCCAGCACGTCAATGCGCTCCGGCTGTGGTCGGCGCGCTCGCCCGATCCGTTGAAGCTCGACGCCTTCAACAAGGGCGACTATGTCAGCGCCAGCGCCGAGCAGGCGCGCGCGGAGGCGATCTGCAAATTCCTCTATCCGAACGACGAGAGCCCGGCGGGCCGCGAGCTGCGGCTGCGCCAGGAATATTTCTTCGTCTCGGCTTCGCTGCAGGACCTGGTGAAGCGCCATCTCGCCTCCGACGGCCAGCTGCGCAGCCTCGCCGGCAAGGTCGCGGTCCAGCTCAACGACACCCATCCGAGCCTCGCCGTCACCGAGCTGATGCGCATCCTCGTCGACCTCCACAATTTCCGCTGGGACGAGGCCTGGAAGATCACGGTCGAAACGCTCTCCTACACCAACCACACGCTGCTGCCCGAAGCGCTCGAAACCTGGCCGGTCGAGCTGTTCGAGCGGCTTTTGCCGCGGCATCTGGAGATCATCTACCGCATCAACGTGCAGCACCTGGCGCTCGCCGAAGCGCGCTGCCCCGGCGACATCGACTTCCGCGCCTCGGTCTCCCTGATCGACGAGAAGAGCGGCCGCCGGGTGCGCATGGGCCAGCTCGCCTTCGTCGGCTCGCACCGCATCAACGGCGTCTCGGCGATGCATTCCGACCTGATGCGGGAGACCGTGTTCCACGATCTCAACCATCTCTATCCCGGCCGCATCACCAACAAGACCAACGGCATCACCTTCCGCCGCTGGCTGATGCTGGCGAACCCGAAGCTGACCGACCTGTTGCGCGAGGCCTGCGGCGATGCCGTGCTCGACGATCCGACCCAGCTCTCGCTCATTGAAGCGCGCGCCAGCGACGTCGAATTCCAGAAGCGTTTCCGCAGCGTCAAGCACCACAACAAGACGGCGCTGGCGCGCCTGATCGGCGAGCGGCTCGGCATCAAGGTCGACCCGAGCGCGCTGTTCGACGTGCAGATCAAGCGCATCCACGAATACAAGCGCCAGCTGCTCAACGTCATCGAGACCGTCGCGCTGTACCAGGCGATCAAGGACGACCCCAACGGCAATTGGGTGCCGCGGGTGAAGATCTTCGCCGGCAAGGCTGCGGCGAGCTACCGCTACGCCAAACTCATCATCAAGCTGATCAACGACGTCGCCGAAGTCGTCAACAACGATCCGGCGATCGGCGGCAAGCTCAAGGTCGTCTTCCTGCCCGACTACAATGTCAGCCTCGCCGAGGTGATCATTCCCGCGGCCGACCTGTCCGAGCAGATCTCCACCGCCGGCATGGAAGCCTCCGGCACCGGCAACATGAAGCTGGCGCTGAACGGCGCCATCACCATCGGCACGCTCGACGGCGCCAATATCGAGATCCGCGACCATGTGGGACCCGAGAACATCGCGATCTTCGGCATGGAGGCCGGCGACGTGATGATCCGGCGCAAGCAGGGCCTGGACGCCTCCGACGTGATCCGCAATTCGCCGAAGCTGCAGCGCGCCATCAATGCGATCGGCGCCGGCGAGTTCTCGCCCGGCGATCCCGGCCGCTTCGAATCCATCGCGCACGCGCTGCGCTATCTCGACCATTACATGGTCAGCGCCGATTTCGATTCCTACTACGAGGCGCAACGCGCAGTCGATGCCCGGTGGCAGGTGGCGCCGGCATGGACCCGCGCCTCCATCCTCAACGTCGCGCGCATGGCGTGGTTCTCCTCGGACCGCACCATCCGCGAATATGCCGAGGAGATCTGGAACGTGCCGGTCAACCCGACCACGCCGGTGCTGCCGAACCTGCGCGACGCCGCCGGTTGATTTTCCGCGGCGTGAAATCGGCGTTACCTGCGAGGTCATTGCATCTCGCAGGGCGGATGATGATATGATTATCATCATCCCCCAGGCGGGGTCGGCACGATCGACGCCGTAACTTCAAGCGCCGTCATTGCGAGCGCAGCGAAGCAATCCAGATTCTTTCCACGGAGGCAGTCTGGATTGCTTCGCTGCGCTCGCGATGACGGCGGGGAGACACCGAGGACTCCAATGCACGCCAAGCTCCCGCATCCTTTCGACGACGCCACCCGCGTCACCGCCGGCGATTCCAGCTGGCAGGGGCACACCAGCGACGACTATTGGGCTTTCGTCGGCCCGTTCGGCGGCGCCACCGCCGCGACCATTTTGCGTGCGCTGATCGAGCATCCGCAAGCCGCCGGCGATCCGCTGGCGCTCACCGTCAATTATTGCGCGCCGATCGCCAAGGGTCCGTTCGACCTCGACGTGCGGCTGGTGAAGGCCAACCGCTCCAGCCAGCACTGGAGCGTCGAGCTCAGCCAGGGCGGCGGCGAGGTCGCAACGCTCGCGACCGCGGTGTTCGCCGAGCGGCGGCCGTCCTGGGAGCACCGGGTGGCGCAATATCCGGATGCCAAGCCATTCGAAGAAACACTGCCGTTTCCTAAGATCCAGGCCTCCTGGGCCAATCAATACGAATTCCGCTTCGTCGAGGGCGAGATGCGGATCGGGCCGCAGCAGGCCGAGCCGGCCAGCACCTATTCGAAGATCTGGATCAGCGATCGCGAGCCGCGCCAGCTCGACATGCCGTCGCTGATGTCGATGTCGGACGCCTTCTTCGGCCGCATCTTCCATGCGAGGCGCGAGCTGGTGCCGTTCGGCACGGTGTCGCTGACGACCTATTTCCACACCGACAGCGCTGAGCTCGCCGCCGAGGACATCACGCGCGTGCTCGCGACGGCCGATTCGAAGATCATGCACAAGAGCTACGCCGACCAGAATGCCGAACTCTGGTCGCCGAACGGCAGGCTGCTCGCGACGAGCACGCAGATCGCGTATTTCAAGGCGTGAGCGATCTCCACCCCTCGTCCCGTTCTTGCCGGGTTCCTAACCCGCCATTCGCTGCCTCAGGCTCTGATAAAACGCCGTCTCGAAGTTCATGTAACCGATGAACGACGTTGGATCTCCGAACGGAAGAATCTGCGTGGCCCAGAACCCGCCAAACCCGTTCTGCCGGTCGATCCAATAGAATAGATTGGCAAGGCCCGCCCAGCCGAGCGCACCGGCGGGACGCCCGGTGGGGGCTTCCTGGTCGTTGATCATGAACGAGAGCGCCCAGGACTTCGATTGGCCCGGAAAGAACTCGGCATCATTGCACAGCGACGGGATGACGCCGGTGATCGGTGTCACCTTCTTGTCTCCGAGATGATTCCTCTCCGCCATGCGCACGGTCTCCGCCTTCAACACGCGGCCATGCTCGCCGGCACCGTCGTTCAACCACATCCGGATGAAACGCATGTAGTCGCCGACCGTGCCGTAAAGGCCGTGGCCACCCATGTGCACTTCAGGCTTGGCGGGGAGCTCGAAATCCATCGGCGTCAACGAGCCGTCGGCGCCGCGCGCGTGAATCCCTGCCAGCTTGCTGCGCATGGCGTCGGTCAGCTCGAAGGTCATGCTCTCGATTCCGAGCGGCTCGAAGATGCGCGTCTTGAAAACCTCTCCAAGCCGGCGCCCGGCGATGGCCTCGACGATTTGGCCGCACCAGTCGAGATTGGTGCCGTAGTCCCAACGCTCGCCCGGATCGAACAGCAGCGGCGTCATCAGGCAGGCTTTGGAAGCGGTGATGACACTGGGCTGGCCCTTCTCCTCCGCCAGGCGGTTGTAGGTGCGGTTGATGAAGTCATAGCTGAGGCCGGCGGTATGCGTCATCAGCATCCGCGTGGTGATGTCCCGTTTAGGCGCCCGCAGCATCGGCTCACCCGCGGCATCAAATCCCTCGATGACCTGGAGCTTGCCGATATCAGGAGCATAGCGCTTGGCCGGTGCGTCGAGATCGAGCTTGCCCTCTTCGACGAGTTGCAGCACGGCCGTGCCGGTGATCGCCTTTGTCGTGGAGAAGATGGCGAAGATGCTGTCGGTCGTCATCCCGGCTGGCTGGTCGAGGCGCCTTTTCCCCGCTGCGCCTTCGTAGATGTTGCGATCGCGGTTCGTCACCATCGCGACGACGCCGGGCACACGCGGCGTGGACGTGACGACGCCGTCGAGAACGGCGTCTGCGGCGGCACCGAAATTCGTGCTCATGGTTGTCCTCCCGTTGTATTGGATGAATTCCGTCGATGCAGCGCCTCGCGAGCACTCAATTCATGGTAAAACCCTGGTAGCCGCTGGCAGCGACCTCGTCGCATTTCTGACGATAGGCGCCGACGCCCCCGCAATAGGACAGAACGCGGCGCGGTTTGCCTTCGACGTTCGAGCCCAGGTACCAGGAATTGGTCTTCGCGATCAGCGTCGCATTGGCGGTCTCATCGTGATGCGCCACCCATCCGTCTTCGGCATCCTTGGTCGGCTCCACCACGTTCAGGTTCTTCGTCCGCACGAACCTGATGCAATCGTCGATCCATTCGACCTGCTGCTGGAGACAGGTGGTCATGTTGCAGAGCGCAGCCGACGGGGCCAGCGGCACCGCGGTCGTGAACAGGTTCGGATAGCCGTAAACCTGCAGGCCCATCGTGGTGCGGATATCCTTGCTCCAATCCTCCTTCAGCGACCGCCCGCCGCGGCCCCTGATATCGATGCGCGTCAAGGCGCCGGTTCCGGCGTCGAATCCGGTCGCCAGAACGATGACGTCGAGCTCGTGGACCGTCCCGTCCGCGGTCTGGATACCCCTGGGTGTCACGCGTTCGATCGGATTGGCCTTGACGCTGACGATCTCGACATTGGGGCGATGGAAGGCCTCGAGAAAGTTCTGCTCCAGTGGCACCCGATGCGTCCCGAAACCGTAGTCGGCCGGAATCAGGGCATCGCACAGCTTTGGATCCTTCAGTCGTTCGCGCATCTTCTCGCGCACGAAGTCCGAGATTTCGGCGTTGACCTCGGCGTCGAAGAACAGCTCGGCGAAGGACGATATCCATAGCTTCAGGGAGCCGTCGTTCCAGCAATCCTCGATCACCTCCCGGCGCCGCTCCGGCGTCAGGCCGGCCCATGCGTGCTCGAAATCGTATTCGAATCCGGTGAAGGTATGCGGCAGGCGCTCCTTGAGGTGCTGGAACTTCGACTTGTAGGCCTCGGCGTCTTCCTCGCTGTACTTGGGGTTCTTCATCGGAATCATGTATTGCGGCGTCCGAACAAAGACCTTCAGATGACCGACCTCGCCGGCGATCGTCTGGATGACCTGGATGCCGGTTGCGCCGTTGCCGATAACGCCGACGCGCTTGCCGCCGAATTCGACCGGCTCCCTGGGCCAGCGCGCCGTGTGGAATAACTGCCCCTTGAACGTCTCCTGTCCCGGAAACGATACGTGGGGCGCGGAGAGCATGCCGCAGCAGGTGATCAGGAACTGGGTGTCGATCACGTCACCCCTGTCGGTCGTGACCAGCCAGCGCCGTGTGGCTTCGTTGAAATGGGCGCTCTTGACGACCGTCCCGAACTGGATGTCCTTGCGCAGATCGAGGCGGTCGGCGATGTAGTTGAGCCAGCGTTCGATTTCCGGCTGGCCGGGAAATTTCTCGCTCCAGCTCCATCCCTTGTAGAGCTCCTCGGAGAACAGATACTGGTAGATGTGGCTTTCTGAATCGAAGCGGGCGCCGGGATAGCGATTCCAATACCAGGTGCCGCCCACGCCTGCAGCCGCGTCAATCGCCCTGACCTTCAATCCCTGTTCGCGCAAACGGTAGAGCTGATAGAGCCCGGCGACGCCGGCTCCAACAACCACCGCGTCGAATTTCGCCGTTACATGCGCGCCGTTGCTTCCGTTGGATTTGGTCGCCGCTTCTGACATTTTTCCCTCCCAGGTCTTTCTCAAGCGCGCGGCCTTCCCCACCCGTCGTGTGATCGGATGATCGTGCATCGCGTCATTTGCCGGTCCTGCGATTGCCTGCGGCTCTTCACCGTTCTTCCGCACTCGCCCGGAACGCGAGGGAGGCTATGAGGCGGGCTGCGTTCCCGGCTTGAACAAAACCGACAATCCTTTGAATGAAGCCCGAACCCGGCACCGACCGCGCCCGAGCTCGCTTGGCAAATGGCAAATCCGGCCTATGCTCTGCCTTGCTGATCGGCCAACGAGAACAACAAGCAGCCGGCCATGCCAAAACTCCAGGGAGGAGGCTCGCGCGATGGGGCAGTTCATCACGGTCGAGGAGCTGCCACGCTATGCTCCCGGCGAAATGATGTTGGACAGTTCAGCGGTGGGAAAAGCCGATTTTCGGCTCCGCGTGTTCCGCTATGCGCCATCCGATATCTGGGTGCCGCCGTCCGAAAATTTTCTGATCGTGATCTATCGCGAAGGCACCACGGCGATGAACCGCCGCGTGACCGGATCCTGGAAGCAGGATCAGGTCGGCCGCGGCGTCACGACACTCCTGACGCGCGCGGAAGCTTCGAACTGGCGATGGTGCCATGACGTCGAGGTCAGCCATTTCTACATCTCGCCTGGTCTCATGGCGAAGACCGCAAGCGAGGCTTTTGACCAGGACACCGAAAATGTCGAGCTTCATGATCTGCTCAGGATCGAGGATCCAGTCCTGACCTGGATCGCTGACCAGATGGTGCAGGAGGTTTCCGCAGGAGGTCCCGGCGGCCGGCTCTGCTACGACGCCATGGCACTTCAGGCGAGCGTCCACATCCTGCGAAAATATGCCTCAGTGCAGTTCAAGATGCCCTGTGCGCAAGGGCGCTTCAGGCCGGCACATGCGCGGATGATCGAAGACTATATCGAGCAGAACATCTCCCGGAATATCACGCTCGACGAATTGGCCAACATCTGCAACTGCACGCCGGTGCAGTTCACCCGCAAGTTCCAGGTGCATTATGGCATGCGCCCGCACGCCTACGTCCTCACTCGCAAGGTGAAGCGCGCCTGCGAACATCTGCGCAAGGACCGCCTTGCACTGAAGGAGATCGCCCTGCTGAGCGGATTCTCCGACCAGAGCCATCTCAACCGGATCTTTCGCAGGCACATGAGTGCGACTCCCGCAGAATATCGCAAGCAATGCACAGGCTAGCCAGACCCGTCATCCCTGGGGCCGCCGAAGAAACGGCTACCCCGGGGTGACGGCGAGACATTGAAACCAGGCAGCCTGACGATGCTCACGCCGCAAAAGCAAAGGGCGGCTGATCAAGCCGCCCTTTCTCCTCAGTCACGTCCTGCGAAACCTTACTCCGCCGCGAGCTTCACGTCCGGCGCGGCGGCGCGCACTTCGGCGTCGACCTGGGCTTCGAACTTGGCGAAGTTCTTCTGGAACATGCCGACCAGCGCGCGCGCGGTCTTGTCGAACTCGTCCTTGTCCTTCCAGGTGTTGACCGGGTTGAGGATTTCGCTCGGCACGCCCGGCAGCGCGGTCGGCACCGCGAAGCCGAAATATTTGTCGGTGCGGAATTCGACGTTGCGCAAGGAGCCGTCGAGCGCGGCCGTGAGCAGCGCGCGCGTCACCTTGATCGGCATGCGCGAGCCGACTCCGTACTTGCCGCCTGTCCAGCCGGTGTTGACCAGCCAGCAATCGACATTGTGCTGGGCGATGAGGTCGCGCAGCATGTTGCCGTAGACGCTGGGGTCGAGCGGCAGGAAGGGCGAACCGAAGCAGGTGGAGAATTCCGGCTGCGGCTCGTTGCCGAGACCGCGCTCGGTGCCGGCGACCTTGGCGGTGTAGCCGGACAGGAAGTGGTACATCGCCTGCGCCGGCGACAGCTTCGCGATCGGCGGCAGCACGCCGAAGGCGTCGGCGGCGAGCATCACGACGTTCTTCGGCTGCGGCGCACGGCCGGTGCGCGAGGCGTTCGGGATGAAGTCGAGCGGGTACGCAGAACGCGTGTTCTCGGTCTTGGAGCCGTCGTCGAAATCGACCACGCGGGTGTCTTCGTCGAGCACGCAGTTCTCGAGCACCGCGCCGAAGCGCGTCGAAGCCGCAAAGATCTCGGGCTCGGCCTCCTTCGAGAGCTTGATGCACTTGGCATAGCAGCCGCCCTCGAAATTGAAGACGCCGTTCGGGCCCCAGCCGTGCTCGTCGTCGCCGATCAGCGTGCGGTTGGGATCGGCCGACAGCGTGGTCTTGCCGGTGCCCGACAGGCCGAAGAAGATCGCGGTGTCGCCCTTGGCGCCGACATTGGCCGAGCAGTGCATCGGCATCACGCCGCGCTCGGGCAGATAGTAGTTCAGCGTGGTGAAGACCGACTTCTTCATCTCGCCGGCATAATAAGACCCGCCGATCAGGACGATCTTGCGGGCGAAATCGATCGCGACCACGTTCTCCGAGCGCACGCCGTGGCGTTTAGGATCGGCGCGGAAGCTCGGCATGTCGATGATGGTGAGCTCCGGCACGAAGGTCGACAGCTCGATCGCTTCGGGGCGAATCAGGAGCGTGCGGATGAACAGCGAGTGCCAGGCGAGCTCGGTGAAGACGCGGGTCTTGATCCGGTAGGCCGGATCGGCGCCACCATAGAGGTCCTGCGCGAACAGCTTCTTGCCTTCGGCGTGCTTGAGGAAGTCCTGATAGAGCGTCTCGAACTGCTCGGCGGTGATCGACTGGTTGCCGGCCCACCACATCTTCTTGTCGGTGGTGGCGTCGCGGACCGTGAACTTGTCCTTCGGGCTGCGTCCGGTGAACTCGCCCGTGTCGGCGCAGAGGGCGCCGTCGGCGGACAGCACCGCCTCACCCGCTGCCAGCGAGTACTGGTAGAGTTGCGGCGCACCGAGGTTCCAGTGAACCTGCTTGAGATTCTTTAAGCCGAATTTGTCGGCGCCGAAGGCACCGTTGCGCACGCCCGTCTCTTGCACGAAAAAATCCTCCTAGAACCCGCGACATCAAGCGCGACCAAGTTTGGCGCCATCGCGGTCACCGTGATTAATGGGCCATTCGGCCTCGGCTGAACGACCTAATAACTGATGAACGCTGGCGTTGCCAAGCTGATCCCGCAGGATTTGGTTTATTCAAGGACCGCGCCAAACATCGCGCATGTCAGCTCTGAATGCGCGTATCGAAAAAACGGGAATGATCGCGCAACCAAATGGGTATTTGCGCGTTATGTCAGGTTATTGCGATGCACAATCCCTGCCGCGCCCCCTATCTGACTTCACCCTCGCCGATCAGTGCGAACGCCCCCCACATCGCGGGATAGGCGTTGCGCGCCGATGAGGCATCGTCGAGATAGGTTAACATCGCGCGGCGCAAGGCTTCGGCACGACCGATCTTCGGTTCGTTCTTGAGCAGCTCGAACGTCGAAATGGTCAGGCGGGTGGCAGCTTCCGAATCCACGGCCCAATGCGACACCAGCAGCGCGCGGGCACCTGCGTAGAAGAACGAGCGCGCCAGGCCCGACAGCGCCTCGGCACCGGGCTTGTCCCCGGCGATGGTGTTGCAGGCGGACAGCACCACCCAATCGGCGTTGAGCTTGAGCTGTGCCACTTCGCTCGCGGTCAGGAGACCGTCGTCGAGCTCCGATGGTTGATCCGGCATGGAGAGAGCGAGCGAGGGCTCACCCAGTCCCTTGACGTCGCCGGCAACGAGACCGTGGGTGGCAAAGTAGATGATGCCGTATTGGGCAAGCGCTGCACGCTTGACCGTCGTTTCGCTGGCATCGCGGCCGAGATGGATATCGGCCTCGGCGGCGCCGACATCTCTTGCCACCGCGTTCAGCTCGTCGGCGGTATCGGGCAGCTGCGGCAGCGCCTGGGCCAGCCGCGCGCGATCGACGCCGGCGCCGCGCCAGAAATCGGCATAGGCGATCGTCGCGATGCTGCGCGCGGCGATCTTGCCGCTCGCGGCGCGCCGGTCGGCAGGACCTTCGGCCGCAGGGTTGAATACCGGATCGCCGAAACCGGTCATCGGCTTGACGCCGTGATCCCTGCGGGCGAAGGCGCGCAACGATTTCAGACTGATCACCGACGGCAGCACCGAGACCGCCTGACGCCGCAACAGCCAGGCCGCCTTGCGATAGCCCTCGAGCCGATCCGGGATCGCAGCTTGCGGCGTCTCCGTGACCAGCAGATGAAACGGCAATGCGGTCAGCGCTGCGGACGGCACGACCAGCAGGTTGCGCTTGTCCTTCGTCATCGCCTCGACCGGGCCGAGCAGCGCGACATAGAGCTCGTTCGCGAGCGCAAGGTCGAACAAGCCGGATTTGCCGGAGGCATCGTGCGCCTTGCCGACGTCCAGGCCCTTGCGGAAGGCGGCCACCTTCCGCGCCAGCGCATCCGCTCCGAGAGAAATCTCCTTCCAGTCGACGCCCTCGCGCGTGATCGCGACGACATAGCTCTGCTTGTCGACCACCGAATAGATCACCATCGCCTCGTCGGCCGAGAGCAGCGACTGGATATCCTTCACGGCCAGTGGCAGCGGGTTGGAGAGCGAGGCATAGTCGGGAAACTCGACGGCAAGCGTCTTCTGCAATCCATTGCGCGCGCTCGCGATCGCCGCGATGCGCGCGCGGCTGCGTTGCTCGGCCGCGACGTCGCGCTGGGCGGACGGCTTCGACACCGCAGCGACGATCGCCTTGTCGAGCGCTTCGGACTCGGCCGCGAGGTCCTGGTCCTTGCGCACGAGCTCGGCGAGCCGGTCGCTGCCGGCGGCAAGCCGCACCGCGAGCTTGTTCACGGCAGAGGCGGCGGAAGATTGCGTGCCGCGCTGGACCGCCGCGAGCGCGTCATCGAGCGCCTTGTCGCTCGCCAGCAGCGATTGTTGCCACGCCGCGAACAGGACCGGCAGCACGACACGCAGCTGCGCGCGATTGGCCGCGAGCGTCTTCTGCGCGAACGGCAAAGCGTCGGCAGTGCGCCCGGTCGCCTGAAGGAAATGGGCGAGATTGCCCGTCGAGGTCGCGACATCGGGATGATCAGGTCTGAGAGCACGCTCGCGGATCGACAGCGCGCGGCGATAGAGCGGCTCGGCCTCGGCGTAGCGCTTCTGGTGCTCGTAGAGCCCGGCAAGATTGTTCAGCGAGCGCGCCACGTCCGGATGGTCAGGACCCAGCACCTTTTCGCGGATCGCGAGCGAGCGCTTGATCGGCGCCTCGGCATCCGCATCGCGATCGAGGTCGCGATCGACCTGGCCGATGTTGTTCAGGACGGTGGCGACCGCGGGATGCTCGGGTCCGGCGGCTTTCTGATAGATCGCGAGCGCACGCCGGAACAACGGCTCGGCGTCGGCGAAGCGCTCCTGCTTCACGTAGAGCGTTGCGAGATTGTTCAGGGCTCGGCCGACATCGGGATGCTCGCGCGACAGGCTCTTTTCGCTGACGGCGAGCGCGCGCTTGAACAGCGGCTCGGCTTCAGCGAAGCGGCCTTGCCGCTGATAGAGCGCGGCGAGATTGTTCAGCTCGGGCGCGATCAAGACAGTGTCGAGGCCGAGCGCCTTTTCCATCAGGGCGACCGCGCGCTTGTAGAGCGGCTCGGCCAGATCGTCGCGCCCCTGACCGGCATGGACCTGACCGAGATTGTTCAGCGCAGCGGAGAGCTCGCGACCGTGGTCGCTCTTTTCGAGACTTGCAACCATCGCCTGCGCCAGAGGCAGCGCTTCCGAATATCTGCCGGCGCTCACGAGCGCGTTGATCCGCGCGCTCTCCGCGGCGAGACCCTTCTGGGCGAGGCTGGACGTCGGCAGCGCCGCGATCGCGAGCGCCACACCCGCGATCAGCATCAAACGACGGCGTTTCATGAACCCTCTCGCTGCGAGCCGTAAGACATCACGGCCTTGGGTCGCAGCGACGGGCGGCGGCGTTCAAAGCGCTGCGCTCTGGTCCATCTTCTTGCGTGCTTCGCCAGCGAGGCGGACCAGCATCTTGCGCAGCGCCGCGCCGTCGGTCACCCGCTCCGGAAAGTCCAGCCGTAGCACGGTCTGGCCGTCCTGCATGTCGAGGCCTTCCGGATCGCAGCCGGTGCAGCGCCACTCGCCCTCGGCCGCGCCCAGCAGCTTCGTCGCATAGAGGCCCATAGTCTCGCGATGGTCGGCATTCATGTGCTCGACGGCGCCCTCTTCCGCCGCCAGCAGATCCTCGGCGCCGGTGAGGTCCGTGAGGAACTGCCGGGGCTCGAGATCGACGATCCGGCCGAAGCCGGCGACCAGATGGGTCCCCGTGGGCCGGATCCGGAAAAAGGAAAAATCCTTAAACGATACAAAGCCCTCTGCTGAGGGATGGGCATTGAGATACCGCCGCTGGAGAAGATCCTTCTCGGCGTCGGCCTGCTCCGCCCGGCCGGACAGCATGATCCGGGCGCCTTCGAGGGGATCGCCGGCGGCGCGTTCATCCAGCATCAGGGAGACCCGGCTGTCCGCCAGGATGTTCCTGGTGTGCACGGCGAGGCGCGAGATCAGCAGGATCGGCGAGCCATCGGGATGGCTGGCCAGATTGACCAGGGAACAATAGGGATCGCCGCTGCCGGCCATCAGGGTCGCCAGCGCCCCCTGCCGCGACCGTCGCAGCAGCGATCTGGCGAGCTTACCGGGGTCGAAATCGGAGGTCGGTTGCATCGGCTTTCTCAGGTCAGGTGGTTGCATGGAGGGCCATTTTTCGGGTAAACCGGGGCCCGGTTATGGGTCGAGACGCGGCGAATCTGCCGTGTTTCGTGGAACTTGGTCACACTTCAGCCTAGCTTGCATTGCTCGGTGACAAGGTTCGAACGCCACTTCGGCACCCATGTATGCGGCGCATCACTGGATTGCTCGCCGTTTCAAGCCACGACCCAAACGGAAAGCAGAAAGCAGAGGCTCATGCCCACAATCGCTTTGGTCGACGACGACCGCAACATTCTCACATCCGTCTCGATCGCGCTGGAAGCCGAAGGCTACCGCATCATGACCTACACCGACGGCGCCTCCGCGCTCGACGGTTTCCGCACCACCCAGCCCGATCTCGCGATCCTCGACATCAAGATGCCGCGCATGGACGGCATGGAAACGCTTCGGCGCCTGCGGCAGAAATCCGACCTGCCCGTGATCTTCCTGACGTCCAAGGACGAGGAGATCGACGAGCTGTTCGGCCTCAAGATGGGCGCCGACGACTTCATCCGCAAACCGTTCTCGCAGCGGCTTCTGGTCGAGCGCGTCAAAGCGGTGCTGCGCCGCTCGGCGCCGAAGGACCCGACCGTCGCGCCGAAGGAGAACGACGCCAAGGCGCTCGACCGCGGCCTTTTGCGCATGGATCCGGAGCGGCACACCTGCACCTGGAAGAACGAGCCGGTGACGCTGACCGTCACCGAATTCCTGATCCTCCAGGCGCTGGCGACCCGGCCAGGCGTGGTGAAGAGCCGCAACGCGCTGATGGACGCCGCCTATGACGACCAGGTCTATGTCGACGACCGCACCATCGACAGCCACATCAAGCGGCTGCGCAAGAAGTTCAAGGTGGTCGACAACGAATTCGAGATGATCGAGACGCTCTACGGCGTCGGCTACCGTTTCAAGGAAGCCTGAGGCTCGCACGGCTTCACGGAAGACAGAGAGCATCGCCGCTTCTGATTCCATCGGAAACGGGATCGCTCTAGGATGCGGGGACCTTTTCGACGAAATGTCCTAACGCGGGCGTAAGCATTGCTTGACCGAACGCAGCCTGATCCAAACCAGAGCGCCCAGGATGTCGCATCCGGCGGCGTTCAGGAGCACGTTGCGGAAGACAAGCCGCAGGGCTGGCGACCGCTGAACTGGCTGAAGCGCGCCGGGCAGTTCTTCTTCGCGCTGTCCTTCTCGAGCCTGACCCGACGCATCGTCTCGCTCAACCTCGCCGGCCTCGTCGCGCTGGTGGCGAGCATCCTGTACCTGTCGCAATTCCGCGCCGGCCTGATCGACGCGCGGGCGCAGAGCCTCCTGGTGCAGGCCGAGATCATCGCCGGCGCAATCGCGGCCTCCGCGACCGTGCAGACCAACGCCATCACCATCGATCCCGACAGGCTGCTCGACCTCAAGCCGGGCGAGACCTATGGCGGTCCGGACGAATATTCGCCGCTCGACTTCCCGATCAATCCGGAGCGGGTGGCGCCGGTGCTGCGCACCCTGATCTCGCCGACCAAGACGCGCGCCCGCATCTACGATCCGAACGGCAGCCTGCTGCTCGACAGCCGCAACCTCGAAAACGTGCTGCGCTTCGACCTGCCGCCGCCGGCCGAGAAGCCGGGCTTCGTCGAGCGCGGCATGGTCGCGGTGCGCACCTGGCTGAACCGCGGCGACCTGCCGCTCTATCGCGAGCTCGGGCCCGAGAACGGCAACGGCTATGCGGAAGTGGGCGACGCGCTTCAGGGCCAGAAGCGATCGATGGTGCGGGTCAATGCACGCGGCGAGGTGATCGTCTCGGTCGCGGTCCCCGTGCTGCGCTCGCGCGCGATCCATGGCGCGCTGATGCTGTCGACCCAGGGCGACGACATCGACCAGATGGTCACCGCCGAGCGCCTCGCCATCCTGAAGGTCGGCGGCGTCGCCGCCGCCGTCATGATCATGCTGTCGCTCTTGCTCGCGAGCACGATCGCGGGGCCCGTCCGCCGGCTCGCCGACAGCGCCGAGCGCGTCCGCCGCCGCATCAAGGCCCGCATCGAGATTCCCGATTTCACGCGCCGCCGCGACGAGATCGGCCATCTCTCCGGCGCGCTGCGCGACATGACCAGCGCGCTGTACAGCCGCATCGAGGCGATCGAGATGTTCGCCGCTGACGTCGCCCATGAACTGAAGAACCCGCTGACCTCGCTGCGCTCGGCGGTCGAGACGCTGCCGCTGGCGCGCAACGAGACCAGCCGCGCGCGCCTGCTCGAGGTGATCGAGCACGACGTCAAGCGGCTCGACCGGCTGATCTCCGACATCTCCGACGCCAGCCGGCTCGATGCCGAGCTGCAGCGCCAGGATGCGATCCCGGTCGATTTGCGCCGCCTGCTGACGACGCTCGTGTCGGTCGCCAATGAGACCAAGCTCGGCCACGACGTTGCGGTCGAAACGCGCTTCGAGGGCCGCAGCCCGACCGACACCTTCGCCGTCAGCGGCCATGATTCGCGGCTCGGACAGGTGGTCTCCAACCTGCTCTCCAACGCGCAATCATTCTCCGAAGCCGGCAGCAAGGTGCGCCTCACCTGCCGCCGCGTGCGCGGCGAGATCGAGATCGTGGTCGACGACGACGGCCCCGGCATTCGCGACGACGCGCTGGAGCGCATCTTCGAGCGCTTCTACACCGACCGTCCGCATCAGGGTTTTGGCCAGAACTCCGGCCTCGGCCTGTCGATCTCCAAGCAGATCGTCGACGCCCATGGCGGACGCATCTGGGCGGAGAACCGCCCCGGCCCGCTGGATGCCGAGGGCGAGCCGACGGTTGCCGGCGCGCGCTTCGTGGTGCGGCTGCCGGCCCTATGAGCGACGGCGGGCCCAGCGTTCACGCCTCCGCCGTCAAGGTCGGAACTTTTGCGGTGCTGATCCGTGGCCCGTCGGGCTCCGGCAAGTCCCGCCTTGCCTTTGATTTGATCATGGCAGGCCGCGCCGGCGTGGTCGAAAGGGCGGTCCTGGTCGGTGATGACCGTGTCCATCTGGCGACAGTCGGCCATGAAATTGAGGCCCGTCCCGCCCCCGTCCTGGCCGGCCTGATCGAGATCCGGGGCCTCGGAATCCGCCGCTGCGACTTCGTGGAGCATGCGACCGTCGGTCTCGTGGTCGATCTGGACGCGGCGGATGCGGAGCGCTTGCCGGCGCCCGAAGCCCAGAAAACAAGCATCTTTGGTGTCGAAATACCGCGAATCCCCGTCGGTCGCGGCTATTCACCCCTCCCCCTGGTTGTTGCCGCGTTGACCACTACCAAGAGTTCATCTTCCGTTAACCCTTCCGGCGATTGTTTGAAGGGAAATGGTAACCATATGAACCCCACTATCGCGACCGAGTAGACCGGCGAAGCTCCCCTTATCCATCCGTCTAGATTCAGGGAGATACGCAACATCCCCTCTTGCGCGGGGGCTCTGGATGGTCAAAGTGGCGCGTTCGTGCGGTGCACCAAAAGCGCCCGCGAGGAGTTTTCCGATGATTGGTCTAGTACTTGTGACCCACGGGCGCCTTGCCGACGAATTCAAGGCAGCGCTTGAGCATGTCATGGGTCCACAAAAGCAAATCGAAGCGATCACGATCGGCGCCGAAGATGATTCCGATCTCTGCCGAAGCGACATCATCGAGGCGGTCAACCGCGTCGATTCCGGCGACGGCGTTGCGATCCTCACCGACATGTTCGGCGGCACGCCGTCGAACCTCGCAATATCCTGCATGAGCCGGCCCAAGGTCGAAGTGCTCGCGGGCATCAACCTGCCCATGCTGGTGAAGCTCGCCAAGGTGCGCGAGGAGCGGTCGCTGCCCGACGCGATCGCGATGGCCCAGGAAGCGGGCCGCAAATACGTCACCATCGCCAGCCGCGTGCTCGCCGGCAAATGAGCGACGATGCGCCACAAGCGGGGGCAGGCGTGCCCGCGGGCGCGATCTCCAAGGACCTTCTGATCGTCAACAAGCGCGGCCTGCATGCCCGCGCCTCCGCGAAATTCGTCCAGCTGGTCGAGCGCTTCGACGCGCAGGTGTGGGTGACGCGCGGCGGCGAGACCGTCGGCGGCACCTCGATCATGGGCCTGATGATGCTCGCGGCAGGGCCGGGCACGACGATCACGGTTGCGGCGGCGGGTGCCGACGCCGAAGCCGCGCTCGCGGCGATCACCGAGCTCGTCGAGAGCAAGTTCAACGAGGAAGGGGTCTGACCTCTCACGCCGCGCTCAACTGCGCTCCCTCGCCCCGTTCTTGCGGGCAGAGGTGAAGCGAACTCACTTCGCAGGCGGCGCGATGTAGACGTTCCAGCTCATCGACGGGCCCGCCCTGCCATGGGTGAAGCGGCGCGTCGTCATCACGATGCGCTCGGCATTCGGCGCGGTCTCCGACACCCATTTCTCGAAGGCGGGCAAGCGGCCGTCGGTCGGATCGAACACGCCGATGAAACCGTATCTCCTGGCATCGTCGCGCGAGGTCAGCCCGGAATCCCAGGCCTCCAACGGCAGCAATGCGGCCGGATGATCCGGGCTGTAGAACACCATCGGCTGGATCGACTCCATGGTGCCGGCGACGACGGCCCAGCGCGAGGCGAAGCGCGCGTGCCAGGCCTGGGTCAGCTCGCGCGCCAGCTCCGAGCGCGCGCCATAGGTCGACGTATTGCCGGCGTTGGCCGCCATCTCGCGCGTGGCGATCCAGGGCGAAGCGGCGAGCGTCGCGACGCTGAGCACCAGCCAGATCGCGGCGATGTTGAACAGTGACGCGCGCTGCACGCGCAGCGTCGGGATCGCGACCAGCGCGAGCGGAACCAGGAAGAACAGCGAGATGCCCCAATCGGTCTTCATGTAGATGCTGAAGACCAGCGCGCCGAGCGGCGGCCCGAAGGCGACGACGATCTGGATGATCCAGACGTTCAGCGCCTGCGAGAGATTGACGCCGGAATTGCCGCCGCGCGCCCAGGCACGCGTGACGATGCGCGAGGGGGCGCGCAGCAGCAACTTGATCCAAGGCGGCACCAGCGCCATGGCCAAGGCCGCGAGCGCCACCGGCAATGCCAGCAGCCCCAGATTATGCAGCGCATAGCCGGCGACGAGCTGATGCACCTGACTGCTGTCCTGGAGGCTGTAGGTGTCGCCGGCATAGGTCAGCGCCACGAAATGCGCCTCCGCCAGCCAGACGATGTGCGGGATCATCGCCGCGACCATCGTCGCGATCGCCACCCATGGCGCGGGCGACGACAGGAATCGCAACCGGTCGGGATGGATCAGCGCGCCGGCCAGCCCGAGCAGGACTCCGGATTGCCAGCTGCGTTTCTCGAAGGCGTTGAGATAAGCGAGCACCAGGAGCGGCAGCGTGACGAGCTGGAGCAGGTCCGGGTTGTACTTGAAGCCCTTGAAATTGAAGATCGGGTAGAGCGCGATCATCACCACGACGAGGAAAGCGCGCCGCGCATCCACGACGCGCAAGCTCAGCAGCCAGCAGATCACCATGCCGACGCTCACCGTCGTCATCGCGAGCGCGTAGGTCGCCCAGTCCGCCGCCGGGAACGCCTTGAACCAGAGGCCCGCCACCCAGCCCGACAGCGGCGGATGCTTGCCATAGCCCCAGAGGAATTTCTGGCCCCAGCCATAGGCTTCTGCGACGTCCATGTGAACGTCCTGCGCCGCCTTGAGATTGATCAGGATGAAGGTCCAGAGCACGGCATGCAGGATGGCGAGCTGGATCACCAGCCAGGGCCGCGCCTCGGGGCGCACCGCGCAGGCAACCAGCCAAGCCCGGAAGCGGTCGTAACTCAAGCGGGTCTTCGCCCGCGCTCTGGCGGATGGGATCGAAGTGGTCGACATGGGCCTGGACATGGGCGGTTGCGTAGCGCGTTTTGGTCCGTCTTGGAATCAGCTTGGCGTGAAGAAAGGCCCTGAAAATACAGCAATATGGTTGCCGCACGGGGATGTGAGTGGTATCCCGCGCCCATGACGACCGTCCCCATTTCCAACATCCGCAATTTCTCCATCGTCGCCCATATCGACCATGGCAAATCGACGCTGGCCGACCGCCTGATCCAGATGACGGGCGGCCTCTCCGACCGCGAGATGGCGGGCAAGGAGCAGGTGCTCGATTCCATGGACATCGAGCGCGAGCGGGGCATCACCATCAAGGCCCAGACGGTGCGTCTCTCGTACCGCGCCAAGGACGGCAAGGATTACATTTTCAACCTGATGGACACGCCTGGCCATGTCGACTTCGCCTACGAAGTGTCGCGGTCGCTGGCGGCCTGCGAGGGTTCCCTGCTGGTGGTCGACGCCAGCCAGGGCGTCGAGGCGCAGACGCTCGCCAACGTGTACCAGGCGCTCGACAACAATCACGAGATCGTTCCGGTCCTGAACAAGGTCGACCTGCCCGCCGCCGAGCCCGAGAAGGTCAAGCAGCAGATCGAGGATGTCATCGGCATCGACGCCTCCGACGCGGTGATGATCTCGGCCAAGACCGGCCTCGGCGTCCCCGACGTGCTGGAAGCGATCGTCACCCGCCTGCCGCCGCCGAAGGGCGACCGCGATGCGACCCTGAAGGCGCTGCTGGTCGACAGCTGGTATGACGTCTATCTCGGCGTCGTCGTTCTCATTCGCGTCGTCGACGGCGTCATGAAGAAGGGCCAGCGCGTGCGCATGATGGGCACGGGCGCCGCCTATGACGTCGAGCGCGTCGGCTTCTTCACGCCGAAGATGCAACAGGTCGACGAGCTCGGCCCCGGCGAGATCGGCTTCATCACCGCCGCGATCAAGGAAGTCGCCGACACCCGCGTCGGCGACACCATCACCGACGACAGGAAGCCTGTCACGGAAATGCTGCCGGGCTTCAAGCCGGCGATCCCCGTGGTGTTCTGCGGCCTGTTCCCGGTCGATGCCGACGATTTCGAAACGCTGCGCGCCGCCATGGGCAAGCTGCGGCTCAACGACGCCAGCTTCTCCTTCGAGATGGAAACCTCCGCCGCGCTCGGCTTCGGCTTCCGCTGCGGCTTCCTCGGCCTGTTGCACCTCGAGATCATCCAGGAGCGACTGTCGCGCGAATTCGACCTGAACCTGATCGCGACCGCGCCGAGCGTCATCTACAAGATGAAGCTCACCGACGGCAGCGAGCTCGAGATCCACAATCCGGTCGACATGCCCGACGTGGTCAAGATCGCCGAGATCCAGGAGCCCTGGATCGAGGCCACGATCATGACGCCGGACGAATATCTCGGCAGCGTGCTCAAGCTCTGCCAGGACCGTCGCGGTTCGCAGAAGGAGCTCACCTATGTCGGCTCCCGCGCGATGGTGAAATACGACCTGCCGCTCAACGAGGTCGTGTTCGACTTCTATGACCGGCTGAAGTCGGTCTCCAAGGGCTACGCCTCGTTCGACTATCATCTGACCGACTACAAGCCGGCCGATCTCGTCAAGATGCAGATCCTGGTCAATGCCGAGCCGGTCGACGCGCTCTCGATGCTGGTCCACCGCACCCGCGCGGAAGGCCGCGGCCGCGCCATGGTCGAGAAGATGAAGGAGCTGATCCCGCCGCACATGTTCCAGATCCCGATCCAGGCGGCGATCGGCGGCAAGGTGATCGCCCGCGAGACGGTGCGCGCGCTGCGCAAGGACGTCACCGCAAAATGCTACGGCGGCGACATCACGCGCAAACGCAAGCTTCTGGAGAAGCAGAAGGAAGGCAAGAAGAAGATGCGGCAGTTCGGCAAGGTCGACATTCCGCAGGAAGCTTTCATCGCTGCGCTGAAGGTGGATAGCTGAGCAAGCGCTCACGCTTTCACAGACGCATCAGCCGCCGTCATGCCCCGACCATTCGGATCGGGCAAAGCAAAAATCCCGAAAACAACCCCATGCACAGTAGACGGGGCCTTGCTGGGATTGAGCTTTTTCGAAAATTCTGTTTTTACGAATACTGTTTGACTCGTCGGGCAAACCAGGCGCATGATGCCACCATGGCCCCCGTCGCGTCACATCTCCCGCCGAGCCGGCCTGTCGGACTCCACCGCCGTCAGAGGGACGATCGCCAAGGCGGAGGAGGCGCGAACTCATCGCGTTCATGAATTCGCGCCCGCCGCTCAGCTCGAACCTGACACGCGATCAGTAGTCCCAGTACACCGGCACGAAACGAAAGGCATCGCCGTCGAGCGCCACACGTCCGACGGACGGGAATGGCATATGAGTGGCGACCAGCAGCTCGCCGGTCCTCGCCAACTCCCGCAGGAGCCGGTCCCGGACGCGGGCGGCCTCCTCCGGGTCGTGTTCGAAGCCGTTGTACCAGTCGGGATGGTCGAAGCCGACCGTGAACACGGCGTCGCCGGCGAAGGTCAGTGCGTCGCCTCCAGACGTGAGACGGACCACGCTGTGCCCGGGGGTGTGACCGCCGGTGCGACGGACGACGACGCCCGGCGCAATCTCGTGCTCCTCGTCGAACTGCCGTAACTGATTATGGTATGCCTTCGTGAACTGCCCGGCCGCCGCCCTGAGCGCGTCGGGAAACCCGGGCGGCATATCTGTACGGGAGAAATCAGGCGCCTCCCAAAAGCTGACCTCGGCGGCCGCAACGTGAATCTGCAGGTCGGGTCGTAACTGCTCCTTCACCCCATCGACGAGCAAGCCGCCGACATGGTCCATGTGCATGTGGGTCAGCACCACGTCGGTCACGGACGCGAGATCGATGCCGGCAGCTTCCAGCCGCCTGACCAACTGCCCGGCCCGCGGCAAGTGCAAGTCCGGATCAGATCCGAGCCCCGCGTCGATGAGGATGGTCTTACCGCCGCTGCGGACCAGGACCGCGTTCAGGGCCCAGTCGAAAGCGTCCGTCGGCAGGAACATGTCCTTCAGCCAGGCCGTTCGGACGGATGGGGCGGCGTTATGCCCCAGCATTTTTGTCGGCAGCGGAAGCACACCGTCGCTGACCACCAGCACGTCGATCTCGCCGACCTTCAAGGCGTAGCGCGACGAGACCAGCTCTTCGGGCTTCGGTTCAGCAAGGTGCGATGTGTTGTGTCGGTTCATGTTCGTCTCCTGTTGCGTGGTGCGGATCGTTCGATTCATTTCGAAATCTCCAGGTCGGTGTTGGCGAGGTGTTCAGAGATCGGTGACGCGCTCCGGATCGGCCGAGGCGAGCGCGGCGGCGCGTTCGGCGAGCGGCGGATAGATCCAGATCGTGTTGATCTCCCGCTTCGTCTTCTTCGCCTCCTCGCCGACCATCTCGACCTTCCGCTCCCAGCCGCGCGTGAAGAGCGCACCGGCTTCGCCGAGATCGAGGCAGGTGACGTAGGCCTTCTGGTGATACGGCCTGGTCGGAACGCCGAGCAGCTCGGCTGCGGCGTTGTTGCCGGCAAAGGCGCCCATCCGCGTGGCGTGCTGGCACGACATCAGCGCGTAGTTTCCGGCATCGTCGCAAGCTGCGCGCGCCGCGTCGCCGGTGGCGAAGACACCTGCCACGCCCGGCACGCGTAGATCGCGGTCGACCAGCAGCCGGCCAAAATTGTCGCGCTCGGCGGGAATCTGCGCGGTCAAAGGGGCAGCCCGCATGCCCGCGGCCCAGATCACCGTCGCGGCTTCGATTCGCTCGCCGTCGGACAGTGTGACACCGGACTTATCGAGCGAAGCGACACCGACGCCGAGCCGGGTCTCCACGCCGACCTGCCTCAGCGCATCCTCGATGATGGGACGCGCAGCTTCGCCCATATCGGGAGCGATCGCCTCGTTGCGCTCGACGATGATAACCCGCGGCTTGGCATCGCGGCCGAGGCTCTCGCGGAGCCGCGCCGGCATTTCGGTCGCCGCCTCGATGCCGGTGAATCCGCCGCCGGCAACGACGACGGTGTCGCGCATTTCTGATACCGGCCAGCCCACCAGATGTTGCAGATGCCGGTCGAGAGCGATCGCATCGTCGAGCGTATCGACGCTGAAGCCATGCTCGGCAAGGCCTGGAATGTTCGGACGGAAAAGCCGGCTGCCCGTGGCCACGACCAGGCGATCATAGGACAGCTTCGTTCGTCTCCCTCCCGGCGTCGCCACGCCTACTTCACGCGCCTTGATGTCGAGCGTCTCGGCGCTGCCCTGCACGTAGACCACATCGACCGCCTTGAGCACGTCCAGCAACGGCGCCGTCAACGTTTCGGGCTTCGGCTCGTAAAGCCGCGGACGAACCACGAGTGTCGGCTGTGGCGCGACCAGCGCGATCTCGAGCTTGTCGGGCGAGGCACCCTTGATGTCGCGCAGGCGCGCGGCGGACAATGCGGCGTACATGCCGGCGAAGCCGGCGCCAATGATGACCAGTCGCATGTGACGTCTCCTGTGATGTGAATGGATCGATGCGCAGGATCAGGCCGCGATGAACGCCGACAGTTCGGCGTTCACAATGCTCGCATGGGTCGTGCAGATGCCGTGCGGCAGTCCCTCATGGATTTTGAGCGTGCTGTTCTTCAGGAGCTTCGCCGACAGCGGCGCGGAGTCGGCAACCGGCACGATCTGATCATCGCCGCCATGCAGGACGAGGGTCGGCACCGCGATGCTCTTCAGGTCTTCGGTAAAATCGGTCTCCGAGAAAGCCTTGATGCCGTCGTAATGCGCCTTGGCGCCGCCCATCATGCCTTGGCGCCACCAGTTCCAGATCACCGCCTGCGATGCCTTGGCGCCGGGGCGGTTGTAGCCGTAGAAGGGACCGCTCGCGAAATCAAAATAGAACTGCGCCCTGTTGGCGGCGAGTTGCCGGCGCAGATCGTCGAGAATGTCGATCGGCAAGCCGCCGGGATTTCCTTCCGTCTTCAGCATCAGCGGCGGCACTGCGCTGATCAGCACGAGCTTGGCCACACGACCGCGACCGTACCGCGAGACGTAGCGGACGGCTTCGCCGCCGCCGGTGGAATGCCCGACATGGATGGCGTTACGGAGATCGAGGTGGTCGACGACCGCCGCGGCATCGGCCGCGTAATGATCCATGTCGTGGCTGCCGCCGACCTGGCTCGAGCGTCCGTGCCCCCTGCGATCGTGTGCAATCACGCGATAGCCCTTGCCGACGAAGTGCAGCATCTGGGTGTCCCAGTCGTCGGCGCAAAGCGGCCAGCCATGATGAAATACGATCGGCTGGGCGGATTTCGGTCCCCAGTCCTTGTAGAAGATCCGTACGCCATCCTTCGTGGTCACCGACGTCATCGGGTCGGTCCACTGAGCGGAGGATTGCGAGCGGCTCGATCCTTCTCCCACCGCTGTCGATGAGCGGACGGAGAGTGAAATCGCAGACATGACCGAGGTCGCGAGGACCTTCCGGCGCGAGGAGTTTGCAAGCTGATTGAGCGGGACGTTCCAGGTCATTCCTCTTCTCCATGTGGTTGGCATGGGCACGCTGCTGATCTAGCGAACCGGATGTGCCGGTGCCCCAGCGCCATTGCGGCGATTGCAGAGCGATTGCTGTCGAGTCATTTCCGTTCCGATTCGATCGAGACGCGGCTCCTGATTTCGTTCTGACGCATTTTCTTCACGTGAACCGATTTACACTTCGTCCGAAACGCTCTAGCGCCCAAGCCGGCGCCAATCGGTCGGGGTAGAACCGGTCAGCCGTTTGAATGCAGCGGCGAACGCGGTCTGGGAGGCGTAGCCGAGCGCGGCGGCGACCGTCACGACCGACGCGTCCGTCTCGCGCAGCATCTGCATCGCCTGCTCGAGCCGGTGCTGGCGCAACCAGGCATGGGGCGAGAGCCCGCTGCTTTCCTTGAAGGCCCGGCAGAAGTGGAAGCGCGATAGGCCGGCCTCCGCAGCGAGCGCCGCGAGCGAGACATCCGCATCGCTCTCCGAACGGAGACGCTCGATGGCGCGCATGAGCACCTTCGGCGCCAGTCCGCCCACAACCGGCTGGACCGCGGTCGGCGCGCCGGCATGCGCGGCCAGCAGACGCGTCGCGAGAAGGTCCGTCAGTTGCTGCCTGAAGAGCGAATCCAGCGTCTCATTGCCTTCCAGGACATCCGCGGCGCTCAGGAGCAGCCGGGAGGTGATGGGGTCGGGATGCGCAGTTCGCTCCACGAGATCGATCGGCCTGGCGGTGTCGGCTTCGTCGGCTACGCGCGCGAGCGTTCTGTGCGGAAGGTAGAGCTGAACGACGTCGACGGGTTTTGGAATATCCCATCTGGAACTCGCTCCCTCGGGAATGATGATCACGACCCCGGGACGAAACGTTCCCGTCGAGACAAACCGGCCCGAACGCCGCTCCATGCGCTGCACCGCGCCGTTGTAGGCCATGATCACATGATGGGTCATGGGCGCGACGACGTCGTGCAGCGGATCGTGTTTCCAGTGTGCGATCCCGCCGCCGGATGAGTCCAGGGCCATGCGGAACGGCTCGGTCCCGAGCACGCGGGCCATTTCCGCGTCGGCGAGAGGCCGCTCGGCCGCGGCTGGAGTGGCCTTGCGCGCCTCGGACGGAGCCGTCGGCTCCTCCTGCGAAAGATCGTGCGAGACAGGCTTGGTCATGGACATGGACTCGCATGGGCTCGCATGCGCGTCGGCATGACGGTCGCGATGAAGTGCCGACGGCAGCCGGGGGGTTACTTGCGAAGGTTGGCCAGCCAATCCTCAAAGCGGATGGCGCCGAGCCGAGGGCGGTCGCCGGGCGTGAGTGATCGGTCGTCCAGCTCCGCTCCGAAATAGCGGGCGTGTATGTCGGCAACGACCTTGCGCGGGTCCTTGATCGCGACCGTGTATCTCCGACCGAATTCGTCGAGGCTCAATCGCTCGGGACCGGCGAGTTCGATCATGCCGTTGATCGGATCGGCAAGCGTCACATCGGCGAGCGCGGCAGCGACATCGTCCGAGGCCACCGGCTGAAACAGCGCGGGCGACAGCCGGGCGATCTGTCCGTCGGAGGAGGAGGCGACGATGCCGCCGACGAATTCGAAGAACTGGGTGGCGCGCAGGATGCTGTAGGGAATCGTCGAGCCGCGGATCAGATTCTCTTGTGCGAGCTTGGCGCGGAAGTAGCCGCATTCCGGAAGGCGGTCGGTCCCGACGATCGACAGCGCGACGTGATGCCGCACTTTGGCGGCGGCCTCGGCCGCGAGGAGGTTGCGGGTCGACGTTTCGAAGAACGCCAACACCGCGCGGTCCTCGAAGGACGGTGAGTTTGCGACGTCCACGACGACGTCCGCGCCCGAAAGCGCCCGATCGAGCCCCTCGCCCGTGATGGCGTTGACGCCCGTGCGGGAGGATGCCTGAAGGACATCATGGCCCTTTTCACGAAGCGTCCCCGCAAGTTTCGTTCCGATCAGGCCGGTCCCGCCGATGATGACGATCTTCATGATGATTTTCCTCGATTTTTCCGGCCAACGATGGCCTTGTTGCTGAAGCGAGGATGCACGCGTGCGGACGGGAAAGCCTTGCAGTCGGCTTGAATTGGGCTTCAATTTTCCTTCGGTTCTCGTCCAAGCGGAGCCCGGACTTGCGTTTCTTGTTTGAAGATTTTTGCCTGGACACCGAACGGCGCGAGCTGACCCGGGGCCCGGAGCTCGTCGCGATCGGGCCAAAGGTATTCGATCTGCTGCTCCATCTGGTTCGCAAGCGGGAGCAGGTGGTGACGCGTGACGATTTGCTGGCGGCCGTCTGGGACGGCAGGATCGTCTCGGAATCGACGCTGACGAGCCACGTCAACGCGGTGCGTAGGGCGATCGGGGATACCGGCAAGGAGCAGCGCCTGATCCGAACGATTTCGCGCAAAGGCATGCGCTTTGTCGGCGAGGTCCGGGAAGACGAGCCGCCCGCTCGCGCGGTGGCTGCACAGTCGAACATCGCGGTCGAACCGCCCGGGCTGGCCCTGTCGCTGCCGGATTCTCCCTCGATTGCGGTGCTTCCGTTTCGAAACCTCAGCGGCGACACCGGGCAGGATTATTTTGCCGACGGCGTCGTGGAAGACATCATCACCGCGCTGTCGCGCATCCGCTGGCTGTTCGTGATCGCCCGCAACTCGAGCTTCACCTACAAGGGCCGGACGGTGGACGAGAAGCAGGTCGGCCGCGAGCTTGGCGTGCGCTACGTCGTCGAAGGCAGCGTGCGTCAGTCCGAAAGCCAGGTGCGCATCACGGCACAGCTGGTGGACGCCGCAACAGGCACCCATCTCTGGGCCGAGAGATTCGAAGGAACGCTCGATGACATCTTCGAGCTGCAGGACCAGGTCGCAAACAGCATTGTCGGCGCGATCGCCTCCCAGCTCGAGCGTGCGGAGATCGAGCGCGCCCGGCGCAAGCCGACCGGCAATCTCAGCGCCTACGATCACTATCTGCGCGCCATGCCACATTTGCACCGTGGCACGCGGGAAGCGATCGACGAGGCGTTGCCGCTGTTTCACAAGGCCATCGCGCTCGATCCCGAGTTTGCCTCGGCCCATGCCATGGCGGCCTGGTGCCATTGCTGGCGCAAGATCAACGGATGGATGACCGATCAGCCGCGGGAGTCCGCCGAGGGCATCCGGTTGGCCCGTCTGGCGATAGAGTTGGGCAAGGACGACGCTGTCGCGCTGACACGGGCCGGACACACGCTCGCGCATCTTGCCGGCGACGTGGACGGCGCCGTCGCACTGCTCGACAAGGCGCTGTTACTCAACCCGAACCTGGCGGCGGCCTGGTTCCTGGGAGGCTTCCTCCGGGCCGAGCGCGGCGATCCCGAGGCTGCAATCGAGTTCTTGACCCGTGCCATGCGGTTCAGTCCGCTGGATCCCGAGATGTTCCGGATGCAGGCCGGCATGGCGATGTCGCATCTGTTTGCCGGACGTTTCGACCTGGCCTTGTCCTGGGGCGAACAATCTCTCCGGCAGCTGCCAAGCTTCGTGTTCGTCGTGCTGATCATTGCCGCCTGTCATGGGCTCGCAGGACAAGTGGAGCAGGCGCGGGATGCAGCGGATCATTTACGCAAGCTCGATCCTGCGTTTCGCATCTCCAAGCTCGATGGCTGGATACCGATCCGGCGTCCGGAGCATCGCGCCAGCCTCTCGAACGGCTTGCGGCTGGCGGGCTTGCCCGAGTGAGAGGCACATCGATGTCCCGCGACCATGCCTTGCCGTCCGCCGGCAGATAGGCCACCATCGCCACTGCGCACCACCAACAAAACCAAGAGCGCGAGGAAACGCATGAGCAGGCCGTCAAGCTTCGACTATGGCTGGGTCGTCGTCGCCGCGGGAGCGCTGATGACCTGTGTCGGATTCGGCACGATGCTGTCGCTTGCGGTGTTCCTGCAGCCGATCTCGGAAGCGATGGGCTGGTCGCGCGCCGGGGTGTCGGCGGCGGCGACGCTGGATTTTCTCTGCATGGGCCTCGCCGCGTTCTTCTGGGGCACGCTGTCCGACCGGTTCGGCACCCGCATCGTGGTGCTCTCGGGAAGCCTGCTGCTCGGGCTCGGCCTCGTCACGGCGAGCCAGGCGGCAACCCTGTGGCAATTCCAGCTTTGCTTCGGCGTGCTGATCGGCGTCGCCGCCGGCAGCTTCTACGCGCCGATGATGGCGCTCGCGAGCGCCTGGATCGAGAAGAACCGCAGCCTCGCGGTGGCGCTGGTTTCCGCCGGCATGGGCGTGTCGCCGGTGACGGTCGCGCCGACCGCGAGCTGGCTGATCACGGCCTATGACTGGCGCACCGCGATGCTGGTGATCGGCTGTGCGGCCTGGGCGCTGCTGATCCCGGCCTGCTTCCTGGTGCGCCCGGCTCCGGCAGCGGCAGGCAACACGAATGCAGACGCCGCTCCGGACGTGGAGCTGACCGCGGCGCAGGCGCTGCGGACGCCGCAATTCATCGCGCTCGCAGCGGCGCATTTCGCCTGCTGCGCCGCGCATTCCGGCCCGATCTTCCACATGGTGTCCTACGCGATGGTCTGCGGCATCGCCCCGCTCACGGCGGTGACGGTCTACAGCGTGGCCGGCGTCTCCGGCCTCGGCGGTCGCCTGCTGCTGGGGGCGCTGGCCGACCGCATCGGCGCGAAGCCCGTGCTGGTCGGCGGCCTGTTCGTTCAGGCGATGTGCATCGCGACCTATCTCGCGGTGGCGCAGCTCGGCGAGTTCTACGCGCTCTCGGTGGTGTTCGGCCTCGCCTATGGCGGCGTGATGCCGCTCTATGCGGTGCTGGTCCGCGAGTTCTTCGGCGCGCGCATCATGGGCACGGTG
This sequence comes from Bradyrhizobium sp. CCH5-F6, assembly GCF_001556045.1. Lineage (GTDB taxonomy): Bacteria > Pseudomonadota > Alphaproteobacteria > Rhizobiales > Xanthobacteraceae > Bradyrhizobium. Next base: position 125,262 of record NZ_LSIC01000059.1, read on the forward strand.
TTCGGCGCGGTCTCGGCCTTCGCCAGCCTCGGCATGGCGCTCGGGCCCTGGGCCGGCGGGCTCGTGTTCGACAATTTCCAGCGCTACACGTGGCTGCACGCCGGGTCCTTCGCGATCGGGCTCGCCGCCGTCGCGGTGGCGCTGAGCTTCCCGACCAGACGCCGGCCATCGCTCGATCTCGGCCGCGCCGCGGCCTGACAGCGGAATAATGCGCCCTGCGCCTTCGTATTCGAACTAAAACGGCCGGAGATTTGGGAACACGCCGCGATCGATTGTGGCGAGCAAGACCGCCATGGCGCTCATCAGGCCCAGGCCCAGGAGAGTGAGCAGCGTCTGCGATGCAAGGCTGTTCCAGCCCTCGCCGAGGACCGCATGGGCAGCGAAGGACAGCAGAACACTGGCGCAATAGACCGCGAGCGAATATTCGCCGCATCGTATCAGCGGGCGCAATGCCGTGGCTTTCAAGATGCTGGCATTGCTTGGAAGAACGCGCCAACAGAGCAGTGCAAGCGCAGCAAAATGCAACAATCGCAAGACGTCGAGATTGGTCTTGTCGATCGGATAGATCAGCCGCGACAGCCATCCCGGCACGTGGTCTTCAATGGCATGGATTTGCCAGCCCAGGGTGATCACGAACGAGAACAGCACGTAGCTCGCCGCCAGAACAGCAAGGGCCCGCGACCTGAGAATGGCCAGTTGCCAATCGCCGCGGTTCGTCCCCCACCAGATGCCGATCACGAACAGCAACTGCCAGTTCAGCGGATTGAAATAGTGCTGCCCCCGTGGATAGGCCGGGATGTACCAGTCGAACAGATGGGCGAGAACATAGAGAGCGACGGATCCGGTCAGGGCCAGCGGCCAGGCGCCTATCGTCAACGGCAGGATGAAGATGAGCGCGAAGTGGAGGATGACCATCAACAGCAGAGGGTCCAGATTGACCGGCGAATACCGCAGCAGCCCCGCCTGAAGCAGCGTTTCAGCGGGCTTCTGCATCAGGATGGCCAGGTTGGCGTGGTCGAACATGTCGGGCTGCCATATCGCGATGAAGGACACCTCCGCCAGCAACAGGGCGACAGTCAGAATTTGCGCGATGTAGATCTCGACCGAACGCCGCAACATGCGCAGCCCCGCCGCCGCTGGGCCGGACCGGCGCAAGAGGTCGCCGTATACGATGCCCGACGCAAGACCCGACAGGAATACGAGGATCTCCGCGGCATCGCTGAAGCCGAAATTCTTGGGCGTGAACCTGTTCAGATAGTTTTCCGGGATGTGATTGATGAAGATCCACCATAGCGAGAGGCCCCGAAACAGGTCGATCCGAAGATCGCGCTCCTTCAGGGGTGGCGGTATGGTCGCAATCCACTTCACTCCCGCGCGCTGCCTCTCGTGACTAAAGCGTTCTGCCGGATCGGCGAGTCGATGCCGCCGCTGTCTCGTTCACGACGAACGACCAGCGAGAGTACATTGCCACGCAACCAGGGTCCAGAAAGCTCGTCGCCGCCATCGTCGCCGTTCTCGAGACACAGCAGGGATCATCTTCGGCCATGCATCGGCATGCCGCCCATCCGGCCTCTCTGCAACATCGACATCATGCCCATGTTGGGCGCCAGCAGATCGTCAGCGACCTTCCTCTGGTCGTCGGAAAAGCTGCCGGCGAGATCGACGAGCGCAGATTTCATCGCGCGTGTGGCTTCGAGCCGGGCCGACAACCATTTCTCCTGCCAGGTCACGCGATCCAGCAAGGTTTCTGATCCGGAGCCGGCCATCGACCCGCGGAGCTCCCCGAGAGCCTTGGCATTCGCGCGCAGCGCGGCGGCGAACGCATTCCAGGCGGACGATTGAGCGTCGGTGATCTTGAGCTCGGCCCGAAGAAACGCGATCCGTCCTTCGACATGATCGATCGTTTCCATTCCGCTCATGCAGTCGCCGCCGGACTGACGCATCATGCCCTTCATGGGCATGTGCATGTTGCCGTCCATCATGTTCATCATGCGGCCGCCCATCTTGCCGTGAGAGGGGCCGGTGTCGCGCGGCGTCTCGGAAGGCGTGGACGGTCTGGTCGCCTGTGTCTCTGTCTGGTCCGGATGATGGCCCTGGTGCTCGGCAGGCGATTGCGCGAAGGCGGATGTGCCGAGGAACGTGAGCAGCAGGGTCGCCGCAAGCATGGGATGTCTCATCGTGTCTCTCCCGACGTTTGGCGTTCGCTGCGATTGTGGGGATCGTCCGCCGAACTCGACTTGACCCATGTCAAGGGAACCGCCGCGGCTGGCCTCTTGGTGGGCCTGAGCGAGCGCCTCGTCCTCGAGACGACCGCCTTTCGGTCTCCTCAAGATGAGGTTGAGCGGCATCCTTGCTTGTGGACATTGCGGTCACGCACTCGGTCCTCATCCTGAGGGCCCGCCAAAGGGGGGCGTCTCGAAGGATGGCCGCAGGGAAGCTCTCAAATGCGATGGTCCCTCGCCTGCGGGGATCCGCGACGGGACAATACCCGAGAGGGGAGAACCCTCACCCGCGCCTCCGGCACGACCTCTCCCGCAACCGGGAGAGGTCGACGGAGAAAGCCGCGCGCCCCTTACATTGGGATATCCCTGAAGACGCGTAGAAAGGTCTCCGAGGGAGCACGGACATCACGCCACCAGCGCGGCGTCCTCGCTGCCGTCGATGCCGCGCTGTGCGGCGAGCAGGCTGACGATCTCTGCATTCGGCCGGGCCTTGCTGAACAGAAAGCCCTGGCCCTCATGGCAGCCTTCGGCGCGAAGGCAGCTCAGCTCGGCTTCGGTCTCGACGCCTTCGGCGGTGATGGTGACGCCGAGGCCCTTGCCGAGGCTGACGATGGAGCGGATGATCGCCTGGGCCTCGCGATTGGCGCCGAGATCGCGCACGAAGGACTGGTCGATCTTGATCTTGTCGAAGGGGAAGCTGCGCAAATAGCTGAGGCTGGAATAGCCGGTGCCGAAATCGTCCATCGAGATGCGCACCCCGAGCGCGCGCAGCGCGTGCAGCGTCGCCAGCACCTGCGCGCTCTTCTCCAGCAGCAGCGTCTCGGTGATCTCGAGTTCGAGCCGGCGCGGCGGCAGGCCGGAATGCTTCAACGCATCGGTCACCATCGAGAGCAGGTTGCCGCTGCGGAACTGGAGCGGCGAGAGGTTGACGGCGACGCGGACGTCGTCGGGCCAGCTTGCGGCATCCAGGCACGCCCGGCGCAGCATCAAGCCCCCGAGCGGGTTGATGAGACCGGTGTCCTCGGCGACCGGAATGAACTCGGCCGGCGAGACCATGCCGCGCTCGGCATGCGGCCAGCGCACCAGCGCCTCGAAGCCGGTGATGCGGCCGCTCTGGAGGTCGATCAGCGGCTGGTAATAGGGGCGAAGCACGTCGCTCTGGATCGCGTCGCGCAGCTCGACCTCGATCTTGCGGCGGCTCTGCGCCTTCGCGTCGAGCGCGGCCTCGAAGAAGGCGAAGGTGCCGCGCGCATCCAGCTTGGCACGCGACAGCGCCATGTCGGCGCTCTTGAGCAGCTTCTCGGAATCATCGCCATCGCCCGGAGCCATCGCGATGCCGATCGAGGCGCCGATCACCACGGAATGGCCGTCGAGCAGATAGGGATCGGCGATGGCCTCCAGCAGGCGCTTGGCCAGCATGACCGCGTCCTCGGGGCGCGCCAGCCCGCTTTGCACGATCGCGAACTCATCGGAATTGAGCCGCGCCAGCGCATCCTCCTCGCGCAAGGTGGAGCGCAGCCGCTTGGCGACGCCGCGCAGGAGCTTGTCGCCGACCGCATGCCCGAGCGTGTCGTTGACCGCCTTGAAATTGTCGAGTCCCAAAATCAGGAGCGCGACCTTCTCGGTGCTGCGCCGCGTGTGCAGCAGCATCTCGTCCATCTCCTGCCGCAGCAGGCTGCGATTGGGCAGGCCGGTCAGGGCGTCATGCTGGGCCATGAAGGCAAGCCGCGCCTCGGCCCGCTTGCGTTCGGTGATGTCCATCAGCGCGAGCAGCACCGCGGGGCGATCGGCATAGGTCAGTTCGCGGGAATAGATCGCAAGGTCGATCAGCGCGCCGTCGGCCTTGACGTGCTTCCAGGTGCGGCCGGCCTGTTCCTCGCTGGTGCGATCCGCGGTCCAGGGCGGCTCGCTGTCGAAGGCCTGCAAGGAGCGGATCTTCAGTTTCTCGAACTCGGCCCGGCTGTAGCCGTAGTGCGCGAGAGCGGCATCGTTCACGCCGAGGATACGCTCGTCGTCCAGCGCACAGACGATCATGGGGACGGGATTGCCGTCGAACAGCAGCCGGAACGAGGCCTCGCGCTGCTTCAGCTCGGTGATGTCCACGCGCAGGCCGACGACACCGCCGTCGTCGGTGAGCCGCTCGTCGATCAGGATGACGCGACCGTCCGCCAGCTTCTGCTCGTGGCGCGCGCCGGGCTGATAGAGCTTTTGCAGGCGCTCGGCGATCCACTCGTCCTCGTTGCCGACGGCCTCGGGATAGTCGCCGCGGGCGACGCCGATGCGCAGCGTGTCCTCGAGGCGCGCACCTTCCTCGAACAGATCGGCGGTCTTGCTGTAGATCTCGGCGTATTTCTTGTTCCAGAGCACGTAGCGGCCTTCGGAATCGAGAAACACGATGCCCTGGGGCAGGATATCGATGGCCTGGCGCAGGCGCTCATGGGATTTGCGCGCTTCCGCGATCGCAGCCTCCGCCTCGGCGCGGCTGCGCAGGACTTCGTCGCGCTCGGAGCGGGCACGCGGCGCGCGCGCGAAACGCGGCTTGCGCGCCTTCCGGCCGGCGCGGGCAAGCACGCTTTGCTTTCGCCTTCTTGCTTTTCGAGACCCCAAACTCAACTTCACACGTCCCGGTCGCGCATTGCGGCCGCAGTCTTGGGGCAAGTGTCTGAAAAAAAAGTAATCTTGCCCGGCCGCGGTCCGCGCGAGGCGGACCTTGCTGCCTATTTGCGCGCCGCGGCCGCGGCGTCGGATGCCGTCAGACAGAGTCCAGTGCCGCAATCGATGATCGATCTGACGCAAAATTGCGCGCGCGCTTGAATCAGTTCCGAAATCGCGCGCGATTGCATGCGAGCCGAAGATATTCCTCGCGCTGCGCACGAATTTTGGTCAATGCAGGATACGGTTATTGCACCGTTAAAAGCGGCAGCTCGAGGCGCGATCCGGGCGAGCTCGTACGCGGTGCGCCTCTAGCCGGCACAAAGTCTCGTTCTTAACCCTGATGCAGCATTGGGCTATAAGGACGTCAGCATGAGTCGCCGCCCCATCATCCTCCTCCTGCTCTCGTTCGCTTGCCTCGTCGCCGGCGGCGCGCTGGCCCAGGACAAGGGCAGCGTCAACCCCAAGCCGCTGCCGTCGCTGGCCAATCCGAACGATCCCGACCTCGCCGCCAAGGAACTGTTCGCGCGAAAGCTGCTGCCGTCGAAGGGGCCGGCCCATGTCATCGGCTCCTACACCAGGGGCTGCATCGGCGGCGCGGAGCAGATTCCGATCAACGGCGACCACTGGCAGGTGATGCGGCTGTCGCGCAACCGCAGCTACGGTCACCCCGACATGATCGCGCTGATCAAGCGGCTCGCGGCGAGGGCCCACAAGAACGCGGGATGGCCGGGCATCCTGGTCGGCGACATCGCCCAGCCGCGCGGCGGGCCGGCACTATCAGGCCATGCCAGCCACCAGATCGGCCTGGATGCCGACATCTGGTTGACGCCGATGCCGGACCGCCGGCTCTCGCGCGAGGAGCGCGAGGACATGTCGGCGGTGATGATGGTGCGCCAGGACCGGCTCGACGTCGACCCCAGGGTGTTCACCCCTAGCCATGTGCTGGTGCTGCGCGATGCGGCGCGGGAGCCGGCGGTGCAGCGCATCTTCGTCAACGCCGCGATCAAGAAGGCGTTGTGCCGCGAGGCCAAGGGCGACCGCGCATGGCTGTCGAAGATCCGGCCCTGGTGGGGGCACGACTACCATTTCCACATCCGCATGCACTGCCCGGCAGGCGCCGGCGAATGCGAGGGCCAGCCGTCACAGGCCGAGGACGAAGGCTGCAAACCCGCCGACCTCGCCTACTGGTTCTCCGACGCCGTGCTGCACCCCAAGCCGCCGCCGGAGCCACCGAAACCGAAGCCGCCGATGACGCTGGCGCAGATGCCGGCGGCCTGCAAGGCGGTGCTGCACGCGGCGGACGCGAAGCCGTAGCTTATCTGGCGCCCTACTCCCGCAGTCGCGCCCCCAGGCGGGCGCCGATCCGGGGACGACGGAGGTGATTGAGGCGCCGCCCTTTGACCTCCGGCGCCAGCCTGCTATCTTCGCAGTTGCGATATCCCTGCCGGTCGTAAGCCGTCGCAAGGCCACGTGGAACAGCGCTTCCGCCCGTCGCACCACACTCACCCAACGCCAGATTTGCGCGCGCGTCCTGCGCGCGCGACCTCGCACGGAGCGCACCCATGTCTCGCATATCCGGACTTCTCACCGCCTTCATGATCCTCGCAGGCGCGGCCCTCTCGCCCGCCGCCGCCGAGGACAAGACCATCACCATCTTCGCCGCCGCCTCGATGAAGAACGCGCTGGACGAGATCGACGCCGCCTACGCCGCGAAGACCGGCATCAAGTTCAGCGTCAGCTATGCGGCAAGCTCGGTGCTTGCCAAGCAGATCGAGCAGGGCGCGCCGGCCGACGTGTTCGCCTCTGCCGACACCGACTGGATGGACTACGCGATCTCCAAGAAGACCATCAACGAAGCGACCCGGGTGAACCTGCTCGGCAACAGCATCGTGCTGATCGCGCCGAAGGATGCGAAGATCGACAACGTCGACATCGCGCAAGGCTTCGATCTCGCCAAGCTCGCCGGCGACGGCAGGATCGCGACCGGCGACGTCAAATCCGTTCCGGTCGGCAAATATGCCAAGGCCGCGCTCGAGAAGCTCGGTGCGTGGCAGGCCGCGGAGCCGAAATTCGCCATGGCCGAGAGCGTGCGGGCCGCGCTGACGCTGGTCGCCCGCGGCGAAGCCGCACTCGGCATCGTCTACTCGACCGATGCAAAGGTCGAGCCCGGCGTGAAAACCATCGGCACCTTCCCGGCGGCTTCGCATCCCGCGATCGTCTATCCCGTCGCCGCGACCACGAGCGCGAAGGGTGAGACCAGCGACTATCTGGCCTTCCTGCGCTCCGCGGCGGCCAAGGCCATTTTCGAGAAATACGGCTTCAAGTTCCTGGTCAGCCCCACCACGTGATAGCTACGGCTTGATGTCCGAGATTTCCTCCGCCGAATGGACGGCGATCCTGCTCTCGCTCAGGGTCGCCATCATTGCAACGCTGGTGGCGACGCCATTCGGCATCGCGCTGGCGTGGCTGCTCGCGCGGCGTGATTTCTGGGGCAAGTCGCTGCTCGACGCCGTCGTGCATCTGCCCCTCGTGCTGCCGCCTGTCGTCACCGGTTATCTGCTCCTGCTGACCTTCGGCCGCCGCGGCCTCGTCGGCGGCTTCCTCGCCGACTATCTCGGCATCGTGTTTTCGTTCCGCTGGACCGGCGCGGCGCTGGCCTGCGGCGTGATGTCGTTTCCGCTGCTGGTGCGCCCGATGCGGCTGTCGATCGAGGCGATCGATCGCCGGCTCGAGCAGGCCGCCGAGACGCTCGGCGCCGCGCCGTGGCAAGTGTTCTTCACGGTGACGCTGCCCCTGGCGCTGCCCGGCGTGCTCGCCGGCATGGTGCTGGGCTTCGCCAAGGCGATCGGCGAGTTCGGCGCGACCATCACCTTCGTCTCCAACATTCCCGGCGAGACCCAGACGATTTCCTCGGCGATCTATTCGCTGATCCAGACGCCGGACGGCGATGCCGCGGCGGGACGGCTGGTGATCGTCTCGATCGTGCTGGCGCTGGGCGCGTTGATCGCCGCCGAGTGGTTCGCCCGCCGCGCGACGGCGCGGCTGCACGGGAATTGATCATGCTGCGCGTCGACGTCGAAAAGCAGCTCGGCGAATTCTCGCTGCATGCATCCTTCGCAAGCGAAGGCCGTGCCATCGGCCTGTTCGGCGCGTCGGGCGCCGGCAAGACGTCACTGGTCAACATGATCGCGGGGTTGCTGCGGCCCGACCGCGGCACCATCGTTATCGACGGCGAAACCGTCGACGACACCGCGGCCGGCATCCATGTCCCGGCCTGGCGCCGCCGCATCGGCTACGTGTTCCAGGACGCGCGGCTGTTTCCGCATCTCAACGTCGCGCAGAATCTCGACTATGGACGGCGGATGAACCGCCTGCCGGCCGATCCTGTCCAGCACAGGCGCATCGTCGAGCTGCTCGACATCGGTGCGCTGCTCGATCGCCGTCCCGGAAAGCTCTCGGGCGGCGAGCGCCAGCGTGTCGCGCTCGGCCGCGCGCTGCTGTCGAAGCCGAGGCTGCTGTTGCTCTGTCTCTTATACGGCGCGCTCGACGAGGGCCGCAAGCTCGAGATCCTGCCCTATCTGGTGCGGCTGCGGGACGAAGCCAACGTGCCGATGGTCTATGTCAGCCACGACGCCGCCGAGTTGCGCCAGCTCGCGACGCAGATCGTGATGCTGAAGCAGGGCCGCGTGACGAGTTTCGGCGGGGTGAAGGTGCTGACGTGAGGACGAGATGCAATCCCGCCGCAGCGACGGTCTGGATGCTTCGGCGCAAGAGCTCCTCGCAATGACTAAAGCATGATCCGGAAAAGTGCGCAGCGGTTTTCCGAAAAGATCATGCTTAAACAACAACCTAAAGCGCGATGACGATTCATTCTCATCGCATCGCGCTTTAGGAGACACTAAACCCCCGCCACCGATGCCCACACGTCGGCGAGCTTCTTGCGCAGCGTCTGCGTGCGCGTCAGCGGCGCGGGCGTCTCGTCTTCTTCGGGCAGACGCAAGCCGACGAGGTTGACGCGGCCGCCGGAGATGCTGCGCGCGACGAGCACGATCTCGTCCAGTGCGAGCTCGGCACCCTCCTTCGGCGCGCGGTCGAGATGGACGTCGAAATAGTCGGCGAGCGTGAGCTTGCTCTCCTCCTCGCTCGCCTTCACGCCGTAAATCTCGGCGAGCTCGGCGAGCGTGTGCTCGCCGGAGACCATGAAGTCGCCGAGCAGATGCGGATCTGGCGCCGCGCCCGGCTGCATATCGACGAAGAAGCGGTCGAGCGATTCGGCCTTTTCCGGCGGGGCCAGCAGGTAGATGTAGTCGCCGGGCGCGATCGGGTCGGCTTCCGCCGGCGTCAGGATGTTTTCGTTGCGGATCACCAGCGTCGGCTTGGACCAGGACGGGATCAGGCCGCGGCGGAAATACAGGCTCTTTTGCCGTACCGGATAGCCGACGAGCTGCTGCTCGAGCTGGCCGGGCAGATCCAGTTCGACGCGCCGCGGGCCGCGCTCGGCACGCGGCAGCGCCACGTGCAGCTTGCGCGCGGCCGGCCCCAGGGTCCAGCCCTGCAGCAGCAGCGAGATGATGACGACGACGAAGGCGACGTCGAAATAGAGGTAGGCCTTGGACAGGCCGACCAGCATCGGGATCGAGGCCAGGAAGATCGCGACCGCGCCGCGCAGGCCGGTCCAGGCGATGAAGATCTTCTCGCGCCAGTTGAAGCGGAACGGGGCAAGGCAGACGAACACCGCGAGCGGCCGCGCCACCAGCATCAGGACGAGCGCGACGGCGATTGCCGGTAATATGCTGGCGCCGAGGCGGCTCGGCGAGACCAGGAGGCCGAGCAGCACGAACATCACGATCTGGGCCAGCCAGGTCGCGGCATCGAGGAACGTCACCACCGAATTGTGCGCGCGCGTCGGCCGGTTTCCGATGATGATGCCGGCGAGATAGACCGCGAGGAAGCCGGAGGCGTGCATGATCTGCGAGCCGCCGAAGATCACGAGCGCGGCCGTCGTGACGAACGGCGCATGCAGCCCCTGCGGCAGCGCGACCTTGTTGAGCGCAATCACGACCAGGCGCCCGCCGATGACGCCGACCACGGCGCCAAGCACCGCTTCCTGGACGAACTCCATCAGAACATGGCCGGGCGAGCTCGAGCCGGCCGAGATATACTCGACCAGCATCAGCGTGAGAAAGATCGCGAACGGGTCGTTGGTGCCGGATTCCACCTCCAGCGTCGCGCCGACACGCGGGCGCAGGCGCAGGCCCTGGGTGTGCACCAGCAGGAACACCGCGGCCGCGTCGGTCGAGGCCACGACGGCACCGACCAGCAGCGACTCCGTCCAGTTGAGGTCGAGCGCGTATTTCGCGAACGGCGCCGTGACCAGCGCGGTCAGCAGCACGCCGACCGTCGCGAGCACCACGGAGGGCGCGAGCACGGTGCGGATGCTGGCGATGCGCGTGCGCAGGCCGCCGTCGAACAGGATCAAGGCGAGCGCGACCGAGCCGACCAGATAGGTAGTACGGACGTCGTCGAACTGGAGCTGCCCCGGGCCGGAATCGCCGGCGAGCATGCCGATCGCGAGGAAGACGAGCAGCAAAGGCGCGCCGAAGCGCAGCGCAAGCAGGCTCGAGAGAATGCCGGCCATGACGAGCACGGCGCCGAGCAATATGGCGATGCTGACGGAGTCGAGGGAAGCCATCCACCTTCCGGGTAAAATCGCTGGAATTGCATCCTTATCGTCGGCGGACTCGCGCGCCAACCCATTTTCCATGGTTCGCGGCAATCTGCCCGCATTTTGCGCCCTTAACGCGCTTCACTTGTCGGTGTATCGATGTCCCGGCCGCGCCCTTTGTGGGATTCTGCGGCTCCCTCGAATCAATTCCTCCCCCGCTTGCCGACGAGACCGATGGACATGGACCTCAAAGACTTCATGGAGTTCGTGCAGACGACCGCACGCAGCGTCGGGGCGGAAATCTCCTCACCCTGGTTCTACCTGCAATTCGGTCTCATCCTGGCGGCGGCCGGCATCGCCTACGCCGCGGAGGCCGCGATTCGCGGCCGCATCGACATGACCTCGCTGGCGATGCGCTGGCCGCTGCCGCTCCGGCACTTCGTCCGGGTGATGGTCTCCAGCGCCTCGACGGCGGTGTTCACGCTGATCGTGATCATCTCGCGCGTGGTGATGTACCACGCGACCTGGCCGAGCCGCAGCTATCTCCTGATGGTCGCGGCCAAGCTGGGCTTCGCCTGGCTCGTGATCCGGCTCGTGACCTCGGTGCTGCGCAACGCCTTCATCGTCAAGCTGGTGTCGATCACGGCGTGGTTCGTCGCCGCGCTCTCCATCGTCGGCCAGCTCGACGCGACGGTCGACCTGCTCGATTCCTTCGCGATCGTGCTGGGCGGTCTCAGGCTGACGCCGCTGCTGGTGCTCAAGGCCGGCGCACTCCTTCTGATCGCGCTGTGGCTCACCAATATCGCAAGCAATTTCGCCGAGAGCCGGATCAACGCGACCACCGACCTGACGCCGTCGGTGCAGGTGCTACTGATGAAGATCATCCGCATCGGGCTTCTTGCCGTCGCAATCGTCATTGCGCTCGGCGCCGTCGGGATCGACCTCTCGGCGCTCGCGGTGTTCTCCGGCGCGGTCGGCGTCGGCATCGGTATCGGCCTGCAGAAGATCGTGGCCAATTTCATCTCGGGCATCATCCTGCTCGCCGACAAGTCTGTGAAACCCGGCGACCTCGTCACCATCGGCGACAATACCGGTCGCATCAGCGCGATGAAGACGCGCTACATCTCCGTCGCCGCCGGCGACGGCCGCGAATTCCTGGTGCCGAACGAGGATCTGGTGACGCAGAAAGTCGTCAACTGGACCTATACCGACAAGAACACGCTGGTGAAGATCGCCTTCGGCACCAATTACGACGCCGACCCGACACTGGTCTGCAAGCTCGCCGCCGAGACCGCGGAAGCCCATCCGCGCGCGCAGAAGGGCAAGCCGCCGACCTGCATCCTGACCGAGTTCGCGGAAGCCGGCATGAAGTTCTCGCTGACCTTCTGGATCGCCGATCCCGACGGGATGGACAAGGTCAAGAGCGACGTGATGCTGGCGCTGTGGGACGCGTTCAAGCGCGAGGGCATCCGGGTTCCCTATCCGGTCCGCGAAATCCGCATCCGCGGCGGCGCCCTGCCGGTGGAGACCACCGTAGAAGTCCCGAATTAGGTCGCTTTCGCCCCTGGGCTGGCAAGGCTCTGGTTTTGACGCGTTTTCTTCACGCGAACCGGTAGCCACTTCGCTCGAAAACGCTCTGCCTCGGCTTGCATGAAGGCCCGTAATCATTAAATTGGGGCCTGAAATCAAGCCCTTCCGCCGATATCGAGATCAGCCCCGAAAAGACCTGACACGCATGAGCTACGTCGAAGCCACCGATACCTCCCTGCGCAAGACCGGACAGATCAAGCTGCATGGGCCGGGCGCCTTTGCCGGCATGCGCAAGGCGGGCGCGCTGGTGGCAAAATGCCTCGACGAGCTCACGGACATCGTCGGGCCTGGCGTAGCGACCTCGAAGATCGACGAATTCGTCCGCGACTTCGCCTTCAGCCATGGCGCCTATCCGGCGACGCTGATGTATCGCGGCTACCGCTACTCGACCTGCACCTCGCTCAACCACGTGGTCTGCCACGGCATGCCCGGGGACCGCCCGCTGAAGGAAGGCGACATCGTCAACATCGACGTCACCTTCATCGTCGACGGCTGGTACGGCGATTCCAGCCGGATGTACGCGGTCGGCCCGATCGCGCGCAAGGCCGAGCGGCTGATCGAGGTCACCTATGAAGCGATGATGCGCGGCATCGCCGCTGTGAAGCCCGGCGCCACCACCGGCGACATCGGCCACGCCATCCAGAGCTTCGTCGAGCCGCAGGGCATGAGCGTGGTGCGCGATTTCTGCGGCCACGGTCTGGGCCGCATGTTCCACGACGAGCCGAACATCATCCATGTCGGCCGTCCCGGCGAGGGCGTGCAGCTCAAGCCCGGCATGTTCTTCACCATCGAGCCGATGATCAATCTCGGCAAGCCGCATGTGAAGATCCTCTCCGACGGCTGGACCGCGGTCACCCGCGACCGCTCGCTCTCCGCGCAGTTCGAGCATTCCGTCGGCGTCACCGCGACAGGCGTCGAGATCTTCACGCTGTCGGAGCGGCACGGCGAGAAGCAGATCGGATGATGCTTTTGCGCCGCGGCCCGGCATGTGCCGCAGCAGTCGCCGCAATTGACGGTTGCAAAAGCGGAGTTCCCCGGCGATGCTTGGCGCGCGATGCCCGCCAAGTCCGACCACGACAAGAGCAAGCCTGAGGACGCGCCGCACTATCACGGCCATCGCGAGCGGCTGCGCGAGCGATTCTACAGCGCCGGCGCGGATGCGCTCAGCGACTACGAGCTGTTGGAGATGGCGCTGTTTCCGGCGTTGCCGCGGCGCGACACCAAGCCGCTGGCGAAGACGCTGATCAAGACGTTCGGCTCCTTCGCCGAGGTCGTCCATGCCCCGGTGGCGCGACTGCGCGAGGTCGACGGCATCGGCGAGTCCGCGATCAACCAGCTGAAGCTGATCGCCGCGGCGGCGCATCGCGTCGCCAAGGGCGGCGTCAACAGCCGCAACGCGCTGTCGTCCTGGAACGAGGTGATCGAGTATTGCCGCACCAGCATGGCGTTTGCCGACAAGGAGCAATTCCGCCTGCTCTTCCTCGACAAGCGCAACCAGCTAATCGCCGACGAAGTGCAGCAGACCGGGACCGTCGACCACACCCCGGTCTATCCGCGCGAGGTGATCAAGCGCGCGCTGGAGCTGTCCGCCACCGCGCTGATCCTGGTGCATAACCACCCCTCAGGCGATCCATCGCCCTCGCAAGCCGACATCCAGATGACGAAGGCGATCATCGACATCGCCAAGCCGCTGGGAATTGCCGTGCATGATCACATCATCGTCGGCAAGAACGGGCACGCCAGCCTGCGCGGGATGCGGTTGATCTAAGGCGTGATGAGATCAGGTTTAATAGCTGCAGCGAAAGTGAGCTCCCTCTCCCGCTTGCGGGAGAGGGTTGGGGAGAGGGTGTTTCCGCAAAGGAACAATCCCCAAGAGGAGAAAGCCCTCTCCCGGCGCACGGGACGAAGCTTCGCTTCGCCCGGATGCGCCGACCTCTCCCGCAAGCGGGAGAGGTGAACGAGCCGCGGCAAGCGATTCAACCTAAGCCCATTCCGCTTTAGGGCAAGATCAGAACACCCTGTTCCTGGCGACCTTCAGGTGCTCGTCTGCGGCCTTGATACCGCTCAATGCCTTGAGCGTTAATGCGGTCGGCTGCGGCTTCCACTCGGAAACAAACTTTTCGCCCCTCTCGAGTTCTGGCTTGGACAACAGGGAAGCCATCTCGTTCACGTTCTTTGCCGGCGCCAGCTGCGAGAGCTTGAAATACGCATACGACAGAGACAGATCTCTCGGCGTTCCCTTCCCTGCGGAATAGGCGCGGGACAGGTTGAAGAGGGAGGCAGGATGCCCCTGATCGCCGGCCATCCTCCACCATTTCAGCGCTTCTTCCGAATCTCCTCGTCTGTCATACAGAAGAGCGACGTCGTGCTGCGCACGCGCATAGCCGGCCTTGGCGGAAACGAGCTTGTACTTCAATGCTTGATCCGGGTCGGTTGCGACGATGCCGACGCCTTGCCCGTCATAGTAACAACCGAGCTTGTAGGCTCCCAGCGGATCGTTGGCGGCGGCCGACTTCTGAAACCACTCGAACGCCTGGCTGCGGTCCTGCTGCGTGCCGATGCCGTTATTGTACATCATGCCGACATGGTATTGCGCCTCGGCGTCCCCTCGATTGGCCAAGGCCACCATCGCATTGAAGGTGCGGGTGTCATTCGCATTGGCGGGCATCGCGAAAAACAGAAGGCACGAAAAAGCCAGGGCAACGAGTTTCATGTCAAAGCCCGCACGAGTTTGAACCATTCCGTCTTGGTCGCTCAACGCGCAAGAAAAGTTCGAAGATCGGCAAAACTTCGAAAGGCGTAAGCCGCCTGCGGCGGCCCTGCCGGAAACGCCGGGGGCTGTGGCCAAACGCCGGGTGAGGGCTCTTCCTTCCCAGGGATTGTCCCATTGCGGAAATACCTCTCCCGACCCGCTCCGGCAAGCGGGGGAGGAAGTGCACCTCCGTTGTAGATATCAAAGTCGATCTTGTTACACTTTAGAGCTCAAACGACGGCGATCGGTCATCTTCGCGGCGGCCATCGCGGACCGGCAGTTTCACCGAACGGATTGCCATCCCTTCGGAGTCCAGCGCAGCAGCGCGCCCGAAAGCGGCTTCGGCGTACGCGCCATGACGTTTCGGACAAACGTACGCAGCGCGTCGAGCGCGGCGCTGCTGTCCTCGCCCGAATAGAGCACGAGATCGGGCGTCGGAGCCGCCACGATCAGGACGCCACCCTGGGCTTGCGCGAGCGGTGCCCAGCTGTCGATCAGCGCAAGCCGGCTGGTCGCGTAGTAATCGCCCTTCAACGTGCCGAACTGCCCCGGCACGGCCGGCTTTGCAGCGGACATGAGCGGCTTCAAACTTTTGCGTAGGTTGGCAATGGCAATGTCGAAGACCTGGTCCGACGTCAAGCCGAGCGCAGCACGGTGCTTGTCATTGAAGATCCTGACCGAGCGTGGCGAGTCGAGCACCGGGACGATCACCAGCCCATCCGCGAGCGGCCGCGTCGGGATGGTAGCGGCAGATTCGAACTCGCGAGACGCCTGCCGCATATAGTCGGTCGAGCGCACCACGATTCGGAGAGCCGCTTTGGTCGGAGGGTCCTTCACGTTGGCGGTCGTTGCGACGACCCCGCCGACATAAGTCTCGATCTCCCTGGCACAGCCGCTCGCGTTCGCCTTGCAGAAGGCGTAGACGCGATCGAGGTTGGCTTGCAAGGAGCCGACCGAGAGCGTCAGAGGGCCCTTGATCACGACTTGCGGGTTACGAACCACGGCCTGTATCCGCGCCGCCACGAAGGCCGTGAACGCAGGCTCGTCGGCCGGAATCTGTTGCGCAGAAGCAAGGCCGGCGGCGAGGAGCGAGCCGACGACAAGCGCAGCGGTCAGCCACCGGTACATGCGAGAGCGGACGCACATACGCCCTGCATCTCGGGCCTGTTGCGCCGAGGGCCGGCACGTCGCGACAACCATGCTTGCATCGCCCTCAGACCGAGGGGCCTCTTGCCAGCGCAAAGGAAAGCACGATCGCATCCGGCGTCTGCTTGAATTCCCTGGTAACCGTCTCGCGCACGAGGCCGGCGAGATCGCCCAACGGCTTGGTTTGATAAAGGCCCGGAAACATGACCGTCACCGATGCGAGACGGCCGTTGCGCCAGTTGAAACCGACCTGCGGCCTTACGCCGGTCGACCGCTCGAGATCGCCCTCCACGGCCCTTGCGTGCTGCATTCCGTCTTTTAGTGCGCCAACGGCATCGCAGCCGGACAGGGCAATGGCGAGGAAGATGATGACGACCGCTCTGAACATCGGAAGGACTTCAAAAAATCATTCTCTACGTTGGATTGTGGCAACAGTATCATGCAACACTTCATGCAGGCCACAGAAAAGACGTGGCGGCGCCCCAGCTGCCGCATGGTCATCAAGGCGGCTGGCGGACCGTCGGACCTGCCTGTCGCGCACGATGACAGCCCGATCCAGCATTGCACGGCTTCGGCGGCATCGGCGGGCGTCGCGTTGAAGCAGCATCCGGCGCCAAGCGATGGACGAGGTTGATCACCTTTTCGAACAGCACGAGGCGCTGCTTCGGCTCGCGCAGGCGCAGGGCCTCGATGTGATCGCCGGGCTGCTTACTGGCGCAGCATGATCAGGGGATCGGCGGTGTCGGGGACGCGGCGCCATTGCGCGTTGTCGTCGGCCTCGAACTGCCAGGCCTCGCCTGATTTCGACATCAGGATGATCTGGCCGCGCTCGAGCCGCCATTGCGTCGGGTTGAACTGCGCGATCGCCGCATCGCATCTCGGCTTGAGGAAGACCTGGAAGTTGTCCGGGCCCGCCTCGGTGTTGGTCAGCGTAAGCCCGCACACCGGCTGGCCGTTGCCGCGCACCATCGACCAGTCGCCGATCATCTGGTCCATCGACTTCGCCATCGAACGCGCGGCGGCGAGGTCCTGGAGGATGTAGACGCCCTCGCCCTGGCGCAGGCCCTCGAAGATGCCGGCCTCGACCTCGGTGAAGTCGATCACGGCATCGCCGGCTGCGTCCTGCAGGCGGACGATGTCGAGGCCCCTGACGTTCCAGGCGACGATGTCCTTCGTGAAAGGCAGCGCGGTCTTGCAGGCGGGCTCGAGCTCCAGCTTGAAACCCTGGCCCGCGGCGTCGGCCTTGAGCGTGACGACGCAGGTCTTGCTGCGCTCGGTGGTCGAGAGCTCCCATTGCCCCGGCATCGATTTCTTCAGGGCCGTCGCATCCTGCGCATGCGCAGCGCCGATCGCGGCCAAGCAGGCCGCGACGGCGCCGATCGCGGCCAGGCAGGCCGCGACGGCGGATGCAACGACCCGAAGAGCTCCCATCAGCGCCCCCTGAACGGCGTTTCCGCAACCGGTGTCAGCGGCGCCTTGCCGGCGAACCAGGCCTTGAGATTGTCGACCACGAGCTGGTCCATCGCGTTCCGCGTCACCACAGAGGCCGAGCCGATATGCGGCAGCAGCACGACGTTCTGCATGGTCTTGAGCTCGTCCGGCACGCTCGGTTCGGCCGCGAACACGTCGAGGCCGGCGGCGAGGATGGTGCCTGATTTCAGCGCCTGGATCAGCGCCGGCTCATCGACCACCGAGCCGCGCGCCACGTTGATCAGAACGCCGCGCGGGCCGAGCGCCTTCAGCACCTCGGCATTGATCATCTTGTTCGTAGCCGCACCGCCGGGCACGATCACCATCAGCGTATCCACCGCCTTCGCCATCTCGATCAGATCGGGATAGTGCTTGTACGAGACGTCCTTGGACGGATTGCGCGAGTGATAGACCACGGGCACCAGCGAGGCATCGAGCCGGCGCGCGATGGCCTGGCCGATGCGGCCCATGCCGACGATGCCGACCTTGCGGTCGCGCAGCGAGCCGACGCTGAGCGGATAGTTCTGCGTCTGCCATAGCCCGGAGCGGACGTAGCGGTCGGCCTTGATGAACTCGCGCAGGGTGGCGATCAACAGACCCATCGCGACGTCGGCGACCTCCTCGGTCAGCACGTCCGGCGTGTTGGTGACGATGATGTCGTGCTCGGCAGCGTATTTGGCATCGATGTGGTCGTAGCCGACGCCGAAGCTCGCCACCATCTCGAGCTTGGGCAATTGCGACAGTGAATCCCTGTCCGCGCGCACGGTGTGATAGGTCACGGCGGCGCCGCGGATCTTCTCGCGGACCGCCGGCGTCAGGCGCTCGAGATCGCCGCGCGTCTCGGCCTTGTGCACGACGAAATGGTCGGAGAATCCGTTCTCGAGGATCGGCCGCACCGGCCCATA
Organism: Bradyrhizobium sp. CCH5-F6; assembly: GCF_001556045.1. GTDB lineage: Bacteria > Pseudomonadota > Alphaproteobacteria > Rhizobiales > Xanthobacteraceae > Bradyrhizobium. Next base: position 143,667 of record NZ_LSIC01000059.1, read on the forward strand.
GATCAGAAGGTCGATCTTTTCGGACGAAATCGAACCGGCAGCCATCAGTTTTCCTTTCCAAGCGCGCTCTCGTGCCAGCGCCGTAAAACGAGGTGCGAAACTAGCGCCAGCACCCCATAGATGACAATCCCGGCGAGCGACAACAGAAACAGCGCGGCGAACATGCGGGGTATGTTCAAGCGATAGCCCGACTCGGCGATCCTGTAGGCGAGCCCGGAGCCGGCGCCGGCTGTTCCCGCCGCGATCTCGGCCACGACCGCACCGATCAGCGACAAGCCGCCGGCAATGCGCAGGCCGCCGAGAATGTAGGGCAGCGCCGAAGGCAGCTTGAGAAAGCGCAGCGTCTGCGGCTTTGATGCGCCATAGAGCTGGAACAGGCCGGCGAGATTGCGATCGACCGAATTGAGCCCGAGCGTGGTGTTGGACAGCACCGGGAAAAAGGCGACGATGAAGGCGCAAGCGACGACCGCGGTCTGCTGCTCCAGATAGATCAGCAGCAATGGCGCGATCGCGATCACCGGCGTCACCTGGAGGACGACGGCATAGGGGAACAGCGAGAATTCGACCCATTTCGACTGGTTGAACAGCAGCGCCAGCGCGATGCCGCCGATGCTCGCCGCGACGAACCCCTCGAGCGTGGTCAACAGCGTCGTTGCGAGCGATTGCGACAGAACCGTCCAGTCCTTGATCAGGGTCAGGATGATCACGGACGGCGCCGGCAGCACATAAGGGGGGATGCCCTTGCGACGGACCACCAGTTCCCAGACGATCAGGCCGACGGCGAAGACGACGACCGGAAGCAGCAGGCGCATCGCGCGTTGCGCCGCTGGCGGCCTGGAAACGATCGCGGGTTGGGCGTTCATAGCAGCGGCTGTCCCGAATAAGACGGCGCAAGCGCGCCGGAGACCTTGCGACAATAGTCGCCATAGGCCGTCGAGGTGCGAAACTCTTCGCCGCGCGGCTCGACCGTCTCGATGCGGATGTCGGCCTGGATTCGGCCCGGCCGTGCCGTCATCACCACGACGCGCTGCGACAGATAGACGGATTCGAACACCGAATGGGTGACGAAGATGACGGTCTTGCCGAGCCTGCGCCACAGCGCCAGCAGATCGTTGTTGAGGCGGAAGCGCGTGATCTCGTCGAGCGCGGCGAACGGCTCGTCCATCAGCAGGATGTCGGGATCGGTGACGAGCGCGCGCGCCAGCGACACCCGCATCTTCATGCCGCCGGAGAGCTCGCGCGGAAAGGCATCGGCGAAATCGGCGAGCCCGACGCTGGCCAGCGCCGCGTCGGCACGTGCGCGCGCCTCCGTTTTCGGCACGCCTGCGAGCCTCAAGGGCAGCCGCACATTCTCGCGCACGCTGGCCCAGGGCATCAGGGTCGGTTCCTGAAACACGAAGCCGATGCCGTGGCCGGGTTGCGGGACGCCCTCGCGGCGCGCCACCCGCACGATTCCGGAAGACGGCGTGCTGAGTCCTGCGATCAGGCGCAGCGCAGTGGACTTGCCGCAACCGGACGGGCCCAGCAGCGAGATGAACTCGCCTTTGCGGACAGCGAGGTCGAGCGGCCCGAGCGCCATGACGCCGGTGTCATAAGTCTTCGTCACGCCGCGCAGGCGGACGGCAAGATGCGTCAGGCCGGCGTCGACGGCGGGCGAGGTGTTGCGCTCTACCATTGATCGATGACTGCGGCGTTTCGGGCGCCCTTCACCTCTCCCCAACGGGGAGAGGTCGGCGCGCAGCGCCGGGTGAGGGGGATGAGGGCCCACGAGGGAGCGCAACCCCTCACCCGCATCGCATCTGGCGATGCGATGCGACCTCTCCCTTCGGGAGAGGTGTAGGACGCCGGGCCACCTTCGCCGAATCGCAGCATGCGTTACGGCTTGTTCGGGCGCAGCTCGACGCCGACGCCCTTGTTGACGAAGCGCAGCGTATAGGACTTGCGGAAGTCGAGATCCGCCTTCACGACGCCCGCCTTCACCATCTTGTTGAAGAAGGAAGCATAGCGCTCGTCGCTCATCGCGCCGATGCCGTTCTTCACGCTGTCGCCGGAATCGACGATGCCGTGCTCCTTCATCTTGGCGACGGAATAGGTGAGCAGGTCGTCGGTCATTTCCGGATTGAGCTTCTTGATCAGGGCATTGCCGGCGGAATTGTCGCGATAGATGTAGTTGTACCAGCCGATCATGGAGGCATCGACGAAGCGCTGCACCAGATCGGGCTTCTTCGCGACGATGTCGCGGCGGGTCTCGATCAGCGTCGAATAGGTGTTGAAGCCGTAATCGGCGAGCAGCAGCACGTTCGGCTTGAAGCCGGCAGCCTTCTCCACCGCGAAAGGCTCGGAGGTGACATAGCCCTGCATCGCGCTCTTGGGATTGGCGATGAAGGGCTGCGGATTGAAGTTGTAGGGACGGACGTTCTTCTCGCTGAAACCGTATTCGGACTTCAGCCACTGGAAATAACTGCCCATGCCCTCCTTGGAGACGAACAGCGTCAGCGGCTTGAGATCCTCGATCTTCGTGACCTTGGCGTCGGGCTGCGTCAGCATCACCTGCGGATCCTTCTGGAAGATCGCGGCGATGGTGATGACGGGAACGTTGTTGGCGACGGCGTCGAACGACATCAGCGTGTTCGCGGCCATGAAGAAATCGATCTTGCCGGCGATCAACAGCATGCGGTTGTTCTCGTTGGGACCGCCGGGGACGATGGTGACGTCGAGCCCGTATTTCCTGTAGGTGCCGTCGGCGACCGCCTGGAAGAAGCCGCCATGCTCGGCCTCGGCGACCCAATTGGTGCCGAAGGTGACCTTGTCGAGCGTTTCGGCCTGCGCCGGCGCAAGAGAGGCGAAAGCGGCCATCAGGCCCGCGATGAACGCTCGTCGCAGATGAGAGGGGGTCATGATGGCACTCCGTCGATCGCTTCCAGCCCAATCGCGTCTGGCTCATATCGAGCCAACGCGATAAAACCGCATGACATTCGGGACGCGAGCCGGCCTGGCATCCCAGGGACGCAAATTACGTGACAAATTCGGGCAAAGAAACCTCCAAAGAAAATTCGATGGTGCCGTCGCGCGACTGGACCGAGATCCGCGGGGCCGATGCTGCCGCTGCCGACGTGACGCGCTGGATCGCGGTGCTGCCGCTGGCGGCGACCGAGCAGCACGGCCCGCATCTGCCGCTCACGACGGACGTGCTGATCGCGGACGCCTATCTGAAGCGCGTGCGCGAGCTGTTGCCCGCGGACGTTCCGGCCAGTTTCCTCCCCGTCGAGCCGATCGGGATTTCCACCGAGCATATCGACTATCCGGGCACACAGACGCTGCCGACCGAGCTGGCGCTGAAGAAATGGACCGGGATCGGCGAAGACGTTGCACGCCGCGGCGTGAAGAAGCTCGTCATCGTCACCAGCCACGGCGGCAACAGTGCGGCCATGATGCTGGTGGCGCAGGATCTTCGCGCGCACCACAAGCTGTTCGTGGTGACGACATCGTGGTCGCGGCTTTCGGGCGCGGACCGATTGTTCCCGGCCGAGGAAGTGCGCCACGGCATTCATGGCGGCGCGGTCGAGACCTCGATCATGCTGGCGCGCTATCCCGACCAAGTGCGCAATGATGCGATCACGAATTTTCCCGCGAGCAGCATCGCGATGGAGAAGGAATATCGCTGGCTGTCGACGCAGCGGCCCGCGCCGTTCGCCTGGCAGGCGCAGGATCTCAACCCGAGCGGCGCGGTCGGCAATGCGACGCTGGCGCGCCCTGAGAAGGGCGAGCAGTTGCTCGATCAGGGCGCGGCGGCGTTCTGCGAGCTGCTGGCCGAAGTCGATAACTTCGACGTGAACAGGCTCGCCAAGGGGCCTCTGGGCTAGCTTCCATCCTCCTGGAATCGTTCAGGAAAAGGGCCCGCTTCACAGGCTGGCTTGCCGCTTTCGAACCGGACGCGAGGAGCGCCCGTCCAACTGGGCACGCGGGCCACAACGGACCGCCTCAACCCGGATGGAGTTTCACATGTCGATCAAGACCAAGATTGCCGCCGCAGCGCTCGCCGCCCTCGCCGTCACCGGCAGCATCGTGTCCACCACCTCGCAGGCCGAAGCCAAGCAGCCCGGCTGGGTCTGGGGTGTCGGCGCCGGCATCGCCACCGCCGCCGTCGTCGGCTCCGCGATCGCCGCCACGAACGACCCCTATTATCACGGCTATCACCGCTGCGGCTGGGTCGCCCAGTACAACGCCTTCGGCCAGTACGTCGGCCGCGTTCGTACCTGCTATTGATTTGAGTATCTGAGGCCGATCTCTCGTGGATCCCGCGTCCGACACGGGCGCCTCATC
>NZ_LSIC01000006.1 GCF_001556045.1 Bradyrhizobium sp. CCH5-F6
GGCTATGGTGGCCCTGCACGCGGCGACTACCGTAGGTATTGAGCCAACCCGGCACGAGCTCGCACCGGCCCGCGCCCATCGCGCGGGCCGCATCTATTGCGACAGTGCCGGACAATCGCGCTGAATGGCTTCCCGCATCCAGCCGGCCTGGATCGCGCGGAACAGGATCTGCGCCGTCCTGAGATCGTCGGCCTTCATGCAGAGATCGACGATGCGGCCCACGGCGTCGTCGCGCACAGATCGGCGGACATCTTCATCGCGATTTCCATGGCGACCCGGGCGGCTGGCGCCGCGCGCTACGCCTCCGGCACGATCTTGCCCGGATTGAAGATGTTGAGCGGATCAAGCGCCTTCTTCAGCGCCCGCATCGCATCGAGCGCCTCGGGGCCGAGCTCGGCCTTGAGATATTTCTGCTTGCCCTGGCCGATGCCGTGCTCGCCGGTGCAGGTGCCGTCCATCGCCTGCGCGCGCTCGACCAGGCGATGCATGAACTCCTCGCCGCGAGCCATCTCGTCGGGATCGTTGGTATCGCAGACCAGCGAGCAGTGGAAATTGCCGTCGCCGACATGGCCGACGATCGGCGACAGCAGGTTAAGGCGCTTGAGATCCTCCTCGGTCTCGCTGACGCAATCGGCGAGCCGCGAGATCGGCACGCAGACGTCGGTCGCGACGACGCCGATGCTGTCACCGGGACGCAGCGCCTTCACCGACCAATAGGCATCGTGCCGCGCCTGCCAGAGCTTTGTGCGATCCTCGGGCTTGGTGGTCCAGGAGAAATCGCCGCCACCGCAATCTTTTGCGATCTCGCCGAACGCCTTGGACTGCTCGCCGACCTCGATCTCGCTGCCGTGGAATTCCATCAGGAGCAGCGGCGTCTCCGGGAGCGTCAATTTCGAATAGGCGTTGCAGGCCTTCACCTGCGCCGCATTGAGCAGCTCGATGCGCGCCACGGGAATACCGGTCTGAATCGCCAGGATGACGGCCTGGCAGGCGCCATGCACGGTCTCGAACGACACCGCGCCCGCCGCGATCGTCTCGGGGATGCCGCGCAGGCGGATGGTCAATTCCGAGATGATGCCGAGCGTGCCCTCGGCGCCGACGAACAGATGCGTGAGATCGTAGCCGGCCGACGACTTCTTGGCGCGCGTGCCGGTCGTGATGATCTCGCCATCGCCGCGCACGACCTTCAGCGCCAGCACGCTGTCGCGCATGGTGCCATAGCGCACGGCATTGGTACCGGAGGCGCGCGTCGAGGCCATGCCGCCGAGCGAAGCGTCCGCGCCGGGATCGATCGGGAAGAACAGGCCCTGGTCGCGCAGATGCTCGTTCAGCGCCTTGCGGGTGACGCCGGGCTGGATCACGCAGTCGAGGTCCTCGGCATGCACCGCCAGCACCTTGTTCATGTCGCGCAGGTCGATCGAGATGCCGCCCGCGGGCGCGTTGACCTGGCCCTCGAGCGAGGTGCCGGTGCCGAAGGGAATGACCGGCACGCGATTTTTCGCGCAGATCCGCACCACGTCCTGGATGTCGGCGGTCTCCTGCGCCATCACCACGCCATCCGGCGGCTGGTTGGGGATCCATGTGGTGGTATGGCCATGCTGCTCGCGCACGGCTTGCGAGGTGATGAGGCGGTTGCCGAAGCGCGCGGCAAGCTGCTCCAGCGCGCTCGCGAGGGCTTTCGGCTCCGGCCGCGGCGGATTATTGGTGATGGTCGTCCCCACGGATTCCTCCCGAAAGAAGAACCGTGGCAAAGGATATAAAACCGGTCAAGTCAAGCGACCGGACGCATAACAGGAAGAAACATGCCGGAGACCGCCGCCTCAGCGCCCAAAGCCGAGCCGTTCCGTGCCTCGATCATGCAGATCGAGCCGCAATGGATCGACTATAACGGCCATCTCAACATGGCCTATTACAACGTGATGTTCGACCGGGCGATCGACCAGATGTGGCTCGAGCTCGGGATCGGACCGACCTACATGAAGGAGCGCGGCGGCTCGACCTTCACCGCCGAATGCCATGTGCGGTATTTGCGCGAGATTCATCTCGGCGATCCCGTGCAGGTTTTTGTCTGGCTGCTCGAGGCCGACGACAAGCGGCTGCACACGTTCGAGGAGATGCGGCACGCAAGCGAAGGCTGGCTATCGGCGACGTCCGAGAACATGTCACTGCACATGGACATGACGTCGCGGCGCGTTGCGCCGTTTCCGGCCGATATTCGCGAGCGCATCGCTGCGGTGACCAAGGCCCACAGCGCCGTGCCGCGACCCGAGGGCATCGGCCGAAACGTGGCGATGCCCTCGCGGAAATAACAATTCGGATCCGCCTGCTCGTGGTTCACCTCTCCCCGTCGGGGAGAGGTGAACACGCTTCGCTATATCCTTGTGCGGCCGCGCGCCAAACCGACCACGGCCGAGACAAGGAACAGGACGATCGCGATGAAGAAGATGATCTTGGCGATCTCGATCGAAGCGCCGGCGATGCCGCCAAAACCCAGGATACCGGCGATCAGTGCGATAACCAGAAACGTCACAACCCAGCCAAACATGGTCAAACCCTCGTCTTGATGTGTCTTGCGTCCGGCGCGGCGAGCCGCGCCACCTGCCGAGACAATCTCGCGGCGGGAACGATTGTTCCGCCCCACTCAGGCGTGAAATTCGCAGCTTTCGCCGGAACAATGCGGCCTGCCGCGCACGTGGAAAACCCTGTCCCGGCGCCCCATATGGGACCAATCCCTGTTAGAAGGCTCCCTTCCGCCACCCCGCGGTGCCATCGTGGGGCCCATGATTCGCATGACCGAGCCGAGCAAGATCACGTCCCAGAATGTCCCCGACCACCAGCCCGCAGCCGGCGGCATCGCCGCGCGTGCGCGTGCCTCGGTGGGGCCGAAATACCTCTCTGGGCTCAATCCGGAGCAGCGGGAGGCCGTGGAGACGCTGGACGGCCCGGTTCTCGTGCTGGCCGGCGCCGGCACCGGCAAGACGCGCGTGCTGACCACTCGCATCGCCCATATCCTGAGCCAGGGCCGCGCCCGTCCCGCCGAGATCCTGTCGGTGACCTTCACCAACAAGGCCGCGCGCGAGATGAAGCACCGGCTCGGCCAGATGCTCGGCCACGCCGTGGAAGGCATGCCGTGGCTCGGCACCTTCCACTCCATCGGCGGCCGCATCCTGCGTTTCCATGCCGAGCTGGCGCAGCTCAAGTCGAACTTCACCGTGCTCGACGTCGACGACCAGGTGCGGCTCTTGAAGCAACTCCTGCAGGCCGAGAACATCGACGACAAGCGCTGGCCTGCCCGCATGCTGGCCGGCCTGATCGATGGCTGGAAGAACCGCGGACTGATGCCGTCGCAGGTGCCATCGGGCGAGGCTGCCGTCTTCGCCAACGGCAAGGGCGGCAAGCTCTATGCGAGCTACCAGGAGCGGCTGAAGATCCTGAACGCGGCCGATTTCGGCGATCTCTTGCTCGAGAACATCCGGATCTTCCGCGAGCACCCGGATATCCTGCGGCAGTACCAGCTGCGCTTCAAATACATCCTGGTGGACGAGTATCAGGACACTAACGTCGCACAATATCTGTGGCTGCGACTGCTCTCGCAGGCGCCGGCGGCTTCTTCCTTCACCTCTCCCCGCCTACGGGGAGAGGTCGCATCGCAAAGCGATGCGGGTGAGGGGGACTCTCCAAGCACCGAGCTCGTGGAGAGTCCCCCTCACCCCGCAAGCGAGGCGAGGGAGCAGACGCCCCACGTCAAAAACATCTGCTGCGTCGGTGACGACGACCAGTCGATCTACGGCTGGCGCGGCGCCGAGGTCGACAACATCCTGCGCTTCGAGCACGATTTCCCCGGGGCCAAGGTCATTCGCCTGGAGCGCAACTACCGCTCGACCGGCCACATCCTCGCGGCCGCCTCGCATTTGATCGCGCACAATGAAGGCCGGCTCGGCAAGACGCTGCGCACCGAGGACCAGGACGGCGAGAAGGTCACGGTGACCGGCTCCTGGGATTCGGAAGAGGAAGCGCGCGGCATCGGCGAGGAGATCGAGCAGCTGCAGCGCCAGGGCGAGAAGCTCAACGAGATCGCAATCCTGGTGCGCGCCTCCTACCAGATGCGCGAGTTCGAAGACCGCTTCGTCACACTCGGCCTGCCCTATCGCGTCATCGGCGGCCCGCGCTTCTACGAGCGCGCCGAGATCCGCGACGCGCTGGCTTACTTGCGCGTCATCAATTCGCCGGCCGACGACCTCGCCTTCGAGCGCATCGTCAATACGCCCAAGCGCGGCCTCGGCGATGCCACCGTGCAGATGCTGCACGACCACGCCCGCAAGCGCCGCATTCCCTTGTTCGAAGCCGCGCGCGCGGTGGTCGAGACCGACGAGCTGAAGCCAAAGGCGCGCGGCTCCTTGCGCGATCTCATCACCCAGTTCGATCGCTGGCGCGCCCAGCGCGAGGTCACTGCGCATACCGATCTCGCCCAGATCGTGCTCGACGAGAGCGGCTACACCGAGATGTGGCAGAAGGACCGTTCGGCGGACGCGGCCGGCCGGCTGGAGAACCTGAAAGAACTCGTGCGTTCGATGGAGGAATTCGAGAACCTGCAAGGGTTCCTGGAGCACATCTCTCTCGTGATGGACCGCGAGGGCGGCGCCGAGGAGGACGCGGTGTCGCTGATGACGCTGCATTCGGCCAAGGGCCTCGAATTCGACAACGTGTTCCTGCCGGGTTGGGAGGAAGGCCTGTTCCCGAGCCAGCGCACGCTGGACGAACAGGGCCGCGCTGGCCTCGAGGAGGAGCGCCGGCTCGGCCATGTCGGCCTGACCCGCGCGCGCCGCCGCGCAAAGATCTATTTCGCGACCAACCGGCGGATTCACGGCACCTGGTCGACCACGATCCCGTCGCGTTTCCTCGACGAATTGCCGGCGGCCAATGTCGAGATCACGGAATCCAAGGGCGGCTCGGCCTGGGGCGGCACCGGCGGCTACGGCGCCTCGCGCTTCGACGACATGGAAGCGTTCGGCTCCAGCTATTCGACGCCGGGCTGGCAGCGCGCGCAGGCCAACCGCAACCGCGGCGGCCAAGGCGGCCGCAATGGCGGGGCCGCCTCGTTTTCCTCCGCGTCGTCCTCACCCGATTTCGGCAGCTTCTCCTCGCGCCGCCGCGGCCCTCTGACGATCGAGGGCGAGCTGGTCGCCAAATCCACCGGCACGACCTCGGAGTTCTCGCTGGAAGACCGCGTGTTCCACCAGAAATTCGGCTATGGCCGCGTCACCAAGATCGACGGCAACAAGCTCACCATCGCCTTCGACAAGGCCGGCGAGAAGAAGGTCGTGGACAGTTTCGTGCAGCGGGCGTGAGGCCTGCATGGCTCATTACGTCGCCATCATCGAGGACGCCGGCCCGGACGATCCCGTCAGCCTCTGGTTTCCCGACCTGCCCGGCTGTATCTCCGGCGGCGACGACGTCGAGGAGGCCCTGGAGAATGCGCCCGAGGCGCTCGCGTTCTATGCGCAGGAGCTGAGCACGGACGGCCGCCAGCTTCCCCCGCCGCGGACCCTGGACGAGCTCAAGGCCGATCCGGAGTTTGCCGACGATCTGGGGAAACACACCGTGGCACTGATCGAATGGCCACCCCTCGACGCCGCCGAGTGAGGACTGTACGCCGCACTGGCCGGACTCTCGACGGTTCTCCCCCGAACGGCCCTTGACCATCGCGAACTTCCCCGTATCAGATGCACCTTATGGTCCGGGGCTCCGTCACACTGATCGTGCTTGCATTGGGGATGCCGTCGCTTGCGGCGGCGCAGACCGTGAGCTTTGGCGATTCGATCGGAAAGCTGGCGGCGAGTTGCGGCGCGGAAATCGTCGCCAATTGCCGCGGCGTGAATCCGGATTCGAGCCGGCTGAAGGAGTGCCTGTCGCGCAACCGCGACGTGCTGTCCCCGCAATGCGCGAGCGACTATTTCGGCGTGTTCGACGCCATCCAGAAGCGCGTCGCCGCGCGCGTCACGGTGGCGAACGCCTGCCAGCGCGAGATCGTGAAGGTCTGCGGCGGCTCGACCAAGGAGACCAGCAAGTCGGTCCCCTGCCTGGTCTCGACGCCCAAGGGCATCAGCAACAATTGCCTGAAGGCCGTTGACGACGCGGGGTATCGCTGATGCGCGCGCGCAGGCTCTTCATTGCCGGAACGATCGTTGCGCTGGGGCTCGCTTTGCGTACGGGCGCCGCCGGCGCGCAGACGGCAGCGCCGACCCGCGACGACATCATCGGCAAGCTGAACCATTTCCAGGAAGCCGCCGAGGTCGATCTGCCCGCGCTGAAGCAGCAGGTGATGGAGCGCGCCAAGACCAGGATCAAGAACGATCCGGGACCGGTGAACCGGCCGCTGATCGCGCCTGAGCTCGCCAAGCTGCCGGCCTTCAACGTGCAGATCCAGTTCGACGCCGACACGCCGATCATCCAGCCGGCCTCCTACCAGACCGTCGGCCGGATCGCGGATGCGCTGGTTCATTCCTCGCTGCTGCCCTACACCTTCCTGATCGTCGGCCACGTCGAATCCAATTCGAAGACGCGCGAAGCCAATGCGATCCTGAGCCAGCGGCGGGCCGATGCGATCCGCGACGTGCTGGTGAACACGTTCAAGATCTCGACCAAGCGGCTGCATCCGATCGGCCTCGGCGAGGAGCAGTTTCTCGACCGGGCCAAGCCGACCTCTGCCGTCAACGGCCAGTTGCAGATCCTGACCTACGCCAAGCTGCCGGAGGAGGCGCCGCGTCCGGCTGCGGCACCTGCGCCTGCGGCGAAAAAACCCGCCAAGAAACGCTGAGCGAAACCGCTCCGCGACTGACGGAACCCTTTGAAGTGCAGACGTTTTGCGGGCTGCCGCAAGCGCGCAGATGTGGTTTTGCGCGACGCAAGCACCGGTTTGTGCACCGTCCGGTCCAGTGCTATAGCCTCTGCTCGCCCTTCCCGACCCCGTGCTGCATGAGACCAAAATGGGTGGCTTTTTTCAGCGCCAACTTGCCGTTTATGTCGAGTACCACCGCGATCCCCGGAACACGGCGATGCATGTGGTCGGCATTTTGTTGCTGTTCACCGGCGCCGTGCTGCCGCTGACGCTGGTGAAGCTTCCGCTGTTCGGTTTCAACGTCAGCCTGGCGGTGATCCTGGCCTTGCCGGTATTGATCTATTGGCTGCTGCTCGACGTGGCGCTCGGGGTCGGCATTCTGGCCGTTTCCATCGTGCTGTTTTCGGTTGCGTCAACCATTGCGGCGCAAGTCAGCACTGCGACGATGTGGGCGATTTTCGCCACGCTGGTGGTGCTCGGCCTTGCCGCGCAGACCATCGGCCACAAGGTTTTTGAGGGCCGCGAAGCCTCGTTGTTCACGTTTCCCTCGCATCTTTTGCTTGGACCGATGTTCGTGATGGCGAAATTATTCATTGCATTGGGCTTCCGTCGCGACCTTGCCGCGATTCTGGCGCCTCTTCCGGCCAATTCTCTGTCGACCCGATAACTTCAAAAGCGAAACAGCAACCTTCTGCATGGCTCTCGTCCTGGTTACCGGTGGCAGTGGCTTCATCGGACATCACCTCGTAGATGCGCTCCGCGCCCGTGGGCAGCGGGTCCGTGTTCTCGATGTCCGTGCGCCGGCCGGGGCGAACGCGGACGTTGAGCACGTCCAGGGCTCGGTGCTGGACGGCGCCGCGGTCGATGCTGCGATGGCCGGTGTCGACCAAGTCTATCACCTCGCCGGCCTGCCCGGCATGTGGGTCGCCAACAAGCAGGACTTTCACGACGTCAATTGCCGCGGTACCGAGATCGTGCTCGCGGCCGCCATGAAGCGCGGCGTCTCGCGCTTCCTGCACTGCTCGACCGAGTCGATCCTGTTCCCGTACACGGAGCTCAACGGTGTTCCCGCCGAAGAGGCGCTGCAACCGGCCGACGCGATGCCCGGCGCCTATACGCGGTCGAAGTCGCTCGCCGAGCACCATGCCGCGAAGGCGGCCGCTGCAGGGTTCCCTCTCGTGATCGGCACACCGACCATGCCGATCGGCGCCGCCGACCACAATCTGACGCCGCCGACCGCGATGCTCTGGTACTTCCTCCAGAAGAAGGTGCAGCCGCATCTCAACTTCCTGGTCAACCTTGTCGATGTCCGCGACGTCGCGATGGGCCTCTTGCTGACCATGGAACGCGGCCGCCTCGGCCAGCGCTACATTCTCGGCGGCGATTGCCTGCCGCTCGGCAACATCCTGCGCATGATGTCGGCAATGAGCGGCCGCCGGCAATTTCCGGTCGTCGTGCCCGGCAAGATCGCCGAGCTCTCCGCCATCATGCTCGAATACATCGCCGATCACGTCACCCGCCGGCCGCCCAACGGCACAGCCGAAGGCGTACGCATCGCGCTCGCCGCGAGCGACCTCTCGATCGGCAAGGCGCGCACCGAGCTCGGCTATTCGCCGCGTCCGATCGAGCCGGTCTTGCGCGAAACCGTCACCCATCTGCTCGCCCGCAACGGTCAGCAGGCCCCCGGCGCCATCAAGCATCACGCGCTCTCCTCGCGCGCGAGCTGAGCCGCCGCCCAACGCAAAGAACCTTCATGTCCTTCGATTTCAGCAAACTTCTCTCTGTCGCCTGGGGTGGCTGGACCACGACCTGGCCGACACAACTCCTCGCCCTGATCTGGCTCGCCTGGCTCGCCAGTTGGGTCGGCGCCTCGTTCTGGCAGGGGCGCACGCAAAAGCAGGTGATGACGCTGGAGTCCGGCCGCTATCGCATTCCGATCCTGGTCGGCGGCATCCTGTTCACGCCGTGGACCGCGGAAGTGCTGAACGAGAAGCCGCTCTGGGTGTTCAGCAACCTGGCTGTCTACATCACGGCCCTGATCGTGCTCGCCGGAATCTCCTTCACCTGGTGGGGCCGGCTCCATCTCGGGAAATTCTGGTCCAACACCATCACCCACAAGGAAGACCACCGCGTCATCGACACCGGTCCTTACGGCATCGTGCGCCATCCGATCTACACCGGCCTGATCGCCGGCATGCTCGCCACCGGCATCGCGGTCGGCACCGTCACCGCGATCCTCGGCGCGATCCTGATCTCGCTCGGCATGTGGCAGAAGGGCCGGATGGAAGAGGTGTTCTTGTCCAAGGAACTCGGCGAGGACGCCTACGGCGCCTATTGCCGCCGCGTGCCGATGATCATCCCGTTCCTCTCGCCGCGGTAAGCTCCCAGGCGCGAGACCCGTAGCCCGCATGAGCAAAGCGACATGCGGGATCAGTCGCCCCGGATGTCGCTTCGCTCATCCGGGCCACGAAATCTGCGCCAAGGAACCGCCCCTACGCTCGTCCGTTACTCCTCGACACCTGCACCAGCCGCAGAGCATCGAGCCATGTCGGACGCCTACGATTATTTTCGCGCGCACGCGATTGCCGCCCTCCGAAAGGCGCGGGCATTGCCGCGTGGCCGGAGCAAGCAGAAGCAGCGCACGGTGGCGCGGGTCTATCATCTCCTGTCCCGGGAGGCCGCGCTGGCGCCGAACATCCATCACCTCGATGATTTTCGCGCGGCACGGCGGCTGGAGCGGCAGATCGGCTGCTGATCTCCGGCAAAGGCGCGCGAGCGTCATGCCTATGCAAATTCGATCGGCTGCCATTCCACGGGAATTGACCCCGGTGGTGCGCTGCACAGGTTGACGTGTGCCCCGTCAGCCAGTTGGATGCGCGCGCAAACAGGGGCTTCTCATGACGTTTTCCAGCATCTTCGCGCAGTTCGTCGCGTTCATCGGCGGCATCGCGCTGCAATGGCGCAAGATGACGGGCACCGAGCCCGCGCCCGCCTGGGGCCAGTCGCCGGCGATCCCCGAAGCGAAGCCGCAAGGCGCCATCCCGACCTTGAAGATGCCCACCGCTCGCGGCTGGCGCGACGGGCAGAAGCCGACGGTTGCGCCCGGCCTCAAGGTCAATGCGTTCGCAACCGGCCTCGACCATCCGCGCTGGATCGAGGTGCTGCCCAATGGTGACGTGCTGATCGCCGAGGCGACGCAGATTGCAGGTGCCCCGCGCAGCGTGTTCCACTACGCGATGCAGGCGACGATGCGGCGTGCCGCAGCGCTCGGCGTTTCCGCCAACCGCATTACGCTTTTGCGCGACAAGGACGGCGACGGCGTCGCCGAATATCGCGGCGCGTTCATGGAGAACCTCAGCCAGCCCTTCGGCATGGCGCTGGTCGGCGACACCTTCTATGTCGGCAACACCGACGGGGTGATGGCCTTTCCTTACGTCGCCAATGCCGACCGCATCACCGCCCCGGGCAAGCGGCTCACCACGTTCAAGCCGGGCGGACACTGGACGCGGAGCCTGCTGGCGAGCCCCGACGGCAGGAAGCTCTATGCCGGCGTCGGCTCGCTCAGCAACATCGCCGAGATGGGCATGGAGGTCGAGGAAGGCCGCGCCGCGGTCTACGAGCTCGACCTCGTCGCCGGCACGCATCGGATTTTCGGCGCGGGCCTGCGCAATCCGGTTGGATTGGCGTGGGAGCCGAACACGAACGTGCTCTGGACCGTCGTCAACGAACGCGACGGGCTCGGCGACGAGACGCCGCCGGATTATCTCACCTCGGTGCGTGACGGCGGCTTCTACGGCTGGCCCTATTGCTACTGGGGCAAGACGGTGGACGACCGCGTGCCGCAGGATCCGGCGATGGTCGCCAAGGCGCTTCAGCCGGACTATGCGCTCGGCGGCCACACCGCCTCGCTCGGCCTGTGCTGGATGCCCGCAGGTACCCTGCCCGGCTTCGGAGACGGCATGGTGATCGGCCAGCACGGCTCGTGGAACCGCAGCACGCTCTCGGGCTACAAGCTCGTGTTCATTCCGTTCGAGAACGGCAAGCCGTCCGGCCCTGGTCGCGACATCCTGTCGGGCTTCCTGTCCCCGGACGAGAAGGAATCCTACGGCCGTCCGGTCGGCGTCGTGATCGGCCCCGACAAGACGTCGCTGCTGATGGCCGACGACGTCGGCAACGTGATCTGGCGCGTCACGGGCGCGTGAGGATCACGTCCCCACGCACAACGTGGCGCGCTGCTTGCGCAGCAGCGCGATCACCGACAGCGCCGTGATCAGCCCGGTCTTGGGATTCTCGGACGGGACGTTCTCGATCGACATCGAGAACCGCGCCGAATCCGCCTCGACCTCGATACGGTGAACGTTGCGCGTCACGGTCGGGTCGGCCCAGATCTGCACCTCGGTCCGGTCAGGGCCGACGCCCGCGAGCGACAGCGCGACCGCGACGTTGAGATTGGCCGGAAAGCCCTTCGCGGCCTCACGCGCCGTGCCTTCGAACAGCTTCAGCGGCTCGCGCAGGTGGTCGATGTCGATATCGTTCTGCACTATGAACGGCGCGCCCTTCAGCCCGTCGATCGGCTTGCGCGTCACCATCTTGACCGAATGGATGGTGCCGATCGCGGCGGCGTTGACGGCATCGAGCCCGATCAGCGCACCGGTCGGCACGAGGATACGGCCGCCATTGGCGCGTGCGAGATCGACGAGATCGAAATTGTCGAGCAGCCCGCCGACGCTGACGACGACCGCGGCCTTGCCGCGCTTCACTGCAGGCTCGACGATTGCCCTCAACTGGCTGCTCGGAGCGCATTCGACCACGATGTCGGCGGCATCGCCGAGCTGGTCCACCGGCAGGATTTGCGGCGCACGGCGCAGGCCGTCGAGGAAGGCCTGATGCTTTGCGGAATCCCGCACCGCGACGGCGGACAGCGCCAGACCTTCGATGCCCCGGTCGAGCGCAATTGCGATCTTGGTGCCGATCGAGCCCAGCCCCGCAATGGCAACCCGCAATTCGTTCGAAGTGTTCCGCTCAGTCATCGCACCCTGCCTTCCGGTTCGACTGACGTCATAGCGCATCATTTTCCGGATAGGCCAGCGCGAACTGGCTCGCCTTGCGCAGTCGGCGCGCCCGACGTGGGCAGAGGCGCTGTGCCCCTACCGCCGCCCGGTCGGGGCCGGCGGCATTGCCATGGCCGCCGCAGGCTCGGGCGGCGTCAGGCGGCGCGGGACGATGATGGTCTGGCCCGGTGTGAGCTGCGCGTTCTCGGGCAGCGAGTTGCTCTGTGCGAGCGTCCACACCGGCACGCGGTTGGCTGCGGCGATGCTCTCCATGGTGTCGCCGCGGCGCACCGGCACCCGCACGCCGGAGTCCCACAATTCGACCAGCGTATCCGCAGGCACGAGATAGCGCAGCGGCACGGCGTCGGCCTGGGTCTGCGGCGGAATGCGCGGCAGCTGCGTGACCATCTCGACGATCTGGCGGTGGATGTCGTCCGACTTCTCGATGTTGATGTGGCTGACGCGTGCGTTTTCCTTGAGGTCGTAGCTGGCATAATGGCCGCGAAACCCGGGCACGGCGACGACGTCGCCGCCGCCGAGCACGCTGTCGGACAGGAAGATGTTGATGAAGCGCTCGACGTTGAGCGGCACGTCGCCGGTCGCATGGGCGGGATCGATGGCGATGACGAGGCTGATCGGGACGTTCTCCTTGGCCGCCATCTCGGAGATGACGATCGAGCACAGGCCGCCCATGGAGTGGCCGATCAGTACGATCGGCGCCGGCGATTCCTTGTAGCTGGAGATGGCGCGATCTCCGATCCACCGGCAGATGGTGAATTCGTAGACGTTGGCCGAGAAGCCAGCCTTGGTTAGCTTCTCTTCGAGCCGATCCATGCCGGTCGAGAAGATCGGACCCATGGCGCCGCGGAACAGGTAGATTTTTGGCGGCGGCAATGGCTCGAACGGCGGAGGCGGCGGCGCCGCGGCGGAGGCGGCCGCGGTGGTCTTGGACTTGGCTGGTGTGGCAGCGGCCGTGCCGGTGCCGAGGGCCAGCAGCGCAACCGCTGCCAGCACGACAATTCGCCTTGGATCAAGCATCAATCCAGTAGTCCCACCACCGGAGGCGGTCGCCTCCCCTGCGGTACTTCATGACCGCGGATTTGGCGGATTTTGCGGCGCCGAAACGCTGCCGATTTGACTTAGTTCCGTGCCGGAGCGCTCGCCGCCGCCGAGCGTGCCTGTCGCGGCGTTCCGGGTTCGGCGACGGTCGCTGCCGGCGCACGGGAGCGCTTGATCGCAGCATCGATCTCCGCAATCACACGGCGCTGGATCGCCTCGTTCTTGTCGATGGAGACGTGGCCGACGCCGGTGCCGCGCACGTCGACATTGTCGAGCTTGCCGCGAAAACCCGCTGCGGCCCGCACCGGCTCGCCGGGACCATCGCCGATATAGATGTTGATGTAACGCTCCGCGCCGGTCGAGAGCTTGGTCTTGAACACGGAATCGAGGCCGATCGCGAGCTTCACGGGCACGCCGAGCTGATTGAGCTTGGCGATCATGTCCGGCAGCGCGGTCGCGCCGGAGGAATGGCCGACCAGGACGATGGTCTTGAGTCGGCCGGCCCTGTAGGCGGCCGCGGCTTCATCGGCGAGCGAGGACCAGGAGACGAAGTTGGCAACGGTCACCGGGATGCCCTGCGCCTGGAGCCGGGCGCCGATTGTGTCGAGCCCGAGCGAGAAGATGTTGAGCACGCCGCGGAGCAGGTAGACATGCGTGGTCGCCGCCGCGGCCTGGCTCGGAGCGGCCTTGGCTGTGGTCGGGCTGACGGCAACAGCTGACAGCAGGAGCAGGCCCACCGCCCACGCGCGGAGGACGGACAACTGGCTGGCGCCAGCGATGTGACGGCCGTTCGGTCTCATCGATTTTTTCCCTGGAGACGATACGCTTCGCGATTGGCCGGAATCGTAGCCACGCCCTGCTCGCGGACGCAACAAAGAGCCGCGTGAGCGACCATCTTAGCAGCAAGCCGTGACCATCGCGCAACACTTGCCCGGAACAAGCCACTGAAGCGCCTGTTTTGAGACCATTTTTCTCCAGGGAATTGCGGGCGGACAACAGCCTTCCTATTTCAGGGCTCCGCCGACCTGCCCTCCGGGATGGGTCCGCCCATCCCTTCCCCAGTTCGCCCCCTCAGCCTTGCGGCCATCATGTCCTCCATCATTTCCGTCGCCAATCTGTCGAAGACCTATGGGTCCGGCTTCAAGGCGCTCAAGAACGTCAATCTCGACATCAAGCCCGGCGAGATCTTCGCGCTGCTCGGCCCGAACGGTGCCGGCAAGACCACGCTGATTTCGATCATCTGCGGCATCGCCAATCCGAGCGAGGGCCGCGTCCTCGTCGGTGGCGAGGACATCCAGACCTCCTACCGCAAGGCGCGCTCGCTGATCGGCCTCGTGCCGCAGGAGCTGCACACCGACGCGTTCGAGAGCGTGTGGGCGACCGTGAGCTTCTCACGCGGCCTGTTCGGCAAGCCGAAGAACCCCGCGCATATCGAGAAGGTGCTGAAGGACCTCTCGCTGTGGGACAAGAAGGACAACAAGATCATCACCCTCTCCGGCGGCATGAAGCGCCGCGTGATGATCGCCAAAGCACTGTCGCACGAACCGCAGATCCTGTTCCTGGACGAGCCGACCGCGGGCGTCGACGTCGAGCTGCGCAAGGGCATGTGGGAGGTGGTGCGCGGCCTCCAGCAATCCGGCGTCACCATCATCCTCACCACGCACTACATCGAGGAAGCCGAGGAGATGGCCGACCGCATCGGCGTCATCAACAAGGGCGAGATCGTGCTGATCGAGGACAAGACGACCCTGATGCAGAAGCTCGGCAAGAAGCGGCTGACGCTGCATCTGCAGAACAAGATCACCTCGCTGCCGGACAGCCTGGCGCACTACGAGCTCGAGCTGTGCGACGACGGTGCGACGCTGGTCTACGACTACGACACCCAGGGCGAGCGCACCGGCATCACCAGCCTGCTCGGCGACCTCCGCACCGCCGGCATCCGCTTCAACGATCTCGACACGACGCAATCGTCGCTCGAGGACATCTTCGTCGATCTCGTGAGGACGTCATGAACCACCGCGCCATACGCGCCATCTATCTGTTCGAAATGGCGCGCACCTGGCGCACGCTGCTGCAAAGCATCGTCTCGCCTGTGGTCTCGACCTCGCTCTATTTCGTGGTGTTCGGCGCCGCGATCGGCTCGCGCATCAGCCAGGTCGAGGGCGTCAGCTACGGCACCTTCATCGTGCCGGGCCTGATCATGCTCTCGGTGCTGACGCAGAGCATCGCCAACGCCTCGTTCGGCATCTACTTCCCGAAATTCACCGGCACGATCTACGAGATCCTGTCGGCACCGATTTCCTATTTCGAGATCGTGCTCGGCTATGTCGGGGCGGCCGCGACCAAGTCGATCATTCTGGGCCTCATCATCCTGGCAACGGCGGGCCTGTTCGTGCCGCTGCATATCCAGCATCCGATCTGGATGCTGGCCTTCCTGGTGCTGACGGCGGTGACGTTCAGCCTGTTCGGCTTCATCATCGGCATCTGGGCCGACGGCTTCGAGAAGCTGCAGATGATCCCGATGCTGGTGGTGACGCCGCTCACCTTCCTCGGCGGCAGCTTCTATTCGATCGACATGCTGCCGCCCGCCTGGCGCACGGTGGCGCTGCTCAATCCGGTCGTCTACCTGATCTCCGGCTTCCGATGGAGCTTCTACGAGATCGCCGACGTCAGCATCGCCGTCAGCGTCGGCATGACGCTGGCATTCCTGGTGATCTGCCTGGTCGTGATCTGGTGGATTTTCCGCACCGGATACCGGCTGAAGAACTGATCGTCATTCCGGGGCACGCGTGGGCCCCTGGAATGACCCGCGATCACCTGTAGCAGTGAAAGCGGTGATATCCGTCATAATACCCGCGGCAGCGGTGACGGTAGTGACGGTGGGGAATGCCGAGCACACCCTCGACGGCGCCAACTGCGCCGCCGACACCGGCGCCGACGACCCCGCCAACTGCACCGCCGACCGGACCTGCGATCCGGTTGCCCTCGTAGGAGCCTTCCTGGGCACCGCGCACGATGCCCTGGGCGTGGCCGGCCTGCGGCAGCGTGAGCACGATGACGGCGGCTGCGAACAGCAGTCGGACGGGCGAACCGGCCGGCAATAGGCCAGCGGCGACGCGGGCTTTGTTCATCTTCGGTCCTATGAGGCTGTGAGAGTGATTGGTGGCGGGGGCCGCCTTGTCGTGGATGGCCATGATCAACGCGATGAGCGGCGGAAAGGTTGCGCCTTTGTGACGAATTGTCGGTGTTGTGAACGGGCGTCCGCTCGCGAAAATGTCAGCGTTGCCACGCGTGGCACGGCACAGAGCGGCCTTGCTTACGCCCGGCATCGCGTTAACGATGGGCCGGCAGCTCGCTGGAACGAAAGCCGGATTGCAGGCATAGTGCACGCCGGGGACGGAGAGCCGCGGCACCTCGCGTGAACAGGCCGGAGCCCAAGATTCAAATGCGTTTCCAGATGCGTTCGTTTTTCGTTGCTTTCACCTCATTGCTGCTCTTGAGCGCGGGCGCCGCGCAGGCCAAGGTCGAGATCACCGTCGACAAGGACAATCAGCAGATGACCGTCGCCGTCGACGGCGTCGCGCGCTATCGCTGGCCGGTGTCGACCGGCGTCCCCTCGCGCGAGACGCCGAACGGCGCCTTCCGCGCCTTCCGCATGGAAGAGGATCACTACTCCAAGGAATTCGACGACGCGCCGATGCCGCACGCGATCTTCTTCACCAAGGTCGGGCACGCCATCCACGGCACGGATTCGGTCGGCCGGCTCGGCTCGCCCGCCTCCCATGGCTGCGTGCGGCTGTCGCGCCAGAATGCCTCGACGCTCTATGCGCTGGTGCAGCAGCAGGGCGTGCTCAACACCACGGTGACGCTGACAGGCTCGGCGCAGGTGGCGCTGGCCCGCAATCCGCGCGGCCGCAACGCCAATGCGGTGGCCCGCGCCCCGCAGCCGGCTGAAGAACAGTCCAGCGCCGCCGGCGATCCCGTGAACCTGGCGCCGCCGGCGCAGCCTGCCCGCCGATACATGCCGCAGGACGACAACTACATCTATCCGGCCGACGGCAGCGACACCGGCGCGCGCTATCCGGCGCCGCGCTCGGCCACCCGCCCGCTCTATGACGCGCAGGTCTATCAACAGCAGCCGCGCCCCTACTACGATCAGGGCTACGGCCAGCAGGGCTATTACTATCAGCCGCAGCCCCGGCAGTATTATCAGCCGCGCGGCTATTACTATCAGAACTGACGCGGCCGCCATTCAACCGCCCTCGCCGGCCGAGGCACCATGAAGCCACGTGCCACGACCATTCTGATTGTGCTCTGCGTTCTGATGGCGGGACGGGCCATGGGATCGGATTTGGCCTTCGACCTCGAGGCGCATCGCGGCGGGCGGGCGCTGTTGCC
The DNA here is from genome assembly GCF_001556045.1 of Bradyrhizobium sp. CCH5-F6. Lineage (GTDB taxonomy): Bacteria > Pseudomonadota > Alphaproteobacteria > Rhizobiales > Xanthobacteraceae > Bradyrhizobium. The sequence goes on from NZ_LSIC01000006.1 coordinate 17,347, forward strand.
GGAAAATACCCTGCCCGCCTTCGCCAGTGCGCTGTCGATGGGCGTGGACACGCTGGAGCTCGACGTCGGGGTCACCGCCGACGGCGAAGTCATCCTGTCGCATGAGCGCGGGCTCAATCCCGATATCGCCCGCGGCCCCGATGGCGCCTACATCACGCCGCCCGGCACGCCTTTCGTGAAACTGCGGCTCGACGAGGTCAGGACCTATGACGTCGGCCAGATCCGGCCGGACAGTGCCTACGCAAAGCAATTCCCCAACCAGCAGCCCGTGCCGGGGACACGCATTCCCACCTTGCGCGAGCTGTTCGCGCTGGTGCGCAAGTCCGGCAACACGCGCGTCCGCTTCAACATCGAGACGAAGATCAACCCGAACCATCCGGATGAAACGCTTGATCCGCAGGCCTTCGTCGCAAAGCTGATCGAGGTGACCGAGACCGAAGGATTCTCCGACCGCGTCATGATCCAGTCGTTCGACTGGCGGACATTGCAGCTGGTACAGCAGCAGGCCCCGAAAATTCCGACCGCGTATTTGACGCTCCAGCGCGGCTCGGCTCCGACCATTGCTCTCGACAAAGCGACGAACTGGACGGCGGGGTTCAGCCCGGCCGATCACGGCGGCTCCCTGCCACGGACGATCAAGGCTGCGGGCGGCGCGATCTGGTCGCCTCATTTCGGCGACGTCACCGCGGCGCTCGTCTCGGAGGCCCGTGGGCTTGGATTGCGCGTCGTGGTGTGGACGGTCAACAAGCCCGAGGACATGGCGCGCATGATCGAGCTCGGCGTCGACGGCATCATCTCGGACAGGCCTGACCTGCTGCGGCAGATCGCCGGCGAGAAGGGAATCGCGCTGCCGGCAGGCACGCCGGTCGCGCCATAGAATCCTCTCTTGGCCCTATTCCCCATCCCGGAAGCGCCGATACAGCGCGCCGAGGATGTTCGAATAGTCGTCGGTCCAGACCCGCACCCTGTCGTCGGCTTCGGTCTGCTCCCATTGCTTGGTTGACGCGAGCCTGCCGACGTCGGCCTCCTCGCGCGCGGAGATGACGACGGCGGTCGAGAAGATGTAGTCGGAATCGCGCCCCGAATCCTCGTTGAAGACCCAGCTCTTGAGATCGTTGGCATCCGCAATGCCGACCACGACGGTCTCGAGATCGAGGTGCCGGTTGGAGACGTGCATCACCACGGCGCCGTGCGGCGCGAGCTTGTCCTTGTAGATCTTCATCGCCTCTTCTGTCGCGAGATGGATCGGGATCGCATCTGACGAATAGGCATCGACGATGACGAGGTCATAGGCGCCGTCGGGCTCCTTGGCGAAGGTGAGGCGCGCATCGCCGATGACGGGCTTCATCTCCGGCATGCAGCTCGAGATGTAGCGGAAATTCCTGGGGTCGCGCGCCGCATCGACCATGGACTGGTCGATCTCGAAGAAAGTCCAGCTCTCGCCCGGCTCGGCGGCGCAGGCGAGCGTGCCGGACCCGACGCCGATCGCGGCGACCTTCAGCGGCGCTCCCTTGCGCTCGCGGATCGCGCTGATGGCCTGACCGATGCCGCCATCCTTGTGGTAGTAGGTGATCGGCTCAGGCCGCCCGGTGACCGGCGTGCCGTCATCGTTGCGGAAGCGCTCGGCGCCATGAATCGTGGTGCCGTGCATCAGCACGTGAAAATAGCCGCCCGGCGTCTCCACGATCTTGTGCACGCCGAAGAAGCTGCGCACCGTCGTGACGCGCCCCTCGTCCGCGGGATAGACGCGAATCAACGCCAGCCCGAGCGCCACGGTCGCGAAGATCTTCCAGCGATCGGCATTGAGGATCAGCGCGAGCAGCGCGGCGAGCACGCCGACGGCGCCGGCGACCCAGACGCGATGATTCTCGAACCAGGTCGAGAGATCGCCGGTCGTATAGGAGGGCGCGACGAGCGCCACCGCAAGCGCGGCGAGCGCCAGCCAGTACCATTTGACGACGCCGGCGAGACGCTCGTTCGCGGACGGACGGCACAGCGCGGCAAGCGCGATCAGGATCGGATATTCGGCGATCCATGTGAAGGTGAAGGGCGCAACGAGTCCTGCGAACAGGCCGCCGACCATGCCGCCGAATGACAGCGCGACATAGAACCCGGTGAGATATTTGGCCGCCGGCCGCGTCCGCGCCAATTCGCCGTGGCAGGCCATGGCAATGACGAAGAAGCACAGTTGATGCCCGCCGAGCGTGAGCAGCAGGTTCTGCTCGCCGCCGAACGCCAGCAGCACGACGACGCCCGCGATCGCGACCGGCTGGAGCATCAGCATCCATTTGTGCGGCAGCAGCGGCCGCGACTGGAACACGACGACCCAGGTGAGCAGGTACAGCGACAGCGGCAGCACCCACAGCAGCGGCGCCGCCGCGACGTCGGTGGAGATGTGCGCGGTGACGGCGATGAGCAGGCCCGAGGGCACCGCGGCGAGGAAGATCCAGCGCAGCCGGGTCATGAGCCCCGGCGCTGGCGCGTTCACTTCCTCGGTTCGCGCGTCCACGATCGCCAGCTTCGGCGAACGCAACAACAGCACCCCGCAGGCGCCGATGAGAAGGATCAAGAGGCCATAGCCTGCCGTCCAGAACCGGTTCTGCATGTGCAGCGTGAACATCGGCTCCAGCAGGAACGGATAGGACAGCAGCGCGAGGAAGCTGCCGATGTTGGAGGAGGCATAGAGAAAGTATGGATCGTGTGCGGCGGGATGGCCGGTGCGGACGAACCAGGCCTGCAGCAGCGGATTGTTGGCGGCCAGCGCGAAGAACGGCAGCCCGATCGAGACCGCGAACAGGCCGAGCAGCCAGAATGCATAGCCCGAAGCGGGAGGCTCGCCATAGGCGGCGGCTATTCCGAGCGGCAGCGTGACGAAGGCGGCGATCAGCAACACCAGATGCACCGCCACCGGCACGGTGCGGTTCCTCACCTGCATCAGCAGATGCGCATAGGCGTAGCCCGCGAGCAGCAGCGACTGGAAGAACACCATGGCCACCGACCACACCGCCGGCGAGCCGCCGAGCCGGGGCAGCACCATCTTCGTGAAAAGCGGCTGCACCGAGAACAGCAGCAGCGCGCTGACGAAGATCGCGGCGGTGTAGACCGTCAGCAGCAGCCGGTTGCGCGACGACGACTGCTGCATGGCGGGTTGCACGATCGAATCCATGGATGCTCCGGCAAGACTCCGGCGGGCGCCGGACGCGCGCAATGGAGCACAAGGCGCCTGATCGGGCAATAAAGGGGCGCGTGATGTTGCGGCGGGAATTGCCTGATATAGAGATGTCATTCCGGGGGCGCCTCGAAGAGGCGAACCCGGAACCTCGAGATTCTCGGGTGCGCAGTTGCGCACCATAGGTCGCGCGTCGCGCGCCCCGGAATGACACCAGGGAAGTCATGAACGAAACCGACGTCATCATCATCGGCGCTGGCCATAACGGCCTCACCTGCGCGGCCTATCTCGCGATGGCAGGCCTGCGGGTGCGCGTGGTCGAGCGACGCAAGGTGGTCGGCGGCGCCGCCGTCACGGAGGAGTTTCACCCCGGCTTCCGCAATTCGGTCGCGGCCTACACCGTGAGCCTGCTCAATCCGCAGGTGATCCGCGACCTCGAGCTCGCCGAGCAGGGCCTGCGCGTGGTCGAGCGGCGCGCGCAGAATTTTCTGCCGGCGCCCGACGGCAGCCATCTCCTCACCGGCGAGGGGCGGACGAAAGCGTCAGTCGCGCGGCTCAGCGCGCATGATGCGGAGGCGCTCGACGGCTTCGCGCGCGAGCTGGAAGACATCGCCGACGTGCTCAGGCAGTTCGTGCTGCGCGCGCCCCCGAACCTGCTGGACGGATTTGGCACGAACGCGATCCGCGAAGCCGTGAACGCGCTCCAGAGCGCCAACATCCTGCGCGGCCTCACGCTGGAACAGAGCCGCAGCCTGCTCGATCTCTTCACCCGTTCGGCCGGCGAAATGCTGGACGAGCGTTTCGAGCACGATCTGGTCAAGGCGCTGTTCGGCTTCGACGCCATCGTCGGCAACTATGCCAGCCCCTACGCCGCCGGCTCGGCCTATGTGATGCTGCATCATGCCTTCGGCGAGGTGAACGGCAAGAAAGGTGTCTGGGGCCATGCCATCGGCGGCATGGGCGCGATCACGCAGGCGATGGCGCGCGCGGCACGCGACCGCGGTGTTGTCATCGAAACGGATGCCGGCGTCCGTGAGATCATCGTCGAGCGCGACCGCGCCGTCGGGGTCGTGCTGGAAAACGGCTCGGCCATCCGCGCCAGATATGTCGCGGCCAACGTCAATCCGAAGCTGCTCTATACGCGGCTGGTCGCGTCCGATGCCCTGCCCCAGGACTTTCTTGCGCGCATCCGGCACTGGAAGAACGGCTCCGGGACCTTCCGCATGAACGTGGCGCTGGACCGCTTGCCCTCCTTCACGGCGCTGCCGGGCGAGGGGGACCATCTCAGCTCCGGCATCATCCTCGCGCCGAGCCTCGACTACATGGACCGCGCGTATCTCGATGCCCGCGCGCGGGGCTGGAGCCGCGAGCCCGTCGTCGAGATGCTGATTCCCTCGACGCTCGACGACACGCTGGCGCCCACCGGCAAGCATGTCGCGAGCCTGTTCTGCCAGCATGTCGCGCCGGAACTTCCAGATGGAAGGTCGTGGGACGACCATCGCGAAGAGGTCGCAGATCTCATGATCGCGACGGTGGATAAGTACGCGCCCGGCTTTGCGGCGAGCGTGCTCGGCCGTCAGATCCTGTCCCCGCTCGATCTCGAACGGCAGTTCGGCCTTCTGGGCGGAGACATCTTCCACGGCGCGCTGACGCTGAACCAGCTGTTCTCGGCGCGACCGATGCTGGGCCATGCCGATTACCGCGGGCCGTTGAAAGGCCTCTACCATTGCGGCTCGGGCGCCCATCCCGGCGGCGGCGTCACCGGCGCCCCCGGCCACAACGCGGCGCAGGCGATCCTGCGGGATCACCGGTCGCTGTTCAGAAGCCGTGGATAGGTCTGTGGAAAGGCTGTGGGTAGAGCTGTGCAAACGCGGTGGACGCCCGGCGCAGCCGGCGGTGGCTAAGCGGTATACATGCTCTGGAGAAGCTGGGGATGAGTGGTGGATAAGACTGGGGACAGCAGCGGGAAAACGGCCGGAAAGCCTGTGGAAAGCGAGCCCCGGAACGATCTCGCCCGCCAGGGCAATCCCCAGCGGGCGGTGATCAGGAGCAGCCTCTGAAGAAAAATAACCCCGCTGGGAAATGCAGGCGGAAATTACTTCAGGGAGGTGCTAATCGAAGTGAACTTCTCGTTCATGGTGGTGCCCAGGCTGTTCACCACGGTGATGATCGCCAGGGCGATACCCGCGGCAATCAGGCCATACTCGATCGCCGTCGCACCGGACTCATCCGACCAGAACTTCTGAATCATGCTTTTCAAGACCCGCCTCCGTTTCAATTCCAACGTGTGTTGGATTTCCTCAACATCCGAAAGTGTACGGGAGACTCGCTGCAAGCGGGTTAACCCGGGAACCGCAACTTGTGCGGAAATCGCCGCCAAAAGTTCCAAAAATTGAACGCAATGGAACCCTGAATGCAGCCCTCTCCCACCCATCGCGCCAGCTTTTCGATTGGCAGCGAGGCCGACGCCAGACGCGTCGTCGACGTGCTCACCGAGGTGTTTTTCGAGGGCGATGCCGCGGTCGCCGCCTTCGAACGGCCGGACGGAGAATGGGACGTCACGCTCCATTTCGCCGCGGCGCCGGATCAGGCATGGCTGCGCGAACTCGTTGCAATTTCAGCAGGAAATGAGATCGCCACGAGCCTCGCCTTCGATACCGTCGAGGCCAAGGACTGGGTCAAGGCCAGCCTGGAGGATCTCGTTCCAGTCCCGGCCGGGCGCTTCGTCGTGCACGGCAGTCATGACCGCGACCGTGTGGCGCCCAACAAGCTCGCCATCGAGATCGAGGCGGCGCTCGCGTTCGGCACCGGCCACCACGGCACGACGCGGGGCTGTTTACTCCTGCTTGACCATGTCCTGAAGAGTTCCCGACCGCGGAACGTGCTCGACCTCGGCTCCGGGACCGGCGTGCTGGCGATCGCCGCGGCGAAGGCGCTGCACCGCGCGGTGCTCGCCTCGGACATCGATCCACCCTCGGTGCGCGTGGCGGCCGAGAACGCCGCGCTGAATGAAGTCGGCAGCCTTGTGCGGGTGATCCGCGCGACCGGCTTTGCCGCGCCGGATTTTGCGCGCGCCGGTCCGTTCGACCTGGTGCTCGCGAACATCCTTGCCAATCCCTTGCGGCAATTGGCGAGCCCGATGGCGCGGCACCTGGCTCCTCGGGCCTACGTCATCCTCTCCGGCCTGCTGACACCCCAGGCCCCGGCCGTGATCGCCGCCTACCGCGCACGCGGGCTGGTGCCGCTGCGACATCTGCGGATCGAGGGGTGGAGCAGTCTGCTGCTGCGGAAGGTGGGGTGAACTGTCGAGACGCGTCCGCGACGACGGTGAGAGCTGGCACGCGGAGAGTCGCCCTCACCCGGATTGCATCTTCGATGCACTCCGACGCCCGCTGCAAGCGGCGACGGGCGAGGTGACGCTGCAATTTGCTTGAGGCTACTCTGCCGGCTTCTCGTCGCGGCTCATCGCGCGCTTGCCCCGCAAGGTGCGCCTCGCGCGGCGCTCTGCGAAACGGTCGATCATTTGGCTGATGAGGCCGCGCGGCTTCTTCGGTGTTGCCGCAGTCGGGGCGCGGCGCACCGGCGGCGAAATCTTCTCAAACGTGAACGCTGGCATCGTGTGTCCCCTCGCCGTTGAGATGAACCACCTGCTCGAATTTCCCTGTCATCCGGACGAAGCGCAACTGCCGCATCCTTTACTCCACTCAATTCGAATGGAACTTTTTCAAGCACAGTCCATGCCAAATGCGTCGAGATTGCGGACCGATCCCCATGATCCTAAAGTGATCCACCATGTTCGAAGCGCATTTCCAGACATTCGAGGAGCCCGAGGCCGGCGTCGCGTTGACGGCGCGCCTCGCTGCGCTCCGTGAAGAGCTCGCCCGCCGCAAGCTGACCGGCTTCGTGATTCCACGCTCCGATCAGCAGCAGAACGAATATGTGCCGCCGTCGGAAGAGCGGCTCGCCTGGCTGACCGGCTTCACCGGATCGGCGGGATTGGCGGTGGTGCTGCCCCAGGACGCCGCGATTTTCGTCGACGGCCGCTACACGCTTCAGGCCGCCAAGCAGGTCGATGCCAAGGCCTGGACCGTGGAATCGCTGATCGATCCGCCGCCGGAGAGCTGGGTATCGACGCATCTGAAAGCTGGTGACCGCCTCGGATTCGATCCATGGCTGCACACTTTTGCGGCAGCCGAGCGCCTGGCCGCCGCCTGCGCCAAGGCCGGCGCCGAGCTGGTCGCCGTCGACGGCAATCCGGTCGATGCGATCTGGCAGGACCGTCCGCAGCCGCCGCTCGCCCCCGTCGCCGTGCATGGCCTCGAGCATGCCGGCGTCACGGAAGCCGACAAGCTGACGCAGATCAGAGGCGAGATCGCCAAGCTCGGCGTCGATGCGCTGGTCGTGTCGGACAGCCATGCCGTGGCCTGGACGTTCAACATCCGGGGCGCCGACGTCGCGCACACGCCGCTGCCGCTGTCCTACGCGCTGGTGCCGAAGGAGGGACGGCCGACCATCTTCATCGACCACCGCAAGCTCTCCAATCTCACGCGCGATCATCTCGAACAGTCCGCCGACGTGCGCGAACCGGACGCCTTGGCGCCGACGCTGATGGCGCTGGCCAAGAGCGGCGGATCGATCGCGCTCGACAATGCCACCGCGGCCGACGCGCTGAGCCGGCTGATCGCGGGCGCCGGCGGCAAGCCGGTGCGCGGCAGCGATCCGGTAGCGCTGCTCAAGGCGGTCAAGAACGCCACCGAGATCAAGGGGACCAAGACGGCCCATGTGCGCGACGCCGTGGCGCTGGCGCGGTTTCTCGCGTGGATCGACCGCGAGGCGGCAAGCGGCAAGCTCACCGAGATCGACGCGGTCGAGGCGCTGGAGACCTTCCGCCGCGACACCGGCGCACTCAAGGACGTGTCGTTCCCGACCATCTCCGGCACCGGCCCGAACGGCGCCATCGTGCACTACCGCGTCACCCGCAAGAGCAACCGTCGGATCGCGCCCGGCGATCTCCTGCTGATCGATTCCGGCGCGCAATATGAAGACGGCACCACGGACGTCACGCGCACCATGGCGGTGGGCGAGCCGACGGACGAGATGCGCGACCGCTTCACCCGCGTGCTGCGCGGCCATATCGCGATCGCGCGCGCGGTCTTCCCCGACGGCGCGACGGGCGCACAGCTCGACACGCTGGCACGGCAATATCTCTGGGCCGTCGGCCTCGATTTCGAGCACGGCACCGGCCACGGCGTCGGCAGCTATCTCTCGGTCCACGAAGGGCCGGCGCGGATCTCGAAGCTCGGCACCACGCCGCTGAAGCGCGGCATGATCCTCTCCAACGAGCCCGGCTACTACAAGACCGACGGTTTCGGCATCCGCATCGAGAACCTCGAGCTGGTCGTCGCCGCCGAGATCCAGGGCGCCGAGAAGCCGATGAACGCGTTCGAGACGCTGACCCTGGCGCCGATCGACCGCCGGCTGATCGATGTCGCGATGCTGAGCCGCGACGAGCTCGACTGGCTCAATGCCTACCACGCACGCGTCCGGGCCGAGGTGCGGCCGGCATTGGACGAGGCGACGAAGAGCTGGCTCGATCAGGCGACCGCGGAGCTGAAGCCTTAACCCCTCATTCCGAGCCGCATGGCACTACGCGATCAGCGCAAGGCTCTCTCCTCACGATCGCTGTAATTCCCCGCGAAAGCGGGGAAACCAGTATTCCAGAGACAGAAGACGTATCCAGAGGCCGCGGCGTACTGGGCGGATTCAACCGTTCGTCGCAACACCCTGTTTATCGC
>NZ_LSIC01000060.1 GCF_001556045.1 Bradyrhizobium sp. CCH5-F6
CCTTTCTGCCTCCTCGTCGGTATCCGCCGCAATGACGGCGACCGCGAGAATGGCATGGGGAGTCGCACGCCAGGCTGAGGGCTGAAAACGATTGCGGTAATGCACCATCGCATCGATCGCGTCGTGGGAGGCGAAATGATGGGCGAAGGCGAAACCCATGCCGACCTGCGCGGCCAGCTCCGAGGAATAGTCGCTGGAGCCGAGCAGCCAGATCGGCGGCAGGGCGGTGTCGTCAGGCATGGCGACGACGTTGTTGTAGGGGTGTCCCGCGGGGAATTCGCGGGTCTCCCACAAGATCAATTCGTGCAGCCGCTCCAGGAAATCGTCGCCCTCGCGACGGTCGAGCCGGCTGCGCAGCGCGTAGGCGGTGGCCCCGTCGGTGCCCGGAGCACGGCCAAGGCCGAGATCGATCCGGCCGGGAAACAGCGCCTCCAGCATCTTGAAGCGCTCGGCGACCACCAGCGGAGCGTGGTTGGGCAGCATCACGCCGCCGGAGCCGACGCGGATGTGCTTCGTCACCGCCGCGATCTGCCCGATCATCACGTCGGGCGCGGGACTCGCGACGGAGGCGAGATTGTGATGCTCGGCGAGCCAGTAGCGGACATAGCCGAGCCCGTCGACATGGCGCGCCAGATCGATGCTGTTGCGCAACGCCGCGGCGGGCTTGGTGCCCGTGGTGACGACGGAGAGGTCGAGAACTGAGAGCGGGATCATGGCGCGCTAACGTAATGGAGGACCGTGTGGCGGCAATGGCGGGCTGCGCAGGTCTGACGGTACGGACGAGCGGGCCGTCGCGGAAGATGCCCGTTGGGCCAAATCATATCCGCAAAACTTTAACTCCACACCGCCCACCACCAAAACCAACAAAGCGAAGGCGCAAAAAATCATATAAGCTATTGTACTATAAATATATTAATCTGCTTTACCGTCTTCCCACAGAAGAGTATTTCTGTCCTGAAATTCACATTTCCATCGGGATAGTGGGCCACTTCCCATCAGGGATGGGCTGTCGACCAATCTGCCTTTGCCTTATCTTAGGCACTCCCAAGCTAGACCCCCAGGGCCGGCGGAAATTGGAGTGAGTGGTGCCATGACTGACGTGACGACGCCTGCGACAGCCGACGGGTACCTGAAGCGGCCGGCGATCTCCTTCGAGTTCTTTCCGCCGAAAACCGAGGAGATGGAGCGCAATCTCTGGGACACCATCAACCGGCTCGCCCTGCTCGAGCCGAAATTCGTCTCGGTAACCTACGGCGCCGGCGGCTCGACCCGAGAGCGCACGCATTCGACCATCGCCCGCATCCTGCAAGAGACCGCGCTGCTGCCCGCCGCGCATCTGACCTGCGTCGGGGCTTCGCGCGGCGAGATCGACGAGATCGTCGACCGCTATCACGAGGTCGGCGTCCGCCACATCGTGGCCTTGCGCGGTGATCCGGTCGGCGGCATCGGCACGCCCTATTCGAGCCATCCCGACGGCTACCAGAGCTCGGCCGACCTCGTCGCGGGAATCAAGAAGCGGCACGGCGATATCGAAATCAGCGTGTCGGCCTATCCCGAGAAGCACCCCGAAGCGCGCGACTTCGACGCCGACATCGACACGCTCAAGGCCAAGGTCGATGCGGGTGCGACGCGCGCGATCACGCAGGTGTTCTTCGATAACGACCTCTACTTCCGCTATCTCGACCGCGTCCGCGCCCGCGGCATCGACATTCCGATCGTGCCGGGCATCATGCCCATGCACAATTTCAAGCAGGCGAGAGCCTTCGTCACCCGCGCCGGCACCACTGTGCCGGACTGGTTCGCCGCGAAGTTCGAGGGCCTCGACGACGATGCGGAGACCCGCAAGCTGGTGGCCGCGACCGTCGCGGCCGGCCAGGTGCAGAAGCTGGCCAAGCACGGCGTCGACACCTTCCATTTCTACACCATGAACCGCGCCGATCTCGTGTTCGCGATCAGCCATTTGCTCGGCATTCGCGCCAAGAGCGCGCAGAAGGCGGCGTAAGACGACATGACCGTATCGACGTCTCCCAAGCGAACCGCCCTCCTCGCCGCCGCGCGCGAACGCATCCTCGTGCTCGACGGCGCCATGGGCACGATGATCCAGAACCTCCAGCTCGACGAAGCCGCCTTCCGCGGCGAGCGCTTCAAGAACGTTCATCGCGACCTGCGCGGCAACAACGATCTGTTGATCCTGACCCAGCCGCAGGCGATCGAAGACATCCACGCTGCTTATTTGCGCGCCGGCGCCGACATCGTCGCGACCAACACCTTCTCCACGACCTCGATCGCACAGGCCGATTACGACCTCACCGGCATCGTCTACGAGATGGCGCGCGAAGGCGCCCGCCTCGCCGGCAATGCCGCACGGCGCGTCGCCGCCGAAGACGGCAAGCCGCGCTTCGTCGCGGGCGCCATCGGGCCGACCAACCGCACCGCCTCGATCTCGCCGGACGTTTCCAATCCCGGCTACCGCGCCGTCACCTTCGACGATCTGCGCAAGTCGTACGGCGAGCAGATCCGCGGGCTGATCGAGGGCGGCGTCGATCTTCTGCTGGTCGAGACCATTTTCGATACGCTCAACGCCAAGGCGGCGCTCTATGCGATCGCCGAGATCACCGAAGAGCTCGGCATCGACGTGCCGGTGATGGTCTCAGGCACCATCACCGACAAATCCGGCCGCCTCCTCTCTGGCCAGATGCCGGAGGCGTTCTGGAATTCGGTGCGGCACGCGAAACCCATCACCATCGGCTTCAACTGCGCGCTCGGCGCCGAGGATCTGCGCGCGCATATCGCCGATATCGGCCGCGTCGCCGATACGCTGGTGTGCGCCTATCCCAATGCCGGTCTGCCCAACGAGTTCGGCCAGTATGACGAGACGCCCGACTATATGGCGCGTCTGATCGGCGAGTTCGCCCGCGACGGCCTCGTCAACATCGTCGGCGGCTGCTGCGGCACCACGCCGGACCATATCGCGGCGATCGCCGCTGCGGTCGCCCCGCACAAGCCGCGCATCGTGCCGGAGGTCGCGCCGCGCCTGCGGCTTTCCGGCCTCGAGCCGTTCGTGCTGACGGACGCGATTCCCTTCGTCAACGTCGGCGAGCGCACCAACGTCACCGGCTCGGCCCGCTTCCGCAAGCTGATCACCGCCGGCGACTACACCGCCGCGCTGCAGGTCGCGCGCGACCAGGTCGAGAACGGCGCGCAGATCATCGACGTCAACATGGACGAGGGTCTGCTCGATTCCGAAGCGGCGATGGTGACCTTCCTCAACCTCGTCGCCGCCGAGCCCGACATCGCCCGCGTCCCGGTCATGGTCGATTCCTCGAAATTCTCGGTGATCGAGGCCGGCCTGAAATGCGTGCAGGGCAAACCGGTCGTCAATTCGATCTCGATGAAGGAAGGCGAGGAGAAGTTCATCCTTGAAGCCAAGATCGCCCGCCGCCACGGCGCGGCCGTCGTCGTCATGGCCTTCGACGAGGTCGGCCAAGCCGACACCTTCGCGCGCAAGACCGAGATCTGCAAGCGCGCCTACGACATCCTCGTCAACCGCGTCGGCTTCCCGCCCGAGGACATCATCTTCGATCCGAACATCTTCGCGATCGCGACCGGCATCGAGGAGCACAACAATTACGGCGTCGACTTCATCGAGGCGACGCGCTGGATCCGGCAGAACCTGCCCGGCGCTCATGTCTCCGGCGGCGTCTCCAACCTGTCGTTCTCGTTCCGCGGCAACGAGCCGGTGCGCGAGGCCATGCACTCGGTGTTCCTTTATCACGCCATCAAGGCCGGCATGGACATGGGCATCGTCAATGCCGGGCAAATGATCGTCTATGACGACATCGATCCCGAGCTGCGCCAGACCTGCGAGGACGTCGTCCTCAACCGCGATCCCGGTGCGTCCGAACGCCTGCTGGCGCTCGCCGAAAAATTCCGCGGCAAGAAGACGGAAAGCAGGGAAGCCGATCTCGCCTGGCGCGAATGGCCGGTGGAGAAGCGGCTGTCGCATTCGCTGGTGCACGGCATCACCGAGTTCATCGAGCAGGATACCGAGGAAGCCCGCAAGACATCCTCGCGTCCGCTCGACGTGATCGAGGGACCGCTGATGGCGGGCATGAACGTCGTCGGCGATCTCTTCGGCGACGGCAAGATGTTCCTGCCGCAGGTCGTGAAGTCCGCCCGCGTCATGAAGCAGGCCGTCGCTTACCTCATGCCGTTCATGGAGGAGGAGAAGGCGCGCAACCTCGCCAACGGCATCGGCACGGAGGGCTCCTCGTCCGCCGGCAAGATCGTGCTCGCGACGGTGAAGGGCGACGTCCACGACATCGGCAAGAACATCGTCGGCATCGTGCTCCAGTGCAACAATTTCGAGGTCATCGATCTCGGCGTGATGGTGCCGGCCGCCAAGATCGTCGAGACCGTGAAGGCGGAGAAGGCCGACATCGTCGGGCTCTCGGGCCTGATCACGCCCTCGCTCGACGAGATGGCGTTCTTCGCCGGCGAGTTGCAGCGCGAGGGCCTCAAACTGCCGCTGCTGATCGGCGGCGCGACGACCAGCCGCGTGCACACCGCGGTGAAGATCGATCCGAGCTATCGCGCCGGTCCCGTCGTGCACGTCAACGACGCCAGCCGCGCCGTCGGCGTCGCATCCGCGCTGCTCTCGCCGGAGAAGCGCGAGGCCTATGCCGCCGAGGTGCGGGCCGAATACGCCAAGATCTCGGAGGCGCATCTGCGCGCGCAGGCCGACAAGAAGCGCCTGAAGCTGACTGACGCCCGTGCCAACCGCGTGCCGGTCGACTTCGCCAAGAGCAAGCCGGTGAAGCCGACCTTCCTCGGCACCCGCAGCTTCGACGAATACGATCTCGCCGAGCTCGTGCCCTACATCGACTGGACGCCGTTCTTCCAGACCTGGGAGCTCGCGGGACGCTTCCCCGCCATCCTCGACGACGCCAAGGTGGGCGAGGTCGCGCGCTCCCTCTACGACGACGCGCGCAAGATGCTCGACACCATCGTGAGGGAGAAATGGTTCCGGGCCCGGGCGACCATCGGCTTCTGGCCGGCGAATGCGCAAGGCGACGACATCGTGCTCTATGCCGACGAGAGTCGGACCAAGCCAATCGCGACGCTGCACACGCTGCGCCAGCAGCTCGAGAAGCGCGAGGGCCGTTTCAACGCGGCGCTCGCCGACTTCATCGCGCCCGCCGGCGTGCCCGACTATATCGGCGGCTTCGTCGTCACCGCCGGCATCGGCGAGGATGCAGTCGCCGACCGCTTCAAGATGGCCAATGACGACTACTCCTCGATCCTGTGCAAGGCGCTGGCCGACCGCCTCGCCGAGGCGTTCGCGGAAGCCATGCATGCCCGCGTGCGCCGCGAGTTCTGGGCCTACGCGCCGGACGAGGCGCTCTCCAGCGAGGAACTGATCCTGGAGAAGTACCAGGGCATCCGCCCCGCGCCGGGCTATCCCGCCCAGCCCGATCACACCGAGAAGGCGACGCTGTTCGAATTGCTCGATGCCGAGAACACGGCCGGCGTGAAGCTGACCGAGAGCTTTGCGATGTGGCCGGGCTCGTCGGTATCGGGCCTCTATTTCGCAAACCCCGAGAGCTATTATTTCGGCGTCGGCAAGATCGAGCGCGACCAGGTCGAGGACTACGCGGCACGCAAGGGCATGACGGTGGCAGAAGCCGAGCGTTGGCTCGCGCCGGTGCTGAACTACATCCCGTCGCAGCAGAGCGCGAGCGACAAGGCTTTCGTAGGAACGCCCGCGAATGACGAGGCCCCCAAGGACCTCGCCTCGCATCCGCCGGGCTGCACCTGCGCGGTGCATCTGGTCTGGCAGAAGAAGCGCGCCGGGGCGGGTTAGGCGCGCCTCCAAACAAAAACTGCGAAAACAACCCCATGCACAGTAGCGATGGGGTTGAAAACGCTCAGTAATTTCGATTTTACCGAAGCGGAGTTGCGGCGTCGGGCAAAACAGCAGTAGTATTTCATCATCGGCTGCTGTGGGCGTTGCACGCTCCGGCCCGTATTGATTGCTCTCGCCTGTAGCCCGCATGAGCGAAGCGAGATGCGGGACCGGTCCATCGCATTCGAGAGCTTCTCCCTGCGGCCATCCTTCGAGACGCCGCGCGAAGAGCGCGGCTCCTCAGGATGAGGACGGAGTGTGCGGCAGCAGTTTCAGCGGGCACCGGTGCCACTTAGCCTCATCCTGAGGAGACCGCCACCGGGTCCGCGCATAGCGCGGCCCGATCACCGGCTCCGCGGTCGTCTCGAAGGACGAGGCGCGCGCTCAGGTCCAGCCAAGAACTCGTATGCGACAGCCCTCTTCTCCAGGGGGTAAAATGGGCCCTACCCCTTCGGCGGGGCCAGCGGCTGCACGATCTCCTTGAACGGCGCCAGTGCCTCGCAGCGCTCGGCATGTGCACTGAGCGCCGGATAGCGTGACGCGTCGAACAATTGCGGATGCGCTTCGCGGGTGAAGCGGAGGACGCAGGCCACCGCGACGTCGGCATGGCCAATGCGGTCACCCAGCCAGTACGGCGTCGTCACCTTGGCGCGCTCGGCCTCGAGCACCTTCAGGACGTCGCCGATCTGCGCCTGGCAACGCTCGACCCATAGCGCGAGCTGCTCTTTCCGCAGCACGCGCTCGTAGAGCAGGCTCACCGCCTTGTCGCCGAGGCCCGAGGCGAGCGCGCAGATGCGCAAATGCCTGCGCCGCTCCGCGCCGCCGCGCGGCAGCATCGCCTTCTCGGGGCCGACGAGTTCGTCGAGATAATCCAGGATGATCGTGCTCTCGATCAGCGCCTCGCCGTCGTCGAGCACCAGCGTCGGCACCCGGCGCAGCGGATTATACGGCGCGATCTTGTCGGCATCGCCAAAGGTCGACCACGGCCTGTGCTCGAAGGCGAGCCCGTAGAGCCGCAGCGCAATCGCGACGCGGCGGACGAAGGGGGAATCATATTGGCCGATCAGGAACATGGTTCTCGCTCTTCTCAATCGTTGAACACGGCAGGGGCGCCCAGTTCATCGCCAATGCGCAGGCGCCGCAACAAATTTCTTGGAACAAGAGCATTGCGCACGACGCAACAAGGCGGGATCAATGGACAATCGGCCGGGGCTCTCGTGAGCGCTTCCCCCGGATATCGCTGCTCTCATCCGAGCTACAGCCTGCTGGATTGCTTCGTCGCAAGTGCTCCTCGCAATGACGGTGGGGACGCAGCCGTGCACTTACTCGATGATCGGGACATGCTTCGCTGCCGTTCGCGGCGCCGTGCCGTCGAGGCGAGGGTCGTCGGCGATCTCGATCTGGCGGCGGAAGGCGCGGAAGCCGGAGCGCTGGTAGAACGCGACGGCGGAGGGATGGTCGAGGGTGCAGGTGTGCACCCAGACGCGGCCGACGTCGCGCGACCAGGCAATCTCCAGCGCGCGGTTCATCAGGAAGCGGGCGGCGCCGGTGCCGATCAGCCCAGCGGTGACGCCGAAATAGGTCAGCTCGCACTGGCGGGGCTCGCGGAAGTCGAGTTCGAGCAAGCCTTCGTCGCGACCATCCGCGACCAGTGCGTAGACTTCAACGCCCGGTGCGTGGATGATCGCGGCAAGCTCGGTGTCGGTCATGCGTGGTCGCGAGAACCACAGCCAATCCTCGCCGACGCGGCGGAAGAGATCGCGGTACCAGGGAAGCGTGGGGGCATCGACCTTGCGCAGGGTCCAGCTGCCGGGCGGATCGGCGCGGCGCGCGGGAGGTGCAGTCATCTCCAGATGGGTGACGACGGCGGCGATCTTGCCGGCTGGGACGTCGGAATAGCCGTCGGGGAGGATCATGGTTGGTCGCTTTCGTTCATACTGGGCTGGTGGGGCGTTCCGTTTGAGGAACGACAGCAGCACCGCACTCCGTCATTGCGAGCGAAGCGAAGCAATCTAGGGTCCTTCAGAGGAGACAGTCTGGATTGCTTCGTCGCAAGGGCTCCTCGCAATCACGGTTGAGAGAGAGTGCGTGTAGCCCGGATGGAGCGCAGCGTAATCCGGGATTTGCGCCACACGCGGCAGCGGTCCCGGATTTCGCTTCGCTTCATCCGGGCTACGAAGTGCGCGCCCTACCCCTCCCCCTCGTCGCTCGCCAGCACGCCCTTCACAGCTCTCGCCCAGCCCGCGAGCTTCCGCTCTCTCGTCGCCTGGCTCATGTTGGGCTTGAAGCGGTGCTCCAGGCGCCAGTTGTCGGCGAACCTGGTCGGCTCGGGATAAACGCCGGCCTGGAGACCAGCGAGGTAGGCGGCGCCCAGCGCCGTGGTCTCCTGGATCACGGGGCGATCGACCGGGGCGTCCAGGAGATCGGCGAGGCGCTGCATGGTCCAGTCGGAGGCGGTCATGCCGCCGTCGACACGGAGCACGACGCTGGCGGTCTCCGAGCTCGGCCAGTCCGCGCGCATCGCGGCCCAGAGGTCGAAGGTCTGGTAGCAGACGCTTTCCAGCGCGGCGTGCGCGAGCTCGGCCGGGCCGGTGTTGCGGGTGAGGCCGAACAGCGCGCCGCGCACGCGCGGATTCCAGTAGGGCGCGCCCATGCCGACGAAGGCGGGGACGAGATAGACGCTCTGCATGGAGTCCGATTGATCGGCAAGAGGCCCGGTCTCGGCGGCGTGCTTGATGATGCCGAGGCCGTCGCGCAGCCATTGCACGGCGCTGCCGGCAACGAAGATCGAGCCTTCGAGCGCGTAGGTGCGTTTTCCCTCGAGCTGATAGGCGACGGTGGTGAGCAGCTTGTTCTTCGATACGACCGGCGTGGTGCCGGTGTTGAGCAGCGCGAAGCAGCCGGTGCCGTAGGTTGATTTCATCATGCCCGGACGGAAGCAGGCCTGGCCGATGGTGGCGGCCTGCTGGTCGCCGGCAATGCCGGAGATGGCGATGGGTCCGCCGAACAGGTCGGGCGTGCTCTCGCCGAAGCGGGCGGAGGAATCCTTCACCTCGGGCAGCATCGAGCGCGGCACGCCGATGATCTCCAGTAGCTCGTCGTCCCACTCGCCGGTGTGGATGTTGAACAGCAGCGTGCGCGAGGCATTGGTGGCGTCGGTGGCGTGCACCTTGCCGCCGGTGAGCCGCCAGAGCAGGTAGCTATCGATGGTGCCGAACATCAATTCGCCGCGCGCGGCGCGCGCCCGCGCACCGGGGACGTGGTCGAGGATCCAGGCGACCTTGGTGCCGGAGAAATAGGGATCGATGATCAGGCCGGTCTTCCTGGAGATCACCGGCTCGCGGCCGTCGGCTTTCAGTTTCGCGCAGATGTCGGCGGTGCGGCGGTCCTGCCAGACGATGGCACGGTGCACCGCCTGCCCGGTGGCGCGGTCCCACACCACGGTGGTTTCGCGCTGGTTGGTGATGCCGATCGCGGCGATATCCTTGGGCTTGATGCCGGCCTGCTCGATCGCCTCGCGGCAGACCATCACCGTCGAGGTCCAGATGTCCTCGGGCTCGTGCTCGACCCAGCCCGACGCCGGGAAATGCTGCGGAAACTCCTGCTGCGCCTTCGCCGCGATGGAGATATCGCCGCGAAACACGATCGCGCGCGAGGAGGTGGTGCCCTGGTCGATGGCGAGGACGAAAGACATGGCTGATCTTCCCCCGATAAAGTGGACGGGTTAAGCGGCTTTTAGCTCCATCTCGATC
>NZ_LSIC01000061.1 GCF_001556045.1 Bradyrhizobium sp. CCH5-F6
GCGCACGCCTCGTCCTTCGAGACGACCGCTTCGCGGTCTCCTCAGGATGAGGCTACGCGGTATCAGTGCACGCTGATACTGCTGCCGCACGCTCCGTCCTCATCCTGAGGAGCCCGCCTAAAGCGGGCGTCTCGAAGGATGGGCCGCTTGCGGACGAGGCGCAATCCCCAGCGCCTTGATCCGCGAGGCCAGTGTGGTCGGCTTGAGATCGAGCATCTCGGCCGCGCCGCCGGGACCAAAGACCTTTCCCGCGCAGGCCTCGAGTGCGGCGAGAATGTTGGCGCGCTCGTGATCGCGCATCTCGGATGAGGTCATGATCGCCGGGCGGGCGTCGGCCTTCGGGCGCGCGGCGCCGGTCAGAACTTGTGCGCCGGAAACGTCAGGCAGATCGATGCGCAGACGGCCGTTCTGGGACAGGATCGCAGCGCGCTCGATCACATTCTGCAATTCGCGGACGTTGCCGGGCCAGTCGTAGCGGGTCAGCCGCCGCGCATCGCCCTCGGACAGACGCAGGTTCGACTTCAGCGCCTTGCCCTCGCGCGTCAGGAAATGCTGGGCGAGCAGGGGGATGTCCTCGCGCCGTTCGCGCAAGGGGACGGTCTCGATCGGAAACACGTTGAGGCGAAAATAGAGGTCCTCGCGGAAACGGCCGCGCTGCACTTCCTGCTTGAGGTCGCGATTGGTCGCGGCGATGACGCGGACATCGACCGCGCGCGTGCGCTCCTGGCCGACGCGCTCGAAATGGCCTTCCTGCAACACGCGCAGCAGCTTGCCCTGCAGCTCGAGCGGGATCTCCCCGACCTCGTCGAGGAACAGCGTGCCGCCGTCAGCGAGCTCGAAGCGGCCGATGCGGTCGCGCGTCGCGCCGGTGAAGGCGCCGCGGACATGGCCGAAGAACTCGCTCTCGAACAATTCGCGCGGGATCGCGGCGCAGTTGACGCGGATCAGCGGCCGGTCGCTGCGGGTGGAATCCTCGTGGATGGCGCGCGCGATCAGCTCCTTGCCCGTGCCGGATTCGCCGGTGATCATTACCGCCGCCGTGGTCGGCGCCACCAGCTTGACCTGGCGCAGCGTCTTCTGGATGGCCTCGCTCTGGCCGATGATGCCGCGGGGATTGGTCTCGATGCGGATTTCCTCCTGGAGATAGGCGTTCTCCAGCTCGAGCCGCTCGCGCAGACGGTCGACTTCGGCAAGCGCCGCGTGCAGCTTCTCGTCGGCCTCGCGCCGCTGGCTGACGTCGCGAAACACGACCACCGCGCCGACCACGACACCGCGGTCGCGGATGGGAGTGGAGGTGTATTCCACCCAGGCCGGCGAGCCGTCCTTGCGCCAGAACACCTCGCCGTCGACCTGGTGCACCGCGCCGTC
This sequence comes from Bradyrhizobium sp. CCH5-F6, assembly GCF_001556045.1. Lineage (GTDB taxonomy): Bacteria > Pseudomonadota > Alphaproteobacteria > Rhizobiales > Xanthobacteraceae > Bradyrhizobium. The sequence continues at coordinate 1,369 of NZ_LSIC01000061.1, forward strand.
GCGGAACGCCGCATAGATCGGGCAATCATGGTTGTGATAGTGCCGGCCGTCGTGATGGGTGTGGTGGACGATCGGGTGGATTTCCTTGCCGACCAGCTCTTCCGCGGTCCAGCCGAGCATGCGTTCGGCTGCCGGGTTCACGAAGGTGGTCTTGCCTTCGGCGTTGACGCCATAGATGCCTTCGCCGGCGGCGCGCAGGATCAACTGGTTCTCGCGCTCGATGTCCTGGAACACGCGCTCGACCCGCTGCCAGGTCGAGATGCCGCTGCGCATGTGGTCTTCGGCAGCGGCATCGACGTTGCGGCGGCGGCGCGCTTCGAGGTCGGTCAGGGTGAGCAGCAGCAGGGTGCGGTCGTCATGGCTGACGAGGCAGCCCGAATATTCGACCTGCAGAGTCTCGCCCGTGGCGTGCCGCGGGGTCAGTGCGGTGGTCCAGTACGCGCCCTTGTGCATCACCGCCTGGGTGAAGACGGTCAGCGCCGGAAGCTGGCCGGCGTGAAGGATGCTGGCCCTGGTCTGCCGGAGCAGCGCGCGGTCGTAGCCGAGCAGCGCGCAGGCGGCCGGATTGGCGTCGATGATCTGGTCGCCGTAGGGATCGACCAGCAGCGTCGCCTCGATGGAGGATTCGAAGACCGCGGCACGCAAATCGAGGTCTTGGGCCGCTTCGCCGGGGCCCAGCGTTGGCGTCGTTGCCATTACGAAATCTCGTTATTCGACTACGAATTTTCGTATATCACGAGTTTTCGTAGTCACCAAGCCGCAGCGAAATCTTTGAGTCATCAACATGCTGGCCTGAGCCGAAGGGGTGGCATGCTCCTTGCGTAATTCCTCCTGCGATGACGCGCAGGAGGTCCGATGTCCACGTTCGACAACCCGTTTGATCCAGATCGACGCCTGCAGGCCGGCTGTGCCTGCGGCCAGCATCGTTCCGCCGCCGAACACGAGCAATCGGCCGCGGCATTGCGTTGTGCCCCCGTCGAGAGCGAGGAGAAGCGCTACGAGGACGTCGTCGCCTCCGCAGTGATGCGCGCGATGTTTCCGCAGGACATGGCGCGGCGCGCGTTCCTCAAGTCGGTCGGCGCTTCGACTGCGCTTGCGGCACTGTCGCAGTTCTTCCCGCTGCAGACTGCAACCGAGGTGTTCGCGCAGGCCGGCGCGCCCGAGAAGAAGGACCTCAAGGTCGGCTTCATTCCGATCACATGCGCGACGCCGATCATCATGGCGGCGCCGATGGGTTTCTATTCCAAGCACGGCCTCAATGTCGAAGTGGTCAAGACCGCCGGCTGGGCGGTGATCCGCGACAAGACCATCAACAAGGAATACGACGCCGCACACATGCTGGCGCCGATGCCGATTGCGATCTCGCTGGGCCTGGGTGCCAACGCCATCCCGTTCGCCGTTCCCGCGATCGAGAACATCAACGGGCAGGGCATCGTGCTGGCGACCAAGCACAAGGACAAGCGCGATCCGAAGGACTGGAAGGGCCTGAAGTTCGCGATCCCCTTCGACTATTCCATGCACAATTACCTGCTGCGGTATTATCTCGCCGAGCACGGCATCGATCCCGATACCGACGTGCAGCTGCGCTCGGTGCCGCCGCCGGAGATGGTCGCCAATCTCCGCGCCGACAACATCGACGGCTTCCTCGCGCCGGACAACATCTGCCAGCGCGCGATCTATGACGGCGTCGGCTTCATGCATCTGCTGTCCAAGGAGATCTGGGACGGCCATCCCTGCTGCAGCTTCGCCGCCAGCAAGGAGTTCATCACGACAGCGCCGAACAGCTTCGCGGCGCTGACGCGGGCCATCGTCGATGCCACCGCCTACGCGTCGAAGGCGGAGAATCGCAAGCAGATCGCCGAAGCCATCGCGCCGGCCAATTACATCAACGCGCCGGTCACGGTGCTGGAGCAGGTTCTGACCGGCACCTATGCCGACGGCCTCGGCGGGGTGAAGACCGATCCCAAGCGGGTCGATTTCGATCCGTTCCCCTGGCAGTCCTTCGCGGTGTGGATGCTGACGCAGATGAAGCGCTGGGGCCAGATCAAGGGCGAGGTCGATTACAAGGCGATCGCCGAGCAGGTGTACCTCGCCACCGACACCAAGAAGCTGATGACCGAGATGGGGCTGTCGCCGCCTGCGAGCAGCTACAAATCCTTCGCGGTGATGGGCAAGACGTTCGATCCGGCCAAGCCGGAGGATTACGTCGCGAGCTTCAAGATCAGGAAGGCGTCGTGAGGTGAGGAGATGACCACCTCTCTCCGCCTCCGCGCCGGCCTCGTCTCCATCGTGCTGCTCGCCGCGTTCCTCGGCGTCTGGCATCTCGCCACGCGCTCGACGGCCCCGGTTGCCACGATGAGTCCGGAATACGCCAAGCTGATGGGTTTGACCGCGACGCAGGGCAAATCGGCGATGCCCGGGCCGCTCGACGTCGGCGCCAAGCTCTGGGATCATCTGAAGCGGCCGTTCTACGACAACGGTCCGAACGACAAGGGGCTCGGCATCCAGCTCGGCTATTCCATCGCGCGGGTCGGCACCGGCTATCTGCTCGCCGTGCTGGTCGCGATCCCGCTCGGCTTCCTGATCGGCATGTCGCCGCTGCTCAGCAAGGCGCTCGATCCCTTCATCCAGGTGCTGAAGCCGATCTCGCCGCTGGCCTGGATGCCGCTCGCGCTCTACACCATCAAGGATTCCTCGGTTTCGGCGATCTTCGTCATCTTCATCTGCTCGATCTGGCCGATGCTGCTCAACACCGTCTTCGGCGTTGCGAGCGTGCGCAAGGAATGGATCAACGTCGCGCGCACGCTCGAAGTGGGGACCGTCAGGCGCGCCTTCACGGTGATCCTGCCGGCGGCGGCGCCGACGATCCTGACCGGCATGCGCATCTCGATCGGCATCGCCTGGCTGGTGATCGTCGCCGCCGAGATGCTCGTCGGCGGCACAGGCATCGGCTATTTCGTCTGGAACGAGTGGAATAATTTGTCGATCACCAACGTCATCATCGCGATCCTGCTGATCGGGGTCGTCGGCATGCTGCTCGACCAGATCCTCGCGCGCTTCACGCGCATGGTCACGTTTCCGGAGTAGGGCAAGTGACCGACAAATTCGTCTCCATCGAAGGCATCGCCAAGCGTTATCCCGGTACGGGCGGCGCGACGACGACCGTGTTCGAGAATTTGTGGCTGTCCATGGCGCGCGGCGAATTCGCTTGTGTGATCGGCCATTCCGGCTGCGGAAAGACCACGGTGCTCAACATTCTCGCCGGCCTCGATGCGCCGAGCGAGGGCGCCGTCATCGTCGACGGGCAGGCGATCTCGGGCACCAGCCTCGACCGCGCCGTCATCTTCCAGAGCCACGCGCTTCTGCCCTGGCGCACCGTGCTCGGCAATGTCGCTTACGCCGTCAGCTCGAAATGGCGAAGCTGGGATCGCGCCAAGGTGAAGGCGCATGCGCAGACCTTCATCGATCTCGTCGGTCTCACCGGCTCCGAGCACAAGCGCCCCTCGGAACTGTCGGGCGGCATGAAGCAGCGCGTCGGCATCGCGCGGGCGCTGTCGATCACGCCGAAGATGATGTTGATGGACGAGCCGTTCTCGGCGCTGGATGCGCTGACGCGCGGCACGCTCCAGGACGAGGTGCGGCGCATCTGCCTCGAGACCGGGCAGACCGCGTTCATGATCACCCATGACGTCGACGAGGCGATCTATCTCGCCGACAAGATTTTCCTGATGACCAACGGCCCGGGCGCGGTGCTGGCCGAGGTCGTCGAGAATCCGCTGCCGCGCGACCGCGGCCGCACCGATCTGCACCGCCATCCGCTCTACTATGCCTTGCGCAATCACATCATCGATTTCCTGGTGACGCGCAGCAAGACCTTCAACACGGAAAAGCCCGATCACGATCCGCGCAACGTGCCGGTGGTGCAGATCGGCAAGCCCGGACTGACGATCGCGGCCGGCAGCGACGAGCCGCGGCAGACCTGGATGCCCGGGACCAGCCCCGGATTGAGTGCCTAACCCAAGGAGACCCCGACATGAAACGCGAAGACCTCACCGAGAAGCTGCTCGACATCAAGCGCGAGAAGGGCTGGAGCTGGAAGCACATCTGCGAGAGGATCGGCGGCTATTCCGAAGTGCTGATCGTCGGCGCGATCATGGGCCAGATGAAGCTGACCAAGCCGCAGGCTGCCAATGCCGGCGAGCTGTTCGGCCTGTCGAAGGCGGAAGTTGCGATGCTCAACGAGGTGCCGATGCGCGGTACCGGCACGCCGATGCCGCCGACCGATCCGCTGATCTATCGCTTCTACGAGATGGTGATGGTGAACGGTCCGGCCTGGAAGGCGCTGATCGAGGAAGAGTTCGGCGACGGCATCATGTCGGCGATCGACTTCGACATGGGCATCGAACGCGTCGCCAACCCGAAGGGCGACCGCGTCAAGATCACGATGAGCGGCAAGTTCCTGCCGTACAAATATTACGGCGCCAGCGGCAACGTGCCGGAATACGGCTTCAAGGAGGAGTGAGGAGCGGTTAACCGGTGGTGAAGCGACGCAACGCTGTTTGCGATCCAGAGTTTGCCTGATCGCAACCTCTGAGAGCTAGCAACGGAGCGTCACTTCAACCACAGGCAATGCAATGAAAGTCAGCTCGCTCCTTGTTTCGGCAGGCATTGGTCTATTGATCGTGACCACCGCCGCCATGGCTCAGTCAGTTGGCCAGCGCGTCATGGTCGAGCAGGGCGGTAGTGCTTCACGGCAGGAAGGATCGGTCCGCGTGCAGACGTCGATCAACTTCTTTGTCGCCGGTCCGACCGGGGACAGCGAGGAGGCCCAGAAATTGCGGGAGCGCGCACGGCGCACGGTCTACGACATGGCCGCGCGCGAATGCGATCTCCTGCGCGAGGTGCTTGCCCGCGATTGCCGGATGGAGTCGGTCAACACCAACATCAACCGGCAATTCGGACCCCAACAAACGGAGGGCTTCAATATCAGCGGCTCGATGTCTTTTCAGATCACGCTGAAATAGAAGCAAAGGGCGGGGTTTACTTCCCCGCCTTCACCTCGGCAGCCGCCACTGCGAGCAGTTCGCTCATCCTGGCACGAATCGCCTGCTCGGTGACGGCGACGTTCTTGGCGGCGAAATCGCCCATGATCTTGCGCAGGACGTCCGCATCGCCGGCCTCCTCGAAATCGGACGCGACCACCTCCTTGGCATAGGCGGTGGCGGCGTCACCGGTAATGCCGAGCTTTTCGGCTGCCCAAAGGCCGAGCAGCCGGTTGCGGCGGGCCTCTGCCTTGAATTTCTGCTCCTCGTCGAGGGCAAACTTCTTCTCGAAGCCTTCCTGGCGCTTGTCGAACTCGCTCATACCTGTTCCAAATCCCCTGCTGAATGGCGCGGGAGCCTTCCGTTGCGGCGACCCGGCTGCATGCCTACATAGATAGCACGAATCGGCAAAACAACGGGCCGTTAAGCCGCAGGCAAGACGGTATAAGTTGGCGCCGGACGGCCGGATCGATTGTGCTCGGACTGCCAATCGGATAGGTTGCCTAAGGCTTGGTTCCCGTTCTGTTTCCAAGGGTTTATGAATGGGTTTCGAGCTGTTCACGGCAGCTCCGCTGTGGGTCGTAGTCCTAGTCAACCGGAGCACACCAAATTCATGGATTTCAACAAAACACGGTACATCCCCATGAGCCGTCGGCGTCGCATTTATGAAGGCAAGGCAAAGGTTCTTTACGAAGGCCCCGAGCCCGGTACCCTGATTCAGCACTTCAAGGACGACGCCACCGCGTTCAATGCGAAGAAGCATCAGGTGATCGAGGGCAAGGGAGTCCTCAACAACCGGATCTCGGAGTACCTGTTTCAGCACCTCAACGACATCGGGGTGCCGACCCATTTCATCCGCCGCCTCAACATGCGCGAGCAGTTGATTCGCGAGGTCGAGATCGTGCCGCTCGAGGTGGTGGTGCGGAACGTCGCCGCCGGCTCGCTGTCGCAGCGCCTCGGCATCGAGGAGGGCACGCAGCTGCCTCGCTCGATCATCGAATTCTACTACAAGAACGACCAGCTCAACGACCCCATGGTGTCGGAAGAGCACATCACCGCCTTCGGCTGGGCCACGCCGCAGGAGATCGACGACATCATGGCGCTCGCCATCCGCGTCAACGATTTCCTCACAGGTCTCTTCCTCGGCATCGGCATCCGCCTCGTCGACTTCAAGATGGAGTGCGGGCGCCTGTTCGAGAACGAGATGATGCGCATCATCGTCGCCGACGAGATCTCGCCGGATAGCTGCCGTCTGTGGGACATCAAGTCGAACGAGAAGCTCGACAAGGATCGCTTCCGCAGGGATCTCGGCGGCCTGCTCGAGGCCTATACCGAGGTCGCAAAGCGTCTCGGCATTCTCATGGAGAACGAGCGTCCGCAGGGCTCCGGCCCGGTGCTGGTGAAGAGCTGAGAGAGGTTTGGACGTGAAGGCACGTGTCACCGTTACCTTGAAGACGGGCATCCTCGATCCGCAAGGCAAGGCCATCGAAGGCGCGCTGAAGTCGCTCGGCGTCGACGGCGTCGCCAGCGTCCGCCAGGGCAAGGTGTTCGACATCGAACTCGCCGGCGCCGACAAGGCCAAGGCCGAAGCCGCGCTGAAGGAGGCCGCCGACAAGCTGCTGGCGAACACCGTGATCGAGAATTATCGGGTCGAGCTGATCAGCTAGGCCTGCGCTCGTAGCCCGGATGGAGCGAAGCGAAATCCGGGTCGATCCGCGGTGGCACTGTCCCGGATTGCGCTTCGCTCCATCCGGGCTACAAGGCAATGCTCACAGCCAACCCACCCGCCGAAAACGCCAGTACAGCGAGCCGCATGCCGTCAGCATCACGCCGAGCAGCATGTAATAGCCGTACTCCCATTCCAGCTCCGGCATGTGCTTGAAGTTCATGCCGTAGATGCCGGCGAGCGCGGTCGGGATGGCGATGATCGCGAGCCACGAGGCGAGCTTCTTGGAGACCGCCGTCTCCTGGGCCTGGCCGACTAGCAGGCTCGCCTCGAAGGCGAACGCTAGCACCTCGCGCATGGAATCGATGCGTTCCTGGATGTTGCGGACGTGGTCGGTGACGTCGCGGAACAGCGGCTGCATGGCCTGCCGCACCATCGCCAGCTCGTCATGCTCGAGCCGGCGGCAGACCTCCACCAGCGGGCCGATCGCGGTCCTGAGCCGCAGCAGGTCGCGGCGCAGCATGTAGAGCCGCTCGATCTGCGCCTTGCTGAGCGGCTTGGAGAGCACGTCGTCCTCGATGCCCTCGACCTCGTCGTGGATGCTCTCGAGCACGGGCGAGTAATTGTCGACGATGAAATCGAGAATGGCGTAGAGGATGTAATCCTCGCCGCGCGCGAGCGCCCGCGGGCAGCTCTCGCAGCGTTCGCGTACCGGTGTGTAGGACGTCGAGGCGCCGTGGCGCACCGAGACCAGATAGCCTTCGCCGATGAAGATGTGCGTCTCGCCAAAGGCGATCCGGCCCTCGATCAGTTGCGCCGTGCGCGCGACGATGAACAGGGCCTCGCCATATTGCTCGATCTTGGGCCGCTGATGGGCGTGGTTGGCGTCCTCGATCGCGAGCTCGTGCAGGTCGAACTGCTTCTGCACCGCGCCGAGCAGCGTCATGTCCGGCTCGTGCAGGCCGATCCAGACCACGTGGCCGGGCTTGGCCCGCCAGCTCGAGGCCTCGCTGATGGCGATGTTGGCGACGCGCCGGCCATCGACATAGGCGCCGGCGGCAACGACCCCCTCGGTGGACACCGGTTCGGCGGGGGATGTGGGCAGCGACGGGACATTCATGGCTTCAATCCCAGGCGATCGATCGGCCAGACTGCGTGCGACGATGGCCTGTGTACAAGGCCCTCTGCTGAGGCTAGCACTGGTAAAATCCCCGTCAAATGGTTATGTCTCTTCACGAATTGGCCCGTTGGCCAACCCCGATTCCCAGCTCCATCGGAACCTCTGCCATGAAAGCCGCCATCCTCGTCTTTCCCGGAATCAACCGCGAGCGCGACATGGCGCGTGCGTTGAGGCTGATCTCGGGCAGCGAGCCCGCGATGGTGTGGCACGCCGAAACGTCGCTGCCTGCGGGGACCGATCTCGTGGTGGTGCCGGGCGGCTTTTCCTACGGCGATTACCTGCGCTGCGGCGCGATCGCGGCGCGCGCCCCGGTAATGGATGCGGTGCGCGACTATGCGGGCAAGGGCGGCCTCGTGCTCGGCGTCTGCAACGGTTTCCAGATCCTCTGCGAGTCGGGCCTGCTGCCCGGCGTCCTGATGCGCAACGCGCGGCTGAAATTCATCTGCAAGGACGTGCATCTGCGCGTCGAGCGCTCCGATACGCCGTTCACCCGTGGCTACAATGCCGGGCAGGTGATCCGCGTGCCCGTCGCCCACGGTGAGGGCAACTACGAGGCGGACGAAGAGACCATCAAGCGGCTCGAAGGCGAGGGGCGGGTGCTCTATCGCTACTGCTCGGCTGACGGCGTGGTCGACGAGAGCCACAACATCAACGGCGCGGCGCACTCCATCGCCGGCATCGTCAACGACGGTGGCAACGTGCTCGGCATGATGCCGCATCCGGAAAACCACGTCGAAGACATCATGGGCTGCACCGACGGCCGCGGCCTGTTCGCCGGCCTCGTCCAGCACCTGGAAAAGGCTGCGTGATCTCGTCCGTGCTGAAGCGGCTGTCCGCCGCCGTCGCCGTCATTGTGATCGCGACGGCCGCATTCGCGCAGGACTTCCCCAAACGCCCGATCACCATGATCGTGCCGTTCGCGGCCGGCGGCACCTCGGACGTGATCGCGCGTGCGGTTGCCGAGCAGATGGGCATCGCCCTCGGCCAGACCATCGTGATCGAGAACGTTGCCGGCGCCGGCGGCTCGACCGCGCTGGCGCGGGCCTCCCGGGCCGAGCCCGACGGTTACACCATCGCGATTGGCAATGCCGGCACCAATGCCGCGGCCTACACGATCTATCCAAAACTGCCGTTCACGCCTGAATCCTTCGTGCCGATCGCCATGGTGGCGAAGACGTTCGGCATCATCGCTCTGCGCAAGGACTTTCCGACCAAGGACCTCAAGGAATTCATCGCCTACGCCAAGGCCAACCCGGGCAAGATCAATCTCGGCCATGCCGGCGTCGGCTCCTCGAACTATTTGATCTGCAAGAGCTTCGTGACCGCTGCCGGGATCGACGCGACACTGGTCGGCTATCGCGGCGCCGCGCCTGCGCTGACCGATGCCGTCGGCAGCCAGATCGACGGCGTCTGCGATGCGGCGGCCTCTGTCTCGCAGTCGATCAACGAGAAGCTGGTGAAGGGTCTGGTGGTCGGCTCGACCGCGCGGCTCGCCACGCTGCCGGATCTGCCGACCTCTGCTGAAGCGGGCCTGCCCGAATTCGAGGCGCAGGGCTGGAACGGCCTGTTCGCGCCCAAGGGCACGCCGCCGGCAATCATCGCCAAGCTGAATGCCGCCGCGCGCACGGCTGTGGAAACCGACGCGGTGAAGAAGCGCTTCGCCGACCTCTCGACCGTTGCGCCCGATCCCGACGAGCATACGCCCGAGGTGCTGCAGAAGCTCGTGACCCGCGACGTCGAAAAGTACCGGAAGATGCTGGCGGACGACGCCAAGCAGTAGATGCATTCGGCTGCAATCCCATGAACCCGCATCGCGTTTGGGACGACTGACTCCTCGTCGCCGTCAAGGCGCGGCGTGCGGGTTCGCTGATTTCAGCGGGTGATGGCAACTCAAAGTTGTTTCATCGCTTCAGCTGCGATATCAGGAGGCCGACGCTTTCGTTGTGCTCGTGGATGTCACATGCCCGTCGCTTTGGTCGTTCTGCTGCTCGATATCAGTCTGATCTATCACGCCTCGCGGACCGGACGGTTGCGGCCCTGGGCCTTCATCATCCTGATGGTGCCTCTGATGGGGGCGCTGGCCTATATCGCGGTCGAGCTCATTCCCGAATGGTTCTCCAGCCCCGGCGCGCGCCAGGCGCGCCAGCGTGTCGCCAATCGCCTCGATCCCGAGAAGCGCTATCGCGAGTTGTCCGACCGGTTGACCGGCGCCGACACCATCGCCAATCGCGCGGCGCTGGCGGAGGAGTGCGCAAATATCGGCCGGTTCACCGAAGCGGAAGCGCATTATGATCACATCCTGAAGCTGCCTATGGGCCACGATCCCGCCTATGCGCTCCGCAAGGCGCAGACCGAGTTTGCCGCCAAGCGCCCCGCCGATGCGCTCGCGACGCTCGATGATCTCCAGAAGCAATGGCCGGATTTCGATTCCGCCGACGCGCATCTCCTGTATGCCCGCGCTCTCACCGAGGTCGGGCGTCTCGACGAGGCGCTCGAGGAATATCACGCTCTCTCCAGCTATTTTCCCGGCGCCGAAGCACGGGTGCGCTACGGTCTGCTGCTGCAAACGGTCGGCCGCAGTGCCGAGGCGCGGATGGTCTTCAACGAGTTGCTGATCCAGATGCGCCGCGCGCCGAAATATCTGCGCAAGACTCAGGCCGAGTGGCTGTCGATCGCGGAGAAGCAGCTCTCGACGTGAGCGGTGGCCGGACTCGGCTCCCTCTTCCGCCTGCGGGAGAGGTGATCCGTGTGCTGGGCCCGGACCGATTCAAGCAAGGCTCATCCAGCTTCATCGCAATTTCAGCCGCTCCGCGGGCACCGTCATCGCGGCGACACCGGCCATCACGAGCAGCAGGCCCAGCGCCAAATTCGACGGCACGCTTTCGCCGAGCAGCAGCACGGAGAGGCCAACGCCGATCGGAATGCGCAAATAGCCCTGCGCGTTCGTCGTCAGCGTGCCGAGCCTGCCGAGGCAGACATAGAACAGCATCAACCCCAGCGCACTGGAGACGATGCCCATGACGATGGTGGCGACGATCGCGGTCGGCGTCGGGTGCAGCGTCCAGGGCTGGTCGATCAGCAGCGAGGGCGGCAGCAGGATCATGCCGCCGAACAGCAGCGAGCCGGCCGCGACCACCATCGGGTCGTAGTCCGACAGCCTGAGGCCAAAGATCGTCGCGCAGGCAAAGGAGATGGTGGCGAGCAGGATCGCGATCTCCGCCACGATCTCGCTTTCGAAGCCGCGCAGCGCATCGAGGCCGACGATAACGATGGTCCCGGCAAGTCCGAGGATCGCGCCGGCGAGCTTGAGCAGCGTTGCCGGCTCGTGCCGCGTGATCAGCGAGGTGATCAGGAACGCGAAGATCGGCGTCGTCGAGGCCAGCACGACCGTGTTCGACGCGGGCACATATTGCTGCGACCAGGTGATGATCAGGAACGGGAAGGTCGAGTTGATCAATTGCTGGGTCGCGAACAGTTTCCAGGCTTTTGCGTCGGTCGGGATCCTGACGCCGCGCATCCACAGGATTGCGAACAGGAAGGCGGCCGCGATCAGCGAGCGCGCAGAGATGAAGGTGATGGGAGGGATCGTATCCAACGCCAGCTTCGCCAGCGGATAGGTGGAGCTCCAGCAGCAAGCCAGCGCGAGCAACAAGGCGTAGTCGCGCCAGCTGCGCGCGCCGGTGGCGGGCATGGACGGCAACGGCGTTGATGCGGATGCCGCCGCGCGACCCGCCTTCGATGTGCTCTGCGGCACCTTGTTCCTGCTCCCCGGCGCACGAGCGCTCGGCCAACTGTGGGCGAGGGGGCACGAAAAGGGAAGCGGTCGAGCTATGCGTTTGGCTGTGGTGCCGGTTTCCGCTTCACCCGCTTGATCGTACCGGAGAAGGTGAACAGCGGCCGTCCGCCGGATGTCAGCCTCCCGCGCAGGAAGATCAGCGAGCCGCCGGCGCGAGACACTTCGCCGACGCATTCGACCAGCTCGCCCTCGCGGGCCGCGTCGAGAAAATCGCAGGCAAAATTGGTCGTCACCGCCGGTCCGTCCAGCTCGTGGGTGGCGATTGCGAACAGGCAATAGTCGGCAAACGCCATGAAGCAGCCGCCGTGGACGTTGCCGGAGCCGTTGAGGTGCTTTTTCTCGACCCGGAAGGCGCAGCGGACGCTGCCGTCCGCCTCGATCCGGTGCCAGAAGGGGCCGACATGGGACTCAAAACTGTCGCGAATCCAGGTCCGCCAGCCCTGAAATTCTCCCTCGGTGGCAACGTGGAGGTCCGGGCGGCGCGGCGGGGGTGATTTGGTCAATTCGTGCAAGGAAATAGGCCTTCAATTGCGGGTGTTGAGTCCTTAAATCCGATCCGTTCGCGCAGTGCAATTCCTGTTCCCGCGGGGTCCCCGGCGCAAAACGTGGGACAGCGGGAAAATGCGCCATAAAGGGCTTTTCCAAGCCGCCCGATGTTCCTAAGAACGGCCAACCGCCGCCGAAAGCCCCGAATCCATGAAGAACGAACCCAAGATCACCCCCGAACTGGTTGCCGCCCACGGGCTCAAGCCCGACGAGTATGAGCGCATCCTGAAGCTGATCGGGCGGGAGCCGACCTTCACCGAACTCGGCATCTTCTCGGCGATGTGGAACGAGCACTGCTCGTACAAGTCCTCGCGCATCCATCTGCGCGGCCTGCCGACCAAGGCGCCCTGGGTGATCCAGGGCCCCGGCGAAAATGCCGGCGTGATCGACATCGGCGACGGCCAGGCCGTGGTCTTCAAGATGGAGAGCCACAACCACCCGAGCTATATCGAGCCGTATCAGGGCGCGACCACCGGCGTCGGTGGTATCCTGCGTGACGTCTTCACCATGGGCGCACGTCCCATCGCCTGCCTCAATGCGCTCAGCTTCGGCGCTCCCGAGCACCCGAAGACGCGGCATCTCGTCTCCGGCGTCGTGGCGGGCGTCGGCGGCTACGGCAATTCCTTCGGCGTGCCGACGGTTGGCGGCCAGGTGCGCTTTCACACCCGCTATGACGGCAACATCCTCGTCAACGCGATGGCTGTGGGCCTCGCGGACACCGACAAGATTTTCTATGCGGCCGCCTCCGGCGTGAACATGCCGATCGTTTATCTCGGCTCCAAGACGGGGCGCGACGGCATCCACGGCGCCTCGATGGCGTCGGCCGAGTTCGACGACAAGTCCGAGGAGAAGCGCCCGACCGTGCAGGTCGGCGATCCCTTCGCCGAGAAGCTGCTGCTGGAGGCCTGCCTCGAGATCATGGAAAAGGGCTGCGTCATCGCCATCCAGGACATGGGCGCGGCGGGCCTGACCTGTTCGGCGGTGGAGATGGGCGCCAAGGGCGACCTCGGCGTCGACCTCGATCTCGACGCGGTGCCGACCCGCGAGACCGGCATGAGCGCCTACGAGATGATGCTCTCGGAGAGCCAGGAGCGCATGCTCATGGTGCTCAAGCCCGAGAAGGAGCAGGAAGCCGAGGCGATCTTCCGGAAGTGGGGACTCGACTTCGCGGTGGTCGGCTACACCACGCCGAGCAAGCGTTTCGTGGTCAAGCATGGCGGTGACGTCATGGCCGACCTGCCGATCAAGGAGCTCGGCGACGAGGCGCCGCTCTATGACCGCCCGCATGTCCCATCCGCGGCGCTGCCGGTCGTGCACGCGCGAGATGTGCCGGCGCCGATGGGCCTCGGCGCTGCGCTGGAGAAGTTGATCGGCACGCCGGATATGTGCAGCAAGCGCTGGGTCTGGGAGCAGTACGACCACGTCATCCTCGGCAACACCATGCAGCGCCCCGGCGGCGATGCCGCCGTGGTGCGCGTGCAGGACGGGCCGAAGGGCCTGGCGCTGACCGTCGACGTTACGCCGCGCTATTGCGAGGCCGATCCGTTCGAAGGCGGCAAGCAGGCGGTGGCGGAAGCCTGGCGCAACATCACCGCCGTCGGCGGCAAGCCGCTCGCGATCTGGCCCATGATCTCCGGCCGCTCGCGATCACCGACAACCTCAATTTCGGCAATCCCGAGCGGCCGGAGATCATGGGCCAGTTCGTCGGCTGCCTGAAGGGCATCTCCGAAGCCTGCCGTACGCTGGATTTCCCGGTCGTCTCGGGCAACGTGTCCCTCTACAACGAGACCAACGGCCGCGCGATCCTGCCGACGCCCTCGATCGGCGGCGTCGGCCTGCTCGACGATTTCACCAAGTCAGCTTCGCTCGCCTTCAAGGCCGAAGGCGAGGCGATCCTCTTGATCGGCGAGACTCACGGCTGGCTCGGCCAGTCCGTCTACCTGCGCGACATCTGCGGCCGCGAGGAGGGCGCACCGCCGCCGGTCGATCTCGCCGCCGAGAAGCGCAACGGCGATTGCGTGCGCGGCATGATCCATGCGGGCACTGCGACCGCCGTGCACGACCTCTCCGACGGCGGCCTCCTGATCGCGCTCGCCGAGATGGCGATGGCGAGCGGCATCGGTGCCAAGCTGCTGGCGGCGCCGACTGCGCTGGTGCCGCAAGCCTACTGGTTCGGCGAGGATCAGGCGCGCTATCTCGTCACCGTGCCGGAAGCGGAGGCAGGCCGCGTGCTCGCCAAGATGCGCGGCTGCGAGGTGCCCTGCGTGCGTATCGGCACGACCGGCGGGGACGCAATTGCCATCGCGGGCGAGGCGCCGGTTGCGATCGACAGCTTGCGGGCATCGTTCGAGCGGTGGCTGCCGGACTATATGGGCGGCAAGGCGGCGTAAGGCGCTGCCACACACGTCGTCATTGCGAGGAGCAAAGCGACGAGGCAATCCAGACTACCTCCGCGGAGGGATTCTGGATTGCTTCGCTGCGCTCGCAATGACGAGTGGAGAGACCGCGCCTCACAACACTTTCGATGCCCCCGGGATCTGCCGCAACGCTCGCGTCAGCGCCCAGCTCGCCGCGACAGTCAGCACAAACCCGATCGTGGCCTTGACGATCGCCGGCAGGTCATAGTCGAACAGCCAGTATTGCAGCCACAGCGCGATCGGATAGTGCACCAGGAACATGCCGAACGCGTCGCCCTGCATTGGATCGAGCAGCCTGGCCGAGCCTGATTGCTTGAATCTCTGAAAGAAGGCCAAGATCAGAAACATGATGGCCACGCTGAAGACAGTGAAGAAGATGGCATAGAGCGCTTCATACCAGTCCGGCAAAGGCGACGGGTTGCCCAGTATTTCGCGCTTGATGAAGATCAGCACCCACAAGAGGCAATACGGAACGATCGCCAGCACCATCCAGTCCCAGCTGACCTTCGCCATGCGGCCGTCGACAGCTAGCAGCCCGCGATCCATTTGCGCAACGCCGATGCCGGCACCGAAAAAGAAGTAAGTCGCATACAGCATCACGCGCCCGTGCTGGACCGAGAACGGCCCGAACTCGAACCAGTTGCTCGGTCCGAAGTGAACCCGCCCGGGAATGTAGAACGCCGCCGTGACCGCCAGCATGACCGCGAAGAACACGGCGGGCCGGCGGCGACCATGCAGCGAGAGGCGATTGATGGGATCGAGCAGATTGGGTGACAGCCGGTACATCAGGCAGGCCACCAGGTCGAAGCCGAACAAGACCCACAGGAACCAGATCGGCCCGCTAGGCCACGGGCCCTTCGTGACCATATTCCACCAGAATTCCGCAAACCCGATCTCGGGATGCTGCCGCAGGGAGATCGCGTAGTAGGCGAGCGGAATGACCGTAAGGGCGCAGATCGCGAACGGTAGGCCAAGCCGAAGCAGGCGATCTGCCATGTAGCTCCGGACTCCCTTCCGGGCGATGCCGGACCAGGCGAACAACCCCGACAGGAAGAAGAACATCGCCATGAAGAAACTGTCGGTGGCGAGCACGATCATGTCGAAGCCGAAGAAATAGGTCGGATCGGTATGACCAAAATAAGTATAGGGGATCACCGCGTGATGCAGCAGCACCACCAGGGTCAGGAAGGTGCGGGCGCGATCAATCGCCAAATTGCGCACCTTGCTCTGCGGCGCGGCATGCACTTCTGCGCCGATCGTCGCTGAATGTGACATCGTCATCGTGGCCGCCCACACTTTCTGTCTCGGCCGGACTCTGCCGCCGGGAACCTGATTCAGCAAGGGCCCCGGACTACCTCTAGGAACCAGTTCCGCGCAACCACGTTGGCATCCGCCGGATGGCGAGGGCCGCACGAAAGCGGCAGTTTGGAGCTGGCGATGACGATCCTGAAATGGGCGCTGATCTTCCTCCTGGTCTCGATCGTGGCCGGCGTGCTCGGCTTCACCGGCATTTCGGCCGCCTCCGCCGACATCGCCCGTTTCCTGTTCTACGTCTTCGTGGTGATCTTCCTGGTGCTGCTGGTACTGGGGCTCACGATCTTCAGGGCGTAGTTGCAGTACCCATTCCGGCGCTCCGCAGGACCGAACGATGGTGCGCAATTGCGCATCTAAGAATATCGGGATTCCGGGTTCGATGCTTCGCATCGCCCCGGAATGACGCATCCAAGACTACCCCACTTCCTCGATCTTCACCTTGTCCGGATAGAAGGCGAGACGGCCGGAAATCTCCGCCATCGCGGGGAAGGGGGTCTCATAGCTCCAGATCGCGTTGTCCAGCGTCTTGCCGTCGGCCTTGACGCTGTAATAGCTCGCGTCCCCCTTGTAAGGGCAGTGGGTGACACGGTCGGTGCGCTCCAGCAGGGCCATGTTGGTGTCCTCCCGTGGCACATATTGCACCGCCGGATATCTGGCTTCCTTCAAGGTCAGCGCCTTTTCGGTCTCGGCGATCACGATGTCGCCCGCGGTCACACGAACGCGCCGGGGATTTGGGGTGATGGTGATGGGGTGGTCGGGCCCTGGAAGCTTCATGATTTCACGCCTTTTCGATCAATCTGCCGCGCGCGGCACTTTGTCGTGCCTTTATCCTGATGGGATCATGGATATAGTGCCGGAAGGCGTGACCTAGAAGGCCGTTCACGCTAAGTTTGGGCCTGCCGGCGAGGGGACCCCGGCAGCGATTCGAACGCCTAGAGAAGGAGCACGACCCGAATGCCCATGGACGCCCACGATATCGAGGCGATGATCAAGGCGGCGATCCCCGATGCCGAGGTGACCATCCGTGACCTCGCCGGCGACGGCGACCACTATGCCGCGACCGTGATCTCGGAATCCTTCCGCGGCAAGTCCCGCGTCCAGCAGCACCAGATCGTCTACCAGTCGCTGCGCGGCCAGATGGGCGGCGTGCTGCACGCGCTTGCCCTGCAAACCGGGGTACCCGGCACCTGATCCAAGCGCGACGGGGGGCGACGATGGCTGCGGACAATCCACGCGGCGCGATGTTTCGCGTCACCGGTCCGAACCAGCACAGCCGCGTCACCTATGCCGAGCTGTTCTTCGACCTCGTCTTCGTCTTCGCCGTCACGCAGATCTCGCACACGCTGCTGCACCATTTCACGCCGCTCGGCGCGGTGCACGTCCTGGTGCTGTTTCTGGCGGTGTGGTGGGTTTGGGTCTTCACTGCCTGGGTCACCAACTGGCTCAATCCCGACCTGACGCCGGTCCGCATCCTGCTCTTTGCGATGATGCTGGGCGGCCTCGTGCTGTCGACCACGATCCCCACTGCGTTCGAGGGGCGTGGCCTCTGGTTTGCAATTGCCTACGCGACCATGCAGGTCGGACGTACCGCGTTCTGGCTGTTCGCGACCCCGCATCACCAAACCGCGGTGCGGCACAACGCGATCCGTATCCTGACCTGGCTCTCGGTTTCCGCGGTCTTGTGGATCGCAGGCGGTCTGTCCGAGGGAGATACGCGGCTATGGCTGTGGATCGCGGCGGTGAGCTGGGAGTACATCTCGCCGGCGGTGCGGTTCTGGGTCCCGAAGCTGGGCTTCTCTTCGGTCGAGGCCTGGGCCGTCGAAGGCGCGCACATGGCCGAGCGCTGCTCGCTGTTCGTCATCATCGCGCTCGGCGAGGCCATCGTGGTCAACGGCGCGACCTTCGCTGAACTGGAGTGGACCGCGAGCAATATCCTGGCCTTCGTCTCGGCGCTGGTCGGCGCCATCGCGATGTGGTGGATCTATTTTCACAAGGGCGCCGAGGCCGGCTCCGAGCGCATCTCGAAGTCCGCCGAATCCGGCCGGCTGGCCCGGCTCGCATACACCTATCTGCACACGCCGATCGTCGCTGGCATCATCCTGACGGCGGTGTCGGACGAACTGGTGCTGAAGCATCCGGCCGGACACTCCGACATGCGCACGGTCGTGAGCACGATCGGCGGGCCCCTGGTGTTCTTGGTCGGCACCATCCTGTTCAAGCATGCGATCCGCGGCTTCCTCCAGCTCTCGCATGGCATCGGCATCATGCTGCTGCTGGCGCTGTGGTGGTTTGCCGCCGACCTCTCGCCGCTCTGGCTGTCGGTCGCGACGACCGCGATCATGATCGTGGTGGCGGTCTGGGAGTCGGTGTCGCTGGGATCTCAGCCGGAAGAGCAGGCGGGGCATTGAACCCCGGCGCTACTCCGCAACCTCCAGCGCATGCACCGAGAACATCTTTGCCGCGTCCGTCCAGCTCTCCCGCACGCGCCAGCCGGCGCCCTGCGCCAGCGCGGCGAAGCGCTCGAGGCTGTATTTGTAGCTGTTCTCGGTGTGAATGCTCTCGCCCGGCTTGAACGAGAAGCTGGTGCCGAGCAGCCGCACGGTCTGGCTCTTCCTGCTGATCAGGTGCATCTCGATGCGGTGCCGCTCGCGATTGTAGATCGCGCGGTGGGTGAAGGCGGACAGGTCGAAATTGCCGCCGAGCTCGCGGTTGATCCGCACCAGCACATTGAGGTTGAAGCGCGCGGTGACGCCGGCGGCATCGTTATAGGCGTCGTGCAGCACGCGCTCTTCTTTCTCGAGGTCGGCGCCGATGATCATCTGCGCGCCCTTGCCGAGGATCTTGCGGGCGCTCTTCAGGAAAGCCTGCGCTTCCTGCGGCTCGAAATTGCCGATGGTCGAGCCGGGAAAAAAGCCGACCTTGGGCATGGACGCGACCTGCCTGGGCAGCTCGAACGGCGTCGTGAAGTCGGCTGCGACCGGATAGATGCCGAGCGAGGGGAAATCCCGCTTCAGCCCGTTCGCCTGCGCCTTCAGGAAGTCCCCGGAGATGTCGACGGGGACATAGGCCGCGAACTTGCAATGACCCAGCAGCAGGCGAACCTTCGTGGTCGCGCCGGCGCCGAACTCGACCAGGGCCGCGTGCTCCGGAATGATCTTCGCGATCTCGCCGCCGCGCTCTTTCAGGATCGCAAGTTCGGTGCGCGTCGGATAATATTCCGGCAGCCGGGTGATCGCCTCGAACAGCTCCGACCCGGTCGCATCGTAGAAATATTTCGGCGACAGCTTCTTCGGCTGCCGCGAGAGGTCCTCGATGGCCTCGCGGGCGAAGGCGGTGGTTTGCTCGTCGGGAAGATGGGCTTCGGCCAAGGCGCTGGCGTGCACATTCATGATACTCTCCTGAACGCGCTGTCCGGCGCGCATTTGTCGTCGGATGATTTCTACTCGTAGTCGGCGAGCCGCAGCCCCGTGAATTGCCAGCGGTGGTGCGGATAGAAGAAATTACGATAGGTAATACGGCTGTGGCCCTCGGGAGTTGCAAGCGAGGAGCCGCGCAGCACCAATTGATTGACCATGAACTTGCCGTTGTATTCGCCGAGCGCCCCTTCGATGGCGCGATAACCGGGGTAGGGCGAATAAGAAGAGCGGGTCCATTGCCAGACGATGCCGAAGGCGTCGTTGAGCTGACCCGCGCGTGCGGCGACCTCCCATTCCATCTCGGTCGGCAGGTGTTTTCCGGCCCAGCGCGCGAAGGCGTCGGCTTCGTAATAGCTGACGTGGCAGACAGGCGCGTTGGGATCGACCGGCTTGAGGCCGGCGAGCGTCATCACATGCCATGCGCCATCGACCTCGCGCCAATGCCCCGGGGCCTGCCAGTCTTCCTTGCCGGCGGCGGCAAAGCCGTCCATCAGCCACAGCGTTGCAGTCCGATAGCCGCCATCCTGCATGAAGGCGAGCCATTCGGCGTTGGTCACCAGATTGCGGGCGAGCTTGACCGGACCGACGAGGGCGCGATGCGCCGGTTTCTCGTTGTCGAAATGGAAACTGTCGTCGACGTGGCCGACGGTGTGGATGCCCTCGTTGAGTTGCAGCCAGTCTTCGCCCCTGCGCGTGGCGGTTGGGAAGCGCCAGTTGGGGTCGTACGCGGGGTAGACCGGGTTCTGCGCAAAGGCGTGCAGGATGTCCGTGAACATCAATTCCTGATGCTGCTGCTCGTGATTGAGCCCGACCTCGACCAGCGGCGCCAAGGCCTGGAGCTTGCCTGCCTCGGCCTCGCGGAAGAATGTGACGACGGCGGCATCGACGTATTTGCGATATGCGCCGACCTCGTCGGCACCGGGCCGGGTGATGTCGCCGCGATGGTTGCGGGCATGGCGCGGGCCGGCGCTGACGTAATACGAGTTGAACAGAAACGCGAAATCGGGATGGAAGGGCCGGTAGCCCGGACAGTGCTCGCCGAGCAGGAATTGCTCCCAGAACCAGGTGGTATGCGCCCGATGCCATTTCGCCGGGCTCGCATCGGGCATCGACTGGATCTGCTGGTCCTCCGGCGACAGCGGCGCCGCCCGCCGCTCGGTCTCGTTGCGGACGGTGAGAAACGCCTCTTCCAGCCGCCGGGCGAGGTCGCCCCGGTCGAAGGACGGCGACGAAAGCTGGGGGGCGGCCGTAGCGGAGGCTGGTTTCGTCACGTTTTTCTCCAGACAGGACAAGAGAACGTTGTTCGCCTCAGCCGGTTCCACGACCAGGGTTCGTCCTAGATAGGGGCTCCGTTACGGTATGAAAGTCCTCTCCGGCGATGATATTGATGTCGTCAGCCTATGGACCTGGTGGGCTCCAGTTGCGCCCGTGTGGCGTGTCGCCGCCATTTTACTTTGGATGCACAACGGTTTGGGCTACATATATGGGCAGGTATCGGGTTAAATCGGCTGAGCCGGCCCGAGGGATCGTTGAGGGCTCAGCCCCAGAAGGACACGGATATGAGCATCGAGGAATTCATCGCCAACGAAGTGAAGTCGAACGACGTGGTTCTGTTCATGAAGGGCACGCCGCAATTTCCGCAGTGCGGTTTCTCCGGCCAGGTCGTCCAGATCCTCGACCACATCGGCGTGGGCTATAAGGGCCTCAACGTTCTCGAATCCGCCGAGCTGCGCAACGGCATCAAGGAATACTCGAACTGGCCGACCATCCCGCAGCTCTATGTGAAGGGCGAGTTCGTCGGCGGATGCGACATTGTCCGCGAGATGTTCCAGGCCGGCGAATTGCAGCAGCTCTTCTCCGAAAAGGGCGTCGCCGTCGCGGCCTGATCCGTGACCCGGCTGAGGCGCCGGATCGGCGGCGCCGAGCTTGAGGTCATCGTTGCCGACATCACCACGCTCGGCGTTGACGCCATCGTCAACGCCGCCAATGCGTCGCTCCTCGGCGGAGGCGGCGTGGACGGTGCAATCCACGACGCTGCCGGTCCCGAGCTTCTTGCCGAGTGTCAAACGCTCGGAGGATGCCCGACCGGGGATGCCAGGATCACCAAGGGTTATCGTCTGCCCGCACGCCATGTGATCCACGCGGTCGGCCCCGTCTGGTACGGCGGCAGCCGTGGCGAGGCGCAGGCGCTGCGCTCCTGCTATCGCCGTGCGCTCGAGCTCTGCCAAGCCAATCAGTTGACCTCGCTGGCCTTCTCCGCGATCTCGACCGGCGTGTATCGCTTCCCGTCCGACCAGGCCGCGAAGATTGCGGTTCTCGCGACCATTGAAGCCCTGACGGCGCCGCCGCTGGTTACCCGTGTCATATTCTGTTGTTTTTCGGAGAGCAGCGCCGCTCTCCACACCGACGTTTTGGCGCGGCATGGCAGCCCTTGTGCCTGATGGCGCGGCCGGTACACTCCGTCCGAACGTGTTCCGGGGAGGGGATATGATTTCACAGTATGGGTTGCGTGTGCTCGCCTGCGGCGCGCTGGTGTCGCTTGCCGCGATGTCGTCCGCGCGGGCGGAGGGCACATACGAGATTCCGGCCGGCGCGCATTTCAATCGGGACAAGCTCGCCAAGGTGAGCGAGTTCTTCAAGAACGAGGTCGCGACCGGCAAGATCGCCGGTGCAAACGTGCTGATTCAGCAGCATGGCAAGCCGGTCTATCACGAAGTCTTCGGCGTGCAGGACGTGGTGAGCAAGGCCCCCATCACCGACAAGACGATCTTCCGCCTGTTCTCGATGACCAAGGCGATCACCTCGGTGGTCGCGATGCAATTGATCGAGGACGGCAAGATCAAGCTCGACGATCCCGTCTCGAAATACATTCCGTCCTTCGCCAACGTGAAGGTCGGTGTCGAGAAGAAGGCCGATGACGGCAGCAAGTCGCTCGAGCTGGTGCCGCCCAACCGGCCGATGACGGTGCTCGACCTGATGCGCCATACCTCGGGCATCACCTATGGATTCTACGGCGACAGCCTGGTGCGCAAGGCCTATCGCGAAGCCAACATCTATGCCGGCGATTTCGATCTTGCCGAGTTCGCCGAACGCATCGCCAAGCTGCCGTTGCACAACCAGCCGGGCGCGCTCTGGCAATACGGTCACTCCACCGACGTGCTGGCGCGCGTGATGGAGGTCGCCGCCGGCAAGCCGCTGATCGAGATCATGCGCGAGAAGCTGCTCGATCCGCTCGGCATGGTCGATACCGGCTTCTTCGTGGCCGACCCCGAGAAGCAGAAGCTGCTGGCGCAGCCGGTGCCGAACGACTCCGATTTCCGGGTCGGCCGGATCAATGATCCGACGGTGGTCAAGAAGATCCAGTACGCCAGCGGCGGCATGGTGACGACCATGGCGGATTATCAGCGCTTCGCGCAGATGCTGCTCAATGGCGGCAGCCTGGACGGCAAGACCATTCTCAAGCCCGAGACGTTCAAGCTGATGGTGACCGATCAGGTCGGGCCCAACTCCGGCGTCGATCGAGACTTCTTCTACTTCCCCGGCGACGGTTTCGGCTTCGGCCTCGGCCTTGCGGTCCGCACCGATCCCGGCAATGCCAAGCCGCCGCCGCCCGGCAATCTCGGTGAGTTGAAGTGGGACGGCGCCTCCGGCTGCTACTTCGTGATCGACCCCAAGCAGGACATGTTCTTCGTCCTCCTGGAGCAGACCCCGAGCGAGCGCCAGCGCGTGCAGCGGACATTGAAGCAGTTGGTCTATGAAGCCATGGAGAAGTGACTGGAGCGGGCCCCGTGCGTTCATCGCGGCGCTCGTTCTTCTGGTTGGCGTGGTCGGCGCGCATGCGGGCTCCGAGCGTGCTGAGCACAGGTTCTCGCCTGAGGGCCTCGCCAAGGTCTCCGACTACATTCGCAACGAGATTGCGACCGGGAGGATTCCCGGCGCCATCCTGCTGATTCAACAGCACGGCGAGCCGGTCTACTACGAGAATTTCGGCGTCCGCGATGTCGCGACCCAGCTTTCGATGAGCGCGGACACGATCTTCCGCCTCTATTCGATGTCGAAGCCGATCACCTCCGTCATGGCGATGATGCTGGTCGAGGACGGCAAGCTTTCGCTCGACGATCCGGTGTCCAAATACATTCCGGCGTTTGCCGGCATGAAGGTGGGCATCGAGAGGAAAACAGCGGATGGCAAGGTTTCGCTGACGCTGGAGCCGCAGGAACGCCCGATCACCATCAAGGACCTCTTGCGCCACACCGCGGGGCTGCCTTACGGCTTTCATGGCGGTGGACTGGTGCGCGAGCTCCACGCTGCGGCGGACCTCTTCAACAGCGATCTTTCCAATGCCGAGTTCGTCGCGAAGATCGCCACGCTGCCGCTCGCCGAGCAGCCTGGTACGGCGTGGACCTACGGTTTTGCCACCGATGTGCTCGGCCGCGTCGTCGAGGTGATCTCGGGCAAGACGCTGCTCCAGTTCGAGAAGGAGCGGCTGCTCGATCCACTCGGCATGACCGAGACGGCGTTCTACGTTGCCGATCCGGCCGGGTTTGCCCGTATCGCCGAGCCGATGCCCGAGGACCGCAACATCAGCCCGACGACTGAGGTCCGCGACATCAGGCGGCCCGTGAAATGGGAATCGGGCGGCGCCGGCATGGTCGGTACCATCGGCGACTATGCCCGTTTCGCCCAGATGCTGCTGAATGGCGGCACTTATCAGGGCCGTCGCTATCTCAAGCCCGAGACCGTTGCGCTGATGGCTTCGGACCACGTCGGACCCGAGACAAAGATCGCACGCGACCAGATGTACTATCCGGGCGGAAACTCGGGCTTCGGCCTCGGCTTTGCGGTGCGCACCTCGGTGCCGCCGGGGACGTCCTGGCCTACAGGCGAATATCGCTGGGACGGCGTCGGCGGCACGTTCTTCTTCATCGATCCCGAAGACGATCTGTTCGGAATCTTCATGGTGCAGACGCCCTCTCAGCGCGGCCGGATTCAACTCGCGCTGAAGACGCTGATCTATCAGGCCATGGGGCGGTAAATTCTCGCGGTCTGCGTAGCCCGGATGAGCGCAGCGATATCCGGGACTTCTGCGCGCGGATTCCCGGGTGTCGCTGCGCTCACCCGGGCTACGGGACTACGTCTACGCTCCGCGCACGATCTCTCTGATGTGGCCGATCGTCTCCTCGATCTGACTCGCATTGACGTCGAGATGGGTGCAGGCGCGGATGCGGCCGTCCATCATCGCAAGCGTCACGCCGCGCTGGCGCAGTGCTGCGACCATCTTGTCGCCGGCAATGCCGGCGCCGTCGGGCTTGAAGAACACGAGATTGGTTTCGGGCTCCTGCACCTCGATGCCTGAGATCTGCGACATCCCGCGGGCGAGCGCACGCGCATTGGCGTGGTCGTCGGCGAGGCGCTCGACGTGATGGTCGAGCGCGTAGATGCAGGCCGCGGCGCAGATTCCGGCCTGCCGCATCGAGCCGCCGAGGCGCTGCTTCCATTGCCACACCGCGTCGATGAAGGCGCGCGAGCCTGCAAGCACGCCGCCGATCGGCGCGCCCAGGCCCTTGGAGAAATCGATCCAGGCCGAATCCCATCCCGCGGTCATGTCGCGGGGCGAGATGCCGCTCGCCACCGTGGCGTTGAGCAGGCGCGCGCCGTCCATGTGGGTCACGAGGCCGTGCTGCTTGGCGATCGCCACGATTTCGTCGAGCGCCGCCTTCTTCCAGATCGTGCCGCCGCCGATATTGGCGGTCTGCTCGACGCTGACGACGGTCTGCGGCGGCTGGTAGCGCGTGCGCGGATGTAGCGCCTTGCGAAGAGTCTCCGGCGTGAACTGGCCGCCCTCGCCCTTGAGCTGGGTGACCTGGAAGCCGCCGATTGCGGCATGCGCGCCGCCCTCGCGGGCGATGATGTGCGCGGTTTCATGAGCCAGGATCTCGTCGCCGGGACGGCAATGCACCAGCGTCGCGGTCACGTTGCACATCGTGCCCGAGGGCATGTAGACCGCCGCTTCCTTGCCGAGCAGATCGGCCACGCGCTCGCACAGCGCATTCACGGTCGGGTCGTCGCCGACCTGCTCGTCGCCGACCTCCGCCCGCGCCATGGCCTCGCGCATCCCGGCCGTCGGCTTGGTCTGCGTGTCCGAGAGCAGGTTGATGCGCACCGGCGGCGCCTTGGGATCGATCGGGGGAGGGGTGTAGAGCATGGCTGGTCTCGTCTAGTCGAACAGTTGCGGCCTGATGTCTTGCGCACCGTGGAGAATGGCGCGGATTTCGACGTGGTCGGATTGCACCGTGTAGAAAATCAGATGTGATTGGAAGCGGAAACGCCGATAGCCAGCCGCGAGTTCATCCACTTGTTGGCCAATGAGAGGGAAATCGGCGAGAAGCCCGAAGGAGCGGATCAGACCTGCATAGTAAGCCTCGGCCTGATATTTGCCGAACCGGCTTTCGGTGAAGTCGTAGATGTCGATCAAATCGGTTCGGGTACGCTCCGATAACCGGTATTCAGCCATGGCGGCGTTGAGCAACGCGTTGGCGTGCGGCAGCCAGAATGTCGTCCGGCGTGTCCGAGGTGAATTCGTTGCAATCGGGCTGCGCAAACAGCGCTTGATATCGGCGGACCTGTTCGTCGCGGGGCAGCTTGGCCCACGCCTCAAGCTCCGCCTCGCTAGGCGTAGCCGATGGGGTGATGTTGGCGAACTGGTCGGTCGTCTGGGACATCGACAGCACGTTACCACAACAAAAAGGCCCCGGAAACCGGGGCCTTTGAACGTTGATCTGCCGAAACTATCAGCGCGAATAGAATTCGACGACCAGATGCGGCTCCATCTGCACCGGGAAGGGCACGTCGGAGAGGTGGGGGATGCGCGTGTATTTCGCGGTCATCTTGCCGTGGTCGACTTCGAGATAGTCGGGCACGTCGCGCTCCGGGAGCTGGCTGGCTTCGAGGACGTGGGCGAGCTGCTTGGAGGCTTCCTTCACCTCGACGACGTCGCCGACCTTGAGCTGGTAGCTCGAGATGTTGACCTTGCGGCCGTTCACCTTGACGTGGCCGTGGTTGATGAACTGGCGCGCGGCGAAGATCGTGGAGACGAACTTGGCGCGGTACACGACCGCGTCGAGACGACGCTCCAAAAGGCCGATCAGGTTTTCGCCGGTGTCACCCTTGAGGCGACTGGCTTCCACGTAGATGCCGTGGAACTGGCGCTCGCTGATGTTGGCGTAGTAGCCCTTCAGCTTCTGCTTGGCACGGAGCTGCACGCCGAAGTCGGAGAGCTTGCCCTTGCGGCGCTGGCCATGCTGGCCGGGGCCGTATTCGCGGCGGTTCACGGGGCTCTTCGGGCGGCCCCAGATGTTCTGGCCCATACGGCGATCGATCTTGTACTTCGCCTCACTGCGCTTAGTCATCGCGTCCTCTTCAGGTGCATGGTTTGAGGAAACGCGCCCTCCTGTGTGACGGGATGATCCCGGCACCGACAGGTCCGATCCCCAAAGCTTAAGGGATAGGACCACGGGTCGCGAAACGCTTCGCGGGCCGAAACCGGCCCGCGAGCAGGCGGCTTTTAGGGGAGTTTGGGGCTCGCTGTCAATTCTTTAGCCGTCATTCCGGGGCGATGCGCGAGCGGCGAACCCGGGCTCTCAAGATCCCAGATCGGTGCTATCGCACCGCTCCGTGATGACCGCTACGCCGTCAGGTGCCCACCGCCCGGATCGGCTTCGTCCCGGCCGACCGCAATTCGGCAGCGATCTCAGTGTTCAACACCTGTTCCAGCCGGGTCAGGACGCGGGCGATCGGGGCGGCGTCGGTGACCCGATGGTCCCAGCGGATCACGACATGGATGGTTTGATCGGGCTCGACGAGCCCATAGCTGAGGATAAAGGGGCCCGGCGTGATCGGGTGGAGCTCGCCGCCGCCATAGGCGGCCACCGAGCTCACCGCGAAGCTGCCGAACCAGTTGCCGCGCTGACGGCCGAAGTTCAGACCGATGGCCCAGCACAGGCGCCGGAGCGGCAGCGGCAGGCGCGTCGCCCGCATGATCTTGCGGAACATGCGGACGTCCTCAACCGGGGCCGTCTTGCCGCGCCGGATCTCCGCGTCGACCGCAGCCAGCGAAAGGGCCTCAGGCGCGGCGATTCGCTGCGGCAGCACGCATTCCTCGCCTTCCTCGACCCGGGCGATGGCGACCGTCGCAACGCTCTTCGGCAGCTCATACAGGGCCGGCCAGGGCCATTTGACGTAGACGGTGCGCAGGATCGGCTCGTCCCTGGCGACCAGGGCGAAAGCCTTGACGAATATTGCGGCCCAGCCGGCGGGTGCCGTTGTTCCTGCGCGGGCCTCCACCACAGGGCGAATATGGAGAGAACGGGATAACGACACGAAGGGGATGCCCATCGAGGCGTGCATGAGGTCGCAGATCAGACGGCGTCGCAGCGAGATGGTCTTGGGTGTCCCGCGCATTGGGCTCCGGTTCCTGAGGATCAAAGGATTAAAATATGTGCAGCGAGCGGCCGCCCGCTCGTTGGCTCTAGCACGAACCAACCCGCTTGGGGCCGGTCGGTTCGCCGCATCAAGGCGCAAGCGAGGCCAGCGGCCTGGTTTTATCAACGACGTAAATGAGAAGCAATTTCAATAACTTGTTGCCATGAGTCCGCCGCCTTCAGACGTTGGCCGGCTGCCCGTCGACGAGGAAATCGAGCTCGTCACCAGTACAATGTTTTCTCGAGCATGGCCCTCCTCACTGACCGCGGACCTTGGCAGCGTCGCGGTTCCCGGCAAGGCCGACCACACCTGTCGCGGTGATTCAGCGCTTGATCCCCTCGAACGCCGTCATGATGCCCCGCTGGAACAGCGACCAGTCGAAGCCAAGCGCGATCGCGCGGTAGCCGCGGTCGATCAGGGCATTGGCCTGGTCGGCGGTGCGCGCCACGCCGCCGATCGGCACGCCGCTTCTGAGAATGCCGGCCTCGGCGCGCGCGATCAGCTCGAGCAATTCCGGGTCGTCCATCTGGCCGCGCTTGTTGATGGATGTCGCGAGATCGCCGGGGCCGATGACGGCGACGTCGATGCCGGGCGTGGCCATGATCTCGTCGATGCGGTTGACCGCGTCGACATGCTCGATGGTGATCATGCAGATCATCTCGTCGTCGGCGCCCGCCATGTAGTCCGGCATCGACTGGCCCCAGCGGAACGGCGCGTGGAACGGACCCCAGAGACGGTCGCCGCGCGGTGGATAGCGCACGCTGCGCACCGCTTTCTCAGCCTCCGCGCGATTGGTGATCATGGGGAAGTTGATGCCGAAGGCGCCGATGTCCATCGGCGCCTTGGCAAGCCATGGCTCGTTCGCCGCGATCCGCACCAGCGGCGTGCAAGGCGTGCCGGTCGTTGCCGCGATCATCGCATGGGCTTCGGTCAAGCCGATCGGTCCATGCTCGAGATCGACGATGATCCAGTCGAGCGAGCGCGCCATGATCTGCACCGTCTGCACGCTCGGGATGGTCGCGATCGCGCCGAAGGCGGGTCGTCCCTCGCGCCACAATTGGCGGAGACGGTTGAGCGGTGTTGACGGGACCGACATGGAAATAGCCTGCGGGAAAGATGACGACGGCGGAGCCTAGCAGCGGCGCGTTGCCGCGCAAGGTCAGGCCAATGCGCGGCCGCCGAAGAACGGCGTCAGCGTGGCCGACAGGCCGTGCGCGCGGTTCGAGGTGAAGATCATCTCGGCGCCCGACTGTGCGATCGCGCCGATCCGCGGGCCAAGCAGATCGGAGACGCGGCGGGCGATCGCCGGGGCCGGATCGATCCAATCGACCGGCCAGGGTGCGAGCCGCCTGAGCCGATCGAGCAGCAGCGGATAATGCGTGCAGGCGAGCACCACGGTGTCGGTGCGCGACGTCGTATCGGCGGGATCGCCGACGAAACAGGGCGCCAGTTCGGCGGCGATGGCCTCGTCGCTGACCGGCGTGCCGCTGAGCTCAGCTTCGGCCAGCGACGCAAGCTCGGGCGAGCCGACCAGCGTCACCTCGCAGCCTTGCGCGAAATCGCGGATCAGCGCCTTGGTGTATTCCCGCTTCACCGTGCCCTTGGTGCCGAGCACCGAGACGCGGCGGGTCCTCGACTTCGCGCAGGCCGGCTTGATCGCCGGCACCGTGCCGACGAAGGGCAGGGGATAGGCGGCGCGCAAGTGAGACAGAACCAGGGTTGAGGCCGTGTTGCAGGCGATGACGACGAGGTCGGGATCATGCGTGCCGATCAACTCGCCCATCAGCGGCACCACGCGGGCGATGATCTCAGCCTCGTCATGGTGGCCATAGGGGAAGAAGGCGTCGTCGGCGACGTAGACGTAATGCGCATCCGGGCGTGCGGCCACGACCTCACGAAGCACCGTGAGCCCGCCAAGGCCGGAATCGAACACCAGGATGGTCTCAGAATTGGTCACGCTGTTACCCTAGGGCGATATGGTTACCATTGAGTTTTTGGGGCGATTTTGCGGCGGGCTGCCCTGGGCCCCTAATGCAAGGACTCGACTTTGCTGGCCTATCCCCGGGGGCGCGGTTGCGGGGAATACCATGGAATCGACATCGCAATCGCGGAGTATGATGCGGTACCACAGTGCTGTAATTTGCGCTCGCAGGAGGCTTCATGCTCACCGTCCATCATCTCGGCAAGTCTCAGTCGGAGCGCATCGTCTGGCTATGCGAGGAGCTGGGACTTCCCTACGAGCTGAAGCGCTATGCGCGCGATCCCGCGAACATGCTGGCGCCGCCGGAGTACAAGGCGCTGCATCCGGCCGGGACGGCGCCGGTCATCAGCGACGGCGATCTGGTGCTGGCCGAATCCGGCGCCGTCGTCGACTATATCGTTGCGAAATATGGCGACGGCCGGCTCGTGCTCGGCCCCAATGATCCCGCCTTCACGCAGTTTCTGTATTGGCTTCATTTTGCCAACGGCACCTTGCAGCCCGCCATGGGGCGGATGATGATCCTGAGCCGGCTCGACCTCGCCAAGGACAACCCGACCCTTCTCGCGATGAAGCGGCGCCTCGATCGGGCCTACGACCTTCTCGAAGCAAGGCTTTGCGAGGCGGACTATCTGGCTGGCAACGCCTTCACAACCGCCGACATCATGACGGTGTTCTCGCTCACGACGATGCGCTACTTCCAGCCCTATGATCTCGCGCGCTGCCCGAACGTGGTCAAATATCTCGGCCGCATCGGCGCCCGCCCGGCCTACAGGCGGGCCATGGAGAAGGGCGATCCCGGCATGGCGCTGCTCTTGAGCTGAGCGGCGGCGGGCCCTCACGCGATCTTGTTGGTGGTGGCCGCACGCTCGGCGGCCAGCTGCTTCTGCAAGCGATCGATGTTCTGCAACAGGCGCTGGCTGGTCAGCACCAGGAAATAGTAGCCGAACTGCGGATCCTGGAAATAGATCTCGAGCAACCGGTCATAGGTGATCGTCAGCACCTGGCCGTCTTCGATGCATTCGACCGTTCCCGTGCGCCGGTTGTCCGGCGTGAGGAAGCCGAGCTCGCCCATGAGCGATCCGGGCAGGATCTCGACATTGATTTCCTTGACAAGGAACTTGCCGGTGACGGTGAGGAACATCTCCTTCGCGGGATCGCGCAGCTTGAACAGCGTGTCGCCCCGGCGATATTTGCGCTCGGTCATGAACGGCTTGAGCCACTCGATCGACATGTCGCCTTCGGCCGCATGGCGTGCCTTCTTGACCAGCTTGAGCATCTGCCGCAGGCGCAGGGCGTTGATCGGAAGCAGCAGGAGATAGAGAAGGAACGTCGCAACGTTGGCGGAGAGCGCGCCGAAGACGGCGAAGAACCCGCAGCCGATCATGTTGGCGACACGCAGCGGCACCATCGTCCGCATCAAGAGCGTAGCGACGAAGAAGCCGGCGCCGACCGCGGCAAACAGATTGGCCAGCGTGATGTTCTGGACGAAGATCTCCAGCAGCCGGTTGAACAGCGCCTCATAGGTGATGTTGTCGGGATCGAGGCCCATCTGGACCAAAATCTTCGCGATCCTGAGATTGTCCGCCGCCGCGTTGAGAATGCGGTCGAGGATCGACGAAATGTCTGCGCTGCCGGACGGCATGGTACTAACCCCGCGTAAGGCCTTCAGTCCTGGTCGGTATGCTCGCCACGTATAGCCGAAATCGGATGACGACCGCTTGAATGAAGCCTTTGGCCGTCATGCCGCAAGAGGCAAATTTTAGCCTGATCGGGCGTTTCGGCCAATCGCTCGTTGGTGGACGCATGGCCATGGCACCGGCGATTCGGTCGGTGCGGGAGTGGTGGATGCATCAGGGTGCCGGCGAGGCGAGGGGGGCCTCTGCCTTAGGGCTTGGCGGCGGGGGGCACGACCTGCTGCTCGACGAGGCCAAGGCGTCCCGGCAGCGAACCCGCGCGCAGCAGCATGGCGACGCTGTTGGCCTCCTCCAGGGTGAAGTTGCCGGCGATCTGGCCGGAGCCCCCGGTGATCGGCTCGCGGATCACGGGAGCAGAGATCACCTTGTCCTCGAGCACGATGGCGAAAGGCTTACCAACGTTCTCGGCGGTGATGTGGGCGAAACGCCGCGTACCGCGGCCGTTGAAGCGGAACGACGCGATCGGTTCCTTCGTGTCGCGCGTAAATCCCGGTCCCGCATAGCTGATATCGTCGCCGTCGAGCGCGCTGTCCTTGGCGACCAGATATGGCAGCTTGTCCTTGAAGCCGAGCAGGACTTCCGTGCCTGTCGGGGGCGTGCCGGTCTTTGCCTGCTCGGCCGGCATCGAGAGGTCGATCAGGCGGAAGCCGACCCGCACCTTCCTGGCGAAGATCGCCGTGATGCGTTCGGGCTCCATCACGCCCGGCAGAACGATGCGGATGCGGTCCGCTCCCTCCGGCTGAACGCTGGCGAGCGTGATGCCGGCGTCCTTGAGGCGCTGCTCGATCATCGCAATGGAATCTTCCACGAGGTCACGGAGCCGCGCGGCGGATGCGGGAGCGGTCGGCGCGAGCCTGATCAGACCATCTCCGCCATCGGTCACGGTGAGCGCGTAGCCGGGCAGCCCCTCCGCCGCCGACGTAAGCTTGCGCGTGAGCTGTTCGCGGCCCTTCGCGTCGGCGATCTTTACGTCGACGCCGCCGTCGCGGATCGCAAGCCCGGAGAAGGCGATCCGGCCCTCGCGCAGGGTCTTGTAGACGTCGTCGCGCAGATCCGTGACGACCGCCTCCCGCAAGCCATCAGTGTCGACCTTGTAGACGATGCGGGACCCGCCAAGCTTCTCCATCTTGTCGGCGACGAAAGCCGCGATCCTGGCGCGCATCTTGTCGAACTGGCCGTCATCGGCGAGCGCGGAGCGGGGCAGGGTGATCGCTGCAGCCATGACCGCTGCTGTCATGGTCAGCGCGGCGATCAATCGTGTCATCCGGTCCCGCAGGAGCAGGGTCATGGTGGTGTCCTCGCGCGTCGCAGCAGGGGGAGGCCGGCAACTCTCCCGCCAGTCCTTGGTCCTGCGATCGCACGAGGAGGTTCAATCGGCCCGCAGCTGGCCCGACTCTCCTCCTTTAACCCTGGATCACCCGCTCGGTGTGGACGCAGCGGCAGTCCATCTCGTAGTCTAGGCCGACGACCGGGGGCCGGTTGAAGTGCCAGGTCACGCCGTGACGCACTGCGCCGCGCCGTCCCAGTTCGCTGGCGAGGAACGGGTGGATATCTTGCACGGTATATATCTGGACGCCGGTGGTGTCGCGCCAGGTGCCGCCAAAGGCGCTCATCCGGCGCTCCATCTCGCCGAGCACGTACTTTGCCTTTTCCAGCATGCCCTCGGGGCTGGTGTCGCCCAGCCGCACCGTGTGGTCGCGGTAGTTCGCCTTGCCTTCGACGGATTCGCCGCTGCCGGCGACAATGAAGGAGGGGCCTGCGTCCTTCGCCGGTACGGTGAAGGAGAACGCGTGAAAGCTCGGCTCCGCGGGTGGGTCGATCTCGGGACAGACATTGCTGCGTGCCACGGGGTTGACGCCGTCCTTCATGACGCCCCATTCGATCAGGGTCTCGATGTAGATCTCGTTGAAGGCCTTGAACCCGTCTTCGGTGAACGGCGCGGGTGAGCGCAATTCGCAGGCACCGAACGCGGTCAGCGGGCGGCCGGCCTGCTTCAGGATTTCGGCGATCCGCTCAAAGCCTGCCTTGAGGGGGACGGGATCGGCGAAGCGCACCCGCTCGATCGAGAAACCGGGCAGGGCGGCGACGCCGCAGGAATACTGGCTGACGCCCGGCATGAACCGATAGCCGCTGTTGGGGGCTTCGACAGTGCTGATCATGGTGCCTCTTTGACCTCAGGGATCGACGGGTTGATAGCGCGCTCACTCGCTCATCATTCCTGGAGCACGCCGAGATAGGCGTCGCGCACGATGGGGTCGGCGAGCAACTCGGTGCCGGATCCTTCGCGAACGATGCGCCCCATGTCCATGACGAAAGCGTGGTGACAGAGATCGAGCGCGGTGGTGACGTCCTGCTCGACCAGCAGGATCGACATGCCCTTGTCGTTGAGGGCGCGGAGTGCGGCGACAAGCTGCTCGACCAGAAGCGGTGAAAGGCCCAGTGACAATTCGTCGATCATCAGCAGCAGAGGCGCGCTCATCAGGCCGCGGCCGATGGCGCACATCTGCTGCTCGCCGCCCGAGAGCGTCGCAGCGGCCTGGCGGCGCCGTTCGAGGAGCCGGGGGAAGGTGGCGTAGACCTGATCGAGATCCCGCGCGACCGCAGCCCGGCCGTCCTTGCGCAGATAGGCGCCCATCAGCAGGTTTTCCTCGACGCTCATGGCGCCGAACAGCCGCCGTCCTTCCGGCACATGCACGATGCCGTGGCCGAGGATCTCCGCCGCACTGTTGCCGGTGAGGTCGCGGCCTTCGGAGAAGCAACTGCCTGCCGACATCGGCACCAGGCCGGAGAGCACGCGCATCAGGGTGGACTTGCCGGCGCCGTTGGAGCCGATCAGCGCGGTGATCTCGCCGCGGCGCACGGTGATGTCGACGCCCCACAGCACCTGGATCTCGCCGTAGCCCGCGCACAGCCCCTTGGTTTCCAGGATCAGCGAGCTAGCCATGGCCGGCGCTCCGCTGCGCGTATTTCTGTCCGAGATAGGCTTCGACCACTGCGGGATTGCTGATCACCTCGCGCGGTGCACCGTCGGCAATGAGCGCCCCGTTGTGCAGGACCACGATTCTCGTGCAGACGTTGAGCACGACCTTCATCAGATGCTCGATCATCACGATGGTGATGCCGCCAGCCGCAAGCCCGTGGATCAGTCTGGTGGCGCGCTCGATTTCGGCGCTGTTGAGTCCCGCATTGACCTCGTCGAGGAACAGCAGCTTCGGCTTCATCGCGAGCGCCTTGGCCAGCTCCAGCCGCTTGCGCATCGCAAGCGTCAGGGTCGCGGCGGGCTGCAAGGCCTGCGCCTCCAGCCCGACGAAGGCCAGATGCGCGCGCGCGGCCTCACGCGCTCCCTTCAGGCTGGCGCCCGGCTGCGAGAACAGCGCGGCGGCCGCGACATTGTCGAGCGCGGTGAACTCGGAGAAGGGCTGCACGATCTGGAACGTGCGCGACAAGCCCAAGCGGGCGGCCTGATAGGTCTTGATGCGGGTGATGTCGGTGCCGTCGAAGGTCACGGTGCCGGAATTGGCGGGCGTGACGCCGCAAATCGTGTTCACCAGCGTGGTCTTGCCGGCGCCATTCGGGCCGATCAGGCCGAGGACCTCGCCCCTGTCGACGGACAGCGTGACGTCGCGCAGCGCCTGGAGGCCCGAGAAGTGCCGCGATACGCGCTCGAGGCGGAGCAGCTCAGGCATGCCTCAGCCTCCGCCAGAGACGGTCGGCACGAAGCGAGCTCAGCCCGTGCGGCAGGAACAACAGCAGCAGCACGATGAGCAGGCCGAGCACGCCGGTGTGAATCTGGATGTAGTTGCGCCAGACCACCTCCTCGAGGCCGAGATAGAGGAATGCGCCGCAGGCCACGCCGAAAGGCGATCCGAGCCCGCCCATCAGCGCCATGACGATCGGCTTGACCGAGTAGAGCACGTCGAACACGTCGGACGGGTCAATGTAGTGGACCCAGGCGGCATAGATGCCGCCGGCCGCGCTGACGAAGCATGCCGACAGGCCGAAGGCGATGGCCTTGTAGAGCGTGGTGTTGAGCCCGACCATGCTGGAGGCCGTCTCGTTCTGCCTGATGCAGGCTAGCGCGAAGCCGAGCTTGGAGCCACCGACGATGATCGCCATCAGCGCCGTCGCCAGCAGCACACCCCACATCGCGAAGAAGAAGAAGGTCGCCTCCGCCATGATGCCAGCGCCGGCGGCGAGCGGAATGTTGAGACCCATGCCGCCACCGGTGAGATCAGTGGCGTTGTTGACGAGCTCGCGCAGAACTTCGGCCAGCGACAGGCTGGCGATCGCGAAGTAGTGCCCCCGCAGCCGCAGCAGCACCGCGCCGAGTGTGCCGGCCGCGACGAGCGCGCTCAGCGTTGCAAACGCGATCGCAGCCCATAGCGGCCATCCGTGGCCGAGCAGGACGCCGGCGGCATAGGCGCCGTATCCGAAGAACGCGGCCGTCGCGAAGGACGGATAGCCGGCGAGCCCGCCGACGATGTTCCAGGACAGCGCCAGCACGGCATAGAGGCAGGCAATCGTTCCGAGCCGCAGCGCGTAGGCGCCGCCGAATAGCGGCAGCGCGGCAACGCAGGCGACCAGGACCAGAAGTGCGATGTTGCCCCGGGTCATTCGAAACCCTTCCGGCCGACCAGGCCCTGCGGCCGCAGGATCAGGAAGACGATGAGCAGGATGAAGGACAGCGTCGTCGCGTGCGACGGGCCGAGGAAGGTCGATCCCACGCCCTCGACGAGCGCCAGCAACAGGCCTCCGGCGAGCGCGCCGGAGACGCTGCCGAGGCCGCCGAGCACGCAGACCACGAAGGCCTTGCCGAGATAGGCCGACGACGTCAGCGGCGAGATCGGGAAGATCAGCGCCATCAGCACGCCGGCGCAGCCCGCGAGCGCGGCGCCGAGGCCGAAGGCGACGGCGTAGATCGAGGGCACGTTGACGCCCATCAGCACGGCGGCGTCGCGGTCGAGCCGGACCGCAACGATGGCACGGCCGATCCTGGAACGGCGCAGCAGCAGGTAAAGCAGGCCGGTCAGCGCCAGCGCCGCTGCGGTCGCGATCAGGCGGTCGATCGGCACCACGACATCGAAGATCGAGACCGACCCCAGCGACGGTGTCAGCGTCAGCTTGCGATAGTCGGCCTTGAAGAAATAGATCATCGCGTTGTTGAGGATCAGGTCGAGGCCGAAGGTCAGCGTCAGGGTCACCAGCACGGGCGCAGTGATGACGCGGTTGAGGATCAGCCGCTGCAGGAGATAGCCGAGCGCGAAGAACAACGGCGCTGCGACGATGACGGCGTACCAGGGCGGGATATGCAGGGCGTTGTAGAGCCCGAACGCCAGATAGGCGCCGAGCACGATGAAGGAGCCGTGGATCAGGTTGATGACGTTGAGAACGCCCCAGACCAGCGAAAAGCCGATCGCGATACAGGCATACAGGCAGCCCAGAACGAGTGCGTTGATCAGGATCTGGGCGGCTTGCATGAGAGCGGCGGCGCGGATCAGTTGACGCCGATCTTCAGGTCGCCCTGCTGGATCGCCTGCGGAAACAGCACCACGGGCTTGCCCCCCTGGATCTGGAAGACCGGCGGGTCAAGCGAATTGATCTGGCCGTTGGCGCCGAACTTCACGGGGCCGAAGAAGGTGACGACGTCGAGCTTGGCGAGCTCGTCGCGCACCTTGTCGCGATCGAGCGTGCCGGCCTTTTCGATCGCGATCTGGAACAGCGCGCCGCACAGCGCAGCAGAGGCCTGGCCGTAATCGGGCTCGCTGTTGTACTTGGCCTTGAACAGCTTCACGAAATTCGCGGTCGTGCCGAAGATGTCCTTGCCGTCATATTGCTCGGCCGGGTGCCACCAGGCGGCGCTGGAGACGTTCTCGGCTGCAGGTCCCAGTGCGTCGATGAACTCCTGATAGGCGGGGCCCGCGATCATCGTGACGACGGGCGCCTTCATCTGCTGGTCGATCATCTGCTTGCGCACCAGCAGCAGGTCGTTGGTGTAGCCGGTGACGAAGATCCATTGCGGCCCCAGCGACTTGATCTGCGACAAGGCTGCCGAATGATCGAGCGTGCCGATCGCATATTTCTCGGAATAGACCACCTCGTAGCCTGCCGCCTTCGCCGACTTTTCCATCTCCTGCGCGATCGCGAGCGGAAACAGATCGTTGCGGGCGAGGATCGCGACCTTTTTCACGTCGGGGACTTTGGCCTTGATGATCTTGGTCAGCGGGGTGGTAAGTGTGTCGTTCGGTGTGAAGGTCCCGAACAGGTATTTGTAACCCTGGTCGTAGACCTGCGACGACGAGGCGGTCGCGGCCAGCGTCGGCACCTTGTACTTCTCGGACACCGTGCTTGCCGCCTTCGCAGCGCCCGAGCCGAAGGCGCCGAACATGAAGTTGACGTTGTCCTGGCTGATCATCTGCTCAGTGGCCTGCACCGCGCGCGGCGTGTTCGACTGATAGTCGGTGTAGACGATCTGTACTTTGTACTTCTTGCCGCCGACCGAGATGCCGCCGGCCTTGTTGGCCTGCTCGGCCCAGAGATCGTAGCCCTGCTGCTGCTTGACCGCCTCGGGCGCCAGCGCGCCGGTGATCGGCAGCGGTGCGCCGAAGCGGATGACGTCCTCGGCGGCGGCCACAGACAATTGCGCTCCCAGCGCCAGCACGGCGGCGCTCAAGGGTGCGGATTGGCGAACGCAGCGAGCAACCCACGACTGATTCATCTCAGGAATTCTCCATGGCGATCTCTCTGCGATGAAGCATTGCAAATCCACCATTCGAATAAAAGCATTGAAATTAGACATGTTGGGTCGAATAATTAGAACGATAGCCACGCGCCTGCTCCCCGGTTGAGCAGCGCTGATGTCTCGAGGAAAGGCCCGCCCGTGATCGAGTCCGCCGCCGTCCGTTATTTTCGCGAAGTGACCGAAAGCGGCTCGATCAAGCAGGCCGCGGCTGCACTGCGGATCGCGCCGAGCGCCATCAGCCGGCAGGTCCAGGCGCTCGAGGAGGAGTTGTCGGTCAAGCTGTTCGAACGCGGGGCGCGCGGCATGATGCTGACCGACGCGGGCCGGTTGCTCTATCGCTATGCAGTCGAGAACCGCCACCAGCTCGACGGTATCCGGGTCAAGGTGCAGGAATTCGAGACCATGCGCCGCGGCCAGGTCAAGTTCGCAGCCGTCGAGGGCATGGTGACGAACTTCCTGTCCAATTTCGTGATCGATCTGTCCGCCGACTATCCCGGCATTTCGACGTCGATGACGGTGGTCGGTTCGCGCGCCGTTGCGGAGATGGTCAGCCGCAACGAGGCCGATCTCGGGCTGGTGTTCGGACGCGCGCCGCGCCGCGAGCTAATCGAGCTTTCGCGCATGCGCCAGTCGCTGTGCCTGATCGTCTCACCGAAACACTCGCTGGCCTACCGCGAGAGCTGTTCGGTCAAGGAGCTCGCCGGCCTGCGGGTGGTCGTGCCCGATCCATCCTTCGGCATCCGCCAGGAGATCGATCGCGCCTGCGCCAATGCCAAGGTGCGGCTCGAAATCTGCAACGAGACGAATTCGCTCGCCTTCGCGCAGACACTGGCTGCGCGTACGGACCTGGCGACGTTCCTGCCGCGCGATACCGCAATGCCGTCGATCGAGGCGGGCCGGCTGGTCGCCGTGCCCTTGCGCGACAAGCGGCTGGAAGCGACGCAGGTGACGCTGGTCCAGCTTGCCGGCCGCAACATGTCGCCATCGTGCAGGCTGGTGGCGGACCTGCTGATCGGCCGGATGAAGGCCTCGCGGGAGTGACGGTGCTCGCATGCTGTCTCGCGATTCCTGCGCGACGAGCCATGGACGAACGCCAAATCATCCATCATTGTGCTCCCGCTTGACCGGCCAATCGGTCGAGGCCTCGCCGAACCAAGATGTCAAAAGACAAGGGCGGGGAATGCACTGAGGGAGGACGGAATTCCATGGCGGGCATCCACGCGCTCGATCGGCTGATCGGCAACGACTATCCGGACCTGGCGACCGACGAAGAGGTCCGCGCGTTCGAGCAGGTCCCTTACGCTGACCGCGTCGCGGCCGAGAGCACCTATGATGCGATCCGGTTAGGCGCAGCGCGCAACCCCGACGGGGCGGCGATCCAGTTCCTGCAAAACGCCGATCCCGCCGACACGCCGGTCGTGGTCACGTACCGCGACTTCGTCGCGCGCGTCACGCAGGCCGCCAACATGTTCCACGCACTCGGCGCGGAGAAGGGCGACGTCATCAGCTTCATGCTGCCGCTCGTCCCCGATGCCTTCGTGACACTGTTCGGCGCCGAGGCCGCGGGCATTGCCAATCCCGTCAATCCGCTGCTCGAGCCGCACCAGATCGCCGAGATCCTGGAGGCCGCGAACACGAAGATCCTGGTCGCGCTCGGGCCGATGCCCGGCACCGACATCTGGCAGAAGGTCGAGCAGATCCGCCCGCAGCTCAAGCACCTCAAGGCCATCGTGCAGGTGTTTGGCGGCGGCGATCCCGCCAAGGGCATCTTCGCCTTCGGCGATCTGATCAAGCAGCAGCCCTCGGACCGGCTGCTCAGCGGGCGCAAGATTATGGGCAGCGACATTGCCGCCTATTTCCACACCGGCGGCACCACCGGTACGCCGAAGCTGGTGCGGCACACCCATACCAACCAGGTCTACCAGGCCTGGGCGCTCAACCTGCTGCTGAAGGCGAAGCCGGGCGCGAACCTGCTGTTCGGCATGCCGCTGTTTCACGTCGGGGGCTCGCTGACGCAGGTGCTGCTGACGCTGTCGAGCGGCGGCTCGCTGGTCGTGCTGTCGCCGAGCGGCTGGCGCAACCCGAATGCGGTGAAGAACATCTGGAAGCTCGTCGAGCGCTTCAAGCCGGACGCGCTGTCGAGCGTGCCGACCGTGCTTGCCGCCACGCTCGCGGTGCCGCCGGGCGATGCCGACATTTCCAGCCTGAAATATGCCGCCGGTGGCGGCTCGGCGATCCCCGTCGCCGTGGGCTCGGCGATCCAGGACAAGCTGAAGCTGCCGGTGGTCGAGGTCTACGGCATGACCGAGACCTCGAGTGTGCACACCCTGGCCTATCCGTCGCGGCCAATCCGGCTCGGCTCGGTCGGCCTGCCGATGCCCTATGCGCGCGTACGCGTCGTGCAGCTCGATGCCGAGGGGCGCCTGATCCGCGACTGCGCGCCGGACGAGATCGGCGTCGTCATCATGGCCGGGCCCGGCGTGTTCGGGGGCTATCTCAACGACGAGCACAACAAGGGCGCTTTCGTCGACGAGGTCTGGGTCAACTCGGGCGATCTCGGCCGGCTCGATGCCGACGGCTATCTCTGGATCACCGGCCGCGCCAAGGATCTCGTGATCCGCGGCGGCCACAATATCGATCCCGCGCCGGTCGAGGAGATCATGTTCCGACATCCCGCGGTCGGCTTCGCCGCGGTGGTCGGCCAGCCCGACGCCTATGCCGGCGAGCTGCCGGTGGGCTATGTGCAGTTGAAGCCGGGCGCGAAGGTCGAGCCGGGCGAGCTCGAGGCGTGGGTGCGCGAGCGCACGCCCGAGCGCGCCGCCGTGCCGGTCCAGGTCATCCCGATCGATCCGATGCCGGTGACGGGCGTCGGCAAGGTGTTCAAGCCGCAGCTGCGCTGGGACGCGGCGCAGCGTGTGTTCACCAAGGTGCTGGCGCCGCTGGTCGAGCGCGGCATCGATTGCAAGGTCAAGGTCGGTCCGCACGGCAGCCACGGCTCGATCGCTACCGTGACGCTGACGGGATTGCCGCCGGACCAGCGGGAGATGATCGCCGGCGAAGTGCACACGCTGCTCGCGCCGTTCGTGATGCGGCACGAAGTGGTGCAGGGGTAGACGCTTGCGTTGAATCGTAGCCCGGATGAGCGAAGCGATATCCGGGACTATACTAGCCGGTGTGGTTTCCCGGGTGTCGCTTCGCTCACCCGGGCTACAAGCTACAAGCGCGGCGAAGGCGATCCTACTCCGCCGGCATCCGCGTTTCGATCAGGCGCACCCAGTACGACGCGCCGTGGCCCAAAATGTTGTCGTTGAAGACATAGGCCGGGTGATGGCATTCATTGCCATCGCCCATGCCGACCAGGATCATCGCGCCGGGCCGCGCTTCCAGCATGAACGAAAAATCCTCGGCGCCCATCATCGGGACGAACTTGTCGTTGACGCGATCGGTGCCGACGATGTCGCGGGCGACGTCGGCGGCGATGCCGGCCTCGCGGGCATGGTTCATCGTCACTGGATACATCCGCGTGTACTTCGTTTCGGCCGAACCGCCATAGGCGCGGGCGACGCTTTCGGCGACTTCGCCGATGCGGCGCTCGACGAGATCGCGCACGTCAGGATCGAGCGTGCGCACGGTGCCGGCCAGCTCTGCGGTTTCGGGGATGATGTTGAAGGCCGTGCCGGCGTGGAATTGCGTGACCGAGATCACCGCCGATTTCAGCGGATCGACGTTGCGCGCGACGATCGATTGCAGGGCATTCACGATCTGCGAGCCGATCAGCACGCTGTCGACCGACTTGTGCGGACCGGCGCCGGCGTGGCCGCCCTTGCCGCGGACGGTGATCTGGATGTTGTCGGAGGAGGCAAGCATCGCGCCGGGGGTGGTTGCGAAATGGCCTTCGGGCAGGCCCGGCATGTTGTGCATGCCGTAGACCTCCTGGATGTTCCAGCGCGTCATCAGGCCGTCCTCGACCATGGCCTTGCCGCCACCGCCGCCTTCCTCGGCGGGCTGGAAGATCATGATCGCGGTCCCGTCGAAATTGCGCGTCTCGGCGAGATATTTGGCGGCGCCCAGCAGCATGGCGGTGTGGCCGTCATGCCCGCATGCATGCATCTTGCCGGGGACCTTGGAGGCATAAGGCACGCCCGACGTCTCCATGATCGGCAGCGCGTCCATGTCGGCGCGCAGGCCGATGGCCTTGCCGGAGGCCGACTTGCGGCCGCGGATCACGCCGACCACGCCGGTGCGGCCGATGCCCGTCACCACCTCGTCGCAGCCGAACTCGCGAAGCTTGTCCGCGACGATGCCGGCGGTGCGGTGGACTTCGTAGAGCAACTCGGGGTTCTCGTGGAAGTCATGGCGCCAGGCGGCCATTTCGTCGGAGAGGGCGGCGATGCGGTTGACGATGGGCATGAGGGATCCGTTTCTTGTTCTGCTGTAGCCCGGATGAGCGAAGCGATATCCGGGGTCTTTGTGAGCGAAATCCCGGGTGTCGCTGCGCTCACCCGGGCTACGGAAGAGGCGTTCAGCTTTCGCCGAACACGCGCTTGAAGATCGTGTCGACGTGCTTGAGGTGGTAGCCGAGGTCGAACTGCTCCTCGATCTCGGCGTCGGAGAGATATTTCTTCACTTCAGCGTCCTTCTTCAGGAGCTGGAGGAAGTCGCCTTCGCCGCGCCAGACCGGCATCGCGTTGCGCTGCACGAGCTTGTAGGCGTCCTCGCGGCTGGCGCCCTTCTGCGTCAACGCCAAGAGCACGCGTTGCGAATGCACGAGACCGCCGAGGCGGTCGAGATTCTTCTGCATGTTGGCGGGGTAGACCAGCAGCTTGTCGATCAGCCCGGCGAGGCGCACCAGCGCGAAGTCGAGCGTCACGGTGGCGTCGGGGCCCATCATGCGCTCGGCGGAGGAGTGCGAGATGTCCCGCTCGTGCCACAGCACGACGTTCTCAAGCGCCGGCGTCACATAGGCCCGCACCATGCGCGACAGTCCGGTGAGGTTTTCCGACAGCACCGGGTTGCGCTTGTGCGGCATCGCGGACGAACCCTTCTGGCCCTCCGAGAAGAACTCTTCGGCCTCCAGCACCTCGGTGCGCTGCATGTGGCGGATCTCCACGGCGATCCGCTCGATCGAGGATGCGATCACGCCGAGGGTCGAGAAGTACATTGCGTGGCGGTCGCGCGGGATCACCTGCGTCGAGATCGGCTCGGGCACGAGGCCCATCGCCCTGGCGACGTGCTCCTCGACGCGGGGATCGATTTGCGCGAACGTGCCGACCGCGCCGGAGATGGCGCAGGTTGCGACCTCCTTACGCGCCGCGATCAGGCGCTCCTTGGCGCGCGTGAATTCGGCATAGGCATAGGCGAGCTTGAGACCAAAGGTGACAGGCTCGGCATGGATGCCGTGGCTGCGCCCGATGGTCGGCGTCATCTTGTGCTCGAAGGCGCGCTTCTTCAGCGCCGCCAGCACCTTGTCGAGGTCGGCAAGCAGCAGGTCGGCGGCGCGGGTGAGCTGGACGTTGAGGCAGGTGTCGAGGACGTCCGATGAGGTCATGCCCTGGTGCACGAAGCGTGCTTCGGGGCCGACGATCTCGGCGAGGTGGGTGAGGAAGGCGATGACATCGTGCTTGGTCTCGCGCTCGATCTCGTCGATGCGGGCGACGTCGAACGTGGCGTCCTTGGCCTTGGCCCAGACCGTCTTGGCGGCCTCCTTGGGGATGGTTCCGAGCTCGGCGAGCGCGTCCGCCGCATGCGCCTCGATCTCGAACCAGATCTTGAACCGGGTCTGCGGCTCCCAGATCGAGGCCATTTCCGGGCGGGTATAGCGGGGGATCATCTGACGGCTCCAGCAAGGTAGGCGGGCGGCCCCAGGGGGCTGTGCCGGCCAAAATGTTTTTTACGCCGTGATTTAGCAGAGCGGGGAGGGCGAAACAAACGGCGGGAGCAAGGTTAGCGGGGGATGACTTGGACTGAGCGGCAGCCATCGCCCAGGCTCGGCCGGCAGCCCGGGGCAGGGCTAGGCCGGGCGAGGCGCAGAAATCAGCGGTCAATCACGGATCATTGACTGACAGATATTGATATCTGTCAGCGAGACGTGTATATCCATCTCTGGACGCTCCGATTGGGCGTCCCGCGACAAGCCCCGGGGAGCCCGACATCCGAAACGAGCGCGGATCGGAGGGTGATTGAAGAACGGGGACCGCGGACGAATGGAGACTTACGACAATGACGACCGAAATCCTCAATTTGACCGGCGTGATTGGGCA
Source organism: Bradyrhizobium sp. CCH5-F6 (assembly GCF_001556045.1). Classification (GTDB taxonomy): domain Bacteria; phylum Pseudomonadota; class Alphaproteobacteria; order Rhizobiales; family Xanthobacteraceae; genus Bradyrhizobium. The sequence continues at coordinate 45,901 of NZ_LSIC01000061.1, forward strand.
ATGGCTCAATTTGCTGGTGGCGCGCCAGATCGCGGCGCAGGCTGCAAAACTGCCTCACTAAGGCATAGGCTTTCCGAACGACCGGCAAGGGCGCTTCGGAAGCAGCCCTACTGCCGGGTAACTGAGCCCCAAACGGGAACATGGTGCTGGCATGAATGAAGCAGTTGTCTTGACGCCGGAGCGGATCCTCGAAGTCACCGAGGACGTGCTCAGGCGTTACGGACTTGCCAAGGCCACCGTGGTCGACGTTGCCCGTGCGCTCGATGTGAGCCACGGCAGCGTCTATCGCCATTTCCCGAGCAAGGCCTCGCTGCGCGAGGCCGTTGCCAAACGCTGGCTGGACCGCATCGATGCTCCGTTGCTGGCGATCACCAAGGAGCAGGGGCCGGCCCCTGACAGGCTGGACCGTTGGCTGCGCACGCTGTTCGCAGCCAAGCGTTCGCGTGTGCTCGACGATCCCGAGATGTTTGAGACTTATCTGACCCTGGCGCGCGAGGCCTGTGCGGCCGTCAAATGCCACAAGGACACCATGATCGATCAGATCGCGGCGATCCTGACCGACGGCGTGAAGCAGGGCGTATTTGAAGTAAGCGACCCGAAGATCACGGCGCGCGCCATCTTCGATGCCACCGTCCGCTTTCACCATCCGGCCCATGCCGACGAATGGAAGGACGTCGATCTCCCTGCGCGCGTCGACGCGGCGCTGGCGCTGCTGCTTCGCGGATTGAAGGCGGCCTAAAGCGCTTTAGAGACGAGATCGCCAAACCTGTAGCTGCGGACCAGTCAGCCTCGCGCCTTGTGAAGAAGGGCACCGTTGTGAGCCGGTGGCGAGGACGTCGAGCGTCTTCGCGCATGGAAGTTCGGCTCGGACGATGGCACGACCGGCGGACTATCCGGGTATGCATTGACCGCGATTTCGACCACGTCCTTCGACCGCTTTCGCAGGCGGTAGAACGTGAGCTCCTGATCGAGCATGGGGCAGCGGAAATGGACGACGGCGGTGTCCGGCAGGCGGCAAAGCTCGTCGATGAGTTCGCCAACTGTAATGATCGGGGGATGGTCGACTGCTTTGTGGTGACCCTTGCTCATGACCTTTTACTCCTTCACTGCCGTACTAACCGGCGCCGGATCGGCTCCGTTCCAATCAGGTTCAGCAGGTTGAGGGGCAGGGACGAGGCAGTGCGGCAGTCTTGCTGCTAGATCCTCGTCAGGCCGCTCGTCGCAGCGAGCCGCACGAGCTGCGCATCGGTGCGCGCCCCGGTCTTCGATTTGATCAGATAGTGGTAGTTCTGAACAGTCTTCACGCTGAGATTGAGATGCGCGGCGATCTGCTCGGTCGTGGCGCCGCCGGCGAACTGGCGCAGGATCTCGATCTCGCGCTCGCCCAGTTGATCGAGCGCCGAGCCTGCCGGCGACAGACTGTCCTCTGCCAGAATATGCGCGATGTCATCGCTCATGGCACGCTCGCCGCGCGCCACGCTGCGGATGGCGCGCACCACGGCCGACGGCTCGCTACTCTTGGTGACGAAGCCGCTGGCGCCGGCGCCGAAGGCGGCTTTCACCAGCACGGCCTCGTTGTGCATGGTGAAGACGAGAATGCGCGCCCGCGGATTGCGCGCGCGGATGTTGCGGATCGCCTCCAGGCCGCTCGCGCCCGGCATCGAGATGTCGAGCACGACGACGTCGGGATCATGCGTCTTGAACGCGCCGTAGGCGTCCGCGGCATTGTCGGCTTCCGCCACGACATGCAGATCGCCCTGGCTCTCCAGCACGCGCCGGTAGCCCTGCCGCACGATCGGGTGGTCGTCGACCAGCAGCACCGAAATCCCTGTTGCCGCAATCTCGCTCATGCCGGCCTCACGCCGCGAGCGGGATGGTGGCGGCGACGCTGAGGCCGCCGGTCGCAGGCAGGATCGACAGCGATCCACCGGCTGCCGCGACGCGCTCGCGGATGCCGGTGAGGCCGAAACCGGCCGATCGCGCGACGCGTTCCGCATCGCCGCCGCCGTCGTCCTCGACACGGATCAGGAGCGTGTCATCGTCGCCGGCCTGCCGTTCGACCCGCAACGAAATCTCGCTGGCCGCGCTGTGGCGGAGCGCGTTGGTCAGGCATTCCTGGGCCACGCGATAGGCGGTGGTGGCCGCCGGGCCCCTGATGTCGGTGAGGTCGCCTCTGAGGTCGAGCTGGATCGTCGGCCGCGCCGCGCTCTGCGAGCGCCAGCTGTCGACGAGATTGACGAGGCTCGCCTCGAGCCCAAGCTCCTCGGGCAGGGGATTGCGCAGCCGCTTCAGCGCATCGCGGAGCGAGGCCATCAGATGATGGGTGGCCTGCGAGATCATTCGCGCATCCTGCGCGCTGCCTTTGTCCCTGTCGTCCTTCGCGCTCGCGGTCTCGATGGTGTTGGCGAAGGCGAGGATGGCGGAGAGGTTCTGTCCGAACTCGTCGTGCAGCTCGCGGGCGAGCGCGCGCCGCTCGTCGTCGCGAATCTCGATCAGGCGCCGCGTCAGTGCCGCGCGCTGCTCGGTCGCTTCCTCCAGCCGGCCGCCGAGCGCATCGACGGCGTTGCCGATCATCGCAAGCTCCATCGAACGGAAACGCGGCAGCTTGGTGCGATACTGGCCGCGCGCCATGCGTTGCAGCGCGGTGACGATGGTGCGCGCCGGCGCCAAAGCGTGCGCGATCGCGAGCGACGCCAGCAGGGCGATCGCCGCCGCCATCAGCAGCGCCACGTCGACGACGTTGAGGATGTACTCCCAGGCCAGCGAGATTGCGGCGGCGGCATCCGGTGTTGCGACCACCGTGCCGGCAGATGCAGCACGCGGGCTGACCGGTCGCACCACTTCGGCGTGTCTGCCGAGAAAGATCGGCACGATCGCTGCAAACCAGCGCGGCGGTGTCTTGCCGAGCCCCTCGCTCTGGCCACAAAGCGGCTTTTCGAACGCCGTGGACGGCTGGAACTCGACGCAAACGCCGGGCGAAATCAGCTTCACCGTCTCCAGCGAACGCCAGTCTGGAACCGGCAAGAGATGCTCCCGCGCTCTGCTGCTCCGCAACAAGAGTTCACGCCAGTACAGCGCCTGGAGCGCCTGGGCGACCCGCTGCGCCGAGGCCGCAGTCGCCCGATCGACGCTGCGATAAGCATCGAACGTGGCCCACACGGTTGCGGCTCCAAGACAGAGCACGACGATGAGCAGCAGACGGGCGACGAGCTGAAGCACGAGGCGCATGCGATCACCCCCAACGTTTGATAAGCTCAGCCTAACAACGCCGCTGCGCCTTGCCAATTGCAGGGTGGGCCAGGATTGCGGCTCGGGCAAATTTCCCAGTCCGGATTGGGCATGGCTCTTTGGACCAGGCGCGGCGGCTTTGATCTAATCGGCGGGACGTTGCAGGCCTCTGCTTGCAGTCCAGGAGCGGTGCAGCATGAGTTCGATCACGATTGGACCGACCGCGGGGACTGCGACCGACCCGTCCGAGCGCAGTGCGCTCCTGTTCTGGATGATCTTCACCGGGCTCTCGATCTTTGCCGTGGTGCTGCTGTGGCGCTTCGGCCTCATCCACCTGATGCTGACCTCGGACCGGACCTACATTTCCAGCGTGATCGCGCTGCTTTACGTCCTCACCTGCGGCCATTGCTTCCTGCGCACGCGGGCGATTGCGCGTGAAGGCGCAGCAGCGCGGCGCTGCCGCGAGGTGCTGGCGGCGCCGGACGGCAGCAAGGCGCTGGATGCGAGCGCGGCGGCGCTGCCGCGCGGCCTCGTGCGCGACCACATCCAGAGCCTGGTGACGAAAGCCGCGGCGCAGGACTACCGCCGGGTCGACCAGACGCTGCTGTTGCGAAATCTCGCCGATCGCTTGCGCGGCTCCAATGGCTTCGGTGCTTTCGTCTCGGACACGCTGATGAAGCTCGGTCTGCTCGGCACCATCATCGGCTTCATCATCATGCTGGCGCCGATCGCGGGGCTGGATGCCGCCGACAAGGTCGCGATGCGGTCCTCGATGGGCCTGATGAGCGACGGCATGGCGGTCGCGATGTACACGACGCTCGCCGGCCTCGTCGGCTCGATCCTGGTCCGCATCCAGTACTACATGCTGGACGCCGCGACGCAGCGGGTATTCTCGGATGCGGTGGTGCTGACGGAAACCCATGTGACGCCGGTACTGGAGCGCAAGGGTTCCGGTGCGCCGCGATGATGGATGATTACGGTCTTTATCCGCGCGAGGAGCCGTTCGATCCGCTCGGCGTGATGCTGTTCAAGGCGCTCCAGGTGATCGCGTTCCTGTTCTTCCTGGCGCTGCTTGCGGTCGCGCCGGACGCCAAGGAGGGCAAGATCGACTCCAAGGCGGAGTTCATCATCACGATGGACTGGCCGGACAATCATCCGGACGACCTCGACCTCTTCGTGCAGGATCCCGCCGGCAACATTGCGTGGTATCGCCACCGGGAGGCCGGCTTCCTGACGCTCGACCGCGACGACCGCGGCGGAGCCAATGACTTCATCATAGTCAACGGCAAGAAGATCGCCTCGCCGATCCGCGAGGAGATCGTCACCGTGCGCGGCATCCTCGCCGGCGAATACACCGTCAACGTCTCGCATTTCCAGGCCACCACCGGCGAGCCGGTGACGGCCAGTGTGAAGGTGCAGAAGCTCAATCCGACCGCGCAGGTGATCTTCGACAACAAGTTCGTGCTCGACCACACCGGTGACGAGAAGACCGCGGTACGGTTCCGGCTCGATACCGAGGGCAAGGTCATCAATGTCGACCAGCGGCCGAAATCGTTGATGGAGACGTTCCGCAACGTGCGCGCCAACGGAGCCGATATCGATCCCAAGACCGGCGTGAGGATGCGCCGTGAGTAGTCTGCAAACGGTCATCCTCAGCCTCTCGGTCGCCTACGCCGTCATCGGCGCGCTTCTTCTGGTCGTGCTGGTCTATGCGCGGCTGCACTGGTCATTGAAGGCGGTCGCCGTGGTCGTAACCAGCGGCTTCTATGTCGTCAGCTTCACGGAGATGCGCGGGCTGCTGGGCTGGGCCAGCTCCGACCGGATGCCGACCGCCTTCAAGCTGCTCCAGGCCCGCATCGTCGAGCCGCATTCGCTGGAGGGCGATCCCGGCTCGATCTATCTCTGGGTCGAGGCGCTGGATGAGGACAATCGCCCCAGCGGCATCCCCCGCGCCTTCCGGGTGCCGTACGACGACAGGCTGGCCGACAAGACCCATGCGGCGCAGAACGAGATCGCGGCCGGTCATCCGCAAGGCGGGCGCGCCGCGGATTTCGGCGGCGGCGACGGCAGCCTGATCGACATGGTCAGGGAATATGTCACGCCGAAGACGATCCTCGAGACCAGCGGCGGCGATTCCTCGACCGGCGAATTCAATGCACCGCCGGCCGGTGCGCAGGGCGCCGTGTTCACCCCGCTGCCGCCGCCCCGGATGCCGCCCAAGGACGAGCAGTAGGACCTTCACCATCCTGGCAGCGGCGCGCTGGAAAACCGGCTCGGGCTGAAGCATTGTCTTGACGTCCCTCAATTTGGCCTTATCGGCCTTCGATAAAATCGGAGGGTGGAGGATGCGTGCTGCTAGCTGTCTTTTCGGATATCCATGGCAACCGGCAGGCGTTCGAGGCTTGCCTGAAGATCGCGCGTGAGAGGGGCGCGGAGCGCTTCGTCCTGCTCGGCGATTTCGTCGGTTATGGCGCCGATCCGGAATGGGTTGTGGACACCGCAATGGAGCTCGTTGCGCAGGGCGCCATCGCCGTGCGGGGCAACCACGATCAGGCGGTCAATTCCTCGGCCGAGACCATGAATGCGGAGGCGCAGGTCGCGATCGAATGGACCCGCGGCCGGCTCGACATCGCGCAGCGGCGTTTCCTGGCTGAATTGCCCATGATGGTGGAGGACGACGGCCGTCTGTTCGTGCATTCGGAGGCCTCCAGCCCGCAGCGCTGGCACTACGTCCGGTCGACGGCGGAGGCCGCCAAGAGCCTGATCGCGACACAGGCCCATGTCACCTTTTGCGGCCATATCCACAGGCCAGCGCTCTATTCGATGTCGGTGACGGCGAAGATGACGAGCTTCGTGCCGAAGACCGACGTCCCCGTGCAACTCCTGCGCGGGCGGCAATGGCTGGCCGTGCTCGGCTCGGTCGGCCAGCCCCGCGACGGCGATCCGTCCGCGTCCTTCGTGCTGTTCGACACGGTCTCCTGCCAGATCACCTATTGCCGCGCGCCCTATGACGTCGCGACCGCGGCTGGCAGGATCCGCGATAACGGCCTGCCCCATTGGCTGGCCGACCGTCTGTCTCAGGGGCGCTGACGGCGATGCCAAAACCCCTGGTCAAATCAGGCGCGGAGATCGACGGCTTCACCATCGGCGAATGCGTCCATGCCGGCGGCATGGCGACGCTGTGGACCGTCACTCATCCCGGCATCGACGTGCCGCTGCTGATGAAGATCCCGCGGGTGTCGGAGGGTGAGGATCCCGCCGCGATCGTCTCCTTCGAGATGGAGATGATGATCCTGCCGCGGCTTGCGGGGCCGCACGTGCCGGCTTGCTTCGGCACCGGCGATTTCGCCCGCCAGGCCTATGTCGTGATCGAGCGCATCCCGGGCACGACGCTCTACAAGCGGCTGCCGGACCTGCCGCTGCCTTATGAGGAGGCGCGGCTGCTCGTGGCGAAGATCGCGACGGCGCTCGCCGATTTGCACCGGCAGAACGTGATCCACCACGACATCAAGCCGAGCAGCATCATGTTTCGCGACAGTGGCGAGGCCGTGCTGATCGATTACGGCCTGTCGCACCACGACCATCTGCCTGATCTGCTGCAGGAGGAGTTTCGCCTGCCTTACGGGACCGCGCCCTACATGGCGCCGGAGCGGCTGTTGGGCGTGCGAGACGATCAGCGCAGCGACTTGTTCTCGCTCGGCGTGCTGCTCTATTTCTTCACGACGGGCGAGCGTCCGTTCGGCGAGGGGGAGACGTTGCGCGCGATGCGGCGCCGGCTATGGCGGGATCCCTATCCGCCGCGCTCATTGCGCGCCGACTATCCGCCCTGGCTCCAGGAGGTGGTGCTGCGCTGCCTCGAGATCGAGCCGGTGTGGCGCTATCCGACGGCCTCCCAGCTCGCCTTCGATCTCACCCATCCGGACCAGGTCAAGCTCACCACGCGCTCGGAGCGCGTCAAGCGCGACCCGCTCGGCGTCGCCTGGCGCCGCCGCTTCAACCAGGGTGTCATGGCGCCACGCGCGAAATCGGATGTCGCAGCCCAGATCGACTCCAGCCCGATCCTCGCCGTGGCGCTCGACACGGTGGAAGGCGCGCCGGAACTGAACGAGGCGCTGCGCGTCACCACCGAGCGCATTCTCGCCACGCTGCCGTCGGCGCGGCTCGCCTGTCTCAACGTTCTCAAGCTCAATCGCATCGCGATCGACCGGACGCTCGACGAGCAGGGTTCCAACAAGCATATCGACCGCCTGGTCGCACTCCGGCATTGGGCCACGCCGCTCAAGCTGGACGAGAGCCGGTTGTCGGTTCATGTGCTGGAGGCCGTCGATCCCGCCGCAGCGATCCTCGAGTTCGCCGAGGTCAATCACGTCGACCACGTCATCATCGGAGCACGGCAGAGCTCATTCAGGCGCACGCTGCTCGGCAGCGTCTCGGCCAAGGTGGCCTCTGAGGCGAGTTGCACCGTCACCGTGGTGCGGCCGCCGCGGATGGCGGGGGACGTCGGCGCGTCAGATGCCGGCGAGATGGCCGGTTAGTCCGCCTGACGTCGTGGGGCGTCTTAAGCGGTGGATCAGGCCGCGTGGGCGGAGTGGGCGGCGCGCTTGCGGCGGATGGGCCAGGAGAATTGCGGGCCGGGTTCGCCGTGATCGGCGCTGCCGCCGAAATACTGGATGATCTCGCGGCAGGGCTCGCAATTGAACAGGTTACGCGACGCGGACGCCTTGGTCATTTCCTTCAGGCAGTTCGGGCAATGCGGTTTCATCAGTCTCGAGTCCAATCCAGAATCTTCAATGCCGGTTCGACGGCCGGAGCGGGTAGTCCAGGTCTGCCGTTTCACCTCCCGGATCGTTCCGCATCTCGCCTTCGGCAAGCTCGAGCCGACCGAAGAAATCCTCGAGGCTGGGATGCGGACGACGCGGGATGCGGCACCTGCGCTTCGGCTGACGCTTCACGAGCGCGAATTGCACGGTGTCAGATCCGGTTGCGACGGACGCTGCGCGACGAACGCGCCGGGACCTGCACCGGTCCGGCCGACGGGCCGAACAGAACAAACGCACTGCAACCAAGCCACAACGCCACGCCAGTCCAGACCAGGGTCGTCGTCATGCTGTGCTCCCGTGAAAAACAGGCAACAACCACTAGCAGTGATTTGCGCGAATCAGGGAAGTCCGGAGGAGTACGGAATCAGGTGCAATTTTTCAGCGATTGCCCGCCGCGCCGCCCGGAGGCGCTCCAGTCTTTCGCGTGCGCGATCGCCGCACTTTTCCGGCGCGTGCGCCCTCGAGGATATCCCGGAGGCGCTGAGCGTTTCGAACACAGCGAAACCCGTAGCGGCCGGTGTAGTCGGTATCGGGCGAACGGGTCGATCGTCCCGACGCGAAGTTGAGGTGACCGGCGCCGCGGCCGATGTCGAGGATTTCGAACGCTGTGTCCATCGCCTGGAACGGCGTCTGGCTGACTGTCCGTCTGCCCCAGGCCGTTCGCAGGATCAGCGCGCGGCGATCGGTGATCACATAGAGCGTCTGCAGGTCATGCAGCAGCATCACAAGCGGAGCCGCAATCATCGCAACGCCAAGCATCACGAGAGGTTGGGCCGCTTGTTCGATCCAATCGTTCCTGACGGCGACGGCGGTCAGCAACAGCCAGGGAAAGCCGATCCACCACAGAAATCGCCACATGATCATTCGGGCGATGCCGTCGGGCTGGCCCTGCCAGACCACCTGCTCGCCGTCCTGCAAGGTCTCGGCGAGTAGGCGCCGCAAGCTTGCTAAGAAGAGAGTGGCACGGATCTCATCCATTCCCATTGGTCGCCGCCGCCACAGGGCCGGTTCGGCGCTCGAATAAAGGTCAGATGGCCTCGCCGCGCGCGCCCGCTGCGGCGTTGCGGATAGCGGCGATGTTCGTCTTGTAGGCCTCCTGCGTGCCGCCCCTGAACACCGACGTACCGGCCACGAAGGCGTTGGCGCCGGCTGCCGCGAGGGCGCCGGCCACGTCGGGACCGACGCCGCCATCGACTTCGATGTCGATCGGGCGTCCGGCCGTCATCGCGCGGATGTCGCGGATCTTGTTGATCGCGGAAGGGATGAAAGCCTGGCCACCGAAGCCGGGATTGACCGACATCACCAGAACGAGGTCGACGAGGTCGAGCACGTATTCGAGCGCGCTGATCGGCGTGCCCGGATTGAGCGAGACGCCCGCCTTCTTGCCGAGGCCGCGGATGGCCTGCAGCGACCGGTGCAGATGCGGACCTGCCTCCGCATGCACGGTGATGTGGTCGCAGCCGGCTTTCGCGAAGGCCTCGAGGTAGGGGTCGCAGGGCGAGATCATCAGATGCGCGTCGAAGATCTTCTTCGTGTGCGGGCGCATCGCCTTGATGACGTCGGGGCCATACGAGATGTTGGGAACGAAGTGTCCGTCCATCACGTCGAGATGGATCCAGTCGGCGCCGGCGGCGTCCACCGCGCGCACCTCCTCGCCGAGCCTCGAGAAATCCGAGGCCAGGATCGAGGGCGCGATGGCCAGGGGGCGAGGGGGGAAGGCTTGGGTCATGGCGCGTTTCCCGTGGCGGACGGACGACGAATGGCCTCGCCTAACATGGGCCTCCGTGGCGGGCAATGCAGGAGGGGCGGGCTTTCTGTGGGCGGAAATTTCTGCCGCCGGCGGCATGAATTGCCGATGTTCCACCGGCCTGCAAAGCCTGCTGGACGCGGATTTCATTGAGCTTTTCGCGATGGCACGTCGCTTGCTGATCTCACCTGACAGAACATTGGCCGCGGCATGCCGCATCGGTTGGAGTTTGTGCAATGTTGTTTGCCCTTGGCGCCGTATCGAGTGCGCTCGGCGCGATCCAGTCGCTGACGAACTCGAAATCGTCGTCGGCGACGCAGAAGACGGGATCTTCCCAAGGCGCAACCAATCCGTTCGCAATCGACAGCGGCAGCAACACGACCAGCGGCGCGACCTCATCGGTCAATTCGGGCAGATATCCGCAGATTTCGGCGGAGACGATGAACGCGCTGTTCGCGGCGCAGAGCCAGTCGGCGGACACGAGCGGCGCGACCAACTCATCCTCGACGGGGTCGACGTCTTCGGTATCGAAGAGTCGCGAGGATGCGCTGAAGGACCTGTTCTCGCAAATCGATGGGGACGGCGACGGGAAGATCACCAAGTCCGAATTCGAGGACGCGCTCGGCGCGGGCGGCACCAATCTGGCCAAGGCCGACGAGGTGTTCTCGAAAATGGACGCGAATGCGGACGGCGACATCAATCTCGGAGAGATGACGAAGGCGCTGCGGGGCGGTCACGGCCATCACGCGCAGGGTGCCGGCGGCTCGGGCGGCGGTTCGGAGTCCTCGTCGCAATCCGGCGGCGGCTCGACGTCGACCACGACGACCAATGCCGATGGCTCGACCACCACCACCGTCACCTACGCCGACGGCTTCAAGATGTCGACCACGGTGCCTGGCGCCTCCAGCAGTTCGAACGCCAACGGCGGCGGTAATTCGCCTTATGACTGGTTCGGGCAGATGATGCAGCGTCAGGCGCAGGCTTCCGCGGGATCGGCGGGTTCATCGATGTCGATGAGCGTGTGAAGGCGCCCCGAGGCTAACCGGCATACTTATGCGTGATGTCACGGTAGACATAGTGGTCGCGGATCTCGCGATTGAAGTACGTCCCCTTTGAGCGCGCTTGCCTGAATGCGGCGGCGACCTCGGGCGGAACGTCCTCGTAGACGTAGAGCCGTCCGCTGACGAAAGTCACCTTCAGCTCGCGCGTGTCTGGCGCATATCGAAAGAAGCGGATCACGGACGACGGCATGGCGGAACAGCTCAGTCCGCCGGGACAACGCCGTGTCCGCCGTTTCGTTTTTCGTCAGGTTGTTGTTTACGCATGATCCTTTCGGAAAACCGCTCGCACTTTTCCGGATCATGCGTTAGCCGAACTTGTCCTTCCACGCCGGCAGTGCACCGGGGAACGGTAGCGCGGTCGCGTTGTACACGCCGCTTGCGATCGCGCGTGCGACCACGTTGGCGGCGACCATGCCGAGCTCGGTGAGGCCGACCAGCGGCTCGATCGGCTTCTCGCAGGTGGCCGCGGCAAACAGAACGTCGCCGTCGAGCGGAGCGTGCACCGGATAGATCGCGCGGGCGAAGCCGGTATGCGCAATCATCGCCAGCCGTTTGGCCTGGGCTTTGGTCAGCACCGCATCGGTCACGACGGCGCCGATGGTGGTGTTCTCGCGCGAACTCGGCGAAGGGCCGCCCTTGATGCGCATGAGCAGCATGTCCTCGGTGAACTTGTCAGGCAGGCCCCGTCCACCGAACTCGCCGTCCACCTCGAACGGCGCCGCCCAGAACCACGGACCGTTGCCGACGGTGACGCTGCCGACGGCGTTGACGGCGACGATCGCTGCGACCTTGATTCCGCTCGGCGTCACGGCCGACGCCGAGCCGAGGCCGCCCTTGAACGTCGCTGTGGTGGCGCCGTAGCCAGCGCCGGCGTTGCCGAGCGCGAAGCCCGCGCTGGTGGCAGCGGCAGCCGCGGCGTAGCCGAGGTCGCGATAGGGCGAGAAGCGCCCCCAGGCCTTGTCGCCGCCGTTCAGCAGGTCGAACAGGATCGCCCCCGGCACGATCGGGATCAGCGCCTCGCGAATCCGGTGGCCGCGGCCCTGCTCGGCGAGCCAGGCCTGCACGCCGCCGCCGGCATCGAGGCCGAAGGCGGAGCCGCCCGACAGCGCGATGGCGTCGATGCGTTCGACGGTGTTGGCAAGGTCGAGCAGTGCATCCTCGCGTGTGCCGGGGCCGCCGCCGCGAACGTCGATCGCGGCGACCGCGGGAGAATCGAACACGACCGCTGTCGCGCCGGAACCGACTTTCGCGTCTTCGGCGTGGCCGACCCGGACGCCCGCGATATCGGTGAGAAGGTTTTTCAAGATGGCCTCGTCATTGGAGCAATTCGCGATCTGCGATAGCGCAGTGATGCCGTGGGCTCAACCGGCGAGCGCGGTCCTCAGCATCCTGGCAAGCTCGGACTTGCGGTAGGGCTTGACCAGCAGCAGCACGCCGGAATCGAGCCGGCCGTGATGGACGATGGCGTTCTCGGTGTAACCCGAGGTGAACAACGTCTTCAGGCCGGGGCGGCGCCGGGCCGCCTCGTCAGCCAGCTGGCGGCCGTTCATGTTGCCGGGCATGATGATGTCGGTGAAGAGCAGGTCGATCTCCTTGTCGCTGTCGACGATGGCGAGGGCTTCGGCCGCGTTGGCGGCTTCGAGCGCGGCATAGCCGAGGCTCTTGACCTGCGTCACCACATACTGCCGCACCAGCGCGTCGTCCTCGACGATCAGGATCCTCTCGTTGCCGCCGGCGATGGGCGCATTCTGCAGCGCCTCGAACTCGGTCTCCTGGACGCCGTTGCAGCGCGGCAGGTAGATCTTCACGCTCGTGCCGTGGCCTTCCTCGCTGTAGATCTTGATGTGGCCGCCGGACTGCTTGACGAAGCCGAACACCATGCTCAGGCCGAGGCCGGTGCCCTTGCCGACCTCCTTGGTGGTGAAGAAGGGATCGAACACCCGGTCGATCAGCTCCGCCGGGATCCCGCTGCCGGTGTCGCTGACCGCGATCATCACGTAGTTGCCGGCGACGACGTCGGGATTCATGCTGGCATAGCCGTCGTCGAGGAAGACGTTGCGGGTCTCCAGCACCAGGGTGCCGCCGTCTGGCATGGCATCGCGCGCGTTCAATGCGAGATTGAGGATCGCGGTTGACAACTGGCCCGGGTCGACCAGCGTCGGCCAGGCATCCTCGGTGAGCTGCGGCATGATGGTGATCTGCTCGCCCAGCGTCGGATGCAGCAGCTTGGCGGCTTCGAGCGCAAGCGCATTGACATCGATCTCGCGCGGCTGGAGCGGCTGCTTGCGGGCGAAGGCGAGCAGATGCCTGGTCAGCTGCGCGCCGCGCTCGGCGGCGTCGTCGATCAGCTTGGTGATGGCGGCAAGCTCGGGCCGGTCGGCGACCGCGTCGCTGAGAATGCCGATCGTGCCGGTGATGACCGTCAGCACGTTGTTGAAGTCGTGGGCGACGCCGCCGGTCAGCTGGCCGATGGAGTCCATCTTCTGGACGTGCCTGAGCTGCGCCTCGGCGGCCTGCTTCTCGGTGAGGTCGCGGCCGATGAAGAAATGCCGCTTCACCGGCTCGGACCAGGTGCCCATCCAGTGCAGCGTGACCTCGTGACCGTCGTAGTGATAGCAGCGCGCCTCGAAGCTCCGCTTGATCGCGCCGCGGCGCGCCGCGCGCATCTCCTTCCGCGTCTTCTCGAGGTCATCGGGGTGAACGAACTCGGTCGCGCTGCGCCCGATCAGGTCTTCCGGGCTGAAGCCGAGGATGTCCTTTACGCTCGGGCTGACCTGGACGAAATTGCCGAAGCCGTCGGTGACCAGGATCAGGTCCTGCGAAGTCTCGAAGATGCGCCGGCGCTCCTCGGTCTCGCGGCGAAGCTTCTCCCGCGCCTCCTTCTCCTCGGTGATGTCATGGGCGATCTTGGACGCGCCGATGATTTCTCCGTTGTCCGATTTCAGCGGAGAAACGTTCAGGACGACGTCGAGCGCGCGGCCGTCCTTTCGAATTCGAACGGTCTCGTGCTGGGCGATCGTCTCGTTGCCGGCAATCCGGTTGAGGATGCTCCAGACCTCGGCCTTGCGGTCCGGCGGCACGATGATGTCGATCGGCTTGCCGACCGCCTCGGCGGAGGAATAGCCGAACAGACGTTCGGCGGCCTTGTTCCATCCGGTGACGATGCCGTCGAGCGTCTTGGTGATGATGGCATCGTTGGAGGACTCGACCACCGCGCTGTAGAGGGCGAGACGCTTGACGTAATAGTCGCGCTCCGAAGCCGATTGCTCGCGCAGCTTGCCGACGAGGCCGACCGTGCGGGTCTGGAGGCGGACATTCTCCACCAGGAGCACCGCCAGAACGAATGTCGCCGCGCCGAGACCGTAGAGCCGGCCGGCATAGAAGCCGAGATCGAACCGCGCGACATTGACGATTGCGGACAGCGCGATGTCGAACAGCCAGGCAAACATCACGACCATGAGCCAGACGTCGACGACCGAGTGCGGCCTGCGGAACCAGAGCGAGACGAGCGCGGCGAAGCTCAGCGACCACACGAGGGATACGACGCCCATCATGGTCGGCGTGTAATGGCCGTCGCGCAGCAGCACCGGCAAAAGATCGTGCTGGGCGGTGACGATCCAGGTGAAGGCGGCAATGGCGGCGATCACGCCGAACACGCTGGCGCAGATCGCGCCGCGCGTTGTGATCCGGATCCTGGCACCACCGTCGGCATCCTTCAGCCAGGCATAGCCCAACACGCAAAGCGGGAAGCCGGCGTGCCAGATCATGTAGAGCCAGACCGTGGTCTGCCGGCCCGCGCCGAACAGCCCGGTGGGTGTGAACAGCCCCGGGAAGGTGAGGGCATGGACCAGCGCCGCCGCGGCAGTGAACAGATAACCTGTGGCGAGCCACAGCAGCGCACGGGTTCGCAGCACCGCGAATTGCGTCATCAGCAGCACTGCCGTGACGATGTCGCTGACGGCGAGCGCCGACTGATAGCTCGCGACGAAAGCCGGGACGGGTGGGAGCGGGATACCTGCAAAAGGCACCGCGATTGCGAACAAGACCGACGATACGCCGATGATCGCTAACGCCGCGGCGCGGTCGGTCGAGGTCGCCGGCAAGGTGGAAAGAAAGGTGCTTCGGTCGATCGATGCAGGCACGTCCACCTCTCGGGGGTCGGTCTTGAGCAGGTCGGTTTTGAGCATATCCGCTGGTCTCATTCGGCCGGCCGCCTGTTCATGGTAGCGGGTTCTGGGAGCGCATCGCGAACGGAACGCGCTTCGACTCAACCGAAGGTTACAGCTTTCTTAATCTCGGCGGGAACACGGAATGGCGATCGGGTAAGGAGCGCTTTACGGGGGGGTGTCATAATGCCCCGCCGCTGCGGCGGGTTCCAGATTTGAATTGGGCGATTTGACAGCGATATCGAAAGTTTTCCCCATGCCTCGCGTTCTCATCATCGACGACCAGAAGGACGTCCGCGCGATGGTCGCAATCGTGCTTCGGGTCAATCATTTCGAGGTCGTCGAAGCCGAGAGCGGAGCAGCCGGGCTGAAAGCTTTCGCTGATGGCCCTTTTGACGTGGCGATCGTCGACATCTTCCTCGGCGATACCAGCGGCGTCGACGTCATCTCGTCCCTGCGCGAGCGCGCGCCTGCGCTTCCCGTCATTGCGGTGTCGGGGATGACGACCCTCGACTTCATGGAACAGTCGCCCCACCTCGCCAACGTGGTCTGCCTGCAAAAGCCGTTTCGGCCGAACGATCTCCTGCAAGCACTGCGGAAGGCCCAGTCGGCGGCGGGCGACGAGCTGCCCGCAGCCGTGTGAGCCCGCCGCAAGAACAAACGCCCCGGCGTAAGCCGGGGCGCGATGGTGGTGGGATGGCGGCCAAAGGCCCGCCCAGCGGACTTAGGTCCCGTTGCCCTTGATCTCGGCGTAGCCGCCCTTGGCGTCCCATTTGTAGACGACGTAGTCGATCTGCTTGATGTCGCCCTTGGCGTCATATTCGATCGGGCCGATCACGGTGTCCCATTTGCCGGCCTTCATCGCCTCCATGACCTTCTTGGCGTCGGTGGTGCCGGCCTTCTTGACCGCCTGCGACCACACTTGCATCGCTGCATAGGTGTACAGGGTGTAGCCCTCGGGGTCGATGTTCTTGGCCTTGAACGCCTCGACGATCTTCTTCGCGGTCGGCTTGTTGCGCGGGTCGGGGCCGAAGGTGAACAGCGTGCCTTCGCCGGCAGGGCCGGTGATTGAGGCGTACTCCTTGTCGGCGAGCGCGTCGCCGGCCATCAGCACGGTCTTGAGGCCCTGGTCCCGCATCTGGCGCAGGATCAGGCCGCTCTCCTGATGATAGCCTCCGACATAGACCAGATCGATGTTGTCGCGCTTCAGGCGCGAGACGATCGCGTTGAAGTCCTTGTCGCCCTTGTTGTAGGACTCGTACATCTTCTCGGTGACGCCGGCCTTGTTGAGCGCCTTCTTGGTCTCGTCGGCAAGACCCTTTCCGTAGGTGGTCTTGTCATTGAGGATGGCGATGTTCTTGCCCTTGTAGTTCTTGGCGATGTACTGCGCAGCAATCAGGCCCTGCTGATCGTCACGGCCGCAGACGCGAGCGACGTTCCAGAGCTTGCGCTCGGTGAACAGCGGGTTGGTCGAGGCCGGCGTGATCTGGAGCACGTTGCCGTCGGCATAGGCTTCCGAGGCCGGGATCGACGATGACGAGCAATAGTGCCCGGCCACGAACGGGATTTTCGCGCCGGCGATCTTCTCGGCGATCGATCGCGCCTGCTTCGGGTCGCAAGCGTCGTCTTCAACGGAGAGCGCGAGCTTCTTGCCGTTGACGCCGCCAGCGGCATTGATATCGGCCACGGCCATCTCGGCGCCGTTCTTCATCTGGCGGCCGAAGGCGGACTCGCCGCCGGTCATCGGGCCTGCGACTGCGACGGTGACATCCTGCGCGAATGCCGCGCCCGACAGCGCGAGCGATGCGCCGAATGCCAGACCGATGAGCTTCAGTGATTTCATGAGATACCTCGCGGGTGGTCGCCTGTGGAAGTTGCCGGGAATGCCCGGTTCAAACCGGCGCCATTCTTGAATGATTTCGAGGAGAAGTCACCGGCAAAATACGGGCATATGCGGAGATATCTCGCCGCATTCGGCCGCACTTGCCGGCACGGGCTCGGTCAGCCGTGGCGGCCGCCTTCCAGATAGGCGGCGCGAATCTCGGGGCGCTGCAACAATTCGGTGCCGGTCCCGGCCAGCGTGATCAGGCCGTTGACCATGACGTAGCCGCGGTGGGCGAGCTTGAGGGCATGGTTGGCGTTCTGCTCCACGATCAGCACCGTCAGCCCGTCCTGGCGGTTCAGGGTGCGGATCGCGTCGAAGATCTGGCGCGCGATCAGCGGCGCGAGGCCGAGCGAGGGTTCGTCGAGCAGCAGGAGGCGCGGGCGGCTCATCAGCGCGCGTCCGATCGCCAGCATCTGCTGCTCGCCGCCGGAGAGCGTGCCGCCGCGCTGGGTGTAGCGTTCCTTCAGCCGCGGAAACAGCGAGAACACGCGCTCGAGCGTCGCCGCGCGTTCGGCCTCGGTGCCGCCGGTGGCATCGGCCCCCATCTGCAGGTTCTCCGCCACGCTCATGCGCGGAAAGATGCGGCGACCCTCCGGCGATTGCGCGATGCGCAAGTGCGCGATCTCGTGGGTGGGCACGCCGGTGATGTCGCGGCCTTCGTAGAGGATCTGGCCGGCGCGGGCGCGCGGCTTGCCGAAGATCGTCATCATCAGCGTCGATTTGCCGGCGCCGTTGGCTCCGATCAGGGCCACGATCTCGCCGGCATTGATCTCGACGTCGACGCCCTTCAGCGCCTCGATCTTGCCATAGGCGGCGCGAAGACCGCGGATCGCAAGCAGGGGGGACGTCACGACCCGCTCTCCATCACGGCCACAGCCTCGTCCTCGTCGGTGCCGAGATAGGCGGCGATCACCTTGGGATCGTCGCGGACCTCGCGCGGCGTGCCTTCGGCGATCTTGACGCCATGGTCCATCACCACGATGTGGTCGGAGATTTCCATCACCACCGACATGTCGTGCTCGATCAGCAGGATCGAGGTGCCGAGTTCGTCGCGGATCGAGAGCAGGAGCTCGCTCAAGGCCGCGCTCTCGCGCGCATTGAGGCCGGCTGCGGGTTCGTCCAGGCACAACAGGGCGGGCTCGGTGCACATTGCGCGCGCGATTTCCAGCCGGCGCTGGTCGCCATAGGCGAAATTGCCGGCGGCGTCATCGGCGCGGTCGAGCAGGTTGACCCGCCTGAGCCAGTCGGTGGCGAGATCGATCGCGCGTTTTTCGGCGTCGCGGTAGGCAGGAACGCCAAGGAGACCGAGGAGGGTGAATCCGGAGGCGCGCATCAGCGCGTTGTGCTGCGCCACCATCAGGTTTTCCAGCGCGGTCATGCCGGGAAACAGGCGGATGTTCTGGAAGGTGCGCGCGACCTTGGCCTGCTTGGCGATGCGGAAATCGTTGAGCCGCTCCAGCGCGAACACCCCGCCGTCGTCGTGGGCGAGACGGATGCTGCCACCGCTTGGCTTGTAGAAGCCGGTAATGCAGTTGAAGACCGTGGTCTTGCCGGCGCCGTTGGGCCCGATCAGCGCGGTGATCTTCTTCCGCTCCGCCGAAAATGACAAGTCCTGCACGGCGACGATGCCGCCGAAGCGCATGGTGAGCCGGTCGACGCCAAGAATCTTGTCGTTCATCTTGTCGGCGCTCATCCGTTCCCTTCCTTGACGAGATCGGAGGAGATCGTCTGCGCCTTGGTCAGATACACGGTGGGTGCGCGATGGCCGATCAGGCCGCGTGGCCGCCAGACCATGATCAGCACCATGGACATGCCGAACACGAGCATGCGGTAGTTCTCGAGGCCGCGGAACAGCTCGAAGCCGCCGATCATGGCGAGCGCGGCAAGCGCCACGCCGAGCTGCGAGCCCATGCCGCCGAGAACGACGATCGCGAGCACCAGCGCCGATTCCTGGAAGGTGAAGGATTCCGGGCTGATGAAGCCCTGGCGCGTCGCGAAGAACGCGCCGGCGAAGCCGCCGAACATGGCGCCGGTCGCGAACGCCGTGAGCTTGGTGGTCGTGGTGTTGATGCCGAGCGCGCGGCAGGCGACCTCGTCCTCGCGCAAGGCTTCCCAGGCCCGGCCGATCGGCAGGCGCCGCAGCCGGATCGTCACCCAGTTGGTGAGGAGGGCCAGCGCCAGGATCAGGTAGAACAGGAAGATGATGCGGTGGGTCGCCGAATATTCGATGCCGAGCCTGGCGGCGAGCCCTTCGTCGCTGTTGTCGAGGGGGATGCCGAAGAAGGAGGGGCGCGGAATGCCGCTGACGCCGTTGGGGCCGCCGGTGAGCTCCTGCCAGTTGATGATGACGAGGCGGATGATCTCGCCGAAGGCGAGCGTCACGATGGCGAGGTAGTCGCCGCGCAGACGCAGCACGGGAAAGCCGAGGAGGACGCCCCAGAACGCCGCGAGGATGCCGGCGAGCGGCAGGCAGATCCAGAACGACCAGCCGAAATTGGTGGCGAGCAGTCCGTAGGAATAGGCGCCGACCGCATAAAAGGCGACGTAGCCGAGATCGAGCAGGCCGGCGAGCCCGACCACGACGTTCAGGCCCCAGCCCAGCATGACATAGGTGAGCACGAGGATTGCGAGGTCGAGGATGTAGCGCTGGTTATAGAAGATCACGGGTACCAGCAGCGTGAAGATCAGGAGCGCCGGTGCAAGGTAGCGGCCGATGAAGGAGATGCTGCTTTGCACCGCGGGCGGGACCAGCCTCTCGGCGCCGGTCGGACCGATCCACCGCCGCAGCAGCTCGATCACGATCGAGCCGCCGAACACCACGGCGACCAGCGAGGCGAGCTCGCCGAAACGCGTCCAGTAGGTGAGCTGGCCGTCGGAGCCCGCCTCGGTGCGGACGCCGACCATCAGCGAGAACAGCACCAGCGCGATCAGCGCGTTGATCACGGCCGTTTTCAGGAGGGCTGGGATGCCCGTTGCGGATTTGGCCGTCTCGGTCGAGGGAGCTGTCACGCGGCCGGTCCGTCAGACTTTTTCGACTTCGGGGCGGCCGAGCAGGCCGGTCGGCATGAAGATCAGCACGACGATCAGGATCGAGAACGCCGCGACGTCCTTGTACTCGACCGAGAAATAGGCCGACCAGAACGTCTCGATCAGGCCGATCGCGAGTCCGCCGAGCATGGCGCCGGGCAGCGATCCGATGCCGCCGAGCACGGCCGCGGTGAAGGCCTTGATGCCGGCGACGAAGCCCATGAAGAAATCGACCAGGCCGTAATAGAGCAGGTACATCAAGCCCGCGACCGCGGCCAGCGCGGCACCGATCACGAAGGTCATGGAGATGGTGCGGTCGACGTCGACGCCGAGCAGCGCCGCCATGGTCTGGTCCTGCTCGCAGGCGCGCATGTCGCGTCCGAGCCTTGTGCGCGACACCAGCCAGGTGAAGATCGCCAGCAGCACGATGGTGGTGATGACCACGATGATCTGGATGTTGGAGAGCTGGATGACGAAGCCGTCCGCGCTCTCGTGCAGGGTATAGCCGCCGGTGATGACGGGCGGGATCGGCTTGACGCGCGCGCCCTGCGCGACCTGCGAATAATTGGTCAGCACGAAGGACATGCCGATCGCCGACAGCATCGGGGCGAGACGGAAGGAATGGCGCAGCGGCCGGTAGGCGATGCGTTCGATGGTCCAGCCGTAGAGCGCGGTGATCGCCATCGAGACCAGGAGCACGACCAGCAGGATCACGGGGATTGCGGTCAGGCCGAACGAGATCAGGATCAGGAAGGTGATCAGCGCGATGAAGCCGCCGATCATGAAGACGTCGCCATGGGCGAAGTTGATCATGCCGACGATGCCGTAGACCATCGTATAGCCGATCGCGATCAGGCCGTAGATCGAGCCCAGGACGAGACCGTTGATGAGCTGCTGGGCGAAATAATCCATGGGCTGCCGTTACCAAACCTGACGCGGCTCGAAGGAAGCTCTTCGAGAGAGTTCTCAAGTTTCTTCTCGGGCCCCGGCAGCCCTTGAGCATTCGTGGTTTTGTAACAGGAGGGAACTGGCGGCCGCAACTGGCCAAGCCTCGACACAAAGGCTTGTACAGAGATCATTTGACGACCGGGTTCCCCGTTGTGGAAGGAACCGGGTTCCCAGGCAACCAAGGTGCATGCTGGGCGTTGCTTCTTTCCTGTCGTCCAACAAGGGAGTTTCCCGAATGACGAAGCAGCAGAACCAGAATCCGGGTCAGCAGAATCAGAACCCCGGACAGCAGCAGGGAGGCGGCCAGAAACCCGGCCAGCAGCAGCAGAACGACCCGATGCGCCAGGGCGATCGTCCCGGCCAGCAACAGGGCGGCCAGCGCGGTCAGGAGTAGCGAGTTTGCGTAGGGAAAGCCCCGCCGAAAGGCGGGGCCTTTTCCTTGATGGGGCGGCCCCGCCGGGCAGTTAAGGTAAACAAAGGGTTTAAATTGCCGCCACAGTCGGATGCGAGTTAGCTCCGCGAAGCCGCCGTCTTCGCCGAAGGCGTCGGCAAACCAGGCAGGAAGCGGCATGTTCAGGAATTGGCGGATCGGTTCGGTCAACGGCGCGCTGCTGGCGGCCTATTTCATTCCGGCCTGGGCACTTGTCGCCTTCAACATCGTGGTCTCGCCGGTGCATGGTCTCTATGAGCGACCGAGCGTCGCAGTGGCGTTGTTTCTCAGCGACCATCTCGACATGGCGGGGATGAGCACGGTGCGGGCAGCCTGGTTGCTGGCCCTCGGCCGCCTGACCGTGGTGGCGTTCTTTGCGATCTACCTCGTGCTTCTGTGCATCCCCCGTGTCCGCAGGAGCAGCGGCAGCGACGAAGCGCTCGGCATTGCGCTGGCGATCGGCAGCCTGATCTCCTTTGCCAGCATGGTGATGGCCTCGAAGGTCGGCGAGATGGCCGCACTGCGACTGCACGCCACCGAGCTCCTGCTCTTGCTCGGTGCCGCCATCGTGGTGGTGATCGAGAAGCCGGCGGCAGCGCCGAAGAGGGTCGAGACCGCCGCGCCGCCAAGTCTTCAGCCGCCAAGTCTTCAGCCGCTAGGTCTTGAGCAGGCCGAGCTCCTGCACAATCGCTGAAGCTTCCTTCACGGCGTGGTTCGCGGCCGGCACGCCGCAATAGATCGCCTGCTGAAGCAGGATTTCCTTGATGTCGTCGGGCGTGAAGCCGCCCTCGGCGAGCGCCGCGCGCACATGCAGGCGGAACTCGTCCCACTGCCCGAGCGCCACCATGGTGCCGATGACGAGCACCCGCCGCGTGCGTTCGTCGAAGTGCGGCCGCGTCCAGATCTCGCCCCAGGCGTGGCGCGTGATCATGTCCTGGAAGTCGGTGTTGAAGGCATTGCGGTTCGCGATCGACTTGTCGACCCAGGCATTGCCGAGCACTTTTCGGCGCACGTTCATGCCGGCATCGCGGCGCTTCTGGTCGTCCATTGTGTTTCTCCTCTCGTCATTGCGAGCGCAGCGAAGCAATCCAGTGTCTTTCCGCGGAGGAATTCTGGATTGCTTCGCTGCGCTCGCAATGACGCGTTGTGAGATCAGCGCTGCGTCAAGAACCCCACCACCGCATCCGTGAATGCGTGCGGCTGCTCGACGTTGGAAATGTGGGCGGCGTCGATGATGGTCATGCTCGCGCCGGGTATCTTTGAGCGGATCAATTCACCGGCCGAGATCGGCGTCGCCTGGTCGTGGCGGCCGGCGATCACCAGCGTCGGGCTCTTGATCCTGGGCAGCAGCTCACGCTGGTCGAGCGTCGACAGCGCCTCGCAGCAGGCAAGATAACCCTCGACCGGGGAAGCAAGCAGCATCGACTTCATCTTCGCGGTGATCGCGGGCTCCCGCTCGCGGAAATCCTGGGTGAGCCAGCCCGCGATCACGGCATCGGCGACCGCGGCGATGCCGCCCTTCTTCACGGCCTCGATGCGTTCCAGCCATCTGGTCGGCTCGGCATAATAGCAGGAGGTGTTGGCGAGGATGATCTTGCCGAAGCGTTCCGGCGCGTTCGCGCCGAGCCATTGCCCGACCATGCCGCCCATCGACAGGCCGCACCAGTGCACTTTCTCGATGTTGAGATCGTCGAGGATCGCCAGCACGTCGCGGCCGAAGCGCTCCATCGAGTAGGGGCCGGGCGGAACGTTGGACTTGCCGTGGCCGCGGCGGTCGTAGCGGATGACGCGGAACACCTGCGTCAGCGCCTTCATCTGCGGCTCCCACATCTGCAGCGTGCAGCCGAGTGAATTGGAGAGCATCAAGGTCGGTCCACCGTCGCGGCCCTCGACGGAGACGTTGAGCAGGCATCCGTCGGCATCGATCATGGGCATGCGGCGTCTCCGTATCTATTCGCGCTCAAGGCTGTCGAGCAGGCGGTCGATCAAGGCCTGCGAGGCCCCTTGATAGGCCATCGGCTCGAACAATGCCGCAATTTTTTCCGGCGAAAGGTGCGCGGTCACCCGCGAATCGGCCGACAAAATCTCGCGGAGATGCTTCCTCTCGGCGACCGCACGCTTGCTCGCAGCTTCAATGAGATGATGCGCATCGCTCTTGCCGATCGTCTCGGCCAGCGCGAATGTGACGGCTTCGGCCATGATCAGCCCCTGCGTCGCATCGAGATTGCTGCGCATGCGCGCGGCATCGACGTCGAGGCCCTCGGCGATGTCGACGATGGCGGCCAGCGCCCCCGAGGTGACCAGCATCAATTGCGGTAGCGTCGGCCATTCCGCGTGCCAGGGGCCGGCGCTGCGCTCGTGGTCCTGCACCTGTGCGGCGAAAATCGTCGCGGCGAGCTGCGGGGCCATGGTGGCGGCGCCCAGCGCGCTCGCGGCAGCGACCGGGTTGCGCTTATGCGGCATGGTCGAGGAGCCGCCGCGGCCTTCGCCGGCGGGCTCGAACGCTTCGGCAACGTCGGTCTGCATCATCAGCGAGACGTCCCGTGCGATCTTGCCGCAGCTGCCGGCGAGAATTGCGAAGCAGGATGCAGCCTCGGCGATGCGGTCGCGATGGGTATGCCAGGGCGCCTCGGGCAGCGGCAGATCGAGCTCCTGCGCCAGCCGTTCGGCCACCGCGAGCCCCTTGGCGCCGAGCGCTGCGAGCGTGCCGGCGGCGCCTCCGAATTGCAAGGCAAGGCCCTCGCGGGACAGCCGCCGCAGGCGGCAGCGGGCGCGGGCAAGGCTCGCGGCATATTCGGCGGCCTTCAGCCCGAACGGCATCGGCAGCGCATGCTGGAGCCAGGTCCGCGCCACCATCGGGGTGTTGCGATGGCCGCGCGCCAGTGCGGCAAACCCCTTGATGGCGCGGCTGAGGTCCACGTCCAACGCATCGATGGCGGCGCGCAGCGTCAGCATCGTTGCGGTGTCGATGACGTCCTGGCTGGTCGCGCCCCAATGCACGTAGCGCGCGGCCTCCGCGTCCGCCTTGCCGACATTGGCGGTCAGCGCCTTGACCAGGGGAATCGCGAGATTTCCCGATCGCGTCGCAGCCTCGGCCAGTGCGGCGATGTCGAAGGATTCGGCCTTGCACGCGGCCTCGATCGGGCCGACGGCGGATGCCGGAATCACAGCCGTGGCGGCCTCGGCGCGGGCCAAGGCTGCCTCGAAATCGAGCATGTTCTGCAGGGTAGACCGATCGTCGCAGACCGCGCGCATGGCAGCGCTCGACAGCATCGGCGCGAGCAGGGGGGAGAGGGATGTGCTCATGTTGCGCGCGACCTAATCATCATGGCCCGGCCGTGCCAATCCCCAACCGCCCGCACAGGTCTTTTTGCAGTTGCGAATATGCATTGCACGTGACCGGACCACGCCCTTTCCTTTGCCGCGTGCCTGCGTTACTTGATCGGCACTATAGTTAGGCGATCCGGGAGGCACCTCATGGCCATGACGATGAACGGCGAAGTCCAGCTCGCGGCGCCGCGCGAGGCCGTGTGGGCCAAGCTCAACGACCCCGAGGTGCTGAAGGCCTGCATCCCCGGCTGCGAGGAGCTGGAGAAGACCGACGATGGCGGCTTTCGCGCAACGGCGAAAATGAAGGTCGGTCCGGTGTCGGCGCGCTTCAAGGGCAAGGTCACGCTGTCCGATCTCGACCCGCCGAACGGCTACAAGATCTCAGGCGAAGGCGAGGGCGGGGTGGCCGGCTTCGCCAAGGGCGGCGCGGTGGTCAAGCTCGCGGAGAAGGACGGCGGCACGCTGCTCTCCTATGACGTCGAGGCGCAGATCGGCGGCAAGTTGGCGCAGCTCGGCCAGCGCCTCATCAACGGCACCGCCAAGAAGCTGGCCGACGAATTTTTCGCGAACTTCGCCAAGGCGGTACAAGGCTGACACCTATCGCTTTCGGCATGGCGCCTTGTGTCCCGGGCGAT
Source organism: Bradyrhizobium sp. CCH5-F6 (assembly GCF_001556045.1). GTDB lineage: Bacteria > Pseudomonadota > Alphaproteobacteria > Rhizobiales > Xanthobacteraceae > Bradyrhizobium. Next base: position 71,178 of record NZ_LSIC01000061.1, read on the forward strand.
GTTGCCCCCGGGCATATTGGCCCATATGATGGGTTGGAATAATTATAAGAACCGCTTCGACGGGACCCGTCGGGGTGCTGATAGAGAGTGCTTATGGCAAAGATCTCCCTCATCGTGAACGGCAATCCAGTCACGGCCAACGTCGATCCCCGCACGCTTCTGGTGCAGTTCCTGCGCGAGAACCTGAAGCTGACGGGCACCCATGTCGGCTGCGACACCTCGCAGTGCGGCGCCTGCGTCGTGCATCTCGACGGCAAGGCCGTGAAGTCCTGCACCACGCTCGCGGTGATGGCCGATGGCCACGAGATCAAGACGATCGAGGGGCTCGCTGCCGACGGCGCGCCGCTGCATCCGATGCAGGAGGCCTTCCGCGAGCACCATGGCCTGCAATGCGGCTTCTGCACGCCGGGCATGATCATGACCGCGATCGACATCGTGCACCGCAAGGGGCACGAGCTCGACGACCACACGATTCGCGAGGAGCTCGAAGGCAATCTCTGCCGCTGCACGGGCTACCAGAACATCGTCGCCTCGATCGCCGCCGGCGCGAAGGCGATGGCGAAATCCGACCTCGCGTAACGCGCATCCCGCGATCAGGACATTCAGATGTACGAATTCAAATATCATCGCCCTGGGACCGTCCGCCAGGCGGCCAACCTCCTGGTGAAGAACGAAGACGCCAAGGTGATCGCCGGCGGCCACACGCTGATTCCCGTCATGAAGCAGCGCCTCGCAAGTCCTCCGCATCTGGTCGACCTCTCCCATATCGAGGGGCTCAACGCGATCGAGATGAAGGGCCGCTCGCTGGTGATCGGCGCCACCGCCAAGCACGCCGAGGTCGCGACCTCCGCCATCGTCGGTGAGGCGATCCCGGCGCTCGCGGACCTCGCCGGCCAGATCGGCGATCCGGCCGTGCGTCACAAGGGCACGATCGGCGGCTCGCTCGCCAACAACGATCCGACCGCCGACTATCCGGCCGCGGTGCTTGCGCTGGGGGCCACCATCGTCACCAACAAGCGCCGCCTCAAGGCGGAAGAGTTCTTTCAGGGCCTGTTCACGACGGCGCTCGAAGCCGACGAGATCATCACCAAGGTGATGTTCCCGCTGCCGAAAAAGGCAGCCTACATCAAGTTCCGCAACCAGGCCTCTCGCTACGCGCTGGTCGGCGTGTTCGTGGCGCGGCGTCCTTCGGACGTGCGCGTGGCCGTCACCGGCGCGGGCTCCGAAGGCGTCTTCCGCGTCACCGCATTCGAGGAGGCCCTGAAGAAGCGCTTCGCCTCGAAGGCGCTGGAAGGCATCGCGGTGCCGGCGGAAGGTCTCAACAGCGATATCCACGGCAGCGCCGAATACCGCGCGCACCTCATCGGGGTGCTGACGCGGCGCGCTGTCGACGCCGCCAACGCCAAAGCGTGAGGTGACCTCACGCTTTGGCCCCAAACTTGTCCCGATGAGGGCGTAGTAAGACTGGCTTTCTCATGACTTCAGCGCCCAACTCGTCCGGTGCTTTGCCGGCATCGGTCGATGCGATGCTCGAACTTCTGACGTCGCGGGGCTACCTCGCCGAGCGGTCGCTGGCGACGGTGACCTACCTCTCCTTGCGCATGGGCAGGCCGCTGTTCCTGGAGGGCGAGGCCGGCGTCGGCAAGACCGAGATCGCAAAGGTGCTCTCGGCGGCGCTGGGGCGGAAGCTGATCCGACTCCAGTGCTATGAAGGCCTCGACGTCTCCTCCGCGGTCTACGAGTGGAACAGCGCCGCGCAGATGATCGCGATCCGGATGGCGGAAGCCGCCGGCGACACCGATCGCGACCAGCTCGCGAGCGACATCTTCGCCGACCGCTACTTGATCAAGCGGCCGTTGCTTCAGGCGCTGGAGCCCGACGTGGCCGGCCCGCCGGTGCTTCTCATCGACGAGCTCGACCGCGCCGACGAGGCGTTCGAGGCCTATTTGCTCGAAATCCTCAGCGACTTCCAGGTGACGATCCCCGAATTCGGCACCGTGAAGGCGCCGCATCCGCCGATCGTCATCATCACCTCGAACCGCACCCGCGAAATCCACGACGCGCTGAAGCGGCGCTGTCTCTATCACTGGGTCGACTATCCCGCCGCCGAGCGCGAGCTTGCGATCGTCAAGTCGCGCGTGCCCGGCATCTCCGCGAAGCTGTCGCAGCAGGTCGTGCGCTTCGTGCAGGCGCTGCGCAACCAGGACTTCTACAAGTCGCCGGGTGTCGCCGAGACCATCGACTGGGCCACCGCTCTGTCCGAGCTCGACGCCCGGTCGCTGACCCCGCAAGTGGTCGGCGACACGCTCGGCGCGCTGCTCAAGTATCAGGACGACATCACCCGGATGCAGGGCGATGCCTTGCAGAAGGTGCTGAAGGAAGCGACGAGCGAGAATTGATTTTCCGTCATTCCGGGGCGCGCGCAGCGCGAACCCGGAATCCATTGGGCCGCAGAGTTGGTGGATGGATGGATTCCGGGTTCGCGCCAAGGGGCGCGGCCCGGAATGACGGTTGAGAGTGTTGCACCCATGGCCATCAACCACCTGGCGCCCGAGCAGACCGAACAGTTCGCCGACAATATCGTCGGCTTCGCCCGCGCGTTGCGCGCCGCCGGCATGCCGGTCGGGCCCGGCGCGGTGATCGATGCCATGAGCGCGCTGCAGGTGATCGACATCGGCAACCGGTCTGACGTCTTCACCACACTGGAGGCGATCTTCGTCAAGCGCCACGAGCATGCGCTGGTCTTCAGGCAGGCGTTCAACCTGTTCTTCCGCGCCTCGGAAGAATGGAAGCACATGCTGGATTCGGTGCCGCTGCCGGAGCAGGCCAAGAAGAAGCCGCAGGCGGGCGCGCGCCGCGTGCAGGAGGCGATGTCGCAGCCGCGCATGACGGAGACGCCGCAGCACCAGGAGCAGGATCTGCGCCTGTCAGTCTCCGACAAGGAGATCCTTCAGAAGAAGGATTTCGCGCAGATGAGCGCGGCCGAGATCAGCGAGGCGCTCCGCGCCGTCGAGCGGATGCACCTGCCGCAGGCCGAGCTTCTGACGCGCCGGCAGCGGCCCGACGCCCGGGGCATGCGGCTCGACCTGCGCCGCACGCTGCGGGCATCGCTCCGCACGGGCGGCGACATCATCGACATTCATCGCCTCGGGCGGATCGAGAAGCCGGCGCCGATCGTCGCGCTGCTCGATATCTCGGGCTCAATGAGCGAATACACCCGCCTGTTCCTGCATTTCCTGCACGCGATCACCGACGCGCGCAAACGTGTCTCGGTGTTCCTGTTCGGCACGCGCCTGACCAATGTCAGCCGCGCGCTGCGGCAGCGCGACCCCGACGAGGCGCTGGCGAGCTGCTCGGCCTCGGTCGAGGATTGGGCCGGCGGCACGCGGATCTCGGCCTCGCTGCACAACTTCAACAAATTGTGGGCGCGCCGCGTGCTGAGCCAGGGCGCCATCGTGCTGTTGATTTCGGACGGGCTGGAACGGGAGGCCGATTCCAAGCTCGCCTTCGAGATGGACCGGCTGCACCGGTCCTGCCGGCGCCTGATCTGGCTCAACCCGCTGCTGCGGTTCGGCGGCTTCGAGGCCAAGGCGCAGGGCATCAAAATGATGCTGCCGCACGTTGACGAATTCCGCCCGGTACATAATTTGAGTTCGATCCAGGAGCTGATCACCACGCTCTCCCGGCCGCTGCCGCCGCATCACCGCAGCCTGATCCGCTCCGCAGCTTGAGAGGCCCACCATGCTCGATCGCGACGAGGATATTCTGAAGGCGGCGGAGGACTGGCAGAAGGCCGGCCGTGGCGTCGCGCTCGCCACCGTCGTGGAGACCTGGGGTTCGGCGCCGCGCCCGGCGGGCTCGAGCCTCGTCATCAACGACGAGGGGACCTTTCTGGGTTCGGTGTCCGGCGGCTGCGTCGAGGGTGCCGTGGTGACCGAGGCCATGGATGTGATCCAGAGCGGCAAGCCGAGGATGCTGGAGTTCGGCGTCGCCGACGAGACCGCCTGGAATGTCGGGCTGTCCTGTGGCGGTACCATCCGCGTCTTCGTCGAGAAGGTCGGTTAGCCGTGAAGCTCGAGATTCTGCACGAACTCAATGCCGAGCGCGCCGCGCGCCGGCCTGTGATCCTGGTGACCGACACCGAGAGCGGCGAGCAGCGGCTGGTGAAGGCGAAGGATTTCGCCAAGGATCCCTTGCGCACTGAGCTGGAAAAGCAGCTTCGCATGGGCAAGAGCGCCAGTGTCGAGGCCGGCGACAAGAAGCTGTTTCTCAACGTCTACGCGCCGACGGCAAAGCTCGTCATCGTCGGCGCGGTCCATATCAGCCAGGCGCTGGCGCCGCTGGCGCGCTCGCTCGGCTACGATGTCACCGTGGTCGATCCGCGCACGGCCTTTGCAAGCCCGGAGCGCTTTCCCGACATTCCGCTGATCGCCGAATGGCCGGACACCGCGCTGCCACCGCTCAACGTCGATGCCTACACCGCCTTCGTCGCGGTGACGCACGATCCCAAGATCGACGACCCCGCGCTGTTGCACGCTTTCGAGCGCAACTGTTTCTATATCGGCGCGCTCGGCTCGCGGAAGACGCATGCCAAGCGGGCCGAACGGTTGCGGGCGCAGGGCTGTCTCTTATACACATCTCCGAGCGCCAAGGAAAGCGACATCGGACGCATCCACGCGCCTATTGGCCTTCCGATCGGTGCGGTCTCGCCGTCCGAGATCGCGGTGGCGATCATGGCCGAGATCACGGCCGTGCTTCGGCTGCCGCCGAAAGAAAAAGAAGAAGCGGCATGAAGTTCGGCCCGGCCAGCCCCAGGGATGCGATCGGCGGAGTGACCGTCCACACCCTGCGGCAGGGTCCGCTGGTGCTGAAGAAAGGCACGACGATCGGCCCCGCCGAGGTCGAGGCGCTGGAGCGTGCCGGCGTCAAGGACGTCGTCGTGGTGCGCATGGAGGCGTGCGACGTCTCCGAGGATGTCGCCGCCGCCAGCATCGCGCTCGCCGTCGGCGGCGAGGGCATTCATGTCGAGCGCGCCTTCACCGGCCGCGCCAATCTGTTTGCGGCCCGTCCGGGCGTGCTGGTGGTCGACCGCGCCGCCGTCGACCGCATCAACAATGTCGACGAGGCCATCACCTTCGCGACGCTCACCGCGTTCAAGCCGGTGGTCGAGGGCGAGATGGTCGGCACCGTCAAGATCATCCCGTTCGGCGTCGAAGGACGTTTGCGCGATGCCGCCGTTCAGGCCGCCGGCAAGGACGTCCTGAAGGTCGCGCCTTACGTCATCAAGCGCGTCGGCGTGGTCTCGACGCTGCTGCCGGGCCTGTCTTCCAAGGTGATCGACAAGACGCTGCGCGTCACCGCCGAGCGGCTCGCGCCGGCCGGCGCCGGCATCGTCGCCGAGCGGCGTGTCCCACACGAGGAGCAGGCGCTGGCGGCCGCGATCAGGGAAGTGCTGGGGCTCGGTGCCGAACTCGTCATCGTGTTCGGCGCATCCGCCATCGCCGACCGGCGCGACGTCATCCCGGCGGCCGTCACCGGCATCGGCGGCGAGATCGAGCATTTCGGCATGCCGGTCGATCCCGGCAATCTGCTTCTGATCGCCCGCGCCGGCGGCGTCCCGGTGCTGGGCGCGCCGGGTTGTGCACGCTCCCCGGTCGAGAACGGGTTTGACTGGGTCCTGATGCGGCTCCTCGCCGGCATCAGGGTGACGCGGTCCGAACTGATGGGCATGGGCGTCGGCGGCCTCCTGATGGAGATCGTGACCCGGCCGCAGCCGCGCGCCAAGCCGGAAACCGAAGGCAACCGCCAGGTCGCGGCCATCGTGCTGGCCGCGGGCCGCTCCACCCGCATGGGCGGGCCGAACAAGCTGCTCGCGGAGCTCGACGGCAAGAAGCTGGTGCGGATCGCGACCGAACAGGCGCTGGCCTCCAAAGCGTCCGAGGTGATCGTCGTTACCGGGCATCAGGCCGAGCTGATCGAGCAGGCGTTGCACGGCCTGAAGGTGAAATTCTTCCGCAATCCGGATTTCACAGGCGGCATCGCCAGCTCGGTCAAGGCCGGCATCGCCGCCGTGCCCGAGGCGTGCGACGGCGCCGTGGTGTGCCTCGGCGACATGCCGCTGATCGACGCCGGCCTGATCGACCGCCTCATTGACGGCTTCGCGCCGGACCGCGGCAATCTCATCGTCGTGCCCGTCAGCGAAGGCCGTCGCGGCAATCCCGTGCTGTGGTCGCGCCGCTTCTTTAGGGAATTGATGACGCTCGACGGCGACGTCGGCGCGCGGCATTTGATCGCCAAGCACGCCGAGGCCGTCGCCGAAGTGCCTGTGGACGGCGAGAGCGCGTTCCTCGACATCGACACGCCGCAGGCGCTGGAAGCGGCAAGAGGCGGGTGAAATCCACCTCGCAGTTTCAACCCTCCGTTCACCATCTGGAAACGACCGCCGCTTAGAGTCGCCTTCACCTGCCTTGGGGGGAGGGGTTTTTCCATGGCTTCGAACGTCGTCGCGCGCCGTTGCGCGATGTTTTTCTTTGCGCTGTCCGTCTGTGTCGCCGGTGCCCGTTACATCACTGAAGCCCATGCTGCCGGCGCCTTTGCGGTCGGCAAATGCGGCGCCTATGGTCAGGCCTATGATTACGGCCACGAGCACGAGGCGCGCGCTGCGGCGCAGAAGCAGTGCAAGGGCGATTGCACGACCGTCACGATGAAGCGCGCCTGCGCTGCGATGTCGGTCGATCTTTCGAATCCTTGCGGCGCCTATGGCTATGCCGTGAAGCCGAAGATATCGGCCTCGCTCAATGCCGCCACGCGCGAATGCTACAAGTACGGCGGCAAGGAATGCGTGATCCGCGCCTGGGCCTGCGACGCCAAGGGTTGATTCTTGGAGCGTTGATTCCTCTTGCTGTCATTCCGGGGCGATGCGTAGCATCGAGCCCGGAATCCACTCGTGCACTTGCTGGGTAGCGCGATGGATTCTCAGGTGCGCAATTGCGCACCGTAGCTCGCGCCGAGTGGCGCGCCCCGGAATGACACTGAGGAACCATATGCAGTTCGACACCAAGATCGCCGTGGTGATCCGTACCGATCTTCAGACCTGGCAGAAGCTCAACGTCGCTTCGTTTCTCACCAGCGGCATCGCCGCCGCCTTTCCGGAATGCATCGGTGAGCCCTATGAAGACGCCTCGGGTACGACATATCACGCGCTGATCGGCCAACCGATCCTGATCTACGGCGCCGACGGGCCGGCGCTGTCGCGCGCGCTCGATCGCGCGCTGACGCGTGCTGTAAAGCCGGCGGTGTACACCGAGGACATGTTCAAGACCACGCACGATGCCGCCAATCGCGAGGCGGTGAAAGCGGTGGCACGCCCCGACCTCAACCTCGTCGGCATTGCCATGCGCGCCGAGCGCAAGGTGATCGACAAGATCGTCGATGGATTGAAGTTCCACAGTTGATCCCGCTTCGCGTAGCGCGTCATCGCAACGTCATGATTGCGATCGGCCTGCGCAAACTTTGGGCTGTTTGACGCCCGTCAAAGGAGCCGGGTCCGCCATCGCTAGTCTGCGCCCAGGATGCAAGGGAGCAGATCGATGCCCACCATGAAAGCTGCAATCGTCAGACAATTCGGCAAGCCGCTGGTGATCGAGGACGTGCCGGTTCCGCAGCCCGGCCCCGGTGAGGTCCTGGTCAAGGTCAAGGCCTGCGGCGTCTGCCACACCGACCTCCATGCGGCGTCGGGCGACTGGCCGGTGAAGCCGGTGCCGCCCTTCATCCCCGGTCATGAGGTGGCCGGCATCGTCGCTGCACTCGGACCCGGCGTGAAGAATCTGAAGGTCGGCGATGCCGTCGGCGTCGCCTGGCTGCATGACGCCTGCATGGCTTGCGAATATTGCGAGACCGGCTGGGAGACGCTCTGCGAGCACCAGCACAATACCGGCTATAGCGTGAACGGCGGCTTCGCCGAATATGTCATCGCCTCGGCCGCCTTCGCTGCAAAACTGCCGGCGACGGTCGATTTCGCCGCCATCGCGCCGATCCTGTGCGCCGGCGTCACCACCTACAAGGGTTTGAAGGAGACCGAGGCCAAGCCCGGCGAGTGGGTCGTGATCTCGGGCGTCGGCGGGCTCGGTCACGTCGCAATCCAGTACGCCAAGGCGATGGGGCTCAAGGTCGCGGCCCTCGATATCGCCGAGGACAAGCTCAAGCTCGCACGCGAGACCGGCGCCGACCTCGCCGTCAACGCGCTCGCGGACGGCGCGGTGGATCAGGTGCTGGCGGCGAGCGGGGGAGGGGCGCACGGCGTGCTGGTGACGGCGGTGTCGACCGCGGCCTTTGCGCAGGCGCTGAAGATGGTGCGCCGCAAGGGCACCGTCAGCCTCGTCGGCCTGCCGCCAGGTGAATTCCCGACACCGATCTTCGACGTCGTGCTCAAGCGCATCACCGTGCGCGGCTCCATCGTCGGCACGAGGCGTGACCTCGACGAAGCCATCGCGTTTGCCGCCGACGGCAAGGTCAAGGCCGAGGTGACGAAGGTACCTCTCGCGCAAATCAACGACGTCTTCGACCGGATGAAGGCCGGCAAGATCGACGGCCGCATGGTGCTGGACTTCGCCTGAGGCTTCATCCCGGCGGCATGCCCGCGAACGTCGTGAGGCTGGGGTCGAGATGATCCCAGCCGAGCCCGCGTGCGGCGTAAGTGACCACCTGCGGTTTGTAGCGGGCGGGCTCGTCGAGGCTCGCCGCGCGGATTGTGAAAATGTCGGGCATTGCGGAGAAGGTCAGGTAGACCGGCACGCCACATCGCGCGCAGAAACTGCGCGTCTTCACGTTGCCGCTGTCGGCGGTCATGTCCCAATGCTTCGCTTCTCCGGTCAGCGAGACGCCAGCGCGCGCGAAAGTCGCGTACGAGCCGTGGCCGCTGCCGCTCTCCTGCTGGCAATCCCGGCACTGGCAGTGATTGCTGAATAGCGGCTCGCCGGAAATCGAATAGCGGATCGCGCCGCAGGCGCAGCCGCCGGTATAGGGCTTGTCCATCACGCGGCCTCCTTACTTGTCTTCGCCGGCGACGGCGTCGAGCCGCTGCACAACCTTGACCCAGCCGTCACTCATGTTGCGATAGGCGGTGTCGTTCTTCGGCGTCACGAAGCCCGAATGCACCACACGCACGCGCGTGCCTGCTTCAACCGGCGTGAGCGACCAGGTGACGATAGTGTCGAGCGCCGAGCCGTAACCGGTATTGCTCTCGTCGCCACCCTTCCAGGCATAGACGAAGCGCTGGTTCGGCACGACCTCCAGAACGCGGCAATGGATCGTGCCGTCCCAGGCGCCCGCCGGGTTGGTCTTGAACGTGAAGGTGTTGCCTTCGACGGCCTCGAAGCCGGTCGGTGGCATCAGCCAGCGCGCAATCAGCTGGGCGCTGGTCAACACCTTCCAGATCGTCGCGGTTGCGTGAGGGAAGACTTCGTCGATGACGATGTCTTTGGTTTGGTCTGGGGCTCGAATGTTGGAAGCAGCAGCACTCACGGATCGATCTCCTTCAAGAGGTCACGCAGGTTCTGGAAGCGCTCGCGCCAGAACACGCCGTAATGGTCCATCCAGGTGACCAGGGGCTCGAGCCCTTGCGGCGCGGCGCGGTAATAGACGTTGCGGCCCTCGGCGCGCTCGGCCACGAGACCGGCCTGCTTGAGGGACTTCAGGTGCTGCGAGATCGCACCCTGGGTGACGCCGCTGCCGCGCGTCAGCTCGGCGACGCTGATCTCCGTGCACTCGAACACGCGCTCGAATACGGCGCGGCGGGTCGGATCGGCGAGGGCGCGCATCACGGTGGTGACAGGACTTGGGGCGGCTTCAGTCATGAAGTTAAATTAGTGCGTGCTAATGCATTAGTCAATACTAATTTGTTTCTGCGAGCCAGAGTTCTGGCTAGATTGACTATGACTGACTAGTCAGTCATATCATTGCGAATGATTAGGAAGCCGACGAAGGGCGCCTTGCCGCCAGCAGCTCGCGCCAGTGCGAAGGGCCCTGTGCCCGCTCGCAGCGAAGAGGCGCCTGCCTCGAACCGCGCGAGGCGTGCGGCGGAGCGGCGCGCGGCGATCGTGGAAGCGGCGATGGAGGAATTCATCGCGCGCGGCTTTGCAGCGACGCGGCTCGACGACATCGCCAAGCGCGCCGGCGTGGCAAAGGGCACGATCTACCTGCACTTCAAGGACAAGGAATCGATGTTCGAGGAGTTGGTGCGCATCGTCATCGTTCCTGTGGTCGCGCGGCTGGCGACGCTGCCGCCGCCGGCAGGCTCGGTGCGCGACCTGATCGAGGCGTTCGCAGGAAACTTCCTGAAGGAGGTCATCGGCACGAGGCGCGGCGACCTGGTGCGCCTGATCGTGGCGGAGGGCCCGCGCTTTCCGTCCGTCGCCGACTTCTACTACCGGGAGGTCGTCTCGCGCGGGATCGCCGCCATGCGCGCTCTGATCGAACTCGGCATCGCCCGCGGCGAGATCCGGCAGAAGGACCTCGCGCGCTATCCGCAGATCCTGGTCGCACCCGCGATGATCGCGGTGATCTGGCAGAGCCTGTTTGCGCGGCACGCGCCGCTGGACGCGCAAGAGATGCTGCGCGTCCATCTCGATTTGATTTTTGGCGAACGGAGGACGACATGACGTCGTCGCAAGCAATTTCTGTATTGGCATTGGTCGCCGTGCTCGCAACCGGCCTTGCCGGGTGCAAGGAAAGACGCGATCCCGGCTTCCAGGGCTGGGTCGAGGCCGACATGATCTTCGTCAGCCCGGACGAAGCGGGGCGGGTCACCAATCTCAACGTCCGCGAAGGCGACGAGGTCAAGGTCGGCGATCACCTCTATTCCGTCGATGACGATCTCCAGCGCGCCGATCTCAACCAGAACAAGGCGACACTCGCGAACGCGCAGCAGACCTATGACCGCGCGGCCTCGCTGAGCAAGACCGGCTCGGGCACGCAGGCCAATCTCGATTCCGCCGTGTCCGCCTTGCGCGTCGCGGAAGCGCGGGTGGTGACGTCGGAGACGCGGATGGCGCGCCGCAAGGGCTTTGCGCCGGTCGCCGGCACCATCCAGCAGATCTATTTCCGCGAGGGCGAGATGGTGGCGGCGCAGCGGCCGGTGCTCTCGATCATGCCGCCGGGCAACATGAAGCTGCGTTTCTTCGTGCCGGAGACCGAATTGCCGAAGCTCGCGATCGGCGACACGGTGCGCGTCGCCTGTGACAATTGCGCGGCCGATCTCACCGCAAAGATCTATTTCATCGCGACCTCGGCCGAATACACCCCGCCCGTCATCTACAGCCTCGAGGAGCGCAGCAAGCTGGTCTACCTGATCCAGGCGCGGCCCTCGCGGCCCGACGCCCTGCGGGTCGGACAGCCGATCGACGTCTATCTCAATCCCAAAATTTCCGAGATCAAGACACCGGTGGCGGACAAGCGATGAGCAGCGGCAACGGCATCGCGATCGACGTCAAAGGCCTGACGAAGTCATTCGGCGGCCGCGAGGTCGTGCACGATCTCTCGATGCAGGTGCGGCGAGGCTCGATCTACGGATTCCTCGGACCCAACGGGTCGGGCAAGACCACCACGATCCGCATCCTCTGCGGCCTGCTCACGCCCGATAGTGGCGAGGGCACCTGTCTCGGCTACGATATCCGCCGCGATGCCGAGAAGATCAAGCGCCAGGTCGGCTACATGACCCAACGCTTCAGCCTGTACCAGGATCTCTCGGTGCGCGAGAACCTCGAATTCGTCGCGCGCCTCTATGGCGTCACTGACGCGCGCGGCGCCGCACGCGACATGATCAAGCGGCTCGGACTCTCCGGCCGCGAGGAGCAGCTTGCGGGCGAGCTTTCCGGCGGCTGGAAGCAGCGGCTGGCGCTCGGGGCCTGCACGCTGCCCAATCCACAATTGTTGCTGCTGGACGAGCCCACCGCCGGCGTCGATCCCAAGGCGCGGCGCGATTTCTGGAACGAGATCCACGCCCTCGCCGCCGAGGGCCTCACCGTGCTGGTCTCGACCCACTACATGGACGAGGCCGAACGCTGCCACGAGATCGCATACATCGCCTACGGCCATCTGCTGGCGCACGGCACGGTTGAAGAGGTGATCGCGACATCCGCGCTGACGACCTACACCGTCACGGGCGAAGGCCTGAACGAGCTTGGGGCCTCGCTCACGGGCAAGCCCGGCATCGACATGGTGGCGCCGTTCGGGACCTCGCTGCATGTTTCCGGCCGCGACGTCGCGGCGCTCGAAGCCAGCATCGCGCCCTGGCGCGAGAAGCGGGGCCTGCGCTGGCAGAAGTCGCAACCTTCGCTCGAAGACGTGTTCATCGAGCTGATGGTGCGCTCCAAGGACAATTTCCAATGAGCGCAGTCGACCATCGCGCACCGCGACACGAAATCCGCGAGCGCTTCGGCTTCCTGCGGCGCTCCTATGCGATGCTGATCAAGGAATTCATCCAGCTTAAGCGCGACCGCGTTTCGTTCGCGATGATCGTGATGCTGCCGGTGATGCAGCTCATGCTGTTCGGCTATGCCATCAACACCACGCCGCGCCATCTGCCGAGCGCGGTGCTGCTCCAGGAGGACTCCGACCTCGCGCGCTCGATCCTCAAGGCACTGGAGAACACCGCCTATTTCCGCTTCCTCTACGAAGTGCACGACGTCGACGATTTCGACAACCTGCTGAAATCCGGCAAGGTGCTGTTCGGTGTCGAGATCCCGCGCGGCTTCGAGCGGGCGGTGCGGCGCGGCGACAAGCCGGCGCTGCTGGTCGCCGCCGACGCCACGGATCCGGTCGCGGCGAGCGCGGCGATCGGTTCGCTCGGCATGGTCGTGCAGACCGCGCTCAAGCACGATCTCTACATCGGCGATCCCCCGGAGATGCCGTTCGAGATCCGCGCACATGCCCGCTACAATCCGGCAGCTAGCTCCAGCCTCAACATCGTGCCGGGGCTGGTCGGCACCATCCTCACCATGACCATGCTGATCTTCACCGCGCTGTCGGTCACGCGCGAGGTCGAGCGCGGTACCATGGAGAGCCTGCTCTCGATGCCGATCAGGCCGGTCGAGGTCATGCTCGGCAAGATCATCCCTTACGTGCTGGTCGGATTCGTCCAGGCCTTCCTGATCATCAGCATTGGCGTCGGACTGTTCGGCGTGCCCGTGCTCGGCAACCTCGTCCTGCTGGCACTGCTCTCGACGCTGTTCATCACCACCAATCTGTCGATCGGCTACACCATCTCGACCCTGGTGCAGAATCAGCTCCAGGCCATGCAGATGTCCATGATGTTCTTCCTGCCGAGCATCTTGCTGTCCGGCTTCATGTTCCCTTTCGCGGGCATGCCGTCCTGGGCGCAATATCTCGGCGAGGGCCTGCCGCTCACCCACTATTTGCGAATCGTCCGCGCAATCATGCTGAAGGGCGCGACGATGGAGAATTTGCGCTTCGACACGCTGGCGCTGGCCGCGCTGATGCTCCTCGCGATGACCGTCGCCGTGACGCGCTTCCGCCGCACGCTGGATTGAGGCACAATATCTCCTTGAGAGTCATTCCGGGGCACGCGAAGCGTGAACCGGGAATCTCGAGATTCCGGGGGAATGATGGTCAGGTTTGCGAGCAGGAAAGCGCGGCAGCACGCCGTTCTATCGAAGGATTTCGAGCGTGAGCTGACGCGCGAGGTGCTGCGCACCGAGCTGCTGCGGGTGCGGGCGCTGATCATGACCGGGTGCGTCATGATGCTGTTCTTCACAGCGGTCTATCTGATCGACCCCGCTGTGGTGAACCGGGTCTGGCGCGGGACGGAAGGGCTCATCGAGGTCTACGGCCTTCTCGTCGGCTTCATCCTGTTCGAGGTCTGGGTCCATACCCAGATCAGGAAGAATCTTCGCCTCGATCGCGATCTGCCGGTGATCCGGCGCTACATCGGTACGCTGATCGAAACATCGCTGCCGACGGTGATTCTCATCCTGCAAATCCGGACGATGGGCGCGAGCCAGGCGCTCGGCTTTGCCGTGCCGATGATGTACTTCATCTTCGTGATTCTCTCGACGCTGCGGCTCGATTTCTGGCTCTCCACGTTCACGGGCTTCGTGGCTGCAGCCGGACTGCTGATCGTCGGAATCTACTACAACGCGGCGAGCGAAGCCGGCGACCCCCTGATCTACTTCCACGCGGTCCGCAGCGTCGTCATCCTGATCTGCGGCGTGCTGGCCGGCGCAGTCGGCGCGCAGCTGCGGCGGCAATTTGCTGCGAGCATCGCGGCGGCCACAGCGCGCGACCGGGTGACCAATCTGTTCGGCCAGCACGTCTCTCCTCAGGTGGTCGAGCGGCTGATGGCGGCGGGAACGAGCGCAAGCGGTGATATCCGCCGCGTCGCGGTCATGTTCGTCGATTTTCGCGGCTTCACCGCCGGCGCGCAGTCGCGCACGCCACAGGAGGTGGTCGACCGGCTCGACGGCGCCTTCGCCGTGCTGGTCGACATTCTCGACCGCCAGGGCGGCATCGTGAACAAATTTCTGGGCGACGGTTTCCTCGCGCTGTTCGGTGCGCCGCTGGAAGCCGCCGACGCTGCGCAGCGTGCAGTCGCCGCCGGCCGCGAGATGCTGAGGGCGATGGATCGCATCAACGCAGAGACCAGCTGGCCGCTGCGGATCGGCATTGGCATCCATTTCGGCGAGGTCGTCGCCGGCAATATCGGCTCGCCCCGGCGCAAGGAATACACCGTGATCGGCGACACCGTGAACTTCGCCTCGCGCCTGGAGGCGCTGAACAAGGAGTTCGGCTCGCAACTCCTGATCTCCGCGTCCGTGCGCGAGGCGCTGGGCGACGACGGCAACGACGCCGTCGCCCTCGGTGAGGTCGAGGTGCGCGGTTACGAGCGTCCCGTGGCGGTGTTTCAACTGGGGTAGGACGCATCATGCTTCCATCATCGGCGATTGCTCCGAATGCTCCGAATTTTGGGGCATGACGAGCGATGTCGCATGCTTGTAGACTGCTGCGCGATGCGGCCGGTCGCGGCCGTACTTGCATGAGGAAGAGACGATGCAGCGCCGTTACGTCACCGTGGACGTATTCACCGACCGCGCTTTCGGCGGCAACCAGCTCGCCGTGGTGCTCGATGCCGGCGGCCTGTCGACGGCGCAGATGCAGGCGATCGCCACCGAGTTCAACTATTCCGAGACGACCATCGTGTTGCCGCCCCGCGACAAGGCCAACGATGCCGAGGTGCGTATCTTTACCCCCGTCAGGGAGCTTCCCTTCGCGGGTCACCCCAATGTCGGCACCGCCTTCGTGCTGGCGACGATCGCGAAAGAGTCGAAGCCGCGGCTGCTGTTCGAGGAGAAGGCGGGTCTGGTCCCGGTCGATATCGTGCGGGAGCAGGGCAGGGTGATCAGCGCCGAGCTCACCGCGCCGCAGCCCCTGGCGAGGCTTGCACATCTTTCCCCGGCCGACGTCGCCGCCTGCATTTCCCTGGCGGCGGATGACATCAAGACCGATCACCATGCGCCGCAAGTCGTCGGCGTCGGAACGCCGTTCGTGGTCGCGGAGGTGCGATCGCGCGAAGCCGTCCGCCGCGCCAAGCCTGACGCAGCGGCGTTTGGCCGGATGCTGCCGCGCGACGGCGCTTTCTCGGTCTACTTCTACACGCGCGACGTGCCGGCAGCGGAAGCGCCCTGCGAGCGTCAGGCGCGGATGTTCTTTCCCGGCGCGAGCGGCCTGATCGAGGATCCCGCTACTGGCAGTGCGACGGTCGCCGCTGCCGCGCTGTTCGCCGATCTCGATCCCACGCGTGACGGCGAATTGAAGCTCACCATTGGCCAGGGCTTTGACATGGGCCGTCCGAGCATTCTCCTGACCCGCGTGCGCAAGCAGGACGGCAAGATCGTCTCCGCCCATGTCGGCGGGAGCTGCGTGCAGATGATGGAGGGGACGTTCAAGCTGGCGGGCGAGGGGTAGGCTGTCATTCCGGGGCACGACGAGGTTGCGTCAGCATGACGGCTACGGCGGCGGCTACACCTGCCGTCCCGCCAAATTCTTCACCGCCACCCCGTCGCGCTCCTCGATGATCTCCGCGATCATCTGGCGGTGGCAGTGGGTGTGGTCGCGCTCGTAGCAGAGCAGGCACACGGGGCCGGCCTTCTTCACCAGCGCCGAGAGCTCGTCCATCTCTTCCCGCGCCTGCGGCGTTTTCAGGTGCTTCGCGTAGATTTTCTCCAGCACATCGTACTGCCCGCTGCGGGCGGCGAGGCGGCCCTCTTTCGGCGTGCCGAGCGCGGCGAGATGGACGTAGGCGATGCCGCGCTCGTCGAGGCCTGCCGAAAGCTGCTTCTTTGAAAAGCCCGGTCGGCGCGACGACGTCACCGCGCGCACGTCGACCACGAGCTTGACGCCGGCTTCTTCCAGTTCGTCCAGCACGGCCTTGGGCGGCGTCTGCTCATAGCCGATGGTGAAGAGCTTCCTCGCCTTTGCCATGGAGCCCTCAGCTCACCCGCGCGATCAGTTCCATGGCGCCGTGCGGCGCACGCACCTTGCCCTCGTGAATGACGTAGGCGAACACGTCGCGCGGTTCCTTCTTCGGCTTGGACTTGTCTACCTTCGGCAGGTCGTCCGGTTCGCTGCCCGAAGCCCAGTCCTGGAAGCGCTTGGCCCAGGCATCGAGCTGCTTCGGCGGATAGCAGGTCTTGATCTCGTCATTGCCCTTCTGGAGCCGCGCATAGACGAAATCGCCGGCGACGTCTGCGATGGCCGGATATTTGCCGTGCTCGGCGAACACCACGGGCGTCTCGAACTCGCGGATCAGCGCGACGAAGTCAGGCGTGCAGAAGCTGTCATGGCGGACCTCGACGACATGGCGTAACGCGCGCCCGTCGAGCTTGCGCGGCAACAGCTCTAGGAACTTGCCGAAATCGGCCCCGTCGAATTTTTTGGTTGGCGCGAACTGCCACAACACCGGTCCGAGATGATCGCCGAGTTCCAGCACGCCGGAATCATAGAATCGCTTGATGGAGTCGCCGGCCTCCGCGAGCACGCGCCGATTGGTGGCGAAGCGCGGTCCCTTCACCGAGAACACGAAGCCATCAGGGACTTCGCTCGCCCATTTGCGGAAGCTCTCCGGCTTTTGCGAGCCGTAATAGGTGCCGTTGATCTCGATCGAGGTCAGCTTCGAGGCCGCATAGGACAGCTCCTTCGCCTGCGTGAGCTTCTCCGGATAGAACACGCCGCGCCAGGGCTCGAAGGTCCAGCCGCCAATGCCGATGAAGATGTTGCCGGATTTTCTTGACGCGGTTTTTGATTTGGCCACGGGATGATCTCGCATCGACAGGAGGAGCCTCATCCTAGTCAAACCAGTTGTGATTGGCCAGTTGCGCCGTCCCCTCTAAGCTCGCGAGGGGGCCCGCGAAGAAGGAGACCAAGATGCGGATGCTGATGGTGGGAGCGGCGCTCGTCATGATGACATCTGCTGCCATGACACGTTCAACCTTGGCGGATGACGACGACGCGAGAAGCGCACAAAAGCTCGCCCAGCAGGGCCGCGACGATTACTGGCATTGCCTCGCGCGGGAATATTCGCGCGACGCCAATCAGGGCCTGTCGGAGCAGGGTTTCGGCCGCTCGGTTGCGGGCGCCTGTCCATCGGAGCGACAACATTACCGGGTCGCGCTGCTCGATTATCTCACCACGCAGTATCCGACCATCGATTCCGGCGCCCATCTCGCCACCGCGAACAGGGCGGTGGAGGCGGCGCAGAAGGACATCGTGACGGCCTTCGTCAAGCGCCGGTCGCCCGCCAGATAGCGAGCAGGGAGTGGCGAGGAGCGAAGAGGGGCAGGAGGCCGGTTTCCCCATTCGCTACTCGCCCATTCCGCAGCTCTTCCGGGCGCGCGCTCATCTGTGGTATCAGCGCGCATCGGGAGCAGGGAAGGACTTGCATGTCGTCTGAGTCGATGGGGGGCATTCTGGGGGCGATCGTCGCGGCGATCGTGCTTGCGGCTGCCGTCGTGTTCGGGCCGATCGGTCAGTACGGCAAGCCGCCCAAGCCGGCGAAAGTCGAGCCGGCTCCGGCCGCGGCGCCGGCGGTCCCCGCCACGCCTGCGCCGCGTGGGCCGATCATTCGGGAAGTGCCCAACCAATAGGGCGCGAAAATGAGGTTTCTGCCCCCTTGCGAAGCGGTCTTGCCGCCCCCATCTAGCCTGTAACGGTGACGTTGAGTTAAGAACTCCGTCGCTGGGACGACCTTGGAATAGCTCAGACCTGCGCCGGATGTACGCGCGGTCCGCCGTTCCGGGGTCGTTGGCATTTTAGGGCCCCTTTTCGGCCGTTCCCCTGAGACCCCGGCTTGGCAGCGCAGGACGCGGCGGATATACGCTGCCGTCATGAACGAAGCGATCAGACCGGGCGCCGACATCCCGCTGCAGGCTCAAGAGGGGCCGGAACTGTCGGTCATCGTCCCGACCTTCAACGAGCGCGACAACGTCACGGTGCTGTACCGGCGGCTGGAGGCGACGCTCGCCAACGTCGCCTGGGAAGTCGTGTTCGTCGACGACAATTCGCCCGACGGCACCTGGGACGTCGTGCGCGCGCTGGCGCAGCGCGACAGCCGCGTGCGCTGCATCCGCCGCATCGGCCGTCGCGGCCTCTCGGGCGCCTGCATTGAGGGCATCCTCGCCTCGAGCGCTCCCTATGTGGCCGTGATCGACGCCGACCTTCAGCACGACGAGACGCAACTGCCGAAGATGCTGTTGCTCCTCGCCAGCGATCAGGCCGACCTCGTGGTCGGCAGCCGCTACATCGAGGGCTACAAGAGCGAAGGCTTCAACAAGCAGCGCGCCGGAGCCAGTGCGCTAGCGACCGAGTTCGCCAGGAAAATGCTGCGGGTCGAGATCGCCGACCCCATGAGCGGCTTCTTCATGATCCGCCGCGACCGTTTCGAGCAGCTCGCGCCGAAGCTCTCCGTGCACGGCTTCAAGATCCTGCTCGATGTCGTCGCGACGGGGCACGGCAGCTTGCGGGCGGTCGAGGTTCCCTACACCTTCGGCGCCCGCCAGCACGGCGAGAGCAAGCTCGATTCCATGGTCGCGCTCGACTTCCTCGGTCTGGTACTAGCCAAGCTGACCAACGACATCGTCTCGCTGCGCTTCATCCTGTTCGCCATGGTCGGCGGCATCGGCCTCGTGGTGCATCTCGCCACGCTGTTCATCGCCCTTCAGCTGTTCAACGCGCCGTTCGCGGAGGCGCAGGCCGCCGGCGCCATCGTCGCCATGACCAGCAATTTCATTCTCAACAACTTCCTCACCTATCGCGACCAGCGGCTGAAGGGCTTTGCGCTGCTGCGCGGCCTGATCGCCTTCTACATCGTGTGCAGCGTCGGCCTGCTCGCCAATGTCGGCGTCGCCTTCTCCGTGTACGACCAGGAGCCGATCTGGTGGCTTGCCGGCATGGCCGGTGCGCTGATGGGCGTGGTGTGGAACTACGCGATGTCCGGACTGTTCGTCTGGCGCAAGAAATAGCGCGTGATGGGCGGAGCCGACGGGCGGATCGTCCGCAACACCGCGCTGCTGATTCTCGCGCTGGTCGGATTGCGGCTCGTCGCGGCCGCCTTCACGCCGATCACGTTCGACGAAGCCTATTACTGGATGTGGTCGAAGAGCCTCGCCGGGGGGTACTACGACCACCCGCCAATGGTCGCCTATGTGATCCGCGCCGGCACCATGATCGCGGGCGACACCGAGCTCGGAGTCCGTCTCGTCTCGATCCTGCTGGCGCTGCCGATGAGCTACGCCGTCTATCGCTCTGCCGCGATCCTGTTCGGCGGCGTGCGTGTGGCCGCGACCAGCGCCATCCTGCTCAACGTCACGATGATGGCCTCGGTCGGCACGCTGATCGTCACGCCCGATGCGCCGCTGCTGGTCGCCTCCAGCTTCGTGCTGTTCTTCCTCGCCAAGGTGCTGGAGACAGGTCGGGGGCCCTGGTGGCTCGCGGTCGGCGCGGCGGTCGGCGCGGCGCTGCTGTCGAAATACACCGCGATGTTCTTTGGGCTCGCGATCCTGATCTGGCTCGCTTCCGTGCCGAAGCTCAGGCGCTGGTTTCTCTCGCCCTGGCCCTATCTCGGCGGTCTCGTTGCCCTGGCGCTGTTCTCGCCGGTGATCGTCTGGAATGCGGACCATCAATGGGTCTCGTTCGCAAAGCAGCTCGGCCGCGCGAAGATCGAGGACTTCCGGCCCGTCTTCATCGCCGAGCTGATCCCCACCCAGATCGCGTTCGCGACGCCGCTGGTCTTCATCCTCGGTGCGATGGGCCTGCACACCTTGACCTGGCAGCGGGCCGGCGCACTGGCCTCGCGCGTGCTGATCGAGACGATGTTCTGGACCATCGTCGCCTATTTCGTCTGGCATTCGCTGCATGCGCGTGTCGAGGCCAACTGGTTCGCGCCGGTCTATCCGCCCTTCGTCGTCGCTGCGGCCGCGGCTGCCAACCTCGCGCAATGGAAGCCGCGCCAGCGGCGCCTCGTCGACTTCTGCCTGCGCTGGGCGGCGCCCGTCGGTATCGTGATGTTTGCAGCGTTGATCGTTCAGGCCAATACCGGCTGGCTCTCGGGCTATCGCCGTGATGCCACGGTGCGCAGCGTCGGCGTCGGCTGGCGCGAGCTTGCCGCCGAGATCGAAGCGCTGCGCGTGCGCAGCGGTGCGACCTGCGTGCTCGCCCAGGACTACGGCACCACGGGCTGGCTGGCCTTCTATCTGCCGCGCGGCACCTGCGTAGTGCAGCAAACCCAGCGCATCCGCTGGGTCAACATGCCCGAGCCCGACCCCAGGCTGCTCGCCGGCAAGCTGCTCTATGTCGACGAGCTGCGCAGCGGGGGCCATCCCGCTCTCAACGCTCTCTTTGCGCAGGTGACGCAGATTGCGCAATTGCAGCGCAAGCGCGGACCGCTCGTGGTCGAGACCTACGGCATCGATCTTCTGGAAGGCGCCAAGGGCGACGTGCTGGATCGCTCGCCGCCGCCGGAAGCGCGGTAGTTCATGAAGCGCGGTAGTTCATGGCGGCCTGCGCCGCGGCGACGGCGCAGTGTTGGGACGAATTGACGGCTGTTCAGTCGACCGTCTCTGCCTTCGTCGTGTCCTGCCTCGGCCCATCCCGGTCGTGCCAGAACCAGACGGTCACGACGCCCGAGCGGCCACGGACCTGGGCGAGCAGGGGGCCGGTCAGAACGCCGGCGGGCGTGCCGTGGAAGTCGGCCGCGTCGAGCAGCGTATCGCTCAGGGCGAGCCGCGCGCCGTTCTGGGCGGCGACCTCCATCAGCCGGCTCGCGACGTTGACGGTGTCGCCCGTCGCCGTGATGTGCTGATGGCTCTCGCCGAGGCGGGAGGCGACGATCTCGCCGAAATGCGCGCCGATCTTGAAGCCGAGCTGGTCGCCGATCGCGGTCGGCAGCGAGTCGATCCAGCGCTCCACGCTGCGATGCAGGTCGATCGCGCATGTCAGCGCGCGCGCCGCGTCGTCGGGCATCGCGCGCGGCAGTCCGAACAGGATCATGGCCCCGTCGCCAAGAAATCCGGTGATCATGCCGCCGCAATCCACCGCCGTCTTCTCGATCTGCGCGTGGAATGCCTTCAAGAAGTCCCGAAGCACGTCCGGATCGGTGCGTTCGCTCAGCCCCGTGAAGCCGGAGAGATCGATGAAGACCACGGCTGCGTGCTGGCGGACGGGTTTTGACAGGAAATCGGGATCGCGCGCCAGCCACTCCTGCACGGCGGGGGCCTGGAATTGCGCGAGCGATCGGCTCTTGGCCGCGAAATATTGCGTGCGGCGGCTTCCCGCCCACAGCTGCACGCCGGCAAAGATCGCGACCGGCGGAACGGCAGCCACGAGCGTCGTCGCGGCGTTCAGCCAGACGCCGTGCGTGAACGCGAGCACATTGAGCCCGGCCCAGGCGATCATCACCACTGCCGCCGCAACGATGCCGAGCGCGCTGCGCCGCCAGGCGAGCAGCCCGACCAGTAGCATCGGCAAGAGGATCGCAACGACCGCATCGGCGATGCGGACCCTGCCGTCGCGTACGATGCCGTCGCCGGCGACGAGATGGGTGATTGCGGTCGAGATCACCTCGACGCCGGGCATCAGGGAATCGAACGGCGTCGGGTAGACGTCGCCGCCGCCGGCGACCGAAGCGCCGATCACGACGATCCGGTTCTCGATGGCGGCTCGGTTGAGCGTGCCGTCGAAGATGCTCTGCGCGCTGACGGTGCGAATGGTGCGGCGCGGGCCGTAATAGGTGATCGGCAGCGCGAAATCGGTGTCGGTCGGCACGGCGCGGTCGCCGAGCATGAGACGATCGGGTGCGATCGTCAGCGGCTGGTCGAGTGCGCGCGCCGCCACGCGCAACGGGAATGACAGCTCGACCTTGTCTCGGGTGCGGAACAGCATCGGCACCGAGAGCGGCGAGCCCGATTGTCCCGTCGCGACGTTGACGACGCCGACCTCGGCGTGATCGGAGAATGCGGGCAATGGCTGCAGGAAGCGCTCGGCCTGCGGGAGAACGGCGAGGGGACCTTCGCTGCTCGGATCCACGGTTTCGCTGGCGGAGGGGAAGATCGCCGCGGCCGCGAGCACCATCGGACCGGTGGCGAGCGTGTTGGCGAGCGTGGCATCGCCGATCGCAGCGCTGCGGTCGACGAGCAGGAGATCAATGCCGATGACTTTCGGCTTGAATTGCACGATGGCGTCGACGACGCGCGCAAGATCCGCGCGCGGCATCGGATAGCTGCCGCCGCGCTTCACCACGGTATCGTCGATCGCGACGATGGTGACGAGATCGGGCGGCTGCCGCACGCCGCGGACCTGGGTCCGCCAATCCGTCAGTGTCGCCTCGAGCCGGTCGAGAAAGCGCAGATGGCCATTGGCGTGCGCGGCATAGATGCCCGCGCCCCACAGCGCGGTGAGAACGAGTGCCACCAGGATCTGGACGCGTCGGCTACGCATGCGGTCGTTTTTGCAATCTCTTGATGGTCTAATATTCTCGTCCGGGTCCAATCGACCCGGTCTATTGTCCAAGCCTTGCCATCAGCGCATCGACACGGGGCTGGCCCCAGGTCTTGACGGTCAATGGGCCGGTTGCCTCGACATCGACGCCTTCGCCCGGTCCAAGCACGACGCCGCGTCCACGGGCCCTGCGGCTCACGCCGACACGGCCGTCGGCGACGAACACGGAGGTCTTGGCGTCAGCGACATCGACCGCCCATTTCGTGCCGCGTACGGCTGCGATCGCCTGCGGGGTGAGCACCTTGAAGGGACTGCCGCCGGGCTTCTTGGGCACCTCGATCAGCAGCGCTTTGCTGCTCAACTCCACGGAGTCTATATGTCCGTCGCGGTTGGCGTCTTTTAGTTCAAATCGGGCGCCATTTTCCGAAACGATCGTGATGCCGTTCCCGCAGCGCCAAACTTGCGTGCCCGCAGCCGACGGCGACGCCGTGCAGCCCGCATTGGCGCCAGGCTGTGCGGCTGCAAAGCCGGTCAATGACGATGATAACGCGAGGGCACAAAACCCGGCGCGCGAAAAGCCTCTCATGCCAGCCTCCGTTTGCGTGCTCGGCACAGTTCAAGGCGATGTTGATACGGTACCGTATCACACGCGGAGGCTGCTGAAAAGTGCCGGGTTGGTAGCTATTTTATCGCGGTGGCGATTTCCAGGCCGGCGCGATCAACTTTCGGTCACGGCGCCGTGCCGCGCGAGGCAGTGTGGTGCGCGGGCTGTTGCCGCATGGGCCGGCTGGCGCGGAGTCCACCAGCCTCGCGCAACGCTCCCGCGCTACGGTCAGGGCCAGTTTGAGGACCACGAAAATGACGTTGTCGAGTGCGTCATGGATGCGGCCGCAAACGTCGAAGAGTCCACGCAAACCGGGTCGAGAAACATGGTTAACAGACGCGCCTAAGTCCGTAGTTTTGCGAGCTTTTTTCTCGAAATGGGACAGCGTTAACGCATTGCCCCACATCCGCCCGAACTTAATCCGCATTTAACTAAAAGTCGCCTTAATGACGCTCCGACCCTCTGCGAGATGCTGTTCCCGGATCGTGACCAGCGGCACTTCGAAGGGGGACTGAGTGACACCGTCCTGGACGCAAGGCGAATGAGTACGAGTATCGCTGCGCAAAGTAACGCGGCACGGAAGTCCAATCTTCGGAAGCCTTCCCGGAAAATGACCGCCACCAATTGGCTTGGCGCCGCCGCGATCGGCTGCGTCGTGACGGGCGCCGGCTGGATCGTCTACAGCAACGTCCTCGGCGCGAGCGTCTATCCCACCGTCGGCAGCATCGGCTACGACGAGCCAGTGGTCAGGCGCGCGCCCAGGGTCGTGCTGCGCGAGGCCGGCGAGGCCATCAAGGAAACCTTCGCGCTGCTGCCCGACCGCTTGCAGGTGGCCGCTCCCATCTCGCGCGAGATGTTCAACGAGCGCTTCGCCGCGGCTGCGACCCCGGGCGTGGCATCCAATGCGGCGAGCGCCGAACCTGCCGCTTCCGCAACCAGGGTTGCCGACGCCCGGGAGACCGCGAAGCCGGGCGTGATCGCGAAGGTCGCCGAAGTCCTGAAACCGCAGGGGCCGGCAAGGACCGGTGATGCTGCCAAGGCCAAGCGCACTGACACAATGCAGCTGGCCTCGGCCGATCCGGCCCAGATCGTGCCGGCGCCGGAGGCGAAGCCTAAGTCGTTCGCCGATCGCGCCAAGGCCGCAGTGATGTCGATCACCGGTCCGCGCCAGTCGATGGTGGAAAAGCTCTGGGGCAAGCGCGAGCCGTCCGGCGGTCTGCTTGCCTACGCCTCGGCCGACGCCAGCGTGACCGCGGCCATCGCGCCGAAGGAGCAGAACCCGATGTTCGGTGGCGCGCCGCCCTACGAGCGCGACACCGCGGTCTACGACATCACCGCCAAGACGGTGTATCTGCCCGACGGCACCAAGCTCGAGGCGCATTCGGGCCTCGGCTCCAATCTCGACGATCCGCGCTCCCAGCGCCTGCGCATGCGCGGCGTGACGCCGCCGCACATCTACACGCTGAAGCCACGCGAAGCGCTGTTCCACGGCGTGCCGGCGCTGCGCCTGACCCCGATCGGCGGCGAGAGCGCGATCTACGGCCGCGACGGCCTGCTCGCGCATACCTTCATGCTCGGGCCGAACGGCGATTCCAACGGCTGCGTGTCGTTCAAGGACTACTACGCATTCCTCGACGCCTACCGCAACAAGGGCATCCGCAAGCTCGCGGTGCTGGCGCGGGTGGAGTGATCGCACCTCTCCATCGATGACGAAAAGGGCCGCTCGCAGCGGCCCTTCTCTTTTCGCGTCGCGGGCGCACTTCAGCCCGGCCAGCTCTGTCCGCCGCCGTCGATCCTCAGCACCTGGCCGGAGACGAAGGTACCCATGGGGCCGGCGAAGAACTCGATGACGCGCGCGACCTCGTCCACGGTGGCGATGCGGTCGAGCGTGCCGCTTTCGACCATCCGGTTCGGGTCGACCGCGCGGGTACCGAGGAAGCGGCCAGTGCGGGTATCGCCAGGCGCGATGCAGTTGACCGCGATATCGTAGGGGCGGAGCTGGTCGGCGAGACATCGCGTGTAGTGGGTCACCCCGGCCTTTGACACCGCATAGATCGAGCCGTTGGTGCGCCCCTTGAACGCCGCGACCGAGCCGAGCGTGACGATGCGGCCGGATCGCCGCTCCATCATGCCCTTCGCGACCGCCTGGCAGGTGAGGATGGTCGAGAGCAGATTGCGCTCCAGCACCGCGCGCACGTCTGCCTCCTTGATATTCACCGCATCGTTCGGATCGGGCTTGCCGCCGGCAGCCGCGATATCGCCGCCGGCATTGTGGACGAGGATGTCGATCGGCCCGAGGGCGCCCTCCGTCTCGGCAATCACGCGCGCGATGTCCTCGCCCTTGGTGAGGTCGCCGAGCACACGCTTGCTGCGGACCCCGAACGCCTGGCCGATCTCCGCCGCCACCGCTGTAAGCGTCGTGCCCTCGCCATATTCCGCCGGCCCGTTCTCGCGCATGCCGTGGATAGCGACATCGGCGCCGAGCGCGGCAAGCTTCTCGGCAAAGGCGCGGCCGAGCCCGCGCCCGGCGCCGGTCACCAGCGCGACCTTGCCTGCAAGCATCTTCGTTCCCTCACCTGGCTTCATGATCTTTCCTGTTGCGGTTTGTCAGTTGGTCGCGACGCGGATTGATGTCATGGGCGCGCCCGCGCAACGCCGGCGCGATCATGGCACGATCAGCGCGCAAACGAAAACCAGGGCCGCAATTGCGCGATACGTTGCGCAACGCCTGGGGTCGACCGGGCCTTCACGCCAGCGCCTCGCCGCGTGCGATGATTGCGAAGCGGTCCGACAGCTCGGCCAGCGCGACCTCGTGGACGGTCCGGGCGTCCAGCGTGCCGCCGAGGCCGTCGGGCAGATCCCGCGTGGCGCAGGAATCCGCATGGATCGTCGTGCGAAAACCGAGATCGAGCGCGGCACGCGCGGTGGAGCTGACGCACATATGCGTCATGAAGCCGGCCAGCACGATATTCTTGCGTCCGCTCGCGGCGAGCTGCGCTTGCAGGTCGGTGCCGGCGAAGGCGTTCGGCAGCTCCTTCTCGATCACGAGCTCCTTCGCACGGGGACCAAGCTCGGCGACGATCGCGCCGCGATCGGCGGAGCGATCGAACAGGCCGCCGGCCTTGCCGCGATGGGCGATGTGGATGATCACAGCGCCACTCTCGCGTGCCCGCGCCAACAGGGCGGCTGCCCGGACGATCGCAGGTTTGGCGTCGGGCAGGGCGAGGGGACCTGCCAGATATTCGTTCTGGATGTCGATCAGCACCAGCACGGCTTCGCCAAGAGGCGGCGGGGTGAGGTCGGCACCGGCGAGCTGCAGCAGGGTCTTTACGGACGTCATGATTTCATATCTCCAGGGTGACACTGCCCAATCATAGCTGCGGAGCCGCCTGCTGATATGCAGGGATATTGCAGCCGATGGCTGCGATATTGCAGGCCGTTGCCGGCCGGTATAGGCTGGAAGGCATGAACTGGGACGACCTTCGCATCATCGCTGCGGTCAGGGACGAGGGCACCTATGCCGGGGCCAGCGCGCGGCTGCGTATCGACGAGACCACGGTCGGGCGCCGGCTGTCGCGTATCGAGCGCGCGCTCGGCCTGCGCCTGTTCGAGGCTGCCGACGGCGTTCGCAAGCCGACCCGGAGCTGCGAGGCGGTGCTCGCGCATATCCAGGCGATGGCCGCGCATGCCGCCGAGATCGGTCGCGTCAGTCAGAGTCTGCCGGGCCCGGTGGGACACCTGCGCATCGCCTCCACCAATGCATTCGCGGACGAGGTTCTGGCACCGCATGCGAGCGACTTCCTGCGCGCCAATCCCGGCCTGACGCTGCAATTTCTGACCTCGAGCGAGAATGTCAGGTTCTCGCGCTGGGAAGCCGATCTCGCGATCCGCCTGCGCAAGCCCGACAAGGGCGATTTTTCCATTTTGAAGCTCGGAGACATCCGTATCTATTATTTCGAGCCGGTCGCGATCGAAGGCGAGCCGGCGCTGTGCGCCTATCCGGACGAGCTCGGCGCCATTCCTGAGATGCAGTTTCTGCGCACGAAGAAAATCCGGCCGCGCTGCGTGACTGACAATGTCCGCGTCATCCGCACGCTGATCCGCTCGCACCAGGCCGCGGGCGTGCTGCCGGAGCACAGCTGCACCGACTTGCTCGGCGACCGCCGCCTGCGCGCCACGCTGCTGCCGAAACGGCGCGACGTCTGGCTGCTCGTGCAGAACCATCTCAAGCGCGATGCCGCGACTCGCGTGACGATCGACTGGGTGCGGTCTTGTTTCGAGCAAATGTCGCCTGCCTGACGCGACATCGCTTGGGGTTCATGGTGTCGCTGTGCGTAACGTGCGACGAAAAATCTTCTCGTGGCATCTTGCAACCCGAAGATGCTTCGTCTATTAGCGCGGTCCTTCGCTAGGCCATGGGTTCGGGCTCTCTGAGATCCCGACTGGCGCGTGCCGGTCTCCGGTTTCGTGTTCCGCCGAATGAAGGAGAAACGCAGGACGTAGCTCATGGAGAGCGTCGGGCTGAACACCCGAAGGCATCGGTTCGATTCCGGTCTCTTGCACAAAGGATAGCTCAGTTTGGTAGAGCAGATGACTGTTAATCATCGTGACGCGGGTTCGAATCCCGCTCCAGCGCTCCGTTTCAGCCTGAAAAGCTGATACCTCTGACGAGGACCGGACGCGCGCTTCAGTCGCAGTCCGGCCGTGTTGCCGCAAGGCTTTCCGTCCGAACCTAGACACTGTGAGACCGGCTCTGCGCCGCGGGTAGATACCGCTTGCGCCGATGCCGGGTGGCTCCGCATGACCGCTCGACACGCGTCGGGCGATCGCGCGCGTGCGCCCGTCATCGTGCAAGCTCAAGCCTCGGCCCGCCGATTTCCCGGGAAGCGTCGTCCGCGTCCTCACGTCCTTTGCGAATGCAACCCGCTATCCGGCCGTGTCCGGCCGGAGGCAACATGATGGAGGCGTGTCATGACCTGGCACTTGCTGGCGCTGAACGTGACGGTGAAGGATGGCGAACGTGCGTTGCTCACGCGCAACGGACAGCTCGTGCGCGTGCTCGCGCCCGGCAGGCACCGCCTGTTCGATCCCCTGCACGAGCTGAAGGCCGAGGTGATCGACGTTGTGCGCAGCGAATTCCCCGCGGATCGCTACGCGGTGCTGAAGGCCGCGCGGCCTGATCTGGCCGCCGAGCTGTTCGAGGCGGTCGAGACCAGGGCGGACGAGATCGCCATCGTCAGCCTCGACGGCCGTCCCGTGCACCTGATGACGCCCTGGCAGGTGCGCGTCTACTGGAAGGTCGCGACCCGCATTGATGTCGAGCGCATCGATGTGTCCAGCGATGTCCGGGTCGACGCGCGGCACCTGACCATGATCGAGCGCAACCGCTCGACCGTCGTGATGGAAGCGGTGGTCGAGAACCACGAGGCCGGTCTGCTCTATGTCGAGGGCCGGCTGGTGGAGCGGCTCGCGCCCGGCCGGCACGCCTTCTGGACCGTCGGCCGCAAGATCGAGGTGAAGCGCCTCGACCTGCGGCCCCAGGCGGTCGAGATCACCGCGCAGGAGATGCTGACCAAGGATCGCATCGCGCTGCGGGTGACGCTGACGGCGTTCCGCAGGATCGTCGATCCTGAGCGGACGGTTGCGACCGTGCCCGACGTGGATGCGTGGCTGTACCGCCTGGTTCAGTTCGCGATCCGCGAGGCGGTCGCGGGCCGGACGCTGGACGAGGTGCTGTCTGCGAAGGCGGCGCTGGATGCGGAGCTGCGCGACTACGTGCGGGCACGCGTCGCGGAGTCCGGCGTGGAGGTGACCGAGCTCGGCGTCAAGGACGTGATCCTGCCCGGCGAGATCCGGGAGCTGGTGAACAAGGTGGTGGAGGCGGAGCGGGTCGCGAAGGCGAACCTGATCCGCCGGCAGGAGGAGACCGCGGCGACGCGTTCGCTCCTGAACACCGCCCGCCTGATGGAGGAGAACCCTCTGCTGCTGCGGCTCAAGGAGCTGGAGTCGCTGGAGCGGCTGGTCGAGAAGGTCGGCCGCATCGACCTCCATGCCGGCGACGGCGAGGGCCTCGACGCCCTCCTGACCCGGCTCGTGCGCCTGAAGGCGCCCGAGAGCGCATGAAACCGAGGGGCCGCCTACGGGCGGCCCTTCATGTCTCCAATGCCGATTCGCGCGGTGAACGCGGCGCCGCGCCTGTGCGACCAAAAGTTCGGGGACGGGATTGCCTTCCTGCTGGCCCCAATCGCCAAGAGCCATCGAGACCGACCATGACCACTCTTCAGGACACCATCCGCCCGTCGGCGCCGAGGCGCGAGTGGAAGGTCATCGTCATCCTGATCCTGCTGATCCCGGTACTTTGGGCGCCGCTCCTGTCGGTCCGCTTCCTTCTAGTGCAGCCTTTCAGTATTCCCTCAAACTCGATGGCGCCGACTCTGACGGTCGGCGACTATGTGTTTGCCGCCAAATCCGCCTATGGCTACGGCCGCTATTCCTTTCCCTTCGCTTCAATGTTCATCTCGCGCCGCGTGCTTGCGGCCGAACCGGCCTATGGCGACATCGTCGTCTTCCGGACGCCGGAGGACACTTCGGTCGATTACGTCAAGCGTGTCGTCGGGCTGCCGGGCGACCGCGTCCAGATTCGAAACGGCGAATTGTTTCTGAACGACAAGCCGGCGATGCGCCTTGCGATGACGGACGAGGCCGCCGATTCGGCGTGTAGCGTCGACACCGCTGAAAAGGTCCGGCGCTGGCGCGAGGTGCTGCCGAACGGGGTCAGCTACGTCATCTACGACTGCGTCGAGAGCGGCTATCTCGACAATACGAAGGTCTTCACCGTGCCTTCAGGCCATGTCTTCGTGCTCGGCGACAACCGCGACAATTCCACCGACAGCCGCATGGCCACGATCGGCTTCATCCCGATGGACAATCTCGTCGGCAAGGTCACCCGGATCATCTGGTCGGTCGACGAAGAGGGTGAACTCCGGCCGGAGCGGATCAAGAAAGTGAAATGATGGGGGACGAAGTCCCCAAAACAAAAACCCCGGCATCGCTGCCGGGGTTTCGCATTTCTCGACTTTGCCTGAACGGCTGGATCAGAAGTCCATGCCGCCCATGCCGCCGCCCGGGGGCATCGCCGGGCCGGCGCCGCCCTTCTTGGGCAGCTCGGCGACCATGGCTTCCGTGGTGATCAGGAGCGCGGCAACCGAAGCTGCGTTCTGGATCGCGGTACGGACCACCTTGGTCGGGTCGATGATGCCCTTCTTGACGAGGTCGGCATATTCGCCGGTCTGGGAGTCGAAGCCGTAATTGTAGGCCTTGTTCTCCAGGATCTTGCCGACGATCACCGAGCCGTCTTCACCGGCGTTGATCGCGATCTGGCGGGCGGGAGCCGACAGCGCCTTGCGCACGATCTCGACGCCGGTCTTCTGGTCGTCGTTCTTGGTGCGCAGGCCCTTGAGCTGCTCGGAGGCACGGAGCAGGGCGACGCCGCCGCCCGGAACGATGCCTTCCTCGACAGCCGCGCGTGTCGCATGCATCGCGTCATCAACGCGATCCTTGCGCTCCTTCACCTCGATCTCGGTCGCGCCGCCGACGCGGATCACCGCGACGCCGCCAGCGAGCTTGGCGAGACGCTCCTGGAGCTTCTCACGGTCGTAGTCCGAGGTGGTCTCCTCGATCTGCGCCTTGATCTGGGCCACGCGCGCCTCGATGTCGGCCTTCTTGCCGGCGCCGTTGACGATCGTGGTGTTCTCCTTGTCGATCATCACCTTCTTGGCGCGACCGAGCATGTTGAGCGTGACGTTCTCGAGCTTGATGCCGAGGTCTTCCGAGATCGCCTGGCCGCCGGTCAGGATCGCGATGTCCTGCAGCATGGCCTTGCGGCGATCGCCGAAGCCCGGAGCCTTGACGGCCGCGACCTTCAGGCCGCCACGCAGGCGGTTCACGACCAGGGTCGCGAGGGCTTCGCCTTCGACGTCCTCGGCGACGATGACCAGCGGCTTGCCGGTCTGCACCACGGCCTCGAGCAGCGGGAGCAGCTCGTTCAGCGAGGAGAGCTTCTTCTCGTTGATGAGGATGTAGGCGTCGTCCATCTCAACGCGCATCTTGTCGGCGTTGGTGACGAAGTAGGGCGAGATGTAGCCGCGGTCGAACTGCATGCCCTCGACGACGTCGAGCTCGGTCTCGAGCGACTTGGCTTCCTCGACGGTGATGACACCCTCGTTGCCGACCTTCTTCATGGCGTCGGAGAGGAACTTGCCGATCTCCTGGTCGCCGTTGGCCGAGATGGTGCCGACCTGAGCGATCTCCTCGTTCGAGGTGACCTTCTTGGAGTTCTTCTGGAGGTCCGCAACGACGGCCTCGACCGCGAGGTCGATACCGCGCTTGAGGTCCATCGGGTTCATGCCGGCGGCGACCGACTTGGCGCCTTCACGCACGATCGCCTGGGCCAGCACGGTGGCGGTGGTGGTGCCGTCGCCGGCCGCATCAGCGGACTTGGAGGCGACTTCGCGCACCATCTGCGCGCCCATGTTCTCGAACTTGTCCTCGAGCTCGATCTCCTTGGCGACGGTGACGC
>NZ_LSIC01000062.1 GCF_001556045.1 Bradyrhizobium sp. CCH5-F6
CGAGCCACAAGCGATTGCATCCTGATCCAGCCGACGCGTCTCGCAGGTGGCCCCGACCCGGCCCCCTCGGCCGGCAGCGGCTTCATCCTGCCCTGTTACGGCCGACAGCCTTCGACAGGCGGAGCGAACTTTAACGGTGTCGCGCTGGCGGTCACGTTCGACGGCGAGTTCGCCACCCGCAGCGCCACCTATTCCAGCCCTGCGAGCCTCATCAGGATGACCGTTCTCCGACCGGCAGAATGCCGAGGCCGGCGAGATGCACGTCGAGAAACTGGTCGACCTGCTGGCGCAACATCTGCGGCGGCACGGCGACCATGCGCTCTTCGAGACCCAGCGAGATGATGCCGTGCACGGCGGAAAACAGCGTACGTGACAGCAGCGCGATCTTCACGTCATCCGCATCCGGCAAAAGCCGCACCAAGGGCGGGTGCATCAGCGCGAAGGCGTCCATCACCATCTGAAGAATGTCGTCCGGATATGGCCGATCGTCCTCCATCCGGTGCTCGAACAGCGAGCGCAGCAAATTGGCGTGCGCGGCGAAAAATTCGAGATAGGTCGCCGCAAGGCCGTAGAGCTGGCGGACCGGATCCTCGGCCGGAACCGCGCGGAGCCGCGCCGTGAGCGCCTGAACGGTCTCCCGGTTGACGGTCAGGATCACCCCGTCGAAGTCGCCGAACTCGTTATAGACGCTGCCCACGGAACACCCGGCAGCCTCCGCAATATCCCGAACTTTCAACGATCTCAGACCCTTAGCTGAAATTATGCCGCGGGCGATCTCAAGGATCAGGAGCCTGCGCCGACTTTTTTTCTGGTCGCGCAGCGATTCTTCTTGAACATTGTTCATTTTCAAGCTACTCATATGAACATTGTTCAAATTAACCTGGAGGCCTGCAAAATGCAAACCCTTGCTGTTGATATCGCCACCACTTTCGTCGACGACGCCGCGGCTCTCGCGAGCGGATTTGGCCGCACCCTGATCCGGTTCGTCATGGCCCCGATCGATCGCATCGCAAACGCCTGCGACATCGCCGGGGTGCTCGCCGAGCGCCGCGCGACCTTCCGGATGTGGCGGGCGAGCCGCGCCCGAGCGGCGCCGGTTCAGCCTGCTCGGTCGCCTCTCGCCGTTTCGGCACCTCTCCCACCTCACCTGAGAGGCGCTGCCGGCACGCTCCGATCGGTTCGAATGCAAGAGCCGGCTACAATGAAGGACTCACCATGTCCCGACGTTCACGCCTGATTTCGCGGCTCTCGGCGATGCGGTTCAACTCTTCCTCATCGCCCGACGCGATATCCCTGGAGCTGCGGCCCTCCTGCCGCCAGATACGCCGCGACCAAAGTCATTTGCGAACCTAATTGCGCCAATCGGAGACCAAGAGGATCGGAAGGAGCGACGGCTCAAAGCAGGCCGGGACGATCGTCCTCACCTGCAATAGCCGTCGCATATCGTCTGATCCCGACGCCCCACCGCAACGAAACTCAGGCTGCCTTTCCAAAACAGGACTAGTCATGATCAGGGAATTGATGTCGTCACGCCGCTTCGCGCCGCTGTTCTGGGCGCAATTCTTCTCGGCGCTCAATGACAACGTGCTCAAGAACGCACTCGTCATCATCCTGCTTTACAGCGCCGCGACCGGCCACGGCGACGCCCTGGTGACGGTCGCAGGCGCCGTCTTCATCTTCCCCTATTTCATCCTGTCCGGGCTCGGCGGCCAGCTCGCCGACAAGTACGTCAAATCCGTTGTCGCAAGGCGGCTCAAATTCGCCGAGATCTTCGCCGCTGCCTTTGCCGCCGCCGGCTTCTTCCTGCATTCGGTGCCGCTGCTGTTCGCAGCGCTCGCGCTGTTCGGCGTCATCGCCGCCCTATTCGGCCCGGTGAAGTACGCCATGCTGCCGGACCAGCTCGAGCTCGGCGAGCTCGCGACCGGCAACGCGCTGGTCGAAGGCGCGACCTTCATGGCCATCCTGCTCGGCACCGTCGCCGGCGGCCAGTTCGTGGCCGGCTCCGCGCATATGGGCTGGGTCGCATCGGCCGTGGTCGTACTGGCGCTGTTGTCCTGGGCCTTCGCCGCCCGCATTCCCGCGACCACGCCGTCCGCGCCCGATCTGCCCGTCGACACCAATCCCTGGACCTCGACGGTCCGCCTGCTCAGGACGTTGCATGCGGATCATCGGCTGTGGGACGGCACCGTGATCGTCTCCTGGTTCTGGCTGGTCGGCGCCATCGTGCTGTCGCTGCTGCCGGCGCTGGTCAAGGACGTGGTGGGCGGCACCGAGGGCGTGGTGACGCTGTGTCTTGCGATCTTCGCGATCGGCATCGCCATCGGCTCGCTGTTTGCGGCCAGCCTGAGCCACGTTCGCCCCAATCTTGCGCTGGTGCCGATCGGCGCCATCATCATGGGATGTGCCGGCCTCGATCTCGCCTGGGCCATCGGCGTGACCGCCAAGGCTCAGGACCTCACTGCGGCCGGCTTCGCGACCTCGTTCGCGGGCCTGCGCATGCTGGCCGACTTCGTCGCCTTTGCCTTTGGCGGCGGCCTGTTCGTCGTGCCGTCCTTTGCCGCGGTCCAGGCCTGGTCGGTGCCTTCCGAGCGCGCCCGCATCATCGCCGCCGGCAATGTGCTGCAAGCCGCCTTCATGGTGGTCGGCTCGCTGTTCGTCGCGCTGCTGCAGGCGGCCGGCCTCCATATCGGCTGGATCTTCTTCGGCCTCGGTGTCGCCAGCTTCGGCGCCGTTTGGTTCGTGCTCACGAAGTGGGGCAAGGAAGGCGTGCGCGATGCCGGCGGACTGCTGTTCCGTGCGCTGTTCCGCACCGAGGTCCGCGGGCTCGAAAATCTGCCGCCGGCCGGCACCCGCATGCTGATCGCGCCGAACCATGTCAGCCTGATCGACGGCCCGCTGCTGCACGCCGTGCTGCCGATCGACGCGAGCTTCGCGGTGGATACCGGCATCGCCAAGGCCTGGTGGGCCAAGCCGTTCCTGCGCGTCGTCAAGCACTACACCATGGACCCGACCAAGCCGCTGGCCGCACGCGATCTGATCAAGCTCGTCGCCGCCGGCGAGCCGGTGGTGATCTTCCCGGAAGGGCGGATCACCGTCTCCGGCTCGCTGATGAAGGTCTATGACGGCACTGCGATGATCGCCGACAAGGCCGACGCGGTGGTCGTGCCGGTGCGCATCGAGGGCGCACAGCGCTCCTATCTCAGCTATCTCAACAGCAGCCAGATCAAACGGTCCTGGTTTCCGCGCGTGACGGTCACCATCCTTCCGCCGGTCAAGCTCCCGGTCGACGAATCGCTGAAGGGCAAGACACGCCGCAATGCCGCCGGCGCCGCGCTCCAGGACGTGATGATCGACGCCCTGGTGAAGAACGCCATGCTCGACCATACGCTGTTCGAAGCACTTGGACACGCCTATCGCGACCGCGACACCGGCAAGGTCGTCATCGAGGACGCGCTCGGCACCAGGCTGACCTATCGCAAGCTGATTCTCGGCACGCAGGTCCTGAGCCGGAAGCTGGAGAGCGGCACCGCCGTCGGCGAGAATGTCGGCGTGCTGCTGCCGAACTCGGCGGGCGTTGCCGTGGTGTTCATGGCGCTGCAGAACATCGGCCGGGTGCCGGCGATGCTCAACTTCTCCGCCGGTCCGGTCAACGTGCTCGCCGCCATGAAGGCCGCGCAGGTCAAGACCGTGCTGACCTCGAAGGCCTTCATCGAGAAGGGCAAGCTCGACAAGCTGCTGACCGCGATCTCCGCGGAGGCGCGCGTCGTCTATCTCGAAGACGTCCGCGCCTCGATCGGCGCCGTCGACAAGATCAAGGGCCTGCTCGCCGGCACCGCGCCGCGGGTGTCCCGTCAGGCGAGCGATCCGGCCGTCGTGCTGTTCACGTCGGGTTCGGAAGGCACGCCGAAGGGCGTTGTGCTGTCCCACCGCAACATCCTCGCCAATGCGGCGCAGGCGCTGGCGCGGGTCGACGCCAACGCCAACGACAAGGTGTTCAACGTGCTGCCGGTGTTCCACTCCTTCGGGCTGACCGGCGGAATGATGATGCCGCTGCTGGCGGGGATTCCGATCTACATGTACCCCTCGCCGCTGCACTACCGGATCGTGCCTGAGCTGATCTACCAGACCGGCGCCACGATCCTGTTCGGCACCGACACGTTCCTCACCGGCTATGCCCGCTCGGCCCATGCCTACGACTTTCGCACCCTGCGCCTCGTGATCGCCGGCGCCGAGGCGGTCAAGGACCGCACCCGCCAGGTGTTCATGGAGCGCTACGGCATCCGTATCCTCGAAGGCTATGGCGTCACCGAGACCGCGCCGGTGCTGGCGATGAACACGCCGATGGCCAACCGTCCCGGCACCGTCGGCCGCCTGTCGCCGCTGATGGAAAGCCGCCTCGATCCGGTCCCCGGCATCGAGGAAGGCGGACGCCTTTCGGTGCGCGGGCCGAACGTGATGCTCGGCTACTTGCGGGCCGAAAACCCCGGCGTGCTCGAGAAGCTTCCCGAGGGCTGGCACGACACCGGCGACATCGTGGCGATCGACGCCGCCGGCTTCATCACCATCAAGGGCCGCGCCAAGCGTTTTGCCAAGATCGCGGGCGAAATGGTCTCGCTGTCGGCGGTCGAAGCCATCGCGACAGCGCTGTGGCCGCAGGCCGCTTCGGTCGCGGTGTCGATCCCGGACCAGCGCAAGGGCGAGCGCATCGTGCTGCTGACGACGGAGAAGACCGCCGAACGCAGCGCGGTGCAGGCCCAGGCCAAGACGATCGGCGCGTCCGAGCTGACGGTGCCCGCCACGATCATGGTCGTCGACAAGGTGCCGCTGCTCGGCACCGGCAAGACCGACTATGTCACGGCAACGACGATGGCCCGTGAGCAGGCGTCCTCGCCGGAGCGCGAGGTTGCGTAACCCGGCTCGTTCACCTCTCCCGCTTGCGGGAGAGGTCGCGCCGAAGGCGCGGGTGAGGGCTTTCTCCTCTTGGGGATTGTCCCACTGCGGAGCGACCCTCTCCCCAACCCTCTCCCGCAAGCGGGAGAGGGAGCGCACTTTCCATTGTTGAGCCGACCAAGCCTCATCCCATCATATCTGATCACGCCGCCGTCCGCCGCTCCTGCGCATAACGCACCAAGGCGGCAAAACGATAAATGCCGTGCACGAACTTGCCATAGGGCATGGTGATGAACAGCGCGAACACCGCGCCGAGATGCAGCGCCAGCAGCGGCCCCATGGCCGCGGTCTCGCGGAGGAGCAGGAGCGCCATGCCGGTGAGACCGGTCAGGAACAGCATGGCGATGAAGCCGACGTCCATGCCGTAGCGGTTCTCGTCGAGCAGTGCCGGATCGCGTCGCATCTTGGCCGTGAACAGCCCGACCGGCCCGACGATCAGGCCCATGCCACCGAGCGAGCCCAGCACCACGGGCAGGTCCCACCACGGATACGGCGCCTCGCGGCCGAGCAGATAATGATAGAGCGTGGCGACGGAGGTCGCGGCGAAGCACAGCAAAAAGCCGTAGAAGGTCAGGTGATGATACAGCTTGCGCCGGTCGGTCGGCTTGTCGTCCTCGTTGTAGCAGCCGACGCCGCCGCCATGGAGATAGCGCAGCTCGCCGGCATCGCGGATCGCCTGAAAGATCGAGCCGCCGTCGGCGCGGCCGCCGATCGGCGGACCGATATCGCGCCAGAAGGCGCGCACGCTCATGATCAGCGCGAGAACGGCATAGAGGAAGGCGGCACCGAACAGCGCGGCCATGGTGTTGTGCGGCATCAGCTTGTAGAAGGCGCCGGGGCCGGTGTGAACGCCGAACAGCACAGTGCGGTCGTAGAGCGCGGCGAAGCCGAGGATGAAGGCCGCCATGCTGAGTGCGGCGACGATGCTGATGACGAGGCCGTTGCGCGCAAAGGCGCCGGAGAGCGCCCGCGGCCAGGCATAGGCCGCATAGGATTCCGCGCGCGCGATCGCAAGCGTCCTGGGGACGTTGACGTTGAACTCGTGCGGCGGCGAGAACTGACAGTCGACGTAGCAGGCACCGCAGGCATGGCAGAGGTTTGCCAGATAGTTGAGGTCGCCGTCGGAGAAGGCGCGGCGCATTTCCATGGCTGGAAACACCGCGCACAGGCCCTCGCAATAACGGCAGGAATTGCAGACCGTCATCAGACGGTCGGCTTCGTCCAAAATCCTAGTTCCGTGCATGTTTCGCCGCTTCCCGTCCTGCGATCCGCCCGAACACGCTGCCGATGGTCATGCCCATGCCGGCGGCATACCCCTTGCCGAGCACGTTACCTGCCATGATCTCGCCGGCCGCGAACATGTTGGCCGACGGCTTGCCGTCAGCCATCAGCATCCGCGCCTCCTTGTTCACGCGCGTACCGAGATAAGTGAAGGTGATGCCGGGCCGAACCGGATAAGCGAGATAGGGCGGCGTCTCGATCTTGCGCGCCCAGTGCGTCTTGGGTGGCGTGATCCCTTCCGTGACGCAGTCATCCAGGATGGTGTGGTCAAAGGTACCGGGC
This sequence comes from Bradyrhizobium sp. CCH5-F6, assembly GCF_001556045.1. Taxonomy (GTDB): domain Bacteria; phylum Pseudomonadota; class Alphaproteobacteria; order Rhizobiales; family Xanthobacteraceae; genus Bradyrhizobium. The sequence continues at coordinate 6,514 of NZ_LSIC01000062.1, forward strand.
CGCACCGCGGCGTTGAACTCGGTGATGGTTTTTTCCAGCGCGGCTGGATCTAGCTCCAGTTTGCCGGCGAGCTCGGCCACCGTCTGTCCGGCAATCGGCGGGAACAGCGTCGGCATGAAGCTCGTGACGACCGTCGAATCGAAGATGATGTAGGCGATCTGATCGGGCTGCGCGGCGACCAGCCGGCCCCAGATCGCGTAGCGCTTCGGCCAGATGTCCTCGCCCTCGTCGTAGAAGCGCTGCGCGTGCTTGTTGACGACGATGCCGAACACGACCGAGTCGTGCCGCGTGATGATGCCGCCGTCGAATTTCGGCGCGCGGGCGTCGATCGCGACCGCATGGCACTGGGTGGGATCGCCGACCTCCTGCACGCCCTTGTCGAGCAGCATCTTCAGGATCGAACCGCGGTTATAGGGCGTGCCGCGGATCAGGAAGTTGTCGGCGGCCTCGCCCCAATATTGCTTCAGCCATTCGATGTTGGCTTCGAACCCGCCGGCGGCGGCGACCAGCGAGGTCGCGCGGATTTCGGTCGCGCCCCTGATCGGCCGCTTGAGGCGCGCGCCGAGGAACATGCCGTCCTCGATCACGAGGTCGATGACCTCGGCGTCGTATTCGACGTCGACGCCGAGCCGTTCGGCGGTGAGATAGAGCGCATTCAGCATGGCGCGGCCGCCGCCGAGAAAGAAGGAGTTGGTGCGGCCGAGGCTCAGCGTGCCGCCGAGCGAAGGCTGCCAGCGCACACCCTGCTCCACGATCCAGTTCAGGATGTCCTTGGACTCCCGGATCATGTGGCGCGCCAGCACCTCGTCGGTCTGCCCGCCGGTGACGCGCAGCAGATCCTCCCAGAACTCCTCCTCGGTGTAGGGGCCGGTCAGGATTTCGGTCGCCGCGTCGTGGGCGCAGCGCATGTTGCGGGTGTGGCGGGTGTTGCCGCCGCGATAAAACTTCGGCGCCCCCTCGAGCACCAGCACCGAGGCCCCAGCGCGGCGCGCGGCGATCGCCGCGCATAACGCCGCGTTGCCGCCGCCGATCACCAGCACATCGTACTTGCTACTCATATCGTCTGCCCGATGGCGTCCGAGATTAGAGACATTCTGTCCGTCAGCGGCCCGCCGATCACGTCGAGCCATTGCGTACGTTTGTATACAAAGATATACATAAGGCAAGCAAGCCGCGTCTCTGCATGGCAGGGTGCGCATCGAGGGACCATGGCCAGACGTCCGGCGAAGGTAGGCGGACCGATCGCGCGCAGCGCCGGCGTTGCGTTGGGCGAAGCCGTATTCCGTTCGCTGTGCGAGGCGCTCCAGGCCGGCAGCTACCGCGCGGGCGACCGCCTGCGCGAGGAGGAGGTCGCCCAGCGGCTGAAGGTCAGCCGCACCCCGGTTCGCGAAGCGCTGGGCCGCCTCGCGGCACGCGGCTTCGTCGCGCCCGCCGCTGGCCGCGGGCTCATCGTGCGCAATCTCGACATTTCCGAGGTGCTCGAGCTCTACGCCATGCGCGAAATCATGGAGGGTGCTGCGGCGCGCCTCGCCGCCGAACACGCCTCAACGACGGAGATCGACGCGCTCCGGGACATCGAACAGGCTTTGGTCGAGGCGCCCCAGACCGACACCGCCGAAATGGCGCGGCTCAACCGCGCCTTCCACGAGGCGATCTGCCGGGCCGCACGAAATCGCTATCTCGACAACGCTTCGCGCGAATTGCAGGACTGGATCGCCCTGCTCGGCCCGACCACCTTCACCGTATCGGGCCGCCCTTCGACCAGTCACGGCGAGCACCAAGGCATCATCGAGGCGATCGCCGCGCGCAACGGCGACAAAGCGGAGCAGCTTGCACGGGCGCATATCCGCGAAGCGCTGCGCTTCCGGCTCAAGCTGCTGCAGAAGCAGTAGGCCGCCTAGCGTCTTGCGCGGCGCGTGGACCGCGCGGCGGTATCGGCCGAAGCGGCCAGGGCACTGTCCAGGAGTTCGGTCGGACCGCCCGAGGCGCGTGTCAGGCGGACGGCGGCCGTCAGCAGGAGCGACGTCATCCTCTTGACGTTCTCCGGCGTGAAGCGCGGCTTCGGGCCCGAAAGCGACAGCGCACCGATACATTTGCCGCCGGGACCGAACACGGGACAGGCAAGGCCGGCGCAATCCGGATCGCGCTCGCCGAACGACACCGCGATGCATGCTTCGCGGATTTCGTCGTAAGCGTTGCCCCTGTCACCGTCGAAAGCGAGAATGACGCGGCCGGCCGCGCCGCGGTCGAGCGGCAGGAGCATGCCAGCCTCGACCCGGTCGAGCGTCGAATGCTGGGAATCGACGCGAAAGACGCACAACCGACGCTTGGCGTCATGGCGAACGTGGAACGAGGGGCTCTCGGTCCCATCGGCCACGAGCTGGCGCAGCAGCGGCATCACGCGATCATGCAGATTGTTGCTGCGCTGGTAGACCGCGCCGAGCCGAAACGGCGTCGGTCCGAGATGGTAGCGGCCGTCGGCGAACTGCACGAGATAGCCGAATTCCTGAAGCGACGTCATCAGCCGCAACAGCGTGCTCTTGTACATTTTGGTACGCCGGGCGAGCTCGGCCAGCGTCATCGGCTCCGGCGCATCCTCGAAGGCGGCAAGGATGCTCAGGGCGCGGTCGACGGCGGCGACACCGGGCGAAGGCATGCGGTCTCCTAGTCGGGGAATCCGGAGGGATCGATGAGCTTTGCAATGACGGGAAAATAAGCATCGCCCATGCCCTTGTCGATCGTCTCCTGGAAGATCGTGCGCATCAGCGCGGCGCCGCGCACATTGAGCCCGGCCTGCGCACCCAGCTCCAGCGCGTAGGAGAGATCCTTCATTGCATATTCGGTCGAGAAGGCCCGCAGCGGAAACTCCTTGGCGACGATTGCCTTCATCCCGTGGTTACGCAGGGCAAAGCTGTCCGCCGACCCCTTGGACAGGGTCTCCAGCAACAGCTTCGGCTCGACGCCGCTGTGCTTGGCGATCGCGACCGCCTCCGCCAGCGCATTGACGGTCTCGAACAGCACCATGTTGTTGAGGATCTTCGTGACCTGCCCGGCCCCGGTGCCGCCACAGAGAGTGACGTCCGTGGCGAAATGCCGGATCAACGGCTCGACCTTCGCGAACTGCTCGACTGTCGCGCCCACCATGACGCTGAGCGTGCCGTCCTGCGCAGCCTGACGCGTGCGCGCGATCGGCGCGTCGATCCAGAGCGCGCCCTTGTCGGCGAGCTGCTTCGCGAACGACCGCGTCAGGCCGACATCGGAGGTGCCGAGATCGACCACGGTCTGGCCGCTTCCGATGGCGGGCAGGATGCCTTCGAAGACCGACATCACGTGCCTGGCACTGGGCAGGCACAGGAAGATCGTCTCAGTGCCGCCGACGACATCCTCGACCGATTTCGCCGCGGTCCCGCCATCGGCAACGATCCGCGCAAGCGGCTCTGCGGCCAGGTCGAACGCCAGCACCGGCCGCTCGCTCTTGCGCAAGAGGTTTCGGCAGATCGGCTCGCCCATGACCCCGAGACCGATGAACCCAATCGAACCAGACATTCCGTTACTCTCCTTCGAAAATCCTGCGACCGGCCGGTGCGGGCCCGCCCGGTCGACGCGGTTATTTCACCAGCGGGCAGCCACCCTCGCTCATCGGCCGGAACACCTCTTCGCCCGGCTTGGAGCTGACGACCCGGTAGTAGTCATACTTGTACTTGGACTCCTCCGGCTTTTTCACCTGCACCAGATGCATGGTGTGCAGCACGCGCCCGTCAGGGCGGATGGCGACATCCTTGTTGTACATATCGTTGACTTTCATCTCGTGCATCTTGGCGGCAACGGCCGTCGCATCCGTCGTGCCCGCCGCCTTGACGGCAGCGAGATAGTGGTGGACGCCGCTATAGACCCCGGCTTGCACCATGCTTGCGACCTTGCCATCCATCAGGGCGGCGTAGCGCTTGGACCAGGCCCGGGTTTGCTCGTTGAGGTCCCAGTAGAACGAGGTCGTCACCTGCAAGCCCTGGGTGACCTTCAGGCCGAGCGAATTCACGTCCGTGATGAAGACGAGGAGACCGGCGAGCTTCTGGCCGCCCTCGACGACGCCGAACTCGCCCGCCTGCTTGATCGCGGTCTGCACGTCCGCGCCCGAGGTCGCCAGCCCGACGACGTCGGCCTTCGAGGCTTGCGCCTGCAACAGGAACGACGCGAAGTCGGCGGTGCCGAGCGGATGCGCGGCCGAGCCGATCACCTTGCCGCCGGCGGCCTCGATGAACTTGGTCGCGTCGCGCTGGAGTGCGTGGCCGAAGGCGTAGTCGGCCGTCACGAAGTACCAGGTCTTGCCGCCGGCACGCGTGATCGCATCGCTCGTCAGCTTCGACAGCGCGTAAGTGTCGTAGTTGAAGTGGAAGCTGACCGGCGAACAGGACTTTCCGGTGAAGTCGGACGAGCCGGGGCCCGAGATCACGAAGATCTTGTTCTTCTGCTTGGCGACTTCCAGGATGGCAAAGCCGGCCGAAGAGGCCGCGCCGTCCGCGATCATGTCGACGCCCTCGTTGTCGAACCATTTGCGCGCGGTGGCCGATGCGATATCCGGCTTGTTCTGATGGTCGGCAGAGATGATCTCGATCTTCTTGCCGAGCAACTCGTTGCCGAAATCCTCGGCGGCGAGCTTTGCAGCGGCAACCGAGCCTCGCCCGCCATTGTCGGCGAACACGCCGGATTGGTCGTTGAGAACGCCGATCCTGATCACATTATCGGCTGCAAGCGCGGTGCTCGCCTGTGCGGCCAGAATTGCCGCAATCATCCAATGCAACTTCATGAGATACGCCTCCCTTTTACGGATTTTGATTGTCGAGAATGTCTTGCAGCACCGGCGCGATGTAGCGCCGGAATTGATCGGGGTTTTCACTCATCGGAAAATGGCCGAGCCGCTCCATGACAGTGGCCTTCGCGCCGGGGATGCCGGAAGCGGTGCGCAGCGTGTCTTCGGGCGTACAGGAAAAGTCGTACTCGCCGGTCAGGAGATAGAGCGGGCACTGGTTCACGTCGATGGCACCGGTGCGTCCGCGCAGGTCGCCATCGACCCGGTAGAAGTACAGGTCCCCCTTGAAGATGCCGGGACCGCCCTGCTTGTAGCCCCATAGCGTCTCGTTGCGTGCCGCCTCGGGGCCGCCAGGCGCGATCAAGCCCGACACCAGTGCGGCACACACCTCGCCGCCATGGACATCGGGCCGGTTCAGCCAGGCCGTGTCGTACCATGGCTGCTGGAAGTCCGCCGCCTCGAGCCCGATCAGGGCCCGAAACTCGCGGGCATGCTCAATGGCGAGATTGAGCACGATACGGCCGCCGATCGAGCAGCCCATCACCACCGGCCGCTCCAGCTTCAGCGCATTGCAGAACGCGCGGATGGTCCCGGTGTAGCTTGCGGTGGTCAGCCGGTATTCGCTGCCGTATTGGCTGTCAGGCGGATTGGACTTGCCGTGCCAGGGCATGTCGAAGGCGATGACGCGGAAATTTCTCGTGAACTCGTCATCGCCGAGCAAATGGCGCCATTGCCGTGCGTCAGAACCGGCGGTGTGGAGGCAGACCAGTGGAATGCCGCTGCCGTTTTCCTCGAAGTAGATCCGGTTGATCTCGCCATTGACTTCGACGTGGACGTAGCGCCCGACGATCGGCTCGATGAAGCCGTTCATGACGCACCTCCAAAACCGTTCTGCCTGGGCAGCGCCAGGAGATCCTTGAAATACTGAAGATGCGTCATGAAGGGATGCAGATCCCCTTCCAGCGTCGCCTGTCCGCTCTTGGTCAGCGCGAGCAGGTCATGCCAGCCCGCCGGCGGCATCTGCTGCCAATAGGCGGCAAGCGCGGCCGGCGTCGCGCGATACGCGAAACGCCAGGTGCGCATCAGGACAGGCGCCGGAGTCATATCCACGATCTGGCCGGCGCGGATGGCGACGTGAAACGGCTGCGTGCTCGGCCCGAGCAGGCAGTCGACGTCGAGCCAGCGTCCACGAGCGGTCAGAGCGGCATCGCGTGCCAACAAATCAGGGATCGCCTCGAAGGCCGCGATGACAGCGCCGGGCTTGAACGACACCGGCGGGCCGTCGCCTTGATGGACGCGCTCAGATTCCATCGTTCGTCCCTCCTTTATCGTCGTTCTGCCGTACAGAATGATATTCTATTTCTATTCCAGTTCTATACAGAGCTTGTGAGCGAACTCAAGTGCAAGAGGCCGCATGCCTGCGCGGCAGGGCTATCGCATTTGAGAGACTTTCCATCCGGTCATCCTTCGAGACGCCCGCCTTTGGCGGGCCCTCAGGATGAGGACTGAGTG
>NZ_LSIC01000063.1 GCF_001556045.1 Bradyrhizobium sp. CCH5-F6
GCCAACCAGTCGCAGCAGAGCGTGCTCCAGCTGCTCCGCTAATCGGCGGCGCACAGCATCAGCAAGATCCGGCGGCGGGGCTTCGGCCCCGCCGCTTTGCTTTTGCGTCGGCGTTCGATGGTGGTAAGGGGAAACGCCAAGCGATGCATTCGAATGCAGCCAATTGTCGACTCTGAGTTATGGTTGACAACTGGCAAATGCGCGGCGGCTGCATGAAAAAGCGCCGCCCAATCATGACGATACACGCAGGCACGATTTGCCTTCGACGAGTCTTATGGTGAATCCAAGCAAGGACTCGTGCGACACGCTTCATGCTTTGTTAGCTCTCGACGTTCACCGTCCCGCGCATCGATTAATCCTAATCGAAGTTTGTTGCGTTGCGTACCAGAAGGGTAACACTCAATGTCCGGTATCGTCCTCTCCTCGTCGGTTCGTCAGAACCTGCTCTCCCTCCAGTCCACCGCTGACCTTCTCGCCACCACGCAGAGCCGTCTGTCGACCGGCAAGAGCGTCAACTCGGCCCTGGACAATCCCACCAACTTC
>NZ_LSIC01000064.1 GCF_001556045.1 Bradyrhizobium sp. CCH5-F6
GCGTCCACCGCAAGCCCGGCTCGCGAACATGACGACCACACGATCGCCCCTCAAGAATGAGCCGGGATGGACGACACATACGGCAAATCAGAAATTCGGTAAAGTGGAATATTTTCATTGGGAGGGGTTGACGGGGGCGTCGGTGTTTTGCCCGACGGGCATTTCCCGCGAGGCAAAGGTGTACCCCACAGGCTGATGCCACCGGACCACCCGTTGCACCAACCTCAGCAAGCGAAGAGGCAGGGTCGAAAAGTCCTTTGCCGCAGGTGAATTTCAATCAGCACCGCGCCGGCGGCGCCAGCTCAATTCACCTGGGCACCCGAATACTTCACAATCGGCGTCCACTTCTTCACCTCGCTCGCGATAAAGGCCTTGAAGGCCTCAGGGGTCGAGCCCTGGACGATGAAGCCCTGCGCCGCAAAGTAATCCTTGATGTCAGGAGATTGCAGCGCCTTGTTCACTTCCGCGCTCAGCTTTTCAACCACCTCGGGCGGCGTGCCGGCCGGCGCAAACAAGCCTTGCCATGACAGCGCCTCGAACCCCTTCAGTCCCGCTTCATCCAGCGTCGGCACGTCCGGCAGCAGGGGGTGCCTGGTTTTCGAGGTGACGGCCAGCGCGCGAATCTTTCCGGCCTGAATCTGCGGCATCAGCACCAGGACATCGCCGAACGTGACCTGGATCTGACCGCTCATCAGGTCGGTGAGCATGGCGGCGCTGCCGCGATAGGGAACGTGCACCATCGAGACATCGGCCGCCTGCTTGTACATCTCGCCGGTGAGATGCATCGACGTGCCGTTGCCAGCCGAGCCGAAACTCAACTCGCCCGGTTTCGACTTGGCGAGGGCGAGAAACTCGGCTGCCGTGTTCGCCTTCACGTCGGGGTTGACGGCCAGCACCAGCGGCGCAGTCACCAACGTCGACAGCGGCGCGAAGTCCTTGATCACGTCGTAGGGCAATTTCGGGTACAGCGCCTGCGCGATGGCGTTGCTGCCGGTGACGCCGGCCAGCAGGGTGTAGCCGTCGGGTGCGGATTTGGCTACGAAGTCGGCGCCCACGGCGCCGCCGGCGCCGGGTCGATTGTCGACCACGACCGGCTGGCCCCAGGCCGCGGCGAGCTTCTCGCCCACACGACGCGCGAGCACGTCGGTGCTGCCGCCCGGTGCAAAAGGCACGACGATGTGGATCGCCTTGTTCGGGTAGTTGGCTTGCGAATGACCCGGCGCGGGCAGCAGCATCGCGAGGCCGGCCAACGCCAGCGTCGCGCGGCGCGAAATCAGGAAGCGGATCATGAGTAACTCCTTGCGGGTGGATTGGCGGCTTCGGCTGGAGCCAGGGATCCCCAGCCGCCGCCGCCAGCGGTTTCGATGATCAACAGGTCGCCGGCGGACCACGCGATGCGGGCGCGCGCAGGCAAGAGCTCGACCGCTCCGTCCACACGCAAAACCCGGGCCATCGACGTGGCGCCGGCTCGACCGCCTCGCGCGCCGCGCGCACGGCCGACATGGCGCTCGCCGCGATAGGCGATCCACCCCTGGCCTTCGAGCAGCCGATAGGCGCGCCGCACGCCGTCGCCGCCGCATTGCAGACCGGCGCCGCCGCTGCCGCGGCGGATCTCGTAGCATTCCACACGCAGCGGCGCTTCGGTCTCGATCACCTCCACGGGGGTATTGCGCGCATTGCCGACGTCGGTGGAGACGCCGGCGCGGCCGGGCGCGTGGACGCTGGCGCCGGCGCCGCTGGCAATGATCTCGGTGAACATCCAGCGTCGCCCGTCGACCCGCGTGCCGCTGAGCGCGAGGACGGTGGCCACCCCGGCGTGCGGCGCCACGCCCGTCCCGCTTGCCGACTGTGACCAGGCTCCGAGAATCGCGTTGCAGGCCAGCTTAACGGTCGCCGTGCGCGCATTGACCGCCGCCGGCAGCGCCGGATTGACCAGGCTGCCGGGTGGAAGCTTCAGCGTCAGTGGCGCGAGGCAGCCGGCATTGTTGGGTGCATCCGGTGCCAGCGTGCGCATGAAGAAAAGAGTCGCCGACAGCATCGCCGCCGGCGATGCATTGAGGGGCCCTCTCACCTGCGGCGCGGTCCCCTCGAAGTCGATCGCCAGTGTGTCGCCCTGCTTGCGCAAGCTCACCACGATGGAAACCGGCGCGGTGTCGACGCCATCGCCGTCGAGTTGATCGCGCCAGGTCCATTCTCCGTCGGGCGCGGACGCAAGGGCTGCGCGGGTCATGCGTTCGGTCTGCGCAATCAGGGCATCGCAAACCTCGGCAAAACGAGGTCCGGTGTGACGCGCGATCTGCTTCAGTTCGCGCGCGCCTTGCGTCAGCGCCGACCACTGCGCTTCCAGGTCGCCACGCAAATTGTCAGGCGTGCGTGAGTTGGCGGCCAGGATGGCGTCGATATCGGGCCGCACACCTTCGGCGCTGCGCCAGCGCACCGGCGGCAGGCGCAGGCCCTCCTGGTACACTTCGGTTGCGTCGGGCGGAATGGAGCCGGCGGCCATGCCTCCGACATCCTGATGGTGCAAATTGGCGGCGGCGAAGGCGATCACCTCGCCATCGTGGAAGACCGGGTGGACCAGAGCCAGGTCCGGCAGATGCGTGCCGCCGGACCAGGGGTCGTTGAGCAGATAGGCGTCGCCCTCGGACATCGTTGCGAGCGGAAAGCGTGCGAGCACACCGGCAACGGCCGGAATCAGCGATCCCAGCAACAACGGCAGCGAGCGCGCCTGGGCGAGCAAGCGTCCGTCCGGCAGGAACAGCGCCGCGGCACAGTCGCCGCTCTCGCGGGCGATGGACGACACGGCGGCGCGCATCATGCCATGCTGCATGCGGTCGGCCGTGCCTTGCAGCGCCAGACGCAGCGGCTCCATGCGCAGGGCGATGACCGGATCAGGTGCGACGTCGCGCGCGCGCTGGATCATGCCTTCGCCTCCAGCGCCAGCGTCTGATCCGGCGTCAACCGCCACGACCAGCCCGCCGGCACAAAGGCGGTGGTCATCGGCGCGAACAGAGAATGCGGCCCCTCGCCTCGCGGCGGCAGCGAATCCCACGGGCTTTCGCTCGCCGCCAAGCGGACGGCGCTCTCGTCCGGACCGTAGAGCATGCCCAGCGCCGCCATCACGCCGGCGTGCGGCATCACCAGCACACGGCGCATACCGGCCAGTTCGGCGATCTCGGCCGCATGCTGCGCGCCGCCGCCGCCGATGGCGACGAGCACCGCATCCGCCGGATCGAGGTTGCGCTGGAAGGCGTGGGTCTTGAGCGCCTCCGCCATGCCGGCGGCGGCCGCGCTCACGACGGCTTCAGCGGTGCGAAGCACCGACAAGCCGAGCGCGCCAGCCACGTCGCCAAGCGCGGCCTCCGCGGCGGCGCGATCCAGCACCATCCCGCCGGCCAGTCGGGTCGGCAAGCGGTCCAGGACGCACAGCGCATCGCTCAGCGTCGGCAAGTCACCGCCGAGACCAAAGGCGGCGGGCCCAGGCCATGCGCCTTGCGAGCGCGGCCCGAGGCGCAACGCACCGCCCGGCAGCACCGACACCACGCTGCCGCCCCCGATGCCGATGGACGTGATGTCCGCGCAGCGCTGGCGGATCGGCAAGCCGCCGCATTCCAGCGCGTCGGTAAAGGTCGGCCTGCCGTCGAGCAGAATGCTGATGTCGGCGCTGGTGCCTCCGATATCCAGAACGATCGCGGGACCGGAGGCTGCGAGGCCGGCGGCCACGCCTTGCAGCGCCGCGCAGGGACCGGACATGGCGAGACCGATCGGCTGCTCGGCGAGATCATGCCATGGCGCAGTGCCGCCGGCCGATCGCATCAGGCGCAGCGCAGGCAGACTGCGCACTGTCAGGGCCTCGGCCAACGTGTGCAGATAATCTGCGGCGAGCGGCTTGGCATAGGCGTCCAGCGCCGTGGTGAGCCAACGCTCGAACTCCCGCGGTTGCGGATCGACTTCGCAGGACAGGGAAACGTACAGGTTCGGAAGGCGCGCCTGCAGCGCCGCCCGCAGCGCGCGTTCATGCGTCGGATTGCGGTGCGAGAACAACAGACCGACCGCCAGCGCGCGCACGCCAGCGGCGCTCACTGCATCCGCAATGGCGTCCACGGCCGATAGTTCAAGTGGCTCCACCTCACGCCCCTCGGCATCAATGCGCCCGCCTATCTCGAAACGCAGCGGCTCCGGAAACAGCTTTGCTTCGGGCACGGCCGGCATGATCACCGGCTCATACAGCTCCTTGCGGTCCTGGCGCGCCAGCACCGGCACGTCGCGCATGCCGCGCGTCAGGACGAGGGCCACCGGCGGCTCGTTCAGCTCCAGCAGCAGATTGGTGATCACGGTGGAGCCGTGCACGACGCGGCCGACGTCATCTGCCCCGATGCCCGCCTGCGCGCACAGCCGATCGAGTGCCTCGACGACCGGCTCCGCCAGCCGGCGTCCGGCGCGCGGATGTTTGAGCGATGCAACATGCCCGTCGCTCCGCAAGGCCACCGCATCGATGAAGGTGCCACCCATGTCGACGGCGAGCGACCAGGACGCGCTCAACGGAAGCGCTCCGGCGAAAACGGCGTCAGGTCCACCTGCGTCGGACGTCCGGCCACCAGATGCGCGATCTCGCGGCCGGTCGCCGCGCCCATGCACATGCCCATATGGCCGTGGCCGAAGGCGAGCCAGGCGTTGTCGGCCGCGCGGACCGGACCGACCACGGGCAAACTGTCCGGATGACAGGGACGATGGCCCATCCAGCGCGTGACGGAGGATGTGTCGAGGTGCGGGAACAGCTGCTGTCCCTGACGCAGCAGGGCGTCGGCGCGCGCCATGTTGGGCGGCGCCTTCAAGCCCGCGAACTCCACCGTGCCGGCGAGCCGAAGGCCCATGGCCATCGGGTTGACCATCAGATTGTGCTCCACCGCCATCACGGTGTGGCGGAGTGTCAAGTTCGAGCTCTGCACGGTGACATGGTAGCCGCGCTGCGTCTCCAGCATCACCGGGCTGTCGAGCTGTGCCGCCAATGCGCCCGACCAGGCCCCGGCTGCCACCACCACGCCGTCCGCCGCCAGCGGCTCGCCGCGCTCGAGCAGCACGGCCGTGACGCGCCGGCCCTGACGCTCGAAACCGCGGACGCGGTCCCGGACGTGACGCGCGCCGTCGGCGATACAGCGATTGTAGATCGCCTTGACGAGGGCAGACGGATCGGACGTGGAGCCGTTATCGGGCGCCAGAATGCCGAAGCGAAAACGTCCCTTCAGGTCCGGCTCGAGGCCTTCCAGCTCGTCCTGTTCGACGTCCAGCATCCGCACGCCCAGCGATCGTCGCAGGTTCATGCCCCAGGCCCACTGGGCCGCCGTCTCGCGAGAGGAAAAGACATACAGGCAGCCGCTACGCCGCACCAACTCGCGGGCATCGGCATGGGCGAGCAGCGGATCGTAGCAGTCGAAGATGGGCGCCAGCAGCGAACGCAGCGCGGTGGCGATGCGCGTCACCTCTTCGCGTGATGAATGACGCAGCATGCGCAGCAGCCACGGCGCCACCAGCGGCGCATAGGCCCAACGCACCGTCAGCGGTCCCAATGGGTCCAGCAGCCAGCGCGGGACCTTCTTCCACATGCCCGGCATGCCCACCGGCAGGCAGGCACTGGGCGAAAGCGAGCCGGCATTGCCGAAGGAGCAGGCCTCGCCCGCGTCCAGCGGATCGACGAACGTCACCGCGTGGCCGTCGCGCTGCAGCCAAGCCGCGGTGCAAGCGCCGACGATTCCGGTCCCTATGACGACAATGTGCATGGAAGGGAATTCTGAGAAATAATTCACCCATCACACAAGCGAATTCTTTTAATACTGTCATCAGGTTTTCTGATAACCGGTCCATTCGCGCGAGGAGATGTGATGCGGCCCGCCGTTCTCTCCACTCTGAGCCTGCGCCAGATGCGCGCCTTTGCCGCGGTCGCTCGCGCGGGCAGCTTCACGGCGGCGGCGCGACAGATCAACCTGACGCAGTCGGCCGTCAGCATGCTGGTTCAGCAGCTCGAGGACACCCTCGGTCTGAAACTGTTCGACCGCGGCGCGGTCGTGTTGTTGACGGCGGCCGGCGAGCAATTGCTTCCCCTGGCGCGCCGCATCCTGGACGACGTGCAACAGATCGCAGAGGGCGCTTCGGATCTTCGCTCCCTTCGCACCGGCCTGTTGCGCGTGGTCGCGCCACAGATGCTGGCATGCACGTGGGTGGCGGCAGTGCTGGGCGAATTCGAGCGGGCCCATCCGGATGTCGGCCTGCGCGTGACCGACGCGATGGCGGACGAGGTGGTGAGCATCGTGCGCCGGGGCGAGGCGGAACTGGGCGTTGGTCCCGAGCGCGCCACCGGCGAGGATGTCACCAGCACGTTCCTGATGGATGTACCGATCCGCGTGGTCTGCTCGGCGAAGCACCCGTTGGCGAAGCAACGCGCCGTCTCGTGGAAAAAACTGCGCGACGAGCGCTGGGTCATTTATTCCAGCGAGTTCAACCGACACCTGGAGAGCCTGCTGCATGCGCACGACAGCTCGCTTTCCATGCAGACCGCCGTCGAGGTCAAATATCTCACCACCGCCCTGGCGCTGGTCGGCGTAGGGACGGGCCTGGCCGCCGTTCCCGACTACGGACGGCTGTTCGCGCCGAATTTCGACGTGCGTTTCATCAAGCTGCGCGCTCCGGAAATCCGCCGCCGCTACTATATCTATCAACGGCGGGGACTCGTGCTCTCACCGTCCGCGGAGGCGTTCGTCAAGCTGCTGCGCAGCGCGGCACGCAGCGATGGATGAATTCGTGCACACGAATTTGCGAGCGCACGGCTCCCAAGAGTGGCCATAGAAGTCCTACGCCTGACAATCTGTCTGACGAGCGCGCGGCGTCGCCGGCCATCTTTTTCCTGACGATCCGATTGCGCTGCGTGCCCGGTAGATGATCTTCAGTCGCAATCATTGGCTCGCGCCAAATGAGACCGCCGGTGAGCCGGCGCTGTCGCAAAGCGCTTGGCGCGCCATCACCAGATCGTGGAAAATCGGTACGTTTGGTAGCGGGGGAGGGACTCTCTACCAATCGCGAAAATTCGCAAGTAACTTCAACGAAATGTTATGTTTAGCGCCACCGGTGTCTCGTGCTGGTGATACATCAAGAGTGGTATGCCGACAACCTGTTGCCTTGAGTAAGACAGCTCACCAATCATTTGGCGGTCGGACCGTCCTATGACGGTTCACCCAATGGCACTTTCCACTCCGCCGATCCGTTTTTGGCTTTCGCAGCCGCTATGGCCCCGCTCAGTTCGGCCGCGGCATAGTCAGCGCCATCTGCCCGCACCATCGTGCAGTCCGGGAACCTCGGCAACGGAGCAGAAATACTTTCGGAAGCGCTGGGCTCGGTGACTGTCGTGTTCGATAGCCTGATCGACGGGCGCCGCTCTCGCTCGATGTCGGGAAAAAATGATCGGACTTTCCACCGACCACCAGCTTGGCTTGGCCCATCGTCTTGTAGCCCGTATCCGGTAACCCGATGCGAGGTGTCCGGGCAACCACCTATTGGCAGTACGCCGTTTCATACTTCGACGACGTGGTCCTCGATTGATGTGGCGCTTGTTCTTTTGTTTCCCTTCGCCGCGGCCCAGTCAATCGTACGCAAAGCGACGTTCTTGCGATCGAGGGCGCCCTCAATCTCGCGCCACTGCCGTCGAAACACGGTCTCGGACGTTGGATCGACGCGAACAACCATTCCGGCTGTTGAGGATGCCCATATCCACGTCCAATCTAATAACCGCACCGCTGCATGTTCGTAGATGGCGTCCTCATCCCAATCGAAGAAAGCCAATACGCATTCCTCGCGAGTATCTAGGTCTTCGATATCCTTCGTGAGATTATGATGACCTTTGCCTAACTGGTCGGCTGTCATCCAGGGAAGGTGAGAGACCCTAATCCGTAGAGCCTGCCGTACCGCCCTCACGATTAAACTAGAGCAGTCGATACCTCCATATCCTCGCCCACCAAAAACGTAGGGCAAGCCTCGTAAACGCAAGAGCGCTTTTTGAAATGCTAGTTCTTCACGGATCGGCAACTTAGGTTTGCCACCATCAACCGGCTTGATTTTCTGTATCGCCGCCAAGACTTTGAGCCCCTTCGACTACCGGTGGCCAAGCCTTCGTGGCCGTGAGAGAGAATGGCTTCCCACGAAGGACTTCGTCTCTAATCATCGAATTTGCAGAAATCGTCATTATCCCGATCACTGCGTCAAACGTGTAGTCGATGGTTGGCCAGAAGGGAGGAATGTAAAGAAGTAGTTCAAGGCCATCCTTGAGAAGTTGATTGTCTTTGCATTCAGTTAGAACGACAATACCCGGGTTTCCCGGCTTTACTCGCCCGGCCACTTCCGTCTCTTCCTTGCCAAGCCGGATGACCCCATGGACGCGCGCACGGTCCGCATGGATAATGTTCAAACCTCCCGTCAACCCAATCGGAGTTGCCCCCTCAATCGGCGCAGGCCTTTGTTCAAGCAGCGATAACGCCCATTTCCCGCGGATTCTAACGCTCGACATGAATCCTCCACGCGTTGAAAAATTATCGGCAAACAACGCTTGATGCTACCTTAGTGATAGCTTTTGGCAAGACCCCGCGTTATGGTGGCAACGCTCTTGGGTCTGAGAAATTTACCCCACGGTACTATCAGCCAATTGCGGATCGTGAAATGTTGTCTCGACTCGTCTTGTCCCACGGACGATTTCGCTCCGAAACAAAAAAATTGCTCGTGCAACGCGATGTCGAGGCTATAGATCTGTCCAGCAACGAACTAACAGAAGTCCCACAAGAAATCTTACAGCTTGCATCGCTCCGAGAAATTGATCTTAGCAACAACCGTCTCGAGACCATTCCCCACGCACTTTTTGATCTTCCCAACCTCCAACTTCTTGATCTCAGCGAAAACCAAATTCGATTTCTGCCGGCCGATCGGCCGAAGGCTGTCGGGCTTCTATCGTTGAATTTAAGTGGCAATCTTCTCGGTAGCTTGCCCGAGGGATATGCAGCCTTATCCTGCCTGAAGGAGCTCGACATCAGCGGCAATCGGCTTCGCCGCATACCCTCCCCGATTGGCAGAATGACAGGCCTCGAGATCCTTTCGGCTTTCGCGAACGGCATGACTCACATTGGCAGCCCGTTAGGATCCCTGGAAAGGTTGCGGGTCGTACACCTCGAAGAGAACTTCATAGACGCATTCCCGACCGCGTGTACTCCTCCGAACATGGTGGAACTCTACCTGTCGGGAAATTCGTTCGATCACATTCCAGATATCGGACGCAGCAAGAGCACGATTGAGGTGCTCAATCTGGAACGAAATCAGGTTTGCACTGTACCTCGATCCATTTCCGAAATGCACTCGCTCAAGATGCTGTTTTTGCACGGCAATTGCTTTACTGAATTCCCAAACGAACTGCTGTGCTGCGCGTCTCTCGAAATGCTCTTTCTGCAAGACAACAAAATACGAATTATACCGAGCGCGATCTCCGACATGTCAAAACTCCGTTGTCTTTTTCTCGGAAACAATCGGATCGAGCACTTGCCTGACGCCGTCTTCTCAATGCCGAACCTCGTGAACCTTAGCGTGGAGAACAATTCCATTACCGAGCGAGATGAGAGAGGTGAAGCGCTGCTAGTCTACAATCTTGCTGGCAATCCCCTACTTTCGAACATCGCAACTCAAGCTACCGCTCGATGAGAACCCACATGACTACGCACCAGGCCCCGTCATCGAACTATTTCGCCAAATCCGAGCCAGCTGAAAGCGCGGTCTGGCTCCTCGATTCGGAAGGTGCAATTACTCTCGCAAGTTCGGACCGCATACTGCATTGCATTGAGCCCCCGAGAAACAAGCACCTCGTCGACATCACGGTCGCAGGTAATTCGGCGCTTTGGATCGTAGCACGTGACGATTCCAATCAAATCACACTCATGAAATGGGATGGGCAGCAACTCCACGAATATGTAAGTGCCGGCCTTACGGGTGCTGTTCGTGTATTTGGCGCGCAAGATGGGGGATGTTGGTTATTGAAATCTCACCAACTCACCAAGATTGGCTCCGATAGCGGTTCCGAGATCGACCTTACTTTTGACCTTCATGATTTCCATGAAGGGCCTAATGGCGCGCTCTGGGCTGTTGGCGGAATGCGTCGGCTCGGCGGGTTCGAAGTGAGACATCTTGGCGCAGGCGAGAAGAACTGGTTTGTCTTGCCATCTCCCGCCGCCGCTGTGTCCATCTCCAGCGCTCCCGACACGACTGCGTGGAGCGTGAATGCGCAAGGAGACGTGTGGCGATTGAACCCGAAGGGAGGCGGGCATTTCGCCGAATGCCAGGTGCTGACTGGATGCACCAACTGCCTGTTCTCGAAAACGGTGAAGCATGCTCGCGAGATAAGCGTGAGTCCCAACGGAACTGTCTGGATTCTGACCCGACGCGCGGCAAACAAGGGTTATGCGATCGAATGGATCGCGGATTTTGGCAGAAAAGAGCTGCGGTCCCTTTCAGAGAGGTTCGGCGCCGTAAGAATCGCAGCGACGAAAAGGTAGCTTTTCAGCGAACGCCTCTCGGTAAATGTCGCGTTGTTAGCTTGTGCTGTTTTCGATCGATTTGTTTTGTCGAAGAGACGAGATTGACCGTCAGTAGATCATTGAAGCGATGCATCGCGATTCTCTTGGCTGGTCCACGCGTCCTTAAGACCGGGTGATGGCGCAACGGCTCCGAACCGACGAACTCTATCAAATTGGCATTGCCTTCATTGGTTGTTTGTGACACCTTGGGGTCCTTTAGATTGCACCATTGATTTTCGCACGAGCGGGGATGACGATCATGCTTGATCTGCCTACCGTTCCTTCAGAAATTGACCTGGTGAAAAGCAGGGGCTGGGCGCTCTACGAGACGTTTCTCTCTCCGATGGAGACGCGCCTGTTGGAGGACGACGTTCGCAGACTCCGCAATTCGGTTCAGCCTGACTGCGCATATTTCTACGACGTAACAGCGGACGGTTCGCGACGGTTGGCACGGATAGAGCGAATCTGGGACTCCTTGAGCGTGGTTGCGCAAGGACCGCTCGGAGCCCGGATCGAAGAACTCGCCGCCAGCTACTTTGGCGAACGTCCGGCATTGTTCAAGGACAAGCTGAATGTGAGATATCCGGCCAGTTCCGGATACGCTCCCCACCAGGACGCTGCAGCTGGTTGGGATGAATTCAGCGACAGCTTTTTTTCAGTGGGACTTTTTCTTGGACAGTCGGATTCCGAGCATGGCGGATTCGAAGTCGCGGCCAATCTCGACGGCAGCCGATACCCTAACGCTGCCGGAAAAATGCCGTTGGACCTGTTCCAGTCATTGAATCCACTCAGCGTGACCGCAAATGCCGGAGACGCACTCTTGTTAGACGGAGAGTGCCCACATCGCTCGTTCGAAAACCGCGCGGCGACGGACAGCCTGCATCTGCTGTTCACGTTCGTTCCGTCTCGACACAGCCATGCTCGAGCGGCCTATTACGAAAAGAAGCTGGCCAGTTTTGCCGACAACTTGGTCGGGGACGGTTACGAATTCCGCGTATTTAGATTCTGAGGAAGATGAAATGCCGGCAGGCCCCGATTTGCGTACAGCTGCAGCTGTGGCTCAATCCGGCGCCATATCGCGACTCTCCGGACTCGTGCACCAAACGCGATTGCAACCAGTTTTTGTCGTTGGCCGACGGTCATTTATTGCCAGCGGAGCCGCGCAGGCCGTTCGGTGCCTCTTCGGCGCAAGCGCCGACATATTTTCGGTCTCAGATGGGCTACCAACGGTGGCGGACGTGGCGCGCTTCCACGATGCCTTTAAACCCGGCTCATTTTGCATTGTTGCGATCGGCGGCGGCCACGTCATCGATACAGCAAAGATTCTATCCCTCGGAGAGCCGGACGCGGCAATACTCGAATCAAAAATTGCCGCTAAGGACGATCTAGTGAGGCGAAGCCCTCTCCTTGCCGTGCCCACTACTCATGGATCCGGGAGTGAAGCCACGCCTTTCGCCGTGGTCTACATCAACCGTATCAAGTTCTCGGTCGATCACCCCACGCTTTGCCCGGACGCCGCCGTCCTCGATCCAGATTTGATTTTGAGCATGCCGGACGCCGATCTCGCCTCCAGCGGGCTCGATGCAATTGCTCAAGCCATCGAAGCTGTTCTCTCCGTGAGAGGCAACGCCCGAACCACCGCCCTTGCGCTACAGTCGCTCGCACTGTCATGGCGGGCGTTGCCGGATTTTCGGCGCACGCGGAGCAAACCCCAAGCCCAACAAATGTTGACGGCCGCACACTTGGCCGGCCTTGCTATCGCTCAGACGCGGACGACGATTCCGCACGCACTGTCATACCACCTGACAGCGTATCACGGACTGCAACATGGGCACGCGGTGTCGCTCTCGATGGCCAATTATTTGGAGCGCTTTGCCAAAGCATGCGACGACAGCGCTTTCCCCTCGTGCGCCTATTGGAGCGGACAACTGGCAGCAATATGCGCTGAAATTTCAGCTACAGGGTCGACCGCAAAGCACGTCTGGAACAACTACGTCGCTTCGCTTGGCCTGCCGTCCAGACTGAGCAGCATCTCCCCGAATTTCAGCTCGCACACGCTTGCTGGAAACATCAACGCAGATCGTTTCAAGAATTCGCCGCTTGATCTCACCCCGGACCAAGCCACGGCGCTGTTTTCCTGAAAAGTTCACGAGCCGAGTCGAGGCCATGAAAGACCCCAAGGTCCCAACAAGTGCAGATCGGCAACGAGACTGCAGGCCATGCGCATGGGCGCCGGAGTGAGACGATGACGGCGCGCGTCGAGGATCTGAAGACTCTGTGCGTCGATCCGGCGGCTATCCCTGCCGTGACTTATGTTTCGATCAGGGACGCGAGGAGCGAAAAAGCCAATCGAAAGATTCAGCGTGTACTTCTCGTGTCGCCTTCCGCGACGCTCTTTCATGCGGACCTGCCGCGATGCACATATCCACTCGGCCTCGGATATATCGCCGCGGTTCTTGAGCGGAGCGGATATCTCGTCAGTATCATCGATTGTCTCGTTGAGGGTTACGACCGCCGGTGTCCGGTTGCGACCGACGAGGAATTCATCACGTATGGCATCGACAAAGCAGAACTGGTGGCCCGCATAAAACAATTTCAGCCCGACATTGTCGGCGTTTCCAGCATATTCTCAAATCAAGTCGACACCATCACTCAAGTATTCGACGCGATCCGCCTAGCAGCTCCCGGCATCCCGATAGCAACAGGTGGCGCACATGCCCGATACTTCCCCTTCAACTATATTGAGGACTTCGGAGTCGATGCGGTCTTTCTGAGCGAGTCCGAGGCCTCCTTCCTGCAGTATCTAGAGGCGCTGAACGGCTCCGGCGCGCTTCAGGATATCCCGGGACTTATCGCCCGGACCGAAGATGGTTCGCTGATCAAGAATGACAGCATGGGCCTGATTCGGCAGAAGCATCGGGATAGCCGGGGATTCCTAGCGGAGTTGGACGAAATACCATTCCCGGCCTGGCACCTTTACAATATGGAGGAATATTTTCGCATCGGAGCCTATCAGTCGCCGTATACGATCGGCAACCGCGTTGGACAGATCTATACCAGCCGTGGCTGCACCGCCAAATGCACCTTTTGCACGACCACCAACTTCTGGGGCGGAAAGTTTCGGCGGCGCAGCCCGCAAAACGTCGTCGATGAACTCCGGGCGCTTAAGACTCACTATGGCATCGACGAATTTCACGTGCAGGACGACAATATCACGAACGACAAGAGCCACGCTGGGACCCTGTTCGAGGAACTTAAGGGTATCGGCTTGCCCTGGTGCACCCCTCAGGGGACCGCGCTTTGGCGGATGGACGAAAATCTGCTCGACCTCATGGCCGCATCAGGGTGTTATCAGGTCACATTTGCCATCGAGAGCGCATCACAGCGCGTCTTGAATGACCTGATCAAGAAGCCGCTCGATCTCGGCAAGACGAAGCATCTCATTCGCTACGCCCGTACGCTGGGAATGATGACGCACGGCTTTTTCATCGTTGGAATGCCGCCGATGTTTGGAAAACCCGGTGAAACGTTCGCGGAAATGCAACTCTCATTCGACTTCGCGGCGTCCTCCGGATTGACCAGCGCATCATTTTTCACCGCGACGCCGATCGTCGGCTCCGTATTACTTTCAGAATGTCTCAGGCAGGATTTCGTTTCAAGGGAAACGCCGCTTTATCGCATGTCCTACAAACAGGGCCTGATTGACGTTCCCGGACTCTGGAACGGCAGACAAGTGGCATCACTCGCCGCGACATTCAATCGTGAGTTCAATTCCGGCAAGCCGCGCAGATCGACGCGGCGCGAATGGACGACCAGTCAATATTAGCCTCCCTTGAACCAGAACTGATCGGAAAGCAACGATGTCAGTTGAAACGGACAAAAAAGATCATACTGATCTGGTCTACGTGGGAATGGTCGGCGATATGCTGCACGCGGGCCATATCAATATCCTAAACAAAGCGAGAGAGCTGGGCCGAGTGATCGTCGGCGTTCTCACGGACGAAGCTGTCGCCGGCTACAAACGAATGCCATTCCTGAATTTCGAGCAACGGATGGGTGTCATCAGGAATCTCCGCGGCGTCGAGGAAGTGATCCCGCAGCATTCGTTGAGCTACAGGGAGAATCTCCTTAAACTGCATCCCCAGTACGTCGTCCATGGCGACGACTGGCGTTACGGCGACAAAGTCTCGGCGGCCAGGCACGAGGTGATCCAGATCTTGTCAATGTGGGACGGCAAGCTTGTCGAGGTTCCCTATACGCTTGGCGTATCTTCGTCGCTGATCAACCAAGCCCTGCAGGAAGACGGCGTCGTGGCCCAGATCCGGCAGAATCGGTTTCGTCGACTCCTCGAAGTCAAATCGGTCGTAAGGCTCATTGAGGCGCACAACGCCTTAGCTGCGGTGGTGGCGTATCATGCCAGGGCGGAGGGGCTCAGCTTCGATGCACTATGGCAGAGCAGCTTTACCGATTCCGCCGCCCGCGCCAAGCCCGATGCGGAGATCGTCGAACCCGCGCAAAGGCTGGCAACCGTAAATGAGATCTTCGATGCGACCCCGCTGCCGCTTGTCTACGATGGCGACACCGGCGTATCCGTCGAACGCGCATTTCAACTAGCGAAATCACTCGATCGCGCCGGCGTGTCCGCTCTCTGTATCGAAGACAAGGTCGGCAGCAAGCGCAATTCGCTGTACGGCCGATCCGCGCAAAGAGCTCAACGACAAGCCAGCGTGCCGGAATTTATCGAGCGCGTGCAAGCCGCGAAGAAAGGCGTCGGAGTCGGCAGGCTGATGATCATGGCTCGAATAGAGAGCTTTGTGCTCGGCGGCGGTCTGACCGATGCGCTGGACAGGGCTCAGGCGTATATCGACGCAGGCGCGGATGCCATCTTGATTCACAGCATATCGAAGACAGCGGATGAAGTTACGCGGTTCGCCACCGAGCTGCACAAGAGCGGTTTCAATTCGCCGATCTTTGCCGTACCGACCACTTACGGAAAGACGCACGAGCAGGAATTGGTTGACAGCGGAATCAAGGGAGTTGTCTATGCCAATCAGCTTCTTCGCGCGGCGTACCCAGCGATGGTCGAGACGGCATCGCGGATCTTGCGGACCCGCAAGGCTGAAGACGACGAATTGTCGAAGATGCTGGCCCCGACCAGGGAGCTTCTGGAATTATTCCCCGAGGAATGGTGACCTTGATGATCTTCGAAATGATCCGCTCGGAAGGCGTGGACTTCTTTACCGGCGTTCCCGACTCGACGTTGACCGACTTTTGCTCGCACGTCAACTCCGACACCGGCATAACGCAGATCGCTGCAGCTTGCGAAGGGAGCGCGGTGAGCATCGCGGTCGGGCAAGCGATTGCGAGCGGGCGGACGCCTTGTGTCTACATGCAGAATTCCGGATTGCCGAACGCGCTCAATCCACTCCTGTCGATTGCCGGGCGCGCGTGCTTTGACGTCCCCCTGCTCCTCGTGGTCGGCTGGAGAGGCCAACCCGGCCGTCCGGACGAACCACAGCATGCCGAGATCGGCGCGATCACGGTAGGTTTCCTGCAGGAAGCAGGATTTGCAGTGAAGATCTTTCAGCAAGAGTCCGATTTGCCTGCGACAAGGAATTTTGTGCGGCAGGCCTTGCGGCAGAATCAGCGTGCTGCCGTTGTTGTGGCAATGAATGTGGAGACCTCCGCGGCCGATCATCGGACCGGATCAGCCGACGCTGCAACGAGCATGGCCAAGCTGCAGGCGCTCCGCACCATACTAGGGGCCGCCCCTAAAAACTCGATGATCGTGACTGGTATAGGGCATACTGCTCGAGAGGTTATTAAGCTACGTCACGAACGCGAAGAGCAGGAATTCCTTGACCTCTCGTGTGTTGGAGGAATGGGTTTTGCAAGTCACGTCGCAATTGGAATGGCCATTTCAGAAGATCGACGCCATGTGATCTGCATCGATGGTGACGGCTCATTCCTTATGCACGGGTTCGGTGTCGCCGTCGTGGGCCGGCACAAGAGCCTGCATTTCACCCACATCCTGATGGACAACGGAAGTCATCAATCGGTAGGCGGCTATCCAGTCTGCAATTCAAATGTGGACTATGTCACGATCGCACAGGCGGTCGGCTATTCTAAAGCCGTGTCAGCACGGTCGGAAACAGAGCTTTCCGCGGCCATACGCTCCACTGGGCTGGCCAAACAGACCACTTTCGTCCACGTTCCCGTTCGACAAGAGAAACAAGCCGGATTGCCTAGACCTAAGCTTCCCCCGTCGGAAGCCAGGAAGCAATTTCAACGGCACCATGGGCTTGGATCATTTCGCTTCAATGCGTCAGCGACGGATGCGTGAGCCAGATCAAAAGGCTGGATCGCTTTTGTAAAGGCTGTACGCGACGAGACCGCCGCGCGTAACTCGCCGCACGCTGAATGCTTGACGCTGCCCCAACGTGCGGCTGACGAGTTGTCGTTTGGCAGATCGCCCCTACTTCCGGAACTTCGCAAGCAGCGCAGACATCGATGCCGCGAGAGAAGCTTGGTTCGCAAGCTTTTTCATGTTCGCGCTCAGGCTCGCCATCGTTGCTTTATCCAGACCGTGGCCAGCCTTTGCTTTTTCCATAGCAGCCAGCGGACCTTTCGCGATGTCGAGCATCACAGTGCTCAACGACGCCATTATCTTGTTCGAAAGTTCGTCTGCAGTGTGGTCGGCCATTGAAACCTCCATAAGAAGGTGAGGGACATTAAGCGTTAAAGACTTGCTAGCGAAATTGGGAGTCAATTTAAGGACGTAACGTTACGCCCTTTCAACCCAATAGTAAATAGTACAATTGATGACCGTTACCACGATAGCAACGGCGACCCATACAGCGAGACCCAAGTGTGGAAGGCCGACCAGCCCCGTCATCCAGATCAAGTTGGAATTAATCGGCATCAGTGGATACAGCAATGCCGTCAGGCGGTGCATGACCCAGTAGTTTTTGGTCCGGTCGTAGCCGCTGTTGACGATAAAATACGTGAGATGAAACATTTGGTCGGCTACCAGCGCTGTTCCCAGAAAGAGCAGAGGACTGAGCATGGAAAGCGGTGTCCCGTAACCGGTAACAATGCCGATGATCAGCGCGGCCTGACAAACCCAGTGAAAGATCTGCTCGAGAAAGGCGCCCGCGTTGGACGGCTTATGCCTCGCTCGAGCGAGATCCCCGTCGAGACAATCGAGAAATCCCGCCGACAGAATGCATAGTGATCCGAGAAACGAACAGCGCCCTGTTCCCTGAGCAAACAGAAATGACGCTCCAATGTACATGGCAGCCCACGCGACGGTGATAGCGTCAGGCGCGATCATCCTATTTAATAGGAGCGTGGCTAGTTTCCGCGAAGCCGGTCGCATTGGCCTGTACAAAAAGGAATCAGTTGATTGTTCTGGCATAGCCAACCTCGTTACATCCGAGTCGCTCGACTATTCCCGCTGTTTCCCAACGGCAATTGAGTTTGAACCTACTGCCTTTTCCAACTCAACAAACTGCCATCCGCTTGCGTCGTGCTCGCCGCGATTGAAATCGCTCCATTACGCCGCGCCGGATATAGTGGAGTGCACGAGGCGCGGTTCGAAATGCGGCCGATGGAATAGCCATTGGGAGCGGTAGCCGCGGATAGGAACCAAACGACGCCGTCGGGCCCAACGCTCAGGTCTCTGACCGCCTCTTTGCGAGGCGTGTACAGACAGTTCCGGCAATTTGCATCCGCACTGCATTCACGAAAATTGCCCGCTCCATTCGGATGGAAACGCCAAATGTCGCCGTGCGAATTCGCGCCCCAAGCTGTACCGTCTCGTGCACCCGAAATCCGGACAGCGCTGGCGGGCTGAGGAAGCTTGAACCAGTCTTTGGAGACTTGATCGCGGCGCCAGACCGCAAACCCGCCGCGACGACGTTCTCCGCCGACCGCCCAAAGCGTGCCATCGAGGCCTTCACTGATTTGCACAGCCTCGAAAGGCAACATTGAAGTTTGGCTCTGAAAACAATGGTCCGTTGACGTCAGGCTTCGTCCTTGCAGCAACCAACAGTCATCTGTCGATGCACCCGCGATCAAGTAGGGAGACGTGCTTCTTACTTCGCAGAGCCAGCCGGAATGGTCCGAAGATAACTTCAAGACGGCGTATATTCGCCGTTCAGCCGCCCATGCCGTGACCCAGACTTTGCCGGAGCAGGAGACAACGATCTGCAGGGCGTGCCAGTGCCGCTGCAGGGGTATGAACTCGACTTTTCCATTGGTGGGATCCAGGCGGAACACGCGGCCGAGATCATCTACGGCCCACAGTATGGACATCCTCGCATCCACCTTCGCCGCTAGTCTAGCGGAGAGACGAGGCGCCGCCGCCAATTCAACGTGTGCGGAGCAGCCTGCCCCGGTATCCACCTGCGAGACCATCCCTTGCCCAGTCGATCGACTGCTCATCCTTCATCACCAACTTCGCAACCAAAAGTTTTGAGCCCCTATGCAATCACAGATTGATGGATTAATCTAATTTTATTGTGCTGGGTTAGGCTGGGGCCGTGCAGCAAACGCCGTCCCACAGTAGCGCTAAGAACGGGGTAGACAGATGGCATCGGTCAGGATTCGTGGCCTTTGGAGAATTTCGCTGACGGCTCACGAAGGCGCAAAGCTGAAGGTGACCACCGCTATCGACGAGGCGGAGCTTGAGGTGTTTACAGCCACTCGGTCGAGCTTGAGCGGGGAGTTCCGAGTGGGAAATAAGAAGGTACCAGTCAAGGGGCGGGTCAAGCCCGGGAGCCCAGCCGTCGTGACGATCTCAGAGGCGACCGCGAGCGGTGGACCGGTTGCGGACGGGCTCGAGGCCATAGTCTACATTCCGCCCTGGTGGCCAACCGTGGACTACGAACACGACCTTGTGTTTGGCACGATGGTCATTGGCAAAGGCTCTAGCATCCGCGATAAGGAGCTGAGATCAAGGCTAATAGCGATTATGGGCGTGCAGCCGTTTGCATGAGTCGCGAATGCTAACCGGTAGGGGAACGGCAACTAGGGTGTGGGTGTGGATGGACGTCTCCGGCACCTGCAACCTTGCGTGTCGCGACTGTTACACCAAGCAAGCGCACCAAAATACCCTGATGTCACCGGTTCAATTTCGCCATGTGCTCGATAAGCTTTCGTCCGGTCCCATCTCGGTCGCGAAACTGCATCTCAACTGGCGAGGTGAACCGCTCACCAACAAACGACTTCCGGAGTTTTTGCAAGGCCGATTGGATGTCCTACCTCTCGCGCCCCTCGAAATGCATACTAACGGCATCTTGCTCAATGCAAGAATGAGCAAGCAGATTGTTGCGCATTCCCGGTCAGAGGACATGTTCTACGTGTCGATCGATGGCGGCAATCCGGTGGCGCATGAAGCAAACCGCGGTACCGATACTTGGGAACCAGCGTTGCGCGGCCTCGAGACGCTGTTGGATGCCCGAGATGCTGCGAGCATCGATGCTCCCAAGGTCGGCATCTACGAAATTCACTACGGTGATCGCACGCGGTATGACGCGAAGCTGATTGCGCTTTCTCGCCGCTGCGATGCCTGGACGAGGGTCCTACCGATCGGTTCGCATGGTGAGGAATCCGCGTTCGAAGCCGGCGAGGTACCGAGCGGCCCTTGCTTTTGGGCGGGCAATTCCCTCGCCATCACCTCTGCCGGTAATGTTCATATCTGTCTGCTTTCATTCCGACCAGACGGCATTCTCGGCAATATATTCGATGACGATATTTACTCCATACTGGAGAATGCGCGCAGATTCCGCTCCACACTCATAACCAGCGGCCGTCGCAGCGTTTCCCACTGCAGCGTATGCCGGAAGACCGCTGGCGAATTGGATGAGCCGCAACTTTGATGTCATCGCGCAGCAACACCACCGATCCTCCCTTCCATTTCAAGGCGGCCCGCGGAAGCCACATATGGGACGAGCAAGGCAGGCGCTATACTGACCTTACCTCAGGATGGAATGTCGTAAACGCCGGATGGAATTGCTCCGAGATACGCGATGACTGGCATCGCCACATCGACAATCTAACGTATCGGCCGGCATGGTGCATAGACGATTGTTACAAATGGCTCGAAGCTGCACTTGCCGATTTAGCGCCCGGCTATGTGATGATCCCGAGTTGTTCTGGCGGGGAAGGAATAGACAACGCGCTCAAGATAGCTAGACTCGTGACCGGCCGTCCGGGTGTAATTTCCATCGCAGGCTGCTACCACGGTAGCAATACGGGCGCCGCGTTGGCTGCGGGTCACGATGTCTCACATCTCGAAATATTGGATCTGGAACGTCTTCGGGTGGTGATACCTGTCCCCAGCGGCGACGCCGACTTGCCGCAAATCGAGCGCCAGATACGTCAATCCGAGGAAGCAGGCGCAATCGTCTTCGAGACGGTGCTGACCAATGCTGGTTGTCATGTCGTCTCGACAGAATTTCTCTCCCTCATCAGCCGCTTGGCAACTGAGCTCGGAATTCTGCTGATATGCGACGAGATCGGAACAGGGCTTAACCGCACCGGCAGCCTGCTGTCATGCCAGCATCGCGACATCAGGCCCGATATTATTGTTTGCGGAAAGGCCCTGACTAACGGGCTTTACCCGCTTTCCTTATGCCTTGCTTCTCAGAATCTCGTCTCGTTTCTCGATCCCGAGGTATTCGCCTCGACCTTTGCTGGAGCGCCGTCAGCGTCAGCGGCCGCGCTGGCAACCTTGCGCTACCATGCCGAGCATGACCTAGGCGCACGTACGAGGCAGACTGCGGCCGAACTTCGCAAGCGGCTGCTCGAGAATATGTCAGGGCTCAGGTTTGCCGCCGGCCTACACGGCGATGGCCTGGAAATCGCGTTGCATTTGAATTGGGTGCACGGGCAGTCTGTAGGCGCGACACCCAATGGCCTCCTACGAAATTTGCGACAGAAGGGCATTTTTGCAACTCTCTCACCCGGTGACTGTCATCTAATGATTATGCCACCGCTGAATTCGGAAGTCGCCGACCTTCTTACCGCCGCAGACTCAATTGCGGATGTGGTATCAATCTGAGCCCGGAGCTCGCCGAGAGCCACTGAAGGCGATATTCAATTGATGAGGAGGCTTATGCCGTCTGGTAGTGGCCGAAGCTCCCAGATATGGCCGGGCACGTCCAGAAGATTGGAATAGCTGGCCTGCCATTCATGTTTCGGATCGGCCTCGAGATATTTGGTGTACCTCGCCCGCCGCATCGCGGCAGTTAGACCCGCAAAGTGCGCGATCCTTAACCGGGTACGATTCCACAAATGACGACCTATCTGGACCGGCACAGGTTCGAAATGAAGAACCTTCTTTGGCAGAGTGTAACCTGGGCGATAGCCAAAAAGGCGATAGACCCATAGCTTGTTCTGGTCGAAGTGATTCCCATCTCCAATCATCCGCAAAACTTCGAAGCCGTAGACCTGCTCGGGCCTAGCATCGGTATCAATGAAATGCATCAGCAGTGGTATGTCGCTCGCAGGAATGACCTCATCAGCGTCAATCCAAATCACCCACTCTGGCGAAAAGTCGGCGCACGCGTCGAGCAATCGCTGTCGGTTCTGAGAATCGTTCCAGCCTTTATAACTTGGGCGCGGACAATTGGTCAGCAACGCCTTGACCATGGGTTCCGCCTTCAATAGGACGCCCGTGTTATCGGTGCTACCGTCGTCTAGCGCAATGATGCCCGAACAGAATGTTCTTACACAGTCGAAATAGCGTGGCAGGAAGACCGCGCCGTTTCTGACCGGTAGGAGGCACATCAGTCTACGGTCGAGACCCATCTAAACATCCACTAATCCACCAAGAAGCTTCGCACATCGATCGGAACGCAGGCTCGTCGCTAGACGACGTCGACTACATCAAGAGTATCGTCTGCAACCCATTGCTCACAAAATAGATCGGTTATCGGACTTCTTAAAGAGTCCTTCAAAAAGTCGCACGAGCCAATTTTCCAACGAGCAGGAAAATGCCGACCTTCGTTCAGGACTGCAATCCAGGCGCGCGCGATAGCGGCGCGGGCCTTCCGCAAGGATGCAGCGCGAGCGGCAGGATGCTCCCATCCGAGCGGGAGGGACTCCCTACCATTGGGAGAGATTCATAAACAACGTCAACAAATTGGACAGCTTTGACGTAATCTGCGTCTTGTGCGTGTGATACAAAATTGGCACGACAAGCGCAAGGCCGGGCACGTCTCGGTCTTCACCGGTATCGGCTGCCGCAGCTTGCGCGAGAATGACAACGCCAAGGGCCGGAGCGTTAGATCGCGAAGGGCCAGCGGAAAATCCTTGCAGCACCACGCACTAATCCGCACTCACGAAAAACGCTGCCCGGCCAGAAGCCGTAGGAGTAGGAGAACCCGAGGAAGTCGACCTTACAGACCCGCACTTTGCACGATCTTCTCGTCCAATTTGGTGCCGGCTGAGAGGGGCGCGCTCTGTTCACTGGCCCTTTGCTGCGTCTGTGTCCGCGTAATCAAACAAAGGTCCATCGCTGGGTTTCGCAGGTAGATCCTTCGCCTTCTTCCGCCGTTTGGCGGCCCGGGTCCGCTGCTCAATTTTCAGAAGCTTTGGGTCTTTGTTCGAGACCCAGCGAAGCCTGCCATTGTCCACCCAGTTACAGGGCACATGATAAAATGAAGCTTTCTTTGCCCTTTTGATCTTGGCAGCAATAACAGGCCACCAATGAATCAGAAGCGCGCACTTGCGCCAAAATTTCCAGTCCGACCATTGCGCTTCAAAGAAGATGACTATGAAGCCGTGTTCGATAAGCGCTAACCGCTCATGTGGCCTGCTTTTCATTCGAACGTCGCCGGATATCACGACCTTTCCCCCGTCATCTGCAAACCGCTTCAGCCAAGGCACATCATTCTTAGGCTGGTAATCATCATCTCCTGGCTTTGGGGTGTAATCGGCTGCCGCCTTGATTACGAAGTTTCCCGATATTTTACGAAACTGTTTCTCACTGGCGAAGTTCTGTAAGACCTTCACCAGTCCTATAGGAACGTTTTGATCAAACGCGACTTTCAAGCAGCTATCGCAAGATTCTCCTCGAATTTGACAGCCTCGCGAACGTGCCGGACTTGAATCTCAAAAATATCGGCAACGAACTGGGCGCTTCCCTCGACTTTGACTGCTCTCGCAATCGTATCCGTCGGAATATTGCTGCGCTTCAGTACGGGATGACCAAACTCGATGCGTGGGTGAACAATTACATTCGGCGCTATCTTGGGCCTAGGTGTCCATTCAATGGCTTCGCCCTGCGGATCAAAAACTACGTCCTCGCGGAGCGACTTCATTACGACAGAAGGAATCTCATAATTTTTGGACCGAAGATCATAGACGAGCATCAACCCGTTTCGCCGGGCGATCTCAGCAACGATCTTACGCCCATCTGTCTTAAACACGGTCTTGGTTGCGAACGGATGGGGATGACTTAGCGTTTCCCTCGCCTCAGTCATGATGCGTCTAATTTCACGTAAATGTACGCCGGCCTTAACGAACCGTGCGATAAAGCGCAGCTCCATCAAATTTGCAAAGCTGACTGCGGTCTTGTCACCAACTCGACCAAGCTGGTTGACGATAACGGGCTCTTGTTTGCGGGTATGCCCCTCTACCCATACGCGCACAGACGCTTGCGGCGCGCCGACAAGCTCTGCCGCTTCCGGGATACTGTAGATCCCAATTTCAAGTAGGTCCGGACACGCCATGCTATCTTGCTTCGTGCGAATCCTGCTTCGCTGTAAATTAGCGAAACGGCATCGTCACTTCCGATCCTCTGTTTTCAGCTCAAGACTTTGGACATTTTCATGAATCGTCCCCTCACGATATCGCCTCCCTGTGGACAAGTCAGCCGAAATCTCCACTGTGACGCTTTACGATCGCCTTCGTCTTACATTCAGTCGCCATGACCTCGCGCCGGTAGGGCGCCACTAGCCGATCGATCAACTCTTCGGGCAGTTTCTTGCAAAGAAGCGCTGATCTGGGCCCGGTGACCGGAAGCCATACGCTCTGCATCGGCCATCTGATTTCACAAGATGGCTTGTTTCTGACCCGGATGCCCGCATTCGAGGACTGCTCATATAGTCGCTAAATAGTGAGCAACTCTTTCAACTGACGCTGAATCGACGCCGAGTCGATGCCGCGCTCTTCGCTAGTCGTCACCAGGGTCCCTGACTCGCCGCCGCCTTCCTCACTCGGAAGGACGCCTTGCGCCCGATACCAATCGAGCTTGCTTTGCCAACGGCGGCGATACGCTGGCTCGGCCATCATCCCGAGGTGTTCTAGAAAAATTCTTTGACCAGTTTCGGCGTCGTCGATCGTGAAGTCCGGATAACGGACGCTTCCGTCACGACCGGTAAAGGGCTGCTCGTAAGCATACGGGATCTCAAGCCCGTGAAGCAGATTCGCGATTATTACCTCCGACTTTGATCGGACGAGCTCGCCCCTGGCGGTGCGGTGAATCAATCCGTCTTCAAGGAACTTGCCGACGTATTCGACCGGCCTCGGGTCTCTGAACAGGTTAGTGATTCGGCGGAATGTCTCCGAATGCTCAGCAGATGATAGCTTCAGAAGGGAACGCACGTCGCCTTGATGAAGGATAACCACATGCTCCCGTTGGCGGGTCAGAGCTGTGTAGAGCAATTCTCGGGACAGCAGCCGACACGGATTTGGGACCACCACAAAGGTAACACCGAACTCACTGCCCTGGGCTTTGTGAATGGTTAGCGCATAAGCTAACTCCAGAGGCGCATCGCCTTCGTCGCCGAAATCACGCTCTGCGAACCCGTATTTGAAGCCGAGCTGAGACGAAAACTCGACCTCCATCTTCCAAGGCAAGCCCTTCGGCTTCCAATTTCTTCCCTTGAATTGCCCCACGACGAGTCCGATTTCGCCGTTGGCCAAATAGGGTTTGTCGACCTTGGGATACACGTCGTAGCGTCGCGCATTTGAAATATTGATGACCTTGTCCCCGTACAGAATGCCTTGTGGTCCTAAAGGCTTACACGTCTTACGGTCCCAATGCTTTTCGGGCTCTGCCCAGGCGCGAGACTGTCGGCGAAACGATTTCTGCAACCATCGGTTCAGACCATCGACGCCGGTCTCACCTGCGCGCACCGGCGATAGGATTTGCCAGGATTCGACGTCGACGCCCCCGCCCTTGCGGCGCTCGACGCCCTCCGCGTCTGGCTCATTCCTCGAAAGATTGAAATACACAACATCGTTGTAGAGGCGACCTCCCAAGCTTACTTCAAAGCATGCACTGTCAGCAGCACCGGCCGGGACTTCGCCTTCTGCTATCGTGCGGACTGCAGTCTTGATCTCCGCGAGTAGTTTCGATTGGAGATCAACATCGCTCTCCCATCGGATTGCGCGGATACCGACGGCTTTGCCGGACGCCAATCGATCCCACGCTTCATCTGCGCCGGGATCTGGCGCTTCATTTCCGAACCAACGAGAGAGAATGATGTCATCCCGCACGCCGCGAGTGCTCGCGTTCATCTGCTCGGTCTGGCGGCGGACGATCTTCAGTTCGGCATAGCCTCGCGGCCCTTTTGAGGCTTCTTTCGAGCCGCTCGCTGCAACAAATGCGACAATATCGACGAATGGCCGTCCGGCTCCTATTGGCGGCAGTTGTCTGGGATCGCCTACAAGAATCAAACGTTCCACTGCAGTGGTCTCGATAGCATCAAGAGTCGCAGCAAGCTGATCTTCGGTTAACATCGACGATTCATCGATGACCACAGTCTTGAAGCCACGCTCTCGGTTAGGAGCGTCCGTGACGCTGTACCTACCCGTTTCCGGATTATATCGCCCGAGACCCAACAGGAATTGTGCGAGCGTAAACGCTTGAGCGCTCTTCGCACGCTTCTGCATCTGGACCCGCGCCTTGCCTGTCGGCGCGAGCAGAAGGACGCCGCCTTCGGCGATAGACGAAAGGGAAAGCAGCGCGGTGAGAAGACTCGTCTTACCGGTGCCTGCCGGACCGATTAGCACTGAGAATCTCGACCGATAAAGCTCCTCTAGCGCAGCCGCTTTCTCGCGCCGGGCGAGCTCTTCCGTGTCAGGATCTGTCGCTTCCGCAAAGGGCGGCAGCTGTTCATCTATCAGCGCACGCCATTCATACTCGCCTCCGTGGATCTTACCCGCCAGACGTCGCTTCACGCGGGCAGCAATTAGCTCTCGGGATCGATCGTATTCTTTCAACTGCCAGGCAGGAGCGCCATCTGCCATCTGCGCCGGCGTCAAGCGCTCGTGCAAAGACGTGCCAAATGTCTCCACCCAATCGCCGCCTATACTGCAACCAGGTACAACGTCCAAATCTCGCACCCTCTGAACGAGCCATGACTGTGGCAAGAGGGTGTGCCCTTGACCGGCCCCTTCGTCGAGCGTTGCCATACATAATGCCCGAACACGCCGAGGGTCGATGGCCTCAGAGCAACGCGATGGTTCTGGAATCGGCAAGGCTTCCGATACTGTAGCGTCGGGGAAAAGACCGCGATCGACTGTTCTCACCGAAATCGGGTCGATGCGCGGCCTATCGTCCTCGAAGCACCGATATGGATTGGCAATAATCTCCGTATCACTTGCCACAATTCCCGCGCGGACGCGTTCTTCTGGCACAAACCAACGCGTCGCTTGGTAGGACGAGATCTCGAAGCGCGCAAGCAGCTTCAACAAAGCGCGCCGTTCTGGCTTAAGGCCGTCCCACAGTTTTGCGGCACTTGGGCCTATGGTGGATCCGAGGTCGGCCGGCAGCGGCTTTGGATCGTGAAGGATTTTGTCGACCGCCGGCCAGGGATCCCGGACTTCGTTAGAACCATCCGCGTGAAGCCGCTGTCCAATGGCGTGCGCAATCAAAGTCCCATGGGTCAGTCCAAAAGCCGTTAGGGCTGAGCCGAGTCCGGGAAACGCCCCTCGAAGGCGCCATAGCCGATTAAGTTGCGCATCAACCCAAGCGCGAGCGATGGGCCAATCGCCTGGCACCAGCTTCTCCAGCTTCTCCAGCTTCTCCAGCAAAGAAGCGCATGAGAGAAGGACAGTGATGGCCTGATCGTGAGTGACATGCTCGGACCCCATCGAAAACGCATCCCGATGCTCATCGGGAGCATGCAGGACCAAGCTCGCCAGATCGACGTTCGGATCCTTTGCCGCAAGTTCGAGCAGATCGTGATAGGGCAGTAGAAAACCGTCGCCAATCGTCGGACGAATGGAATGATGTAGATTACCCTCCCACAAAACACAGCGCATCGCGTCAGACGGCGCATCTTTCCCATAAACGTACTCGACCGGGGGGTCGACCTTGAGAACGCGACCAATGCCAACAATAACCCGCCTGCCGTCTTCCGTCAGTGGAGTCCGCTTTGCGTAGAAAAAGACCAGAGATTCTTCGGGCTTGACCGCTCCAAAAAATGTCTCCAGCATCGCGAGCTGATTGCGGCGTTCCTGCACCCACAACTTGTCAAACGTAAGGTTTGGCTCGACTTCAGGCCGGAAGCCAATCTTGTACTGCTCCGCCTTGGCCGGAATGCCTGTTTCTGCTTCCTTCATCATCCACGCAAAAGGAACTGCCGCCGCGGAATATGCGGGGTGATGGAATTGACTGCCCCTAAAATGTTTGTAAAGCGGATCGTGGCTATAGGGATGTTTCACATTGCGCGAATAGCCGAAGGGCGACATGAAAGCGCCCCGCTCCGCAGCGCAAGCTGGCAATCCGGCTCCGTCCGTGTTCCAGGCATTGCCTGCGATCCCAGCTTCAAAATCATCTTCTTTCGTTTCGGCAATCCGAGGGAGGATCAAACACGACGTATTGCCGCGCGGATTGGTGCACACTTTGCCTGCCCATCGCCCATCGTGCCACGGCACACGAACGGAAACGTGCATTGTCGGCAACTGCCTCGCGCCTTGGATCATAAGCCCCCCCTTTACGACGAATGTTTTTTAGCGCTCACCAAAGCCCTATTGGAGCGGACCATCACGCCACCGGTGAACCAGAGGGCTCAATCGGATCTTCGAATCTCTGAACCAGCACTCTCCAACCGGCCCTCTCGCAGCAATCCATTGATCAAAGATCGCGCCGCGTCTTCTATCGCTGGCCCAGTCCGGCGGAATCCCATCCACCGAGCGAACGAGCGGACAGCCTCTTCGCGCGGGGTCCACTGCCGCCCCTGCAAAGAAGCCAAGAATTGCTCCTTCAGAAAGTCGCGGTCGTACTCTTCAATTGCTCGCGCAAATAGACGCACCACCCCGCGATCACTCGCGGTAATTCCGCGTCGTACAGCCGCCCGCATGGCACCATCGAGTTCGTCGTAAATCCGCGCTCCTGTGCGTTCGTAACCCAACTCTCGCGCAAGCGCGTCGATCGCCGCGTCCCGTTCTCGCTCCTGCCCGTCGCCGAACAGATTGCGAATCCTGCAAATCAAGTCCTCACGGACCAACTCGTCGGATTCGCTACCCCGAACATCGAGCCCACCCGATGCAGCCGATTCGTGGGACGTGGTATCGGGTTCTGCTGCTTTCAGAAGTTGCGACGAGACCGTTTGATATATGGGCGCCGCTGGGTTCGAATGCTGCAGGGTCGTCACACTGCCCGCATCTCCGTCCATGGTGATACTCCGGCCGTGCGCGTTTCCTTCCGCGAATGCACCCGGCCAGCCGCCATCTGCTTCTATGACCTCGTCAATCCTCTTCATTATCCGGATCGTCTCAGCGAGGGCGACTATGATCTTTTGATAGTGCTCAATTTCCTTCCTAGAGAGCGTGCGGCCCTTGCGGTCCTTGAGCCACTTCTCGCAAACTTGATAGCCGCCGACACGGAAACTCCAAACGTCCTCCCGCACGCCTTTGAAACCGACGATTTGCGCCTTGTCCACCCATACGGTATCGCGCGACCATGAGATTTTTTCGACCTCGGGCTGGCGGCCACCGATAAACTCGGTGATCGGCTTGGTGAGGTTGGGCGACTTCAGCAAGTGTATGTCGACAAGATCGCGGCCGAGTCGACTAAGACTGAAAAATAGATCCGGGCTACCGGGGAGCGGAATTCGTGGAAAGTCTATCTTCAAGAACTCCGCATAACGAGCACGGAAGCCGGGACCGCTTAGAACGGCGTAGATGTAATGAAACACGTCCTCCGGGCTTACGCCCTCTGGCATTCCATGCGAGTTAGATCGCCTTAAGCCCAATCTGCGCTGGAGACCCTGCAAGAACTCCGAACCGAGATTTACCTGCTCTTCTAACCGCAGACCCCGTTCGTTTGAACGCAAGTGCAACGGAAAAACAAAGGCGTTATTAGACGTTTTCGAAGATAGAAGGATTACTTCAGAGAGCGTGTTGCTAACTAACGTATGGCAGAACGCTTCGCCTTTAGTCATGCGAGAAGTAATCAATGCCAGATTCTTCCCATCAATCATGTGTTGCATGACGGGCCAAGCCATGCCCCAAATCAATGACTCGTGGTAGAATACTCGTCGAACATCGAAGGGGCGATAAAGCAGCGGTTTAATGAAACTAGCGATGTCTTTGACTTGCTTGATTCGTTCACGCGAACGCCGGATATTCCAACCCTTCTTAATCGGAATGCCAAGTTTCTCACAGGTCGCCTCATCATCCAGTCGTGAATCACGGAATGCCTGAGCGCGTTCGATTATCGGCCCGGATTCGAAGTCGATTACGTACGAATCTCGAGCCGTAATCATTCCCACGCTGTGTAGCGGAAAGACGGCCGTCACCTTGGGCCACGATGAGTATTCTCTAGATCCGCCCTGAGAGATAGCCCGAAACAGAAAGAGATCGGGCTCGCTCGATACGAACTCCCACGTGCATTCGGTAACCGATTTTGAAAGTAAGTATGGATACTTGACAGCATTTCGGTCTCCCCAGAGATCGCTCTTCCGTATCGAAACACCGCTACTTTCCACTTGCTTATGCTTCGCGCCCAGAAAGATGGCTACGCCAGCGTCTTTGATATCAAAGACATTCTGATCATCCGACCCATCTGGCGCCACCTCACCACGATTTACATTTCCATGAAGATCGAGAATCCAAATATTGAGAAAGTTCTGCATTAGCGACCATCGCACTCCGCGGAGTGTCGGATTGTCAATGAACCCATGATTACAGATAAGTCCGCAGACGCCCGAACTAGTTGCAGTCAGAGTGTCTTCAACAAATGCAATAAACTTGATGTAATCGTCCTGCAGGTTCTTTTCGAGTTGGAGCGCGCCTCGCTCGTCCAACCTCGCGCCGTCAATGAATTTAAACCTAGAGACGAGATTACGCGCCTGTGTCGTCAGATTCGCCGAAAGGGCCGAATACGGCGGGTTTCCGATCACCACCGTAAACCGTTGCCTTCGTTTGATCTCGTTCACGGCTTGAGCTTCGTGCGCAAGCGCTGGAATAGCGAACTCGAATCGACCCGAAAGGTCGTGCTGCGGTTCGAGTGCATTTGTTAGGTAGATACGCGCCCGCTCTTCGCTGCTAAAACGGTACCCAGTCTCATAGAGCTTGAGCCCAACCTTTAGATGTGCGATCGCATAGGGCGCCATCAACAACTCGTAGCCGTGCAAGCGCGGTAGCAGATGTTTGGGCACGTATTCGTTCCAAAGCGCGTCGATCTTTCCCTCGCTTAGGTTCTGCGACCTCCACTTGGTTAGCAGCGTCTTGTGAATGAGGTCGATTACCTCAACGAGGAAGGTGCCGGTGCCGGTCGCGGGATCGAGGATCTGGACGAAGGGCTGATCGGGTGAAACGCCCTCCGGAATGCTAAGCTCACTATTGGATTTTATAGCTTCGCCCCAAGAGGTTGTGTCGGCGAGGCCATCCTCCAGACCATATTCAGCGCGCAACAGCGCGTCGACCGACCGTACGATATACGACACGACCGGGCGGGGAGTATAAAAGACGCCACGCTGCGCCCGCTTCTTCGCGTCGTATTCCTTGAGG
The DNA here is from genome assembly GCF_001556045.1 of Bradyrhizobium sp. CCH5-F6. Classification (GTDB taxonomy): domain Bacteria; phylum Pseudomonadota; class Alphaproteobacteria; order Rhizobiales; family Xanthobacteraceae; genus Bradyrhizobium. The sequence continues at coordinate 31,569 of NZ_LSIC01000064.1, forward strand.
AAAAGCTCGTAGAAGTGAATCACAGGATCTTCCTGCGGGTTCCTATCCCCGAAGTCTCGGACGACGGCTTCCATATTAGAATTGTCAAGCAATTCGACGACTTCGCTTACTCCTAGTTCGTCGAAGTCAATACCCGGTCCGCCCGCCTTGCCGCGCCGCCCGCCCACATGAAGAAAGGTCTCCATCAGCTCCCGCAAGAACGGATTGGTGCGCATGTGGGCAGCAAAATCGTCCGTCGTCTTCTTCTCCGGATCGGCGATGCGGGCTGACAGCAAACCATAAGCAATGGTCTGCGCGTACATGTCCGCGAAGCCGTCAGCGTCGAGGTCGTGGACAAGCGCCTCTTGAAACGCCCTCATCAGCTTGGTGAGTGGGCCGGCTTCCGTTTCGATAGCGAGGGCAGCCTTAATGCGATCACGGATGGCGCGTGCCATCTCGGCCAGACGAATAGATAGCTGTTGCGATGTTGTAACAACCTCGCGGTGGCGCAAGTTGAAGGCTGTGCGCCAACCTCTTCGCCAAGCCTCCACGTCTTCATCGTCGTCCGGCCAAGCCAGGTGCTCCGTCAGCTCCTTGGCTACATTATCGAGGTGAAGTGCCGTATCGAGATTGTCCCAGCCCAACACCTTGAGCGTAGGCAAATCGTGACCATCTTCCGCCCTTGAAAAGTGCGCGAAGCTAATCTGTCGCTCGTCGCCCTCGCCGTAGTTTGAGATGAACAGCAAGTCATCCGCCGCCCAGGCTGCCCGCTCCGCACTGTTAGCAGAAGGCCGCTTCTTTAGCGCGACTTGGCTAAGGATGCGGCGCAACGCGACGACAGGCAGATTTTTCGGTTCGAACTTTACAAAAAAGATGCCCCACGGCTGCTTGGATGAGAGCGGGCGCAGACGCTTGATCTCCTGGATCTTCGCGGCATTCTGAGCGTCAATACCAAGCTCAGCGGCCGTGAAGTCGTAGAACAGATCGTTTACGTCCTCGAACGAGTCTCGGGCAATGGGCCATCCCATCTCATCGCGAAGGTAAGCGATTAGCTGGTCGAAGCGTTTGATCTTCGCAAGCGCAGTACGGTGATCGGTCGCCATATGCTTAGCCCTCGTTGAGTTCCATCCAACACTTGAGTGCCGGCTTCACACCCACCGGGGCATCCACCCGTTTGAGGTACGTGTTCTTGATATGCTTCTCGATCTTGCCACGGAGATCGATCAATATCTTTTCGTCCATCTTACAATGCCGCGGCGTCTCCGCTCCGGAGCGAATGCTGGCGACGATCTCACCTGGTTCTTCCAGAATGGTATTTCGGTCGAGGTCATACAGATACCAACGAGCCGTACCGGCTTCATGGGAGAATTCCCCGGTCTCTTTGTCGAGTGCCGGCAAACTGTAGCAAAAGAAAACACCGGCCGCGCCTTTCCGCGGCCGTTGCCTCCCGCTGAAAAATCCGCCCGGCATTCCCCTGAGGCGATCCTGAAGCGCTGGATCACTCAAAAGCAGCGATTGATATTCGAGGTGCATTTCCTCAATCGCCGTTTTGGTCCCCTCATAGGCGTGATTGAACTCCTTGAGCGCATCATAGTCGTCATCGGGCCGCAGAAGTTTCTTTCCCTCAATTCCGAAAGTCTTCGAAATCAGCAGCGTCTTCTGAGTCACCTTGGTGTACAACGTCAGAATTGCATTCAATTCGTCTGGGGGTAGAAAATTCCAGAAACTCACCTTGCCTCGCGACGAGGCGACATCCGGATGATCGCCTATAAGGCGCCTTTCGACTTCTGGATTCATTCGACGATCAACACGGCCAATGCGTTGCATCAGTCGAACCGGATTCCAGTGAATGTCGTAGTTGATCATCCGGGACGCATCTTGGAGGTTCAGGCCCTCTGAAAGAACGTCCGTTGAAATCAACACTCGGATTTCGTCGCGACCGCTGTCGAGCAACATCTTACTCGTGTGCGCATTGTAGTACGGGGAGAACCGTTGGATGACATCCGCACGATTTGTCTTCGTTGCGCTGTCAACCTCCGCGACTCCCGTAATGCCGGCCGCCTCCAATTGACGCTTCAAATAGCGGGCAGTATCGGCGAATTCGGTAAAGATCAGAACTTTCTGTCCGGCCAGCTCCTTTGATTTCAGAAGACGGATGAGCTTCTGCAGTTTGTCATCGTGTTTCGTTTCGAACTTTCTGGCCTCCTCTATGAACTGGACGATCTGATCCAGGTCTAGGAACGTCTCTGACATCATCTCCGCGACGTCATAATCCTCTCTCTTGAGGTGCTCCACTGCATCGAGCATCTCTTGCGGTACGACATCATCGTCAAGATCGCTATCTTCGTCTGGCCAGAGTTCGAGCTGCCGGGCTGCGGCATAGCCCAGGACCTCAGCATTCTGAGATTTCCAACGTTCGAGACGTCGCTTCTCCGACTCGGTTTCACTGTGCACCTCAAGAAATGCCAGCAACTTCCGGAGCAACCGATCACACGATAGCTCGAACGCAGCGACGGAGCTTTCAAATCGCTTGAGAAAATTGGTCCTGATGAGACCAACGACCTGTTCTTGTCGCCCCTCTTCAAGGGGATCTATGCTCTTATCGCTGCCCTTATACCAGGCGAGAGGGTAATACATGGGCAGGGTAAACAACGGTTTCTTACGGGTGAATGCTTTCTCAAACATCTCCAGCAAGCGCCCGTACGTCTTCCGAATGGAATACTCGGCGACTTGGGGCGGCCTTCGATCTGGGAACACCGCCGCGTTATTCGACTCGCGCATCTGGCTTTCGCGCGCGTAAGCCCTGCTTCTCTGCACTACGAGACTCTTAAAAATCTCATCGCTCGCGAGAAATTCCTGCACCTCGCCAATATGACCCGACACATCCGCGACTTCAGGGCCGACCGATTTTCGCAATTGCTTTTCGATGTTGTTGAAGTGCGATCGGAGGTTATTAACACCAAGCGTTCGGGCGAAATAGGCTTCGTCCCGCCGAGTGAACAGCTCCGCCATATGACGAAAATCACTGATACGGTTATTGATCGGTGTGGCCGTGAGCATGAAGACGCTCTTCGGACGCACCGTCGAATCCAAGAGATCGTAGAGCTGATAATATCGTGACGGAAGGCTCGCGCCGTCCGACGACCTGCGAACTCCCGGGTTGCGAAAATGATGAGCTTCGTCGATGATGACGACATCGGCCAATTCTGCAATACGACGAAATCGCTCCGGGAATTCACCCTTCCGCCCGAGATCAGTATGGCTGAACACTGCCAAATTACTGAAGTCGGCGTTACCCCCCACTCCGCCAATATGAGGGAGATATTGTCGCAGATGAGGATCCCAAACGCCGTCCTTGGCAGCCTTCGGCGCAAATAGCACGACGCGTTTCCCTTCGTGTAAAACCAGACGTTCGATCAGCATTAGCCCAACGAAGGTTTTGCCTAGGCCGACGCCGTCACAGAGAAACGCTCCTCCATGTTGCCTTGCGATCTTCATCAAGGCCCAATACGCCTCCTTCTGGTAACGATCGATCCTCGAGAACATCTTCGAGCGCGTCTCGTCCCACTCGGTCGCGGTCAGTTCGTGACCACGGAAGAATTCGTGCAACGACTTGGCGTAGACATCGAAAGGCGAGTAGAGCCGCACATGGCGCGATATCGCCTCAAAAATGAGATCGGTTACGTCAACCGCTTCATTCCAGTGGGCATCAAACCACTCCTGGAGCTGGGTGACCTCGCGCGCGCTTTGGATCTGAACGTTAAGTTCAATATTCTTGGTCAAGCCCGGCATCGTGAAATTGCTTGACCCAACCAACGCTTGCGAGCCGACGACATCAAGCCTCGCGTGTGTAATATACGTCTTGGCGTGAAACTTATCACGGTCATAGACCCGACACTCGATCTGCCGGGACTGCAGTGCAGTTAGAATCGCCGGCACACCTCGGAGAAACGGGTTTGGTTCTTTCGTCGCTTCCAGGCTTCTGTCGAGCTCATCAACCGCCTTTTTGACTACAGTGTCCAAGAAGGCCTTTCTCGTTCGATGCGAGGTGTCGGCTCCCATAAGTATTCGAATCTTGTCAAGCGACTGCCACTTGCCGTCAAGCGCCAGAATGGTGCCGATATCGAAATAGCCAGTTGCGATGTCAAAGCCCTTGGCTATTTCGGTCCACTCTTCGAGATACCGCAGGGCGGTCCAACCCGAGACACTGTTGTCGACAATGAAAAGATCGCGGCCCTTTCGTTGCTCGTTCATGACCGAGCTCCGCGAGCAGACGCAACCACAGCATGACGCTTCAGAACTTCGGTCTCGAAGGCATCAAGGACGAGATCGTACGAGCCCTCATTTTTGCCAACCTTCTGAGGATCCGCACGGAATGCATCGAGAATCACGCGGTATTTCTTCACAATTGCTTCCAAGTGCTCGTCCAAGAACTGGAAAGGATCTTCCTTCCAACGCACGTGCCCATTTGCGTCCTTCTCCATGAGTGCCCGCAGCCCATAGACCAGAGGCATGATCAGGCCGTCCGGATAGGCGTAGTCGACTTCCACATCCGTGAAATGAGCGCGGGGCTTCGATCGCATCCGGTCCGCCATTTTGACTACGGCAAGACCCCCGAAGCGACCTTCGCGATCGCCATTGTAGGCCGCCGGAAACTCCCGATAGATCTTGTCGTAAAGCTCAGGCAGCTGGCCGGCAATGACAAGCGCGCTGTGCACCGCGGCATTGTGAAGTTCGTGCGTGTAGTCTCCATTGGAGGCCCTGGAGACACGTTCATCACCCATCAGCGTATCGAAATGCTTGGCGAGCTCGCCCTTGTTCCGATAGATATTCTGAGGCGGGATTTTGAATTCCACAGGCAGGTCAATTACCGACAACGGAATCCATGCGAGCGCGATCAAGTCGCGTACTTTGACCTCGCCACCATCATTCGTTTTCCACTCGACGCGATTCGCGATAGACGGCTGAAGGGACTTGCGGAGGTATTCGTAGAATCCCTTCTTATTCGCCTTGGTCTCCAACGTCAGTTCGACGTTGTTATTGCGGGCCGCGCAAATATCAAGAAGAGAGCTATTGAAGTCATCCACGGTCTCGCTGTTGGTGATGTCGGCGGGGACAAGAACCTCCACCGGTACAAGAAAGTCGAGCGGCCCACCTCCCGCTTCTTCACCCGCAACGCGCTTTAGCTCGGCAATCTCTTCGCGGTTTGCAGCCCAAGCGTCTTTCAGTTCCGTCCAGCGCTTGATCTTTTTGAAGATGCGATCATCGCCGAGAGCCCGCGCCAAGACGTAGGTGCCGATAGCAAGCATGTTGTGCCCGCCATCCAAGATTCCCTCGATCTTCGTATTCTCGAAACGGATTTCGTACCGCTTGCGCTCAAGCGCGGCGTAGTTTGAGGCGCCGACGAGAACCCCCTTTGTCTTGAAGGGAAAAGTGTCGGGGGTGTCGCAAATGCTCTCGATGATATCTGCAGTTACCGGGCCGGCCTTGGCTTCGCGAGGATTCGCTTCAAGATCCGCTGCATCAAACAGTTGCAGCATATTCTTGGCTCTGACAAAGCCCACAATACGGCGGACAGGTCCTTCCGTCTGCTCGGATACCTGCTCAAAACGGATAACGACTTTGGCGGGATTCATTTCGGTTCTCCAAAAAGGAGAGACCGATTCTAGTGCGGACTCACGTAATATGACGGCTCAGGGGGCGCAAAAAATACAAAACTATCCCAATGAAGCCATCGCTATCCAGCGACATCACGACCAGAACCGTCTCGGGTTCTTGTTTCAGCTTCCGTCCGGAAGCATCATCAACATGCACAATCGCCGGTTGTTCGTCAAGATGTCTGTCGAACTGTCGAAGGGTAACGCTTGTTGCGGCGCGGCACAAAAAGTTGGTGGAGGATTTCTGGGTGAGCGACCCAGACACCGGTAGCCGGAAGTCTGAGGCGCAGCCTCTAGACGAAATCAAGAAACTGGACCAGTTGTCCAGGTGACCTGACACAGGCCAAGGGATTCGGGAATCGCTAGATGCGCGTGGGGGAAACGCCGTCTGAAAAGCCAGCATTGCCATCGCAGACGGTCACTGCGCCATTGACTCATTGGCTGCGGGAGGATTTTGAAATCGGGCCCGATGCGATGACCGATGTCGACCCCTGGGACCCACTATCGACGTTTCCCGCGCCTGCTCCTCCGGATGCCGAGCTTTGTCGCGCTGGCGCAATCGGCTCGGGCGACTTCTGGGACCCGGCACCTGCGGGCCAAACCGACCTGGAGATTGCCAACGTTTCGAGCTGGCAGGCCGATATACGGCTTCCCGACTTCATTCCACATGCCGCAGAGAATCCCTTCTATCTGGAGCTAAGGGCTCCGAGCAGCAGCGACAAAGCCCTTCAACGAGCTCGGTGGCTTGTGTCGTTGCTGGACCTGCCTCAGATCGAACGCCGACGACGATTTGAGCAACGCTTTTCGGAATTGTTTTACCAGTATCCCCATGCAGCAACGTTTTCTGCACTTGCCGACTTGGCCCTAGAAAATGCCGACGCCGACGACGTTTGGTCGGCCTTCGAGCTAAGGCAGATTTGGGCGTCGTCGCCTTCGTGGTGGAGTATGCGACGCAGAGGATCGCGTCAGCCGCTCATACCCGATGGCGGCGTAAACATGCTCGGCTGGGCACGTTCATATCGGTTCGTGGTGAATAGAAAAGGTCTTCCGCCAGAGGCAATCATTGAACCCGACTGGCTCGATGATTGGTTGGAATTGTCTATAGGCGATCCACTGTACTGGCGATTTATCGACTACGCGGAGGCAAGGATTGAGGCATTTGCAGCCGGAGTGCTCGCCTCTCCCGTCCCTCCACGACGCCACATTAGTTCCTGCCCAATGGTCACAATAGACGGCTTCAATTTGTTCGATAGCTTTTCACGCACTGGGCTTTTGTGCCGCGGTCAAACCGAAGCGGTGGCCGTGACAAGTACAAGCTCCGAAGACGTCCTTACCCCTAAGAAGGTTCGCGCATGAATGACTTAGTACCCATTGAGAATGCGTGGGTGTGCCGAATCAGCAATCCGTCCGAGATTGGTTTCGTAAGACGAATTTTCGACCTCGGTGATGGGCCGACCATCGAAGTCGATTTCGGACCAAATGGCTTATCGCGGCTAAAACCCGGAGACTGGGGCTGCGGTTTGCGCCCCGGCTTCACTGTGCAAGACGTCCCATTGTCAGGTGTTCGCGAGACCTTCGGAACCGGAACGGTGATGAAGATCCGAGAGCTCGCCACGCGCCATCAAGCCCTCGTTCAGTTTCACATGACGGGTCACACGCTGTGGCTGCCATTCGAGCGCCTGCGCAGGATCATGGATCCCGACCTGCGCTATCGCCGTTCTGAACCGGCGACACCGGATTCTGCCGATCGTCTCGCACTAAATGTCATGGCCCATCTCCTTCGGTCATGGAACGAGGCTACCGGCGCCCTGGACCGATTGGACGTCGATCCGCTTCCTCACCAAATCGGGCTAGTTCATCGCATCTTAAATTCAGGTCAGACAAATTGGCTGATTGCAGACGATGTTGGCTTAGGAAAGACGATCGAGATCGGGCTTCTTCTAGCTGCGCTCGAAAGACGTCAGAACATCCGTCGTATCCTGATTGTCGTTCCCTCAGGCCTGACCCGGCAATGGAAGGAGGAAATGCTCCTCAAGTTCGATCGCCGATTTCTCATTTATGGAATTGACTTCCGCGTGTCGGACGCTCGGGAGTGGGGTCTCTATGAACGCGTCATCGTGTCTCTTGATCTTGCAAAGCCGCGCAGCGCCCAAGATGACGGACGGGACGCTGATACAAGCTTTGGAGTGTTCATGGCGGCCGGAGCGTGGGATATCATAATCTTTGACGAAGCCCACCGCCTGTCCCGCGATGAACAGGGTCGATCCACATTGCGGTTTCGGCTTGCCCAAGGATTGCGTGAACGTACCGATGCGCTTGTTTTGCTGACAGGCACACCTCACCAAGGTGATCAGGGAAAGTTTCGCAACTTGCTGACCTTGGTTCGTCCTGATTTGGCAACCTTAATCAATAACATAGATCACACTCCCGATGTGGTGCGCGAGATCATTCTAAGAAACCGAAAGATTGACGCCGTTGATATGGACGGCAAGTTTCTCTTCCACGGTTTGCTGGTCCGGCGCGTTGAAGTGGAGACTGATGAACAGTTTGCAGATCTGGAATCGCGTCTAAGACAGTACCTGTCTCGGGGGTACGGCGCAGGCGATGCCATTGGCGGCAAGGAAGGACGAGCTGTCGGCTTCGTCATGACGATCTATCGCAAACTTGCATCTTCATCGGTTGCAGCCCTTTGGATTGCTCTACGACGACGACTTGATCGACTATCCCAGCAGTCGGCGCCTCCCGAAGACAAGGCCCAAGCGTTTGATGAAGATGATCAACCAGAGGCCGATGACAATTTAGACCAGCATGGACCGGCACAAAAACGCCAGCCGTTCTTCGAAGGCGAAGAGATCATGCTCAAGGACCTGATCGCACGTGGGGAAGCGTGCATGAGAACGGACAGGAAAGGAGCGGCTCTCGTTGAAGTCGTGCGCGAGGCGGTCCATGAGCAGGGCGAAAAGATCCTTATCTTTACGGAATTTCGGTCTACTCAGGCGTATCTACTCCATCAGGTTCAGCGCCTCCTCGGAGTCCGGCCAGCATTAATTCATGGCGGCATGACAGTGGATGAAAAGCGGGAAGCGGTTCGGTCCTTCGAAGGTGAAATCCCCGTCCTTATTTCTACGGAAGCAGGTGGCGAAGGTCTGAACTTGCATAAACGGTGCCACATCCTTGTAAACTTCGACTTACCTTGGAATCCTGCGCGTCTAACGCAGAGAATGGGACGGCTTTACCGATACGGCCAGAAAGAACGGGTCGTGGCCGTCAATTTCCATGCGCGCGACACGATCGACAACGAAATTGTTTCAACCGTAGTTGACCGTGTCGATACGATCGTGCGCGAGATGAAGAGTGTCGGACCAGAGTTCGACGAGCGGTACGCGGCAGAGGTCATGGGCGAGCTCTTGGAGCGCGTCGATATTTCTGAACTATTGGATGAGGCCCGCAACGGACATGTCGAGCGGACCAAGGAACGCATTGATGCTGCTATTGCGGAAGCAAGCAGGGCTAAAAAACTACAAGACGAAGTCCTTAGTCAGATTGATCGACTGGATACTCGCAAGCAGTCACTCAGCGGCTACACCACTGCTAACGTGGCCGCGTTTATTCAGCGGGCTGCCACGCGATTTGAAATCGAGGTAGTTCCGTCGCCTGACCTCGAACATTTCACCCTCCGCTTGCCTTCTAATTTAAGAGGCACTTTCCGGGAATTTGGAAATCGAACGGTGATAGCGGCCACAACTCGACGAAGAGATTGGAATCCGGGGAGTGAAGTGGTCCTGATAGACTTTTCGGGTACCTTCTTGAAACATCTCGTAACCTCTGTGACAGCGGCAGAGTTCGGCGGATCATATGCCACCTTTGCGGAAGATTCTAACCTGCCTAAGTTCTTTGCCGTCTTTTTGGCACGGTACCAGGACGACCAAGGGCATCGCCAAGGTGAAGACTTGATTGTTGTTCAACAAGAGAATGAATCGTTTGCCATTGACGGACAATTTCTCGGTCGCCTTTTTGACGCCCCACTCCGCGAGGCGGATCCGATCAAGCGGGATCCGTTAGCAAAAAAGGCAGAACTGGATGCGGCGAGAGATCGCGCTGAACTGGCGATGGCGAAGGTTGTCACGCAATTCCGACATCCAAACGACTTGGTTACATTGGCGATCGCAGAGTTAGGTTCGCCTCTCGGGGATTGAAGCAAGCCAACCGCGATCGGACTAGATCAGATCCAGATCTGGCGTCAGACTGCTAAAGTCATATTGCATCTCCTCTGCTTTCGGGTTGCGCATGCAACCGACTAGCCGAGCGGCAATGAGCCGAGGGAAAGCCGTTGAGCCGAGGGAAAGCCGTCACAGGTCGGAAATCGCGAGGTGGTGCGGGCCGGAGCGTTCGCGACTACACGGCTCGCGCGTTCCGCCTAAAGGGATGCCTTGACGGCTGGGGCGGCACGCCCCCAAACACGTGGGCTATGTCATGTCATGCCCAAGAAAGTGCGGCTGCAGGAGCGGCCCCTTGTAGGCGCAGGATCGACGGTGACCGCAAGACCGATCCAGAGATGAGACGCAGGAGCGTCAGCATAGCGCCGACCGCCAGGTCGGGGCGCCGGACCGACTGCCCCCGGCGAGTGGTTCAGCTTGATTCTGTGCAAGCCCTAGTCCTTTCGCACTCGCACCATTTCAAATGGAGCTCTTTCTGACCGCTATCAGGTCCGCCGTTCCGTTGTTCCTATTGAAGACGTATGCGCGACCTCTGGGAATAAATTTGAGGTCGTCGGGATGGATTCGAAACTGCCGTACTGCGCGAGCGGATGCGTCTCCAGTGAAGCGGTCGGCCTGTATTTGAGCGGTCAGCTCGATGTCGGGATAGGTACCCAGGTATCTGGCCAGCAGTTCTGCGTCATCAGGATCACCCAGCTGATGGCAGATCACGGTATTCACAGACGCTCGAACCTGACGACCGAACGATCCACCGAGCTGGGGAGCTCCCGCATCGAAGTCAGCGAGGCTTTGCGTCGCGAGGGTACCGCAGACGCCAAATGTCCGGCCCATGTTGATCAGGTTGAGCACATTCGTCGTAGAGAAGACGCTGAATTCATCGAAGAACAGCCTCCAAATTGAACGGGAGGTCGTTGTTACGGCTTTCAGATCATTGATGATAAGTTGGCCGATGAGAGGTGCGGCATTCTGAAAAAGCAGGGGAGGCAAGACGAAGAGGACGACCGCGCCTTCCCGCCTCGCCGTCTCCAGATGCAGAATGGGTCGACCTTCGCGCTTCGCCCTCTCAGTGTCAAATAATGTGCCAAGCGCGCTGTTTGCGATAAACCGGATATCGGACTTCACGCCATCGATTGAGGTCTTCTGCGCCACTGCATGCTCATTGATTTCGCGGATGAGCGCTACTCGCGCAGGGTCAGCAAAGCCACGGCGCCCGATGATTTTCAGCAGAGCGTTAATAGACAGAAGTTCCGACAATTGGACCAGATCAATTGGCCGGTTCTCGAATGCGAGTACTTTAAAGGTAGTTTGCAAAAATGATCTCGCCAGAGATTCGTGGTGGGGCTCCGTGTGTTCGCGCAATCTCATGATGCGGTCAGCCTTCGCTGTGAAGTCACCACAGGAAAGCGCACTGTACGCGCAACTCTCAGCGATATTGAGGGTGTTGAAGACGTAGACTGGGCGGCCCTTTGCTTGAGCATACTTGCGCACGCGCTCCGCAAACTCCACGTCGCCCTTGCCGTCGGCAAGGACAAGTCCTTGGCCGCGGTCGATGCTTGACTCGATCAAATTTGCGAGCGTGACGGTTTTGCCTTTGCCGGTTGAGCCGCAGATGAGGGTATGATGGTTCGCGTCGGCGTCGCTGAACCAATACCAAAAGCCTATCAGGAAACGCGTGCCCAACAACGTATGGTGACGGCGAAGTCCTGCAGATATCCGTGACGCCAGCCCAGCACAAATGAGTGCTATTGGAGCGCGTTTGACCTGCGGAACTCCGCCAGTCCGCTGTAACAGAGCCATACGTGAATTTCGTCGGCTTTGCGCAACCAATTCAAAGGCGCTGCCAACTATCATACCGACCGAACCGAGCGCGAGCCGATCAAAAAAGAGCTCGGTAGGATCGAGCCAAATCCGGAAGGTGACGACCGGAAACGTGTGATGGGTCCACGTAGCCGAATAGGCATCATATGCAATCGCCCAGACATTGGGAGGCGAATCCAACGAGAGTGACAAGACCAACAACGCCACGGCCATGGCTCCGAGAGCGAACGCAAGATTTGGACGGCCGAAAAATCGGCAAATGGCGACGGCGGCGAAGGCGGACATAAGCCCAATGCCGGTCAAGGCCAACGTTGCCGTGGCGATCAGCAGACAGAGCAGAGCTCCCGCGAGCATGAACGTGGGGAAATCCATCGGCTGTTCACCGGATTTGGCGGGCATTAGGCGTTCCCCTTAGGGCTCGGTCGCGGTGTTCTTCGCAAAGCGCACGATCTTTACGTGGTCGAGACCGACGGCCGCCCGCGTGATTGCAGCGGCGACCATGGCGGAGTCGGTCAGGTACCAAATCTCTTTCGCGCCGATGTCGGTGGTGTGCTCGGCCATAATGGCCGAAAGACGCTGGCGCGATTTGACGGTGAGCTCAAGTTCGATCGTGTAACGGTGGCCACGGAAGTGCAGATAGCCATCCGGCAGATGTTTTGCTTTCGCCAGCGCCCCCGAGTGGCGAAGCCTCCGCACAGGCTCGAACAACGAGCGTGGAAATCTAGCCGTAAGCCCACGCGCCATGTCGACTAAAAGGCTGTCGTGTCGAAAGTCGCCGGTACGAATTCCTTTCAAGGGCGGCAGGCTGTCGCCGGCGACCAAAGCCCCGTCCGGCGTCACCACGATGGGATTGGCGCTCAGAATGTCCACTGTGGTCCGCCGGATCAGCCCGGCTTCAATCAACAACCGAACCCGTCGCGCCGCTGTACTAAAATCGACACCCATCCACTTGGCGATCTGGAGCACGCTCACGAAGCCGAACCCATTGGTCCACTGCAGGAGGGCGATATCACGTTGCGTAATCTGCACTGAAATCCCCTATTGATGACGCCCCGCCGCCGACCACCCGTAGAGCAACCTGACCAAGTGCATGAAACTCTCGTGGAAGGCGCTTGGTCAGGTTGCGGAAGACGGAGGAAGTGCTGTGGCGGCGGGGTTTTTGCGCGAAAGGGTGCCCAGCCGAGCTGGGCACCCTAGTGGGTGGGTCAGCGAGGAGCCCTCATGGCATCGCTGATACGGATTTCATCGCCCGCGTGAACGACGTCGCTCCGGATGTGAGGGTTCCCCTCCCTCAGAAGCCTCTCGTCGGTGTGGGTCGTCTTCGCGAGTTCGGCAAGGGTCGTTTCCGCCGTAACGCGGCTCCAGCAACCTTCCGGCAGGCACTCGAAAAACGTCCGCTGATCGACCTTGACTAGCAGCGCCGTCGACTCCCGCGCAGCGAACAGAAGCAGGACGACGCAGAGCAGGCTCAGAGCCACCAGGCTGCGAGATACCCACTGGAACGTACGCAGGGTCTTTTCCAGCAACTCAGCACTCATAGCCGTGCGCCCCCAACAGGCTGAACATCGCTTGGGCCTCCCAGCTGCCCGGCCGCTCGACCATGAGAGCGACGTCCTCGAGCAGCATGTGCACGAGGGCCGCCATGGTGAGGGGGCCGTTCGTGCAGTCTTTCCGACCCTCGATAGTGGCGAGAAAGATCTCGACCTGGGCCGCGATTTCGGGATCGATATCGAGTTTGATCTTCATTGGTTTGCCTCTTTGGTACCCGTCGCCTCCGGTAGCTGCCCGCTTCCGGAAGTCCTTCCGGAAGCTTCCAAGCTTCCGCAGCACGAAGGAAATGATGTGAGCTTGGAGAAGAGACGGGCCCGGTGCCGGCGAACACGTCCCCGCGCTGTGGCGCGATCCAAGTGGACGCGAGCAACAACTGCCCGGGTCCAAACGAGATTGGGAGAAAGATGGCGGCCGTCACTTCGGCCACCCTTCCGCGCGTTATCGGGTCCGGGACCCCGCAGCAGGCCAGGCTCCGTCGTCGTGTTACGACTTTGGCGCGTACGCACCGGGTACGCGCTTGTGTCCCAGGCATCTGGGGGAGCTCGGTGTCAAAGATGCTCGCCTCGCGCAAAAAGTCAAGGAAGTGCTGCCAAGTCGCTCCTGCCTCAGCCGCCATTTGGTTAACTCCCGTTAACATGGCACTCGCTTTAACGGACATTGAGGTCGTGCTCGGCTGTAGGGGGCGGCCAGCTCTGCGGCCGCGTGCGCTGTGTGCGACGGCGCTGGTGGCTCGCCTACAAGGGCGCCAAGGATCAGAGCGGTCTTGGTCGCTTGAGCTGGACGGCCTGCAAACAGGATCCAAACGACGAGCTCATTCCGCTTCTCAACCCCGAACGCGATGGATTGCCCGGTGAGATGCTAGGGCTCACCTGGGATCAGGACCGTCTGCCCCTTCGAGCACCGCTCGTCTTTTCGGCTCTTCCTTGGCATCGTCGTGCTCGCCCGCAAGGGACGCTGCGCTCTACGCCCTTGCGCGCTGCGCGCGCCGGAGCCGGCGGGTCGCCTGCGACGGCGGCTCCGGGGATCAGACTTCGTTACCGAACGCGAACGCAACATTCACGGAAATGGCCCACGGTCTTTCAATAGTGCCAGCGCAATGGGCCGACGGCTCGCTCAAACGCGCTCATATGATAGCATCCGCTGCTCCGCTTGGGTCGTGAAGGCGCCTGCGCGGCCGCGTTTTCTCTCTCCCAGGGGTTTGGTCGTTACGGCTTAGGCGAAGGCCACGAACTCGATAGAGTTGGTGTTTCAACCGAGTAGAACTCGCCTTCGCCGAGGTTGGAAGAAGGCGGCCGTAGGAGCGCGGCGTTAGCGAACGCCAAATGCGGGAACGCGGGACCGACTACCTCCGATTCCGTCAAGGCCGCCATTCCGAGTCCGGAATCTGCCTGGCCGCGCGCGCGGTGCAGTAGGACGCGCGGCTCGCTATCGCAGCGACGTAGACGCAACATGTCGTTGCATGGAAACGCGGCGAGCCTGGTTGGAGGATTGGATATGACCCAAAAGCAAATGGTTATGGGTCGCTATTGATACTGTTCAGCCCGCTTTGCAAGAACCGCTTGCAGCCTGTCGTCCCTCGTACGTTTGTCGATCTTCCACGCCTCTACTAACCGCAACTCCCCGCGCTCGGCCTTTCGCTTTGCCCGGAGCAATATCTTGGCGAGACGCCAGATCGTCCTGTTCGTCAGCTGTTGGACGATCTTGGCCTGTTGCTCGCTGATCACCTTGGGACCGTAGCCATCTGAAACGTTACCCTTGGTCGAGTGGCCAAAGATCACCTTACGGGACCGTTCGCTCAAGCCTTGAACATCGTCGATCATGCCTTTGAAGGCGTGGCGCGCCGAGTAGTTTGAGAGTCCTGGCCGGTGGATCTTCAGCTTCTTGAGGCCATAGGTACACGCCTTCGTCAGGACGTGGCTCCACATGATCTGCTCAGTCTTGGGCCGCACATACACCTTCCAATCCGGGAAGAGCCACTGCTCGTACGCCTGGTCTTCGATAGCCGTGAGTTGCTCTTCCGAGAGGTGATCCCGGCCACCAGCCTCTTTAATCTTTGCCTGCCGGTAGGCGCTCACGATCGCATCGCGATATTCGACGATCCCGAGCTTGAGCAGCAGCCGATGGATCGCAATCCATCGGTAGGCCGATTTCGTCTTGCCTCGCGTTCCACCGGGCTGAGGATCGAACCGCTGCTTTTCCGTCTCGTCAGGCGCAAACGGGGCATACCGGAAATGCGGCTCACCACGGAAATCCAGGATGTCGCGGCACCGCAGCTGCGCGATCTCGCTCGGACGCATGCCGGCGAGCAATTCGATTAGATTGGCCCAGTAAAAGTATCCTTGGACGTGCTGAGGTCCGGAGATCCAGCAATGAGCGACGCTCTCGCAGCCCGTGAACGGTGGCGCGCCGAAGAAAGTGAGGACCTCTTCTTCATTATAAGCATCCCGCTCTGCTGCGGGGCGGTTGAGCTTGGTGCCGAATTCAAAGGAAGGGACCGGACCATAGGCGAACCAGTGCTCGACCGCGAACTTCCAGAATGCATTCAAGGCCGGCGCATACTTTCCATCCAGGGTCGTTTGACTGACGCGCTTGAGCTGGACGATTTTTCCATCGCGCTCGCGCACCCAGCCGTGCTCGCGGGCCGCAGACCAACGAAAGTATAGGGAGCGCTCGTCTTGTCCAAATCCCTTCGGATGCGGAATCTCGGCAACTTCTTTGGTGATCGTCAGGAGGTGATCCCCGTTGATGTCCAACATCACGGGATCATTCAGCAGGTTGATCACGAAAGTGACGATTGGAGCGACCTCACTCTCGACGCGACCATCGAAGCCCTGGGCCCTCTGGGCGGTCACAAACCGGGTCAGCACCTCCGACATCTTGAGCGGGACATACTTGGTGGATTGCACTGGGACCGGCCGGGCCGGCGCGAGCGGCACTTCAACACCAAAAGTGCGGATCGCCACATCAAGCGGAGGTTGCACTAGCGGCTGGCTGGCAAGCGCATACTCCAGGCGCTTGCGCTCCAACTGTCCTCCGACGGATTTGCTCTTTTCGAGAGCGTTGGACGCACGGCTGTTCTCACGGACAAGCGCCACGAAGTGCTCGTCCCAGCCGGGCACGATATCGTTGGGCTTGAGGTTCAGGGAGCGCACGGCGTATTGGGCGCAGAACGCCGTCGACTGAAATGCACGTCGCTCGACAAAGTCGGCTTCGTCTCGAACGGGCTCGACCGCCAATGCCTGCAGCCGCGGCCACAGCGCCTGCAACACCTCCTTCGGATCTTCGGCAGCCTTGACGTTCATCATCCAGCTCGCAATTCGGGCGGCCCGGCGAACGGCGACCCTCTGGTCGGATGTCCGCAGGCTTATCCGAAACGCTGACTTGGATCCCGCCGCCAGGCAAGCCGGCAGGCGCGCTCTAAACAGGTATCTGCCGTCCCGGCGGGAAACGTAGGCGTGGCGAGCCATCTTCAAGACCGTGTCCAATGTGGGGGACACAGGTCACGCCGCCGCGACGGAATGTGGCCAATTTAATTGAAATCACTGGAGAATTTCAGGCATTGGTAGCTACCCAATGCATGGTAGCGGGGGAGGGACTCGAACCCCCGACCCCAGGATTATGATTCCCGTGCTCTAACCAGCTGAGCTACCCCGCCACAGGGATCGCGGCGGCGACGAAGGCCGATCTCGCGAACGCGCGGCATATAAAGAAGGGGGCGGCGGGAAGTCAAGCAAAGCTGACCGCCTTTTTCCGCGGTCACCGAGGCTAGGTCGGCCCAAGCGTCTTGCCTTTTCAATGAGTTCGTCGTGTCCGGGCTTGTCCCGGGCATGACGACGTTTCGGGTGAGGAACGACCTATTTCGGCCTGACCGTGGGATCGCCGCCGGGGCTGCCGGGCGGCGGGATCACGGGGGTGTTGCTGCCGGTGTCGGGGGCCGGGGCGTGCATCTCGGGATCGACGCCGGAGGGCGGGCAGAGCACGCCGTCGGATTTCGCCAGCCTGTCGCCGAGCGGTTCCCGGGACTGGCCGATGGTGGTGCCGTCCGCCTGACGGCCCGGGCGGTCCTGCGGCGCGCAATTGGTCGCGT
>NZ_LSIC01000065.1 GCF_001556045.1 Bradyrhizobium sp. CCH5-F6
GCCCGCCAGCAAAAGGGCCGTGACGGCCTTGCTCACCGTGAAAGCTTTCATCGACGATTGGCCGGAAATAGCCCCTCCGGCCGCACCACCAGCACGATCGCCATCAACAGATAGATCAGCATGGACGATAGCGCCGGCGCTGCGGTGGAAGCGGCGGCGCCGCTCAGCACCTGCCGCAACAGGTTCGGCAGGAAGGCACGGCCGAGCGTGTCGATCATGCCGACGAAGATCGCGGCCAGGAACGCGCCACGGATCGAGCCGATGCCGCCGATCACGATGATGACGAAGGCGAGGATCAGGATGTTCTCGCCCATGCCGATCTGCACGGTGAGGATGGGCGCCTGCATCAGGCCAGCAAGCCCCGCGAGCGCGGCGCCCAGGCCGAACACCAGCGTGTAGAGCAGCTTGATGTTGATGCCGAGCGCGCCGATCATCTCGCGATTGGAGGCGCCGGCCCGGATCAGCATGCCGATGCGGGTGCGCATCACGCCGAGATAGAGCAGGAGCGCGACCAGCAGCGCCACCGCGATGATGGCGAGGCGATAGGCGGGATAGTGAATGCCGGGCAGGATCGGCACCGGCACGGTCAGCCATGCCGGCAAGGGCAAGGCCAGGCCTGCCGGCCCCCAGATCAGCCGCACGGCCTCGTTGAAGAACAGGATCAGGCCGAAGGTCGCGAGCACATGGTCGAGATGATCGCGGCCATAGAGATGCCGTAGCGCCGTCACCTCCAGCACGATACCGAGCACCAGCGTGGCCCCCAGCGCCATCAGCGCCCCGAGCAGGAAGCTGCCGGTCCAGGCCGCAAAGGTCGCGGCGAAATAGGCGCCCATCATGTAGAGCGAGCCGTGCGCCAGGTTGACGAAATCCATGATCCCGAACACCAGCGTCAGGCCCGCGGCGAGCAGGAACAGCAGCAGGCCGAACTGCAATCCGTTCAAGAACTGTTCGATGACGAGCAGCATCAAGACTCTTTCAGGCGCACGCAGCTTCGCGCCGATGTTCGAACAATGTCGCCATCAGTGAAAGAGCTCCCCCTGCCTCTTCAAGGCCGAAAAATGGGTAATGGCAGTATCGTTCCGAGGCAAGAGCGATTTGACATCAAACATGCACTTTGTTGCATCTCGGCTCAGACGGCGAACGTGTGCCGCAATGCAAGAAGATTGCCGCGCAGCATGGGGCAACCTGCCGCACCCAAAGGAACACCCTCCCTCGGGCTGACCGAAGGAGGGTGCGACCTGCGTCGGAATGTGAGCCTCTAAATCATGATCCGGAAAAGTGTGCAGCGGCTTTCCGAGACCAACATGCTCAAACAGCAATCTGAGGCGCGATGACGATCCATCCCGATCTCATCGCGCTTCAGTGCGGCGTCACCTGCCGGGGAAGCTCGTCCGCTTCGCCGAGCGTGCTGCTCAACGTCGAGGCTTCCAGCGCCGCCATCCGGAACAGATAGGCGAGCGTCGCCAATCCGGAGTCTTCCGCCATCTGCGCCAGCTCGATCGCCATGTCGGTCATGTAGGCGAGGTTCTCGTCCTTGGTTTGCGGCATCCTCTGGCCGTCCCGCATCATGTTCGACATCTCAGGCGCCCTTTCGTGGCGCGGCAGCGAGGCCGCAGAGGTTGGCACGGGCGACGGCGTCCAGACGTGGACCGACCTGCTGCACGACCGAAATCGTGCCGATGCGATCATGCAGCGCATCGAGCGTCTGCGGACCAATGTCGATCATCGCCGCCATGGTCCATGCATTCTCGACCAGGGCCGGCAAACCAAGCGGCGTCACGACGAAGCCGGCCTCATGGAAACGCGGCAACCACCAGGTTTCCATGATCGCGCTGACCTGCGCGATGCCCTGGCCGAGACAAAACTCCTGCACCGCCGCCATGAGCTGCAGATTGAGCGCGCCATCGCGACGATCGCGCACGACGAAATAGCGCGACCATTCCCAGACCAGCGGATTGGCGGGACAGCCCCGCACCGACGCCAGATGCGGGAACACCTCGCTCATCATCGAGGGCTTGGTCGTGGGGTAGAGCCGGTGACCGCCGACGACGCGGCGCCCCTCCAGCGCAAGCAGGTAGACCGTATCCTCGTTGTCGTAGGAATCGATCTCACGGCCATCAGGCCTGCGCAGCGACTCCCAGCGCCGCTCCTCGACGAAAATATCGTGACGCAGCCGGAAATGCTGCTCGAGCACGTCTTCATAAAGGTAGCGATTTACTGCCGAAATTGCATGAATCATGAAAACCTCCATTCGTCTCAATGGAGGCAAGCTCTGCCAAAAGAGGCAGTATCGATATTGGGAAATTTCCCAGTACGTCGGGTCAGGGAGTGATGATCTTGTTCCGAATCGCCAGCGCCACCGCATGCGTACGGTTGACGGCACCGAGCTTGCGCGCAGCGGTTGCAAGATGCTCTTCGGCGGTTCGCTGCGCAATGTGGAGTATCTCGCCGATTTCCCAGGCCGACTTGCCCTGAGACGCCCACGCGATCGCTTCGCGCTCGCGCTGGGTCAGGCGCGTCGAGGGATGAGGCGCCGGCCCGAGCAGACGACGAATGTGGTCGAAGCCATACATCGCCATCAGATGCAGCGCCGGCTTGCTGCGGGCGTTGAGGTCGAGATGAACGCCGCCAAGCGACACCGCGGCCTCATAGCCGGTGAGCCCGTGGATCGGAACGATGAAGCCGCGCGACATGCGAAAATCGCCGGCGCGATTCATGACCTCGGCCGCGTTCGGCTCGAGCTCGGCATCATAGGGCGCCTCCGACCACTCGAACGGATTGACCGATTGCCGGCACAGCCGCACCACCGGGTCGAAGCGGTCGTAGTTGTTCTGGGTATAGAGATCGAACCATCCCGCCGGCCACCGCTTGGCGAGCACCATCTGTGCAAACCGCTGGTCGGGGTTCGGCAGTCCCGTCACGATGATGGTTTCGAAACCGAAGCGGCCGAAGGCCGTTTCGAGCGCGTCCATGGCATCCGGAACCTTGGTGTAGGCGCCAAGCCCCTCGATGAAGTCGAGCGCCTCCCGGCCATAATCTACGGCATCTGCGGCGGACATCGGTGCGTTTCCTGACCCTTGACCTCCCGTATAGCACGTGTGGGGGACTGCCTCAATTTGCGACCCGTAGTTTGCCGGTGTCCGTCGGCTCCGGGATTTGATCTACTTGTGGAGGAAGTGGCATCAGGTTACACCTGAACGCGTTTGAGGAAGACCACGATGGAAGACGAGGACATCGGCTTCGACAGCGTGCTCGGTCTGGAATTGAACCGCGTGTTTCTTGCCGTCCGCGAAACCGCAAACAAGCAGAAGATCATCGAGTTTGCGCGCGAGGTGCTGCAACGCGAGCACACGGAGCCGGCCGAGAGCGTATTGCCCGAAGGCCCGGCAAGCTGAACGCAATTGCTGCAAACGACGCGTCCGGCGGGAGAGACAGACACTTGCCGCTGGATGACATCACGGCTCTCGTGAGATGATCGTGGCCACCATGCTCATCTATCGGATGCCAATCTCATGATGACGCTGCGCCAGGTTGAAGTCATTCGTGCCGTGATGGTGACGGGCACCATCGGCGGTGCGGCGAAGCTGCTCAACGTCTCGGCGCCGGGGATCAGCCGCCTGGTCAAGTATACCGAGCGCTCGCTCGGCATCCGCTTCTTCCAGCGCCAGAACGGACGCTACTTCCCGACGCCGGAAGCCGAGAACATCTTCGAGCAGATCAACGGCGTCTACAAGAAGGTCGACGATCTCTCCGAGATCATCTCCAAGATCGGGCGCGGCGGCCTGTCGGAGCTGCGCATCGGCTCGGTGCCGAGCATCTCGCAGGTGATGGTGCCCCGCGCGATCGAGCGCGTCCGCCGCCGCTATCCCGATCTCGGCATCGACATCAACATCCTCAAGCTCGAGGAAGCCATCGACTATCTCATGCTCGGCCGCGGCGAGTGCGTGGCGATGAGCTACCGGCTGGAGCATTCCGGGCTCGACTTCATGCCGCTCGCCTCGGGCGAGCTTTACTGCATCGTGCCGCCCGGCCACGCGCTCTGCGGCCGCAAGCAGGTCTCCGCCGCCGAGATCACCCGCTATCCGCTCATTGGCATCGATCCGAACGATCCGTACGGCCGGATCATGGCCGAGATCTTCGCGCGCAACCGGCTCGACTACAACATCACCATCCGCGCGCGCTTCGGCACGACGGTCTGCGCGCTGGTGAAGGCGGGGCTCGGCATCGCCATCATTGACCAGTTCACGGTGGCCCATGGCGGCTATCCCGGGATCGAGCTGCTGAAGATCACAGAGCCGACGCGGTTCGACACCTACGTCGCGGTGAAGCGCGGCGCGCCGCTGTCGCTGCATGCCGAGTATTTCATCGAGTCCCTGCGCACAGAGATGCGCGCGGTCGAGCCGTCCCGCGGCAACGGCAAGACCGTTTCGGCACGGAGCCGGAAGAAATAACATAATGTTAGGTTTGCCGGATAAAAGGGTAATTGTGTTAGGCGAAGGAAAGGCTATCGTCGCAGCTGGAATTGCGAGGTTTTCCCCGCTCATGGCCGGGACCGGACGCTCCCAACGAGACGATAGCGAACCATGTCGAAGCGCGGATACGCCGCCAGCAAGAAGCTCCTCACCGGCCTGATCGGCGCGCCGATCGCGCATTCCGCGTCCCCTGCCATGCATGAGCGCGCCGCCGAGGCGCTTGGCCTGCGCGGCCATTACCAGCTCATCGAGGTCGCCGGCGCCGATGCGACCGGCCTCGGCATGCTTCTCGAAGGCGTTCGGCGGCTTGGCTTTGCCGGCGTCAATGTCACCTACCCCTACAAGGAAGCGGTGGTCCCCTTGCTCGACGCGCTGGCACCGGGCGCTGCCGCCATGGGCGCGGTCAACACCGTCGTCGTCAGGGACGGCCGGCTGACGGGCCACAACACCGATACCACGGGTTTCGCCCGGGCGGTGGCGCCACTGCTGGCGCCGTCCGGCAACGCCGTCGCGGTGATTGGCGCCGGCGGCGTTGGCAAGGCCATCGCGTTTGCGCTGGCGAGCCTGAAAGTCGCCGACATCCGCATCTTCGACAGCGAGCCGGCGCGCGCTGAGAAACTCGCCGGGCTGCTCGCCGGGCAAGGCGGCGCGAGGGTGGCTGGAAGCGTCGAGGACGCGCTGGTTGGCGCGACCGGTCTCGTCAACGGCACGCCAGTCGGCATGCTGCCGAGCCGCGACACGCCGGTACCGGCGGCGCTGCTCAGGGCGGACCTGTGGGTCGCCGACGCCGTCTATTCGCCGCTGATCACGCCGCTGCTTGCCGCAGCGCGAGAGAAAGGCGCTCGGATCATGACCGGGCGCGAGCTTGCGATCTACCAGGCCGCCGACGCCTTCGAACTGTTCACCGGCCTTGCCCCATCGACCGAGATCATGGGAGAGGCTTTTGATGCCGTGATGGCTGCGCGCAGCGCCGCCTATCAGGCAGCTTGAGGCAAAGCGGCCGGACACAAGGCCGTTTGCAAGATTCGAAACGGGAGGAGAGGACGATGAAATCAACGCTATTGGTGGGCGCGCTGTTCACCATCATGACCGCAACCAGCGCCCACGCCCAGGCGATCAAGCTCGCCAATGTCGCCGAGCTGTCCGGCGGCGGCGCCACCGTCGGCACCAACTGGAAGAACGGCATCGATCTCGCGATCGAGGAGATCAACGCCAAGGGCGGCGTGCTCGGCCGCAAGCTGGAGGTCACCCACGCCGATTCGCAGTCCAATCCCGGCGTCGCCCGCGCCCAGGTGCAGAAGGCGCTCGACGCCGAGCCCTATGTGCTGCTCGGGCCCGGCTATTCCGGCTCGGTCAAGGTCACCGCGCCGCTCGCGGCCGAAGCCGGCATCGCGCAGATCATGGGCGGCGAAGCCGCCGAACTGACGCAAGGCGGAAACAAATTCCTGTTCCGCACCTCGTTCGGCCAGCAGTCCTCGATGCCGAAGGTCGCAAAGTACATCCATGACGAGATGAAGGCGAAGACGGTGGCCGTGGTCTGGGTCAACAACGATTTCGGTCGCGGCGGACGCGACGTCGTCGTCAAGGAGCTCGACCGGCTCGGCACCAAGGTGGTCGCTGATCTCTCGACCGAAGCCGGCCAGGCCGATTTCGCCGCCGACGTCGGCAAGATCAAGGCCGCCAATCCCGACGCTGTGTTCGTGTACCTGAACGAGGAAGAGAGCGCGCGCATCCTGAAGGAGCTGAAGCGCCAGGGCGTCACTGCGCCGCTGATGGGCGAGACCACCTTGATCGGCCAGAAGGTGATCGATCTCGCCGGCGATGCCGCCAACGGCGCACGCGGCCATGTCGGCCTCACCACGGATGCGCCGGTCGACCTGATCAAGGCGTTCCGCGAGAAGTTCTCCAAGAAGTACAATTACGTGCCCGACCACAACGGCCTGAAGGGCTATCTCGCGGTCTACATGGTGAAGGCGACCACCGAGAAGATGGGCAAGGTCGACCCGAAGAAGTTCGCCGACACGCTGCACGGCCTCACCATCAAGGCCGCCGACGAGCCCGGCATCCTGATGGACGTCACCTTCAGCGACACCGGAGACATCGACCGCCAGAGCTTCCTGGTCGAGGTGGTCGAAGGCAAGCAGGTGGTGAAGCAGGTGCTGCCGAAGGTGAAGTGAGATAGAGCGGAGCGAGCGCCTCGTCCTTCGAGACGACCGCTTTCAGCGGTCTCCTCAGGATGAGGCTCAACCTGCTGCGGAGCGTTTGGTCCTGCAGCCGCGAACTCCGCCCTCATCCTGAGGGCCCGCCAAAGGCGGGCGTCTCGAAGGATGCGTCACGAGAATGCTGTCGCAAGAGGGGAAAATGTCCAATCTGTTCGATCTTCTGGTCGCGGGACTTGCCACCGGCGCGATCTATGCGCTGGTCGCGGTCGGCTTCACGCTGCTGTGGCAGACATCACAGACGATCAATTTCGCCCAGGGCGAGTTCGTGATGCTGCCGGCCTTCCTGATGCTGGCGGCCATGCATGTGGGCGCGCCGTTCTGGCTCGCCATCGTCCTCGGCATCGTGCTCTCCATGATCCTGCTCGGCCTCGCCTTCAAGCTGCTGCTGGTGGATCCGATGATGCGCCATGGCGTGCTGCCGCTCGCAATTGCGACGATGGCGCTCGCGATCGGCATCAAGGAATCGGTGAAGCAATTCTTCAGCGCCGAAGCCCAGCCCTTTCCATCCATCTTGCCGACCGGCGACGTCTCCATTCTCGGCCATGCGGTGGCGCTGCAAAGCATCGGCGTGCTCGTCGTCGCCATCCTCGCGGTGGCTGGTCTGACCACGCTCTTGAACCGCACCTCGCTCGGCCACCAGATGCAGGCCGCTGCGCAGAACCCGACGGTGGCGCGCATCATCGGCGTTCCGGTCGAGCGCATGATCCTGCTGACCTTCCTGATCAACGCTTTCCTTGTGGCGCTGGCCTCGCTGCTGATCACGCCGATCTACCTCGCAAAATTCTCGTCGGGCGAGGTGCTCGGCCAGGCCGCCTTCATCGCCGCGATCGTCGGCGGCTTCAACCAGGTGCGCGGCGCGATCGCCGGCGGTCTCTTGATCGGCGTGCTCGACAATCTCGCGGCCGCCTATGTCTCGACGCAATACCGCGCCGCCGTGCCGATGATCTTCCTGATCGCCGTCATCCTGTTCCGGCCGCAGGGCTTGCTCGGCCGCGCCGAGGAGCGCACGGTATGACCGGTTTCAGCAAACCCCTGAAGATCGCGCTCGGCCTCATCGTCGTCGCCGCGCTGATCATCGTCCCCATGAACTTCAACCGCTATGGACTGTTCATCCTCAGCCAGTGGGCGGTGATGAGCATCGCCGCGATGGGTCTGAACCTCACCCTCGGCTATGCCGGCCAGGTCTCGCTGGCGCAGGGCGCCTTCGTCGGCATCGGCGCCTACGCGGCGGCGATCATGACCACCCATGGCTGGCCGTTGCCTGCGGCGATTCTGGTCGCGATCGTCCTGAGCTTCGCGGTCGGCTGGGTGCTGGGTTATCCGGCGCTGCGCGTGCAGCACCACTACCTCGCCTTCGTCACGCTCGCATTCTCCACCCTCGCCTTCCTGGTGTTCCGCAACGAGAGCTGGCTCACGGGCGGCATCTACGGCATTTCCAACATTCCGCGGCCGCACGTCCTCGGGTTCGCGACCAACAAGCCGCTGCCCTTCTACTATGTCTGCCTGGGCTCGCTCGCGATCGTGTCGCTCGCGGTGTGGTGGCTGATCCGCTCGCCCTGGGGCCGCGCCTTCATGGCGCTGCGCGAAAATCCGCTGCGCGCGCAGTCGCTCGGTGTCGACACCCGCCGCTACACGCTGATGGCGTTCGCGATCGGCTCGGCGCTCGGCGGCGTCGCCGGTGCACTCTACGCGCCGCTGACGCAATATATCGACCCCGTGCCCTTCAACCTCTCGCTCTCTCTCGATCTGTTGATGATGGTGATCGTCGGCGGCGCCGGCTTCTTTTTCGGTCCGTTCCTCGGCGCGATGATCGCGGTGCTGCTGCCGGAATGGCTGCGCTTCACCGAAGGCTATTACCTGATGCTCTACGCGGTCGCCGTGATGCTGCTCCTGATCTGGTCGCCGACCGGCATTCTGGGAATCCTCGACCGCTATCTCGCCGAACGCCGCACCAAGGCGGCCTCCGCGCTGCGCGCCGTCGCGAAATCCCGCCTGGAGACGGCACAATGAGTGCGGTCCTCGAAGTCACGGACATCAAGAAGAACTTCGGCGGCATCAGCGCCGTCGACGGCGTCTCGTTCGAGGTGCGCGAGGGCGAGATCCTCGGCCTGATCGGACCGAACGGCTGCGGCAAGTCGACCCTGTTCAACTGCATCCTCGGCCAGCTCACGCCATCAGGCGGCGAGGTCAAGCTCGACGGCAGGCTCGTCACGGGCCTGCGCCCCGCGGAGCTCAACAAGCTCGGCGTCAGCCGCACCTTCCAGCTCCTGCAGGTGTTTCCGAAGCTCTCGGTGCGCGAGAACCTGATCCTCGCGGGCCAGGAGCACCAGGGCAACATGGCCTCGCGCCTGGTCGGCCGCTCCGATGCCGGGCTGACGGACGCCGCCAACCAGATGATCGGCTTCTTCAAGCTCGACCACCTCGCCGACGAGCCCGCCGGCGGGCTGTCCTATGGCCAGCAAAAGCTGCTCGATGCCGCCATGGCCTTCATGGGCGGGCCGCGCCTGGTGCTGCTCGACGAGCCCGCCGGCGGCGTCAATCCGTCGATGCTGGCGGACCTCAAGGACCGTCTCGTCGCGATCAACCGCGAGAAGAACGCCACCTTCGTGGTGATCGAGCACAACATGGAATTCGTGATGTCGCTGTGCTCGCGCGTGATGGTGATGGCGGAGGGCAAGGTGCTGGCGATGGGCCGGCCGGACGAGGTGCGCAAGAACCCCGCCGTCATCGAAGCCTATCTCGGACATTAGGAGCCGATCATGAGCGACCCGATCCTCTCGGTCCACAATCTCGTCGGCGGCTACGGCAAGATGACGATCCTGAACGGCACCACATTCGCCGTTCCTCAAGCCACGATCACGACGATCATCGGCCCGAACGGCGCCGGCAAGTCCACCGTGTTCAAGGCGATCTTCGGCCTCCTGAAGCTGCGCGACGGCAAGATCAGCTTTGCAGGGCGCGACGTCACGAATCTGAGCCAGCGCGCGCTGCTCAATGCCGGCATCTGCTACGTGCCGCAGGGCCGCAACATTTTTCCCGAGCTGTCGGTTCGCCACAACATCGAGCTCGGCGGCGTTGCCGCCGACAAGGGCCTCGACCTGCCCAGGCGGATCGAGGCGGCGCTCGACCTCTTCCCCGCGCTGCGCCGCAAGTCGACGCAGCAGGCCTCCACACTGTCCGGCGGCGAACAGAAACAGCTCGAGATCGCCCGCTCGCTGCTGCTCGAGCCGAAGCTGGTGCTGATCGACGAGCCCTCGATCGGCCTGTCGCCGCTGATGGTGCAGCAGACCTTCGACATCCTCAGGAGCTTGCGCGACCGCGGCGTCACGATCCTGATGATCGAGCAGAACGCCCGCTCGGCGCTCGAGATCTCCGACATCGGCATCGTGCTCGAGCTCGGCCAGACCCGCATGGTCGACGGCGCGAAGCGCATCTTGAACGATCCGCGGATCGGCCAGCTGTTCCTCGGCGGCGCCATGGAGGAGAGTGCGGCATGAACAAGCGCTCGATCGCCACCGTCTCCCTGTCCGGCGCCCTCGACGAAAAGCTCCGCGCCATCGCAGCCGCCGGCTTCGACGCGGTCGAGATCTTCGAGAACGACCTGCTGTCGTTCGGCGCAGGCCCGCGCGACATCGCAAAGCTCTGCAAGGATCTCGATCTCGCGATCTGCGCGTTCCAGCCGTTTCGCGATTTCGAAGGCATGCCGGAGCCGCAGCGTACGCGCAACTTCGCCCGCGCCGAGCGCAAGTTCGATCTGATGCAGGAGCTCGGCACCGATCTCCTGCTGGTCTGCTCCAACGTCTCGCCCGCCTCGGTCGGCGGCATCGACCGCGCCGCCGAGGATTTTCGCGCGCTCGGCGAGCGCGCCGCCAAGCGCGGCTTGCGCGTCGGCTACGAGGCGCTGGCCTGGGGCCGCCACGTCAACGACTATCGCGATGCCTGGGAGATCGTGCGCCGCGCCGACCATCCTGCGATCGGCGTCATCCTCGACAGCTTTCACGCGCTGGCGCCCGGCTTTCCCACCCGCGCAATGGCCTCGATACCCGGCGACAAGATCTTTCTGGTGCAGCTTGCGGACGCGCCCAAGCTCGAGCTCGACATTCTCTCCTGGAGCCGGCACTTCCGCTCCTTCCCCGGCCAGGGCGACCTGCCGGTCGGCGCGTTCATGGCGGCAATCGCGGCGACCGGTTACGCCGGGCCGCTGTCGCTGGAGATCTTCAACGACCAGTTTCGCGCCGGCTCGGCCACGCAGACCGCGGTGGACGGCCTGCGCTCGCTGATCCTGCTCGAGGACCAGCTGGCGCCGGCTTGGCCGAAGCTTGCCGGCGAGCCGCTGGCGCCGCAGGCCAGGAGCCGCGGCACCGGCTTCATCGAATTCGCCGTCAACGAGACCAAGGCGGGCGAGCTCGCCCGCCTGTTTTCGCAGCTCGGTTTCCGCAAGACCGGCAAGCACCGCAGCAAGGCGGTGGAGCGCTGGTCGCAAGGCAAGGCCGAGCTCGTGATCAATTGCGAGACCGACGGCTTTGCCCATTCGCACTACGTCACCCACGGCCCCGGTGTCTGCGCCATCGCGCTCGATGTCGACAATGCCGGCCTCGCCATGCAGCGGGCCGAGACGCTGAAGGCGCGGACCTTCTACCAGCCGGTCGGGCCGGGCGAGCTGGAAATCCCCGCGATCCACGGCGTCGGCGGCAGCCTGCTCTATTTCCTCGACCAGGCCGGCAAGAACTGGGACATCGACTTCGAGCCCGTCGCGAGCGACGCGCGCGCCGACGCCCTGCTCGCCGTCGACCACATCGCGCAGTCGATGCCCTATGACGAGATGCTGTCCTGGCTGCTGTTCTACACCGGCATCATCGACCTGACGCGGCTGCCGCAGATGGAGATCGCCGATCCCCGCGGCCTCGTGCAGAGCCAGGCGATCGTCAACGGCGACCGGAGCCTGCGCTTCGTGCTCAACGGCTCCTCCGCCAACCGCACGCTGCCGGCGCGCTTCATCTCGGAATTTTTCGGCTCCGGCGTGCAGCACGTCGCCTTCTCATGCCGGGACATCTTTGCGACAGTCGCCGCCATGCGCTCCCGCGGCGCCGACTTCCTGGACATCCCCGACAATTACTACGACGACATCGAAGCCAAATACGACCTCGCCCCCGAGGTGATGGCGAAGCTCCGCACCAACCACATCCTCTACGACCGCGAGGGCGACGGCGAGTTCTTCCAGGTCTACACTCACATCTTCGACGAGCGCTTTTTCTTCGAGATCGTCGAACGAAGGGATTACCAGGGATTTGGCGCGGCCAACGCCGCCATCAGGCTCGCAGCGCAGGCCCGCGAAGTGCGGCCGATGAGCATGCCACGGGTGTGACGGTCACCTTCTCCCACAAGGGGAGAAGGTGCTACGTCGCGCGTGGCTGCAATTGTCACTTCATCTTGCACTTGTCGTGGAAGCGGTCCTGGTCGTTCTCGACGATGGTCGCGACCGTCTTCAGCGCAAGCTGGCCATCGGCGTCCTTGACCACGTCCTGGAGATAGAAGTTCTGCACCGGGATGTGGTTGTTGCCGAACTTGAAGGCGCCGCGTACCGACTTGAAGTTGGCCTTCTCCATCTCGGCCTTCATCGCGTCCTTCTTGCTGGTGTCGCCCTTCACCGCGACAACCGCGCTGTTGATGAGCTGCGCAGCGTCATAGGATTGCGCGCCGTAATAGGTCGGGCGCAGGCCGGGATACTTCTTGCGGTAATCGGCGACGAAGCGCTTGTTCTGCTCGTTGGGCAGGTCGTTGACCCATTGCTGCGCGCCGGGCACTCCGAGCGCGTTCTCCTTCTGGAGCGGCAACGACAGCTCGTCGACGGTGAAGGCGGTGTAGAGCGGCATCGTGCTCTTCAGCCCGGCCTGGGTATATTGATTGAGGAACTGCACGCCGGCGGCGCCGGGGTAGAAGACGAAGATCGACTCGGCGCCCGAGGCGCGCGCCTTGGAGAGCTCGGCGGAGAAGTCGAGCTGGCTCGGCCAGACCGTGTATTCCTCGCCCTTGATCTCGCCCTTGAACGTGCTCTTCAGGCCTGCAAGCATGTCCTTGCCGGCGGCGTAGTTCGGTCCGATCAGGAAGACGCTCTTGACGCCCTTCTGGTTCATGTAGAGGCCCATGGCCTGCGGCGTCTGGTCGTTCTGCCAGGAGGTCGAGAACACGTAAGGCGAGCACAGTTCGCCCGCGAGCTGCGACGGACCGGCATTGGCGGAGATCAGGAACGTCTGCGAATCGACCGCGGTCTTGAGCGAGGCGAGCAGCACGTTCGACCAGATATAGCCGACGATGAAATCGACCTTGTCGGACTGCACCAGCTTCTCGGTTTTCTGCTTGCCGACGTCGGGCTTCTGTCCGTCATCCTCGTAGATCACCTCGACCGGCTTGCCGTCCATCTTGCGTCCGAGATGATCGAGCGCGAGCTCGAAGGAATTGCGCATGTCGTTGCCGATCACGGCGGTCGGGCCGCTGAAGGTCGAGACGAAACCGATCTTGATGGTATCGCCAGCGAATGCCTGATTTGCCAGCACCAGCGCCGCTGCGCCTGCCAGCCAAAATGCCGTCCTCATAACACTCCCCTCCTTATTATCGGTCCCGGAAGCGGGGTGATCGCCGCTCCGGGCCGGTTTCTATTGAACGCAAAATCTGTCGAGCCGCCAATGGCTCAGCGCCCGTCCCTGCACCATATTTCGCCTCGATCGACGATGGCAAGAAATATAATTCTACTCACTTCGGCCAACGTGCGGCGCTTTTTGACGCCAGATCGATACATCAGGCCTATGCGGCCATTGATGACGGCTATTGGACCGCGGCGCCCAATCCGCACTTAAATGAAGACGAGCAGCAGCGAGATTCGAGGTGCATCATGGCCGCAAATCCCCATCGCGTCGTCATCGTCGGCGCCGGCTTCGGCGGGCTGGAGGCGACCTACCGGCTTGCGGGCGCCCCGGTCGAGATCACCCTGATCGACCGCCGCAATCATCATCTGTTCCAGCCGCTGCTCTATCAGGTCGCGACCGCCTCGCTTGCGACCAGCGAGATCGCCTGGCCAATTCGCCATCTCATGCGCGAGCGCCGCGAGGTGACGACGCTGTTTGCCACCGTGAGCGGCGTCGATACGGCGCGTCGCTGCGTGCTGATCGACGACGGCAGCGAGGTGCCATACGACACGCTGGTGCTCGCCACCGGTGCGCGGCACGCCTATTTCGGCCACGACGAATGGGAGCAGTTTGCGCCCGGCCTGAAAACGCTGGAGGATGCGACCACGTTGCGCCGGCACATCCTGCTGGCGTTCGAACGCGCCGAGCGCGAGACCGATCCGGCGAGGCGCGCGGCGCGGCTGACCTTCGTCATCGTCGGCGCCGGCCCGACCGGCGTCGAGCTCGCCGGCACCATCGCCGAGATGGCCCACCACACCCTGCCCGAAGATTTCCGCAACATCGACACGCACAAGGCACGCGTCGTGCTGATCGAGGCGGGCCCACGCGTGCTCGCGGGATTTCCTGACGACCTCTCTGCCTACGCCCAGGCGTCGCTGGAAAAGATCGGCGTCGAGGTCGTGCTCGGCCAGGCCGTCACCGAGATCAATCGTGAGGGAGTCGTGTTCGGCGGCAAGCTGCTCGAGGCGAAGACCAGAATCTGGGCCGCCGGCGTACGCGCGTCGCCCGCGGCCGAATGGCTGGGCGCACCCAGCGACCGCGCCGGGCGCGTGCAGGTCGAAGCCGACCTCACCATTCCCGGCCATCCCGAGATCTTCGCGATCGGCGACACCGTCAGCATCAACGCCTGGAACGGCAAGCCGGTGCCCGGCATCGCGCCGGCCGCCAAGCAGCAGGGCCGCCATGTCGCCGAGACCATCAAGGCACGCCTGCGTGGTGCTGCGACAGGCCCGTTCCGCTACAAGCATGCCGGCAGTCTCGCGCAGATCGGCAAGCGGCTGGCGGTAATCGATTTCGGCCGCATCAAGCTGCGCGGCGCCCTCGCATGGTGGATCTGGGGCATCGCCCACATCTACTTCCTGATCGGCCTGCGCCACCGCCTCAGCGTCGCCTTGAGCTGGCTCTGGATCTACGCGCGAGATCAGCGGGCGGCGCGGCTGATCACGCAGGGATCAAGCAAGGTGGTGTAGGGAAGCTAGCTCGGCGCGCTCGATTACCCTCCCCTGGAGGGGGAGGGTCGCTATGCATGAAGCGAAGCGGAATGCGTAGCGGGGTGGGGTGACGGTCTCTCCACATGGAGCACTGCCCGTGTTGAGAGATCACCCCGCCCCGCTCGCGCTGCGCGCGATCGACCCTCCCCCTCCAGGGGAGGGTGAAGACTGTCTCTTATACAC
>NZ_LSIC01000066.1 GCF_001556045.1 Bradyrhizobium sp. CCH5-F6
CCGCCGCTCTTTTGGCGTTTGGGAGCAGGCAGGGAGCGTTCACGGGCCATTAACCCTATCCCTTAAGCCGGCGTTAACCATACTTTAAAGGACAGCCTCTAAGACTGGACAAAAGCCCGCTTTCCGACGGCGCGGCCGATTCGTATCCGGTTCAAGAGGAAGTCTCGCCAATGTCCAACATCGTTCTCTCGGCGTCAGTTCGCCAGAACCTGTTGTCGCTGCAGTCGACGGCCGATTTGCTGGCCACGACGCAGGAGCGGCTGTCGACCGGCAAGAAGGTCAACACGGCGCTCGACAATCCCACCAACTTCTTCACGGCGCAGGGGCTGGACAACCGGGCGAGCGACATCAGCAACCTGCTCGATGGCATCAACAACGGTGTGCAGGTGCTCCAGGCCGCCAACACGGGCATCACCTCGCTCCAGAAGTTGATCGACAGCGCGAAATCGATCGCCAACCAGGCGCTTCAGACCACGGTCGGCTACTCCACCAAGTCGAACGTTTCGACCACGATTCCCGGGGCGACGCCCGCCGATCTGCGCGGAACGACCTCCTATGCGAGCGCGACGGCCAACAGCAACGTGCTCTATACGGGTGCACCCGGTGGCGTGACGCCGGTGACGGCCGCCGCCGCACTCGGTGCATCGCTCGGCTCGACCGCGGGCACCTTGACCGGCGTTGCCACAACCATGGCCGACGGCACCACTGCCCTGACCGGCAGCGCGACGCTGATCGGCACCACGGCGGCCAGCACCCTCGGCTTTTCGCCGGCCGACGGAGATTCGATCACCGTCAACGGCAAGACCATTACCTTCCGGACCGGCGCCGCGCCCGCGACGCAGCCGACCGGCTGGGGCCTGGATGCCAGCGGCCACATCGCCACCGACGGCAACGGCAATTCGACCGTCTACATGGGGACGGCCGCAGCGCCCACCGGCACCGTCAACGACCTGTTGAGCGCGATCGACCTGGCGAGCGGCGTCAAGAGCGCGGCGATCAGCGCCGGCGCCGCGACCATCTCCGTCAGCGGCTCGGCCGGTCCCGTCGGCACGCTTCAGGTGGCATCGTCGATCACGGGCGGCCAGGTCACGCTGAAGAGCTCGACCGGCGCAGATCTGAGCGTGACCGGAAAGGCCGACTTCCTCAAGTCGCTCGGTCTGACGTCCGCAACCGGCGCCGGCAATGCCAACGTCTCTGCGGCCCGGTCGACCACCGCGGGTTCGCTCGGGACCCTCGTTCAGGACGGCTCGACGCTGAACATCGACGGCCACACCATCACCTTCAAGAACGCGCAGACGCCGCAATCGGCGGCGAGCGTCGCATCGGGTGGTGTCAGCGGCAATATCGTCACGGACGGCAACGGCAACTCAACCGTCTACATCCAGAGCGCGACGCTCACCGACCTGCTCAACGCGGTCGACCTTGCGACCGGCGTCAAGACGGCCAGCATCTTCAACGGGGCGGCGACGTTGTCGACCTCCTCGGGTCAGATCCCGTCGTCCGTCAACAGCAGCGGTCAGCTTGCGCTCTCCACCGGCGTCAACGCCGACCTCTCGATCACCGGCACCGGCAACGCGCTCAGCGCATTCGGTCTCAGCGGCAACACGGGAACGGCGACCGCCTTCACCGCGGCCCGCACGTCCGGCGTCGGCGGCATCAGCGGCAAGACGCTCACCTTCACCTCGTTCAACGGCGGCACGCCGGTGAACGTCACCTTCGGCGACGGCACCAACGGCACCGTCAAGACGCTGGACCAGCTCAACGCGCAGCTGCAGGCCAACCACCTGACGGCGACGATCGATGCCAACGGCGTGCTCACGGTGACCACCGTCAACGAATACGCCTCCTCGACGCTCGGTTCGACGCTCGCGGGCGGCGCAGTCGGCGGCACGATCACCGGTGTTCTGGCCTTTACCACCGCGCAGCCGCCGGTCCAGGATCCCGTGGCGCAGACCGCACGCTCCAACCTGGTCAACCAGTTCAACAACATTCTGGCCCAGATCGACACGACGTCGCAGGATTCCTCCTTCAACGGCGTCAATCTGCTCAACGGCGATACGCTGAAGCTCGTCTTCAACGAGACCGGCAGCTCCACGTTGAGCATCAACGGCGTGGTGTTCAATGCGGCGGGCCTCGGTCTCAGCAATCTCGTCAACGGCGTCGACTTCATTGACAACGGCGCCACCAACAAGGTGCTGGCCAGCCTCAATGCCGCATCGAGCACACTGCGCTCGGAAGGTTCGACGCTCGGCTCGAATCTGTCGATCGTGCAGGTGCGTCAGGACTTCTCCAAGAACCTGATCAACGTTCTCCAGACCGGTTCGTCCAACCTGACGCTCGCCGACACCAATGAGGAAGCGGCGAACAGCCAGGCGCTGTCGACGCGCCAGTCGATCGCGGTCTCCGCGCTGTCGCTGGCCAACCAGTCGCAACAGAGCGTGCTGCAGCTGCTGCGATAGTCTCGCAGCGCAGGCTCGCTACTTCAGATTTCGCGGCGGGGCTGACGCTCCGCCGTTCTTTTGAGGGAGATCGCTAAGACAAGATTAGCTGAGATCGATGCGCATCACGCTGAGCGAGTTTACATCGTGCATGCGTGCATCTAGCGTTGCGTGACGAAGAGCTCCGCGCCCCGTAATTGTCCGGAGTGCTTCCAAGCACAACACGTAAGCAAATCTTAAGCGGTGCTGCCTAGGGTTGGGAAAGAAATCCTTAAGCGCTTACAACGCGCTAGGTAACCTCCAGGGTGTGATTGATGTCGAATTCCGCTGCCTCGGCTTATGCGCGTGTTGCAACCACCACCGCATCTCCTCGCGACATCGAGGCGCAGACTCTGCTCAAGGCCGCCAACAAGCTTCAGGACGCCGTGAACAACGCAGATCCGCTCAGCGAGCAGACCATGCAGGCCCTGATGTTCAACCGCAAGCTCTGGACGATCTTCTTGAGCGAGGCGATGCGTGACACCAATCCGCAGCCGATCGACGTCCGGCAGAAGATCGCCAACATCAGCGTGTTCGTGCTGAGCCAGACCGCCGCGCTGCAGATGAGCCCGCAGTTCGATCACTTCCGCCCGCTGATCGAGATCAACCGCAATATCGCTGCAGGTCTGTCCGGACGGCCGTGACGGAGAGTCGTCGCGGTCGAGCGTTTTGCCGACCGCGGACCAAGTTCACGCTCACGGATTTGTTCGAGGGTGCAGATCCACGACATCGTCATCGAACTTGCGGCCGGCTCGACTGACGTCGACCGGCCGTTGCGATGCTCGATGCCCGATCGTCAGGCGCTGACGTCCGTGCTGAGCGGACGCGACGGTTCGGATTGCCTGTCCAGGGCATGGAAATAGGCCCGCCGGCGCAGCATCGCCTCGTCTGGGAACTGATTGACCACCGCGTCCGTCTTCTCGTTGACGACCTGGAAGACGAAGGACGCGGCTGCCTGGTCGAACACGACCTGGCGCGAGACGTTCTCCTGCTTTGGCAAATCATTGCGCACGGGTGCGCTCGTATCGGCTGCGGCGACGGTCTGACTCACCGGCAGATCAGTTTGCACGGCCTCGTTCGCCGCCACGTTGGACGTCGGTGCTATCTGCACGGGGGCCGGTATCCCCACCGGCCTGATGCTGAAATCTGTACTCATGGCAGCCTCCTGGTTGCCTCACGTGAGTCAAATCCCAACCCCTCTAATAGCGCAACCATGGAGCACCAGGTTTGAAGACCCGGTAAGGAAACGTGCCTAACCGCGCGACGACATCGCCGCGCAACTTCTCGTAAAATTGTCGCTTGTTCCTGCGCGCTCAGAGCGAGCGGCTGACCGCGAGCGGGGTGATGTGTCGCGGACCCGGCGCGGCGCGGCGCCCCGCGGCCGTATAGGTGTTCGGTACGTTGCGCTTCTGGATCTCGGCGTTGACGCCGCGTACGACGCTCTCGGAGACCGCGTGCGCGGTCGCGAGCACGGTGAGATTGACCTGGAGCATCGCGCGAAACGCATCGTGGTGGCGATGCAGCGTCGAGAGCAGCTCCGGCGCGGATTTCGCGAGCTGCGCCTGGTTCGCCTTCAACTGGCTGACGGCGCCGACGTAGTTGCGCGACAGCTCCTGCTTCCTGCTCTCGAGGGTCATCGCCTCGCGGACCTTGCCGGCGCGAACGAGCTCGGTCTCGCGCTCGATCAGTCCGAGCAGGGCGTTCATCGCATCCATCAGGTCTTCGGCGAGCTTGCGCGCCTCGGCGCTGCCGGGTGCGGCGTTCGTACGCTGGGCTTGCATCGGCTGACGTGAGGCGTTGAAATGGTTCATCTCGTTTGACCTTATGCCGTGCGGATCGTTTTCGCCTGCTGCAGGATGAGGGTGCGGTAGACTTCGGTGGCGACGCCGACGCCGCCGGCCTTGGCGAAGTTCTGGGAGTATTGCTCGGTCAGCATCGAGCGCCACACGCCCGTGCCGGGGGTGTCGCCGAACGGACCTTCGCCCTTCAGGCCCGAGGTCATCTGCGCGAACATGCTGTTGAGGAACATCGCCTCGAAATCCGTGGCGGTCTTCTGCGCCTTGGCCTGTTGCTGCGGAGAGACCATTTGGAGTGCGGCGGCGAGTTCGAAATCCGGCCGGCCGTTGCGGCTCTCCACCGAGAAGGCCGAAGAGCCGGCGCCGCGCGGGGTGTTGATCGCGCCGGTCTGCATCACATCACCTCGATGTCGGCTTCGATGGCGCCGGCGGCCTTGATCGCCTGGAGGATGCTGATCATGTCGCGGGGGCCGATGCCGAGGCCGTTGAGACCGTCGACGAGCTGCTGGAGCGAGACGCCGTCCTTGACGAGCGCCAGCTTCTTGCCGTCCTCGGTGACGGTGACGCTGCTGCGCGGCGCGACCACGGTGCGGCCGCGCGAGAGCGGGTTGGGCTGACTGACCTGCGGACTCTCGGAGATCGTCACCGTGAGGTTGCCCTGCGCCACCGCGACGGTGGCGACGCGGACGTCGCGGCCCATCACGATGATGCCGCTCCGTTCGTCGATGATGATCTTGGCGGCGAGATCGGGATCGACCTGAAGCTGCTCGATCTCGGTGAGGAAGGCGACGACGTTGCCCTTGAACTCCGGCGGGATCGACAGCTGCACCGTCGAGGGGTCGATCGGCTCGGCGGTCTTGACGCCGAGATAGTCGTTGACCGCGGCTGCGATGCGCTTGGCGGTGGTGAAGTCGGGGTTGCGCAGTGCCAGGCGCACGTTCGGCAGCCGATTGAGCGCGAACTCGATCTCGCGCTCGATGATGGCGCCGTTGGCGATGCGTCCCACGGTCGGAACGCCGCGCACGATCTTGGCCGCCTCGCCCTCGGCCTGGAAGCCGGAGATCGCGAGCGAGCCCTGCGCCACCGCATAGACGTTGCCATCGGCGCCGAGCAGGGGGGTCACGAGCAGGGTGCCGCCCTGGAGATTCTTGGCATCGCCGAGCGCGGAGACCGTGACGTCCATGCGCGTGCCCTGGGTGGCGAAGGCCGGCAGGTTGCCTGTGACCATCACGGCCGCGACGTTGCCGGTGCGGATGGTGGCGCCGCGGATGTTGACGCCCATGCGCTCGAGCATCGCTTGCAGCGACTGCTTGGTGAAGGGGATGTTGTTGAGCGTGTCGCCGGTGCCGTTGAGGCCGACGACGAGGCCGTAGCCGATGAGCTGGTTCTGCCGCACGCCTTCGATGTTGGCGAGATCCTTGATGCGCGATGTCGCGCTTGCAGGCGTGACCGAGAGCGCCAGCGCTGACAGCACGGCGCAGGCCACCCCGACAATCCTCACCCAACGAACGCCTGGCATCCTCTGCTCCCCAAGGCCCCAAAGAATGGGCTCCTCAAATCGGATGGACCTGCACGACACTCCCATGACGAGCTGGTCCGGCGCTTTCCTTGCGAGCGCTGTGCCAATCCGAGGAGCGGGGATAGGTCGCTGAATAGGTTGAATAAATCTGTTTCGACCGGTGTCAGCGGTCGTTCGCCCTGAGGACCGAAACTGCCGCCTGTCGGCAGATTTTGCCGGGCTGTTTACGCGTCGTTAACCATAAAACGGCGAAGCTGACGCATCGATCACCCGGATTCCTTCCGATGCGCATCTACGGACCGAACGGAACCACGCTTGGAGCGCCGGCCAGCCAGGCCAGGCGGACCGGCTCCGGCACCTTCGCGCTGCCCGACACCGCGTCGGCGCAGGAGACGCGCAGCGCTGCCGCACCGAAGGCCGCCGCCAACATCGACGCGCTGCTGGCATTGCAGGGCGTCGAAGAGGATCCCGTCGAGCGCCGCAAGCGCTCTGTCGCCCGCGGCAGGACCGCGCTCGACGTGCTCGACGATCTGAAGATGGGACTGCTGTCCGGAAACCTCGACGCTTCGACCGTGATGCGTCTGCGTGATGCCGCGGCGAACCTCAAATCCTCGTCGGGCGACGCCGGCCTCGATTCCGTGCTCTCAGAGATCGAGTTGCGCGTCGAAGTCGAGCTCGCGAAGGCCGGGCAGGCCTAGCATCTACGCCGCTTCCTCCTTTTGCTGCGCGTCGTAGCGGCGCTGCGCCGCGAGCACGTCCTTCAGATTCTGCTCGGCCCAATCGCGCAGGGGATCGACCGCCGCGGCCAGCGTCAGCCCGAGCGGCGTGATCGAATATTCCACCGTGACAGGTACGGTCGCGATGGCGTGGCGCCTGATCAGGCCGTCGCGTTCGAGCGACTTGAGAACCTGACTCAGCATCTTCTGCGAGATGCCTTCAATCGTGCGGCGCAATTGATTGAAGCGCATGGGCTCCTCGCGCAGGAGCAAGAGGATCAGCACTGCCCATTTGTCGCCGACGCGATCGAGGATCTGGCGGGTGGGGCAGTTCGCTGCGTAAACGTCGGGCTTCATCGTCGGTCCTCGGAGAGTCTCTGGTCGCTTGCGAATATGCATGGCGGTCACTCCAGCGTAATCAAGTAAGCACAAAGTGCTCTCTTAACACCAGCGTCCTTTGAGATATCTAGTAACTGATAGTTACTTTAGCAGCAAAGGAGCCTTCCATGAAAATCGCAGTCGCCGGCGCCTCGGGCCGGGCCGGGTCGGAGATCACCAAGGAACTGTCCCGCCGCGGCCACGCGGTCACAGCCATCGCCCGGAACCCCGACAAGATCGCAGTCCTGCCCAACGTCACGCCGATCAAGGGGGATGTGCTCGACCAGGCCGGTCTTGCCAAGTTGTGGGCCGGCCACGACGTCGCCGTGAGTTCCGTGCACTTCCTGGCCAATGACCCGCTCAAGCTGATCGGTGCGGCGAAGGAGTCCAGGGTCGGTCGTTACCTCGTGGTCGGCGGCGCCGGGAGCCTCGAGGTTGCCCCAGGCGTGAAGCTGGTCACGACTCCCAATTTTCCTGCCCCATACAAGGCCGAAGCGGAGGCAGGAGGGGCCTTCCTCGACCTGCTGCGGCAGGAAAAGGATCTGAATTGGACATTCATTTCGCCATCGGCACTGTTCGTCGAGGGGGAACGGACGGGCAAGTTCCGGCTTGGGACCGACCAGCTTCTCGCAGATGCGAACGGCAAGAGCTGGATCACCTTCGCCGACTACGCCATCGCGCTCGCCGACGAGATCGAGCGGCCCGCCCATCTGAGGCAGCGCTTCACGGTCGGCTATTGAGCCGCCAGCCGCCCCCGGTCCCTCCAGGATAAACCTTCCTGTGCAAGGGCTTGGGGGCGGCACCCGGGCGATGAGGGAAAGATTGTCTGTCACAGGACGCCGCTATATAACGCCCCGCTCGACGGACCCCGTTCCGTTTGCGAGTCGTTGCTTAGACAGATAGGCCGTCCTTTGGAAAAGTTGAAAAACTACCGACCGACTGAAAAAGAGCCTTTCATGAACGACAGGCAGAAGGAGTACTTCCGCTTGAAGCTCCTCGCCTGGAAGGATGAGATCCTCAAAGAGTCCAAGCTCACCCTGCAGGCCCTGCAGGAGGAGAACGTGAACCACCCCGATCTCGCCGATCGGGCATCGTCCGAAACCGACCGCGCCATCGAACTCCGCGCCCGCGACCGCCAGCGCAAGTTGATCGCCAAGATCGACGCCGCGCTCCAGCGTATCGAGGACAACACCTACGGCTATTGCGAGGACACCGGGGAGCCGATCTCGTTGAAGCGGCTCGAGGCCCGGCCCATCGCGACGCTCTCGGTGGAGGCGCAGGAGCGCCACGAGAAACGCGAGAAGGTCTATCGCGACGAATAGAGTCCGAGCCGCAGAATTGCGGCTCTTTGTTTTTGGACGCAAGGCGCCGCTTCGCGCCGTGACCACCATTTTGCCCGTCGCTTGCAGCCGCGCGGCAACGCGTGAGCGTGATCGCGAAAAATGAATCACGATCAATGGGCTAGACTCAACTCCTCCAAGCTCACGTGAGTTCGGATGAGAAACAGCCTTCACTTCAGGTGGGGAAGATTTCGCGAGTCGCGTCAACGGGATCGACTCGGGTGTTGAGACGCCGATCCAGCTGCATCAAGCATCGCTGCAATCAGGTCTGCCGCGACGCCAGGAGGCGTGCGCGTCCCCATAAAGCCTGGACCAGCTCAATATTTCCTTAAACGCCGGCAAGAGGCCGTAGGCCGCATCCGTCAGCTCGTACTCGACCCTCAAGGGTTTCTCCGCGAGGACGATGCGCGACACGAGGCCATCCTGCTCGAGCTCGCGAAGCTGCGTGGTCAGCATGTGCTGGGTGATGCCGCCGATCGATCGTCGCAAGGCACCGAAGCGAACCGCACCGTTCATCAGCGTAAACAGGATCTCCAGTTTCCACTTGCCGCCGAGGGCGTGGATGGCCCGCTTGAAGTCGGTGAGCAGGGCAGGGTCTGGGCTGCAATCGCAGTCGTCGTCGCAGGTGCTGGTCAGGTTTTCCATACCGGTCTCGAAATCCATTCTACTTGTCGCCTTGGAGATAGTGACCAGATGCGGCCTTGAGCAGGGCCGCGGCGGAACCGATCGCCCCTGTGCATCGAGAGGAATCTGGCAATGAGCACTGTTCTGGTCACCGGCGGGTCGGGCTTCGTCGGCACTCACGTCGTCCTGCAACTGCTGGCCGCGGGCCATGCCGTGCGGACGACGGTCCGCCGGCCCGATCGTCGGGACGACGTGCTGGCGATGTTGCGCGAGGGCGGGGCGGCTTCGCCGGAAACAGTGTCCTTCTTCACGGCGAACCTCACGGCAGACGGGGGCTGGCGCGAGGCGGTCGCCGGATGCGACTACGTCCTGCACGTCGCCTCGCCGCTGTCGACCAGCGTGCCCAAGGACGAGAACGAGATGATCGTCCCGGCCCGCGACGGCACGCTGAGGGTACTGCGCGCCGCACGCGAGGCCGGCGTCAGGCGCGTCGTCATCACCTCGTCGCTGGGCGCGATTGGCTACGGCCATCAGCCGCGTGAAAAGCCGTTCGACGAGACCGACTGGACCAATCTCGATGGTTCCGACG
This sequence comes from Bradyrhizobium sp. CCH5-F6, assembly GCF_001556045.1. GTDB lineage: Bacteria > Pseudomonadota > Alphaproteobacteria > Rhizobiales > Xanthobacteraceae > Bradyrhizobium. The sequence goes on from NZ_LSIC01000066.1 coordinate 9,440, forward strand.
TGCAGCCCTACATCAAGTCGAAGACGCTGGCCGAGCGGGCAGCCTGGGAGTTCATCGCGCGTGAGGGGGGTGGCCTTGAACTGTCCGTGGTCAATCCCGCCGGGATTTTTGGTCCCGTGCTGGGGCCGGACTTCTCCGGCTCGATCGAGATCGTCAAAACGCTGCTCGACGGCGCCATGCCGGCGGTGCCGCGGGTCTATTTCGGCGTGGTCGACGTGCGCGATGTCGCCGATCTCCACCTGCGGGCGATGACGGCGCCAGAGGCCAAGGGCGAGCGCTTCATCGCGGTCTCCGGGGAAACGATGTCTATCCTCGATATCGCCAACGTGCTGCGGCGGGAACTCGGGCCTTCCGCACGCCGGGTTCCGCGGCTTCAGGCCCCCGACTGGCTGGTGCGGCTGGCCGCGACCCGGATTCCCCTGCTGCGTGCGGTCATTCCGATGCTCGGCAGGGTGCGGCATTCCACCAGCGCCAAGGCGAGGTCGCTGCTCGGCTGGCAGCCCCGTTCCAACCACGAGGCGATCCTTGCGACCGCCGAGAGCCTGATCCGGCTCGGCCTGGTCAAGGCGTGAAGTTGCCCGTGGCTTGTCACGCCCGGGCGGGGATGCTGAAGTGCCGCATTCGATTGCGTAGCGTGGGAGGCGGCGCCGATGGACAATATTCTCGCAGCCGCAAAGGCGATCGCGTTGGCGCGCCGCAACCATGCGCCGCTTGCGGCGCTGGAGCGCCCGCCCGCCGATGAAGCCGAGGGCTATCAGGTCCAGCGCGCGCTGCATGACCTGCTGCTGCCACATGTCGGACCACTGGTCGGTTACAAGATCGGCTGCACCAGCCAGGTGATGCAGGACTATATCGGCATCCCGCATCCCTGCGCCGGCGGCGTGTTCCAGAAGGGCGTGCACGACAGCGGCGCGAAGCTTGCTGCCTCGAACTATGTCCGCGTCGGCGTCGAATGCGAGATCGCGGTGCGGCTGAAGCGGGACCTTGCCGCGGGCGAGGCGCCGTTCACCGCCGAATGGGTCGGCGAGGCCGTCGAGGCCTACCATCCCGCGATCGAGATCGTCGACGACCGCTACGTGAAGTGGGAGGCGATGGGCGCACCGACGCTGATCGCCGACGATTTCTTCGCCGCCGGCTGCGTGCTGGGACCTTCGGTGCCGCGCTCGTCGGTGCCGGATCTGAGGGCGGTCAAGGGCCGCGCCCTCATCAACGGCGAGGAGGTCAGCCAGGGCACTGGCGCCGACGTGCTCGGCCATCCCCATAACGCGCTCGCCTGGCTCGCCAATCATCTCGCCGCCGAGGGCAAGGGCCTGCATGCGGGGCAGCTCGTGCTGACCGGCAGCCTGGTCAAGACGCTGTGGCTGAAAGCCGGCGACAAGGTGCGGATGGAGCTGGACGGGCTGGGAGTGGTGGAGGCGGAGTTTACGTGAGTTTCGCCACCGGAGCGTTGAGGCAGCGGCTTCGCGATGATCGCGGATATTGAGCCGCAGCTCGCAGCATGTCTTTGGCGTTAGAGGTAAAATACATGCGGCCTCCGGCAGGGGAGCTACCGGAGGCCGCGTAGTACATCGTCGTTCGCGCCTAGGTTCGCGAACACGATGTGGGAGCTCGGAAGAGGACTAGAAGGGCAGCAGCACGTCCATCACTTGCTGGCCGTAGCGCGGCTGCTGCACGTCGGTGATCTGGCCGCGGCCACCATAGGCGATGCGGGCCTGGGCGATCTTCGTGGAGTCGATGGTGTTGTCGCTCTGGATGTCCTCGGGACGCACGATGCCGGCCACGATCAGCTCGCGAATTTCGAAGTTGACGCGTATCTCCTGCTTGCCTTCGACCACGAGATTGCCGTTCGGCAGCACCTGGGTCACCACGGCGGCGACGTTGGTCTGCAAGGCTTCCTTGCGGTCGACGCTGCCCTTGCCCTCGCTCGACGAGGTCGAGTCGGCCGTCAGGATGCGGCCGGGCAGGATCTTGTTGGCCTGGGTGATGGTCTGGGAGCCGATGAAGTCGGTGATCCCGGAATCTTCCTTGTTGCTGCGGCTGCGAGAGGTGTCGTTCTCGATGTTGGCCTTGTCCGTGATGTTCACGGCCACGGTCAGGAGATCGCCGACCTGGCGGGCGCGCTGGTCCTTGAAGAAGGCGCGGCTGCCGTTGCGCCACAGCGAGTTCGGATTGTAGGAGGCGACTTCCGGCTTTGGCATCGGCATCTGCACCGGCTTGTAGCCGGGCTGCGTCGTCGGATTGTCGATCGCCGACAGCTTCGGCTGCTCGCCGATCTGCGACAGGCGGTCGATCGAGGAGCAGCCGCTCGCCAATGCGCAGGTCGCAAGCAGCAGGGCAGAGATCGCGATGCGACGAAGACGGGAAGCCGAACTGAACGGGGACATGATCTACTCTGACTTGGCTGGAGCTTGCGAGAGGCGAACTTGCGGAAGCTGGGCTTGGGTGATCTGGGCTTGGGCGATCTGGGCGGCGGACGCGGGCGGCTGGACCAGGCTCTGCGCCAAGGCTGCGGCCGCGGGCACGTCGTCACGCTTGACGGACGAGGTCTGCTCGACTGCGGGCGCCATCGGTGCGGACTGGCTCGCGCCCTGGACCGTCACCTGGCCGCGGCCGGTGACGACACCGGTCAGCGTGCGCTTGGATTGCAGATTGAGCACGCTGATGCTGTCGCCCTCGGCGCCGCTCTCGACCGCCTTGCCGCGCGTGGTGAGATAGAGGCCGGGCACCTGGTAGATGATGGTGACGGCCTGATCGCGTACCACGAAGTCGGGCTTGACGATGTCGGCGACGCGGATGGGAGTTCCGGCGCGCATCGGCCGGCGCAGTTGCATGCCGAGGGTACGGTCGCGCGAGGCGGGCTCGCCGGTGACCTCGGCCTTCGGCCGGCGCTCCAGCGAGAGGTCGGAGGATTTCAGCAGCTCGGTGCGGTCGATGTCGCGCGTCAGCACGGCCACCTCCACCGTCTCGATCGCGGTGCCGGTGAAGCGGAGCTTGGTCGGCGCCGGATTGCTGTCGTTGCTGATCTCGAAGGCGATGTCGAAGCGGCCGCTGCGCGCGTCGTAGCGGGTTGCGACCGGCTGGAGCGCGCCGGTGTTGGAAGCGTCCAGCCGCATGTCGGCAATACCGCGGTCGAAGGTGACCGTGATGTTGGCGGCCTCGCCGAGGCCGAAACGGCGCTCGAGCGCGGCGGCGACGGCGTTCTCGAGGTCCTTGCTCGCGAGCGTGCGGGCGAGGCGGGTGACCTGAACTTCCTTGATGTCGCCGGTCATGACGCCGATCACCTGCTTCGCGCGCAGCACCTGCAACACCTGGCCGACCGTCAGCGTGCCGGTGGTGCCGAGATCGGGCGAGCGATAGACCGGGATCAACGCGGCAGAGCCGGCGTTGTCGATGAGATCGCCGACCCGCACCACGTCCGAGGTCACGGTGACGCTCGCGCGCAGCGTCGGCGAGGCGATGAATTCGTCGGCGGCCATTGCCGGCAGCGCCAGCAAGAGAAGCGTGGAGATCGAGGCGAGCGTGATGCGGATCATCTTCATCACCTCAGCGGAACAGCGCCGTGGTCGACTGCATCATCTGGTCGGCGGCGCTGATCACCTTGGCGTTCATCTCGTAAGCGCGCTGCGCGGCGATCAGGTCGCTCATCTCCGAGACGACGTCGATATTGGCCTGCTCCAGGCTGCCCTGCGTGATCTTGCCGTAACCCTCGGCGTTGGCGGTGCCGTCCTGCGGCGCGCCGGAGGAGGGGGTCTCGATGAACTGGTTGTTGCCAACGGGCTGAAGGCCCGCCTTGTTGATGAAGCGCGTGACGCCGATCTGGCCGACGATCGACGAGGTCGATGAACCCGGCAGCGTCACCGAGACCTGGCCCTGCTCGCTGACGGAGATCCCCGAGGCGTTGTTCGGAATGGTGATGGTCGGCTGTACCGGGTTGCCCTGCGCGGTGACGACGCGACCCTGATTGTCCATCTGGAAGGTGCCGTCGCGGGTGTACTGGTAGGTGCCGTCGGGCATCAGGATCTTGAAGAAGCCATCGCCCGAGATTGCGAGGTCGAGGTCGTTGCCGGTCTGCGACAGCGTTCCCTGCGTCATGCTGCGTGGCGTGCCGACGGTCTTGACGCCGCCGCCGATGTCGACGCCGACCGGCAGGATGGTGCCCTGGTCCGACGACTGGGCGCCGACGCGGCGGACGTGCTCGTAGATCAGGTCCTGGAATGCCGCGGTCTGCTTCTTGAAGCCGGTGGTGCGGAGGTTCGCGATGTTGTTGGAGATCACCTGAACGTTGAGTTCCTGTGCCGCCATTCCGGTCGCCGCGGTGTGAAGCGCCTGCATGTCAGTTCTCCCTCAATCAAGCCGGAACGTCGGCGAGCTTGTCGATCGCCGATTTGTGGAGGTCGCTCTGCTGCTGGAGCAGGTTGGCGATGGCGCTGTAGCTGCGCATGACTTCGACCATGCGGCTCATCTCGCCGACCGCGTTCACGTTCGACTTCTCGACATAGCCCTGGCGGATGCTCGACTTGGTGTCGGCCTGCGGGACGGCGGAGCCCGCGTCATAGAGATTGGCGCCGAGCTTGGTCAGCCTGGCCGGATCGTCGAACGAGACCATGCGGATCTTGCCACGGATCGAGTCGTTCCTTGCCGTGCCCTCCAGCACCGTGACGGTGCCGTCGGGTGCGACGTTGATGTCGTGATCGGTCGGCTGGAACGTGATCGGACCGGCGGCGCCGAGCACGAGGTTGCCGTCTGACGTGACGAGCTGGCCGGTGCTGTTGATCGAGAATTTGCCGTCGCGGGTGTAGCGCTCGCCGCCATTGGCCTGCACCGCGAAATAGGCGGTGCCGTCGATCGCCATGTCCAGCGGGTTGTTGGTCGCTTCCATCGGCCCCTGGCCGACGTCGCGGAAGGTGCCGCGGTCCTGCACATAAGAGACCCGCCGGTCGCGACCGATGAAATTGTCGTGACGCGCGTTCGAGTTGAGGAACTCCTCGAACAGCGAATGGTCGGCCTTGAAGCCGTTGGTGTTGGCATTGGCGACGTTGTTGGCGATGACGTCCATCTGCCGTTCCAACGTCATCTGCCGTGACAAGCCGATCAGAAGCGCGTTCTGCATCGGAAATCTCCCCTGAGTGAGATCCGCCATTTCGCTCTCCCAAGCGCCTTGGCCGACCTCGTGAACGAGACCTTCCGGTTCTCCCAAACCATGGGGTCTCGGCCCTCTCTCAGCGAAAGCCGTGCCAATCCGAAATTCCGCATAAATTCAATGGGTTGCGTATTTTGGAAGGGCGCGGGAGGGCGGCAGAAAGGTTCTGTTAGCCATGTTTGCCCGGCAGATTTTTCCTAGCGCAGGCCCAATCGAAAGATTCCGTTAACCATTATTACCGTAGCGTTTGCGCACCAGAGGAGCGCATTGCGCTGGGGCATTCGTACCGCGTCACTGCCTGCCAGGAGGCTTCGCTCTTTCGACCCCTTTGAGAGATGAACGAGCGCGGCAAGCATGGCAGAGAATGAGGAAGGCGGCGCAGCCAGCGATGGCGCAGAGGCCGCTCCGCCGAAGAACAAGCTCAAGCTCATCATCATGGTCGTCGGCGCGCTCGCCGTCCTCGGCGGCGGCGCTGCGACCTGGTTCTTCTTCTTCCGTCATGGCCCCGACGAGCATCATGCCGAGGCAGCGCCTCCGCCGAAGCCGCCGGCCTTCGTCGACGTCCCCGACCTGATGGTCAACCTCGCCGGCGCGCCCGGCGAGCGCGTGCAATATCTGCGCCTGAAGATCGTGCTGGAGCTGAAGGAGGAGAAGCAGATCGAGGCGATCAAGCCGACGATGCCGCGCGTCACCGACATCTTCCAGACCTATGTGCGCGAGCTGCGCCCCTCCGACCTCAATGGTTCCGCCGGCATCTTCCGCCTCAAGGAGGAGCTGACCAAGCGCGTCAACGCGGCGGTCGCCCCGGTCCAGGTCAGCGCGGTGCTGTTCAAGGAAGTCGTGGTCCAGTGAGCATGACGGGCTAGGGATCATGGCGGGCAACGACCAAGTCGACCAGGATGCAATTGCCGCCCAGTGGGAGGCCTCGCTCGATTCCGAGGATCCCGCCGAGGCCGCGAAGGCTGCCGCCGAGAACGAGCTATCGGAGACCATGGCCCTGCAATGGGCGGCCATGGTCGAGGACGGCAGCCGCGATCTCGGAAGCGGCAAGAACTCCGGCGAGCGGGTGCTGTCGCAGGAGGAGATCGACAATCTCCTCGGCTTCACCGTCGGCGACGTCACGCTCGACGATCATTCCGGCATCCGCGCGATCATCGATTCGGCGATGGTCTCTTACGAGCGTCTGCCGATGCTCGAAATCGTCTTCGACCGCCTGGTGCGGCTGATGACGACGTCCTTGCGCAATTTCACCTCTGACAACGTCGAAGTCTCGCTCGACCGCATCACCTCGGTGCGTTTCGGCGACTACATGAACTCGATCCCGCTGCCCGCCGTCCTCACCGTCTTCAAGGCCGAGGAGTGGGAGAACTTCGGCATGGCGACGGTCGATTCCAACCTGATCTATTCGATGATCGACGTGCTGCTCGGCGGCCGCCGCGGCACGAGCCAGCTGCGCATCGAGGGCCGGCCCTACACCACGATCGAGACCGAGCTGGTCAAGCGGCTGGTCGAGGTGGTGCTGTCCGACGCCGAGCAGGCGTTTCGGCCGCTGTCCCCGGTGACGTTCACGATCGACCGGCTCGAGACCAATCCGCGCTTCGCCGCGATCAGCCGTCCCGCCAACGCCGCGATCCTGGTCCGCCTGCGCATCGACATGGAAGACCGCGGCGGCAACATCGAGCTGTTGCTGCCTTACGCGACCATCGAGCCGATCCGGGGCGTCCTGCTCCAGATGTTCATGGGCGAGAAATTCGGCCGAGACCCGGTGTGGGAAGGCCATTTCGCCACCGAGATCGTGCAGGCCGAGATCGCCGTCGATGCGGTGCTCTACGAGGCCGACATTCCGCTCAAGCAGCTGATGCGGCTCAAGGTCGGCGACACGCTGCCGCTCGACATGCGCGCCGACGCCAACGTCACCGTGCGCTGCGGCGACGTCACGCTGACCGAGGGGCGGATGGGCCGGGTCGGCGACCGCGTCGCGATCCGCGTGACGAAACCCTTGCGCAAGCCAAGTACGACACTTGCGATGTTCGAGAAGGTGGACGAGCAGAACAAGATGATGGAGGCCCCATGAACCACTCCCTGGGAATGGCGATCGAGTCGCTGGTGGCTATCCTGCTGATGCTGACGATCGTCTACTGCGTCATGCTCAACAAGCGGCTGACGCGGCTCAAGGCGGACGAGCATTCGCTGAAGGCCGTCATCGGCGAGCTGATCACCGCGACCGAGATCGCAGAGCGCGCGATCGGCGGGCTGAAGCTGGCCGTGCGCGACGTCAACGAGAACCTCGGCAGCCAGCTCGCCGCGGCGACGCAGATGTCGGACCAGCTCTACAAGCAGCTCGGCGAGGCCGACAACGTGGTGCGGCGCCTGTCCAAGATCGCGATCGCCGCGCGTCCCATGACCAATCCGGAGACGGTTGCCCCGTCCGCGGCCAAGCCTTCGTCGGCGAAGGCGGTCGCCGCTGCGGCCGAAGCCTTCTCCGAACGCCGACGATCCAACGGCATTGCCGCATAAAGCCCGGGCATGAAGTCCTTTCGTAACATCCGCGTCATTCCGGTCGTCCTGGTCGCCGTCGCAGGCCTTGCCACGCTGAAGGTGGCGGGCCTCGCGATCAACGGCGGCTATGTCTTCGACTACAAGCCGAACCAGACCAAGAAGTCCTGGGCCGAGGAGAACCTGAATTTCCCGACCGGTCGCGAGGACCTCGATATCACCGGATCGACCCATGGTGCGCCGAAGGAGCCGCCGAAGCCCGCCGCGCCCGAGACCAAGATGGAAGGTGGCACCGTCGTCAAGATCGAGGAAGGCCAGCCGCAGGTCTCGGCCTCGGAGCGCGCGATCCTGGAACGTTTGCAGGCGCGGCGGCAGGAGATCGAGGCCCGCCAACGCGAGATCGACATCCGCGAAAGCCTGCTGAAGTCGGCCGAGAAGCGCATCGAGAACAAGGTCGAGGAGATGAAGGCGGTGGAAACCCGCATCTCCGCGACGCAGGCCGAGCAGAAGGCCGCCGAAGCCCAGCGCATGAAGGGCCTCGTGACCATGTACGAGGGCATGAAGCCCAAGGACGCCGCGCGGGTGTTCGACCGGCTCGAGATGGGCGTGCTGATCGAGATCGCCTCGGCCATCGCGCCGCGAAAGATGTCGGACATCATGGGGCTGATGTCGCCGGAAGCTGCGGAGAAGCTGACGGTCGAGATGGCGCGTCGCGCCAACGGCGGCGGCGATCAGTCCGCCTCGGCCGGCGATCTTCCCAAGATCGACGGCAAGCCGACGCAAAAGCCGAATTGAGGGCTCATACTTAAGAAGTCCTTAATTGCCAAAACCTACATTCGAAGGCAGGGCCGGCGCAGTGCCGGCATGACCGCCGAACCGGAAGAAATGCCGCCAATGGCGCGAGAAGCTGCCGCTGGGTTTGTGTCGCGAGCCCGCGCATTGGCGCGGGGGCTATCGCGTCATGTCCGCAAGGCGGCCGTCGTGGCGATCTGCCTGCCGATCGGCCTCGGCGCGCCTGCGTGGGCGGCCGATCCGATCCGCGGCGAGGCGAGCTTTTCGGCCGGTGGCGGCTTCGCCCGTCTGGTGATCAAGCTCGGCGAGGACGTTCCCTCCGAGGTCACGACCGCAGGCTCCATTCTCGTGATCCGTTTCGACCGGCCGGTCGACGTTCCCGTCGACAGGATTCCGGAAGGCGCGCCCGATTACGTCAACTCCGCCCGCCGCGATCCCGATGGCGGCGCCATTCGCCTGTCGCTGGCGCGGCGCGTCACCGTCAACACCATGAACGCCGGCGAGCGCACCTTCGTCGATCTGCTGCCCGAGGGCTGGAAGGGACCGCCGCCGAGCCTGCCCATGGACGTGGTCAAGGAGCTCGCCGAACGCGCACGCGTGGCCGAGCGCGCGCTGCGCGCCCAGCGTGCCGCCGCGGAGGCGAAGAAGCGTCCGCAGATCCGCGTGCGTGCCTCCGTGCAGCCGACCTTCGTGCGCTTCGTGTTCGAGATGCCCGACGGTGTTGGCGTCTCCTCCGTGCTCAACGAGCAGAAGCTCACGCTCGTCTTCAACGCCAATCTCAATTTCGACCTGGCGGACGCGGTGGTGGCGGCGCCGCCGAACGTCGCCTCGATCAAGCAGAAGGCCGACATCGACCAGACCAGTGTCGAGATCGCGCTGATCGGCGATTCAGACGTGCATTCGTTCCGCGACGAGAAGAACTACGTCGTCGACGTCGCCTTCCAGCCCGACAAGGGCAAAGTGGCGACGACACCCGCGGCGTCGATCGCGCAGATGAAGCCTGCCCCTCAGGCACCGGCGCCAATGCCTGCGCCGGTCATTCCGGCCGCCGAGAAGGAGGCCCTCCGCGAGATCGTGCCGCCGACCTCCGAACCGATTGCGCGCGAAGCCAAGATCGACGTCAAGCCGGAGGCGCCCGCCACGATGTCGCCCGCCCAAGCGCCGAAGCCGGCTGCCGCTCCCGCGGCCGAGGCTGCGCGTGCTCCGGAAGTCTCCAAGGACGCTGCAAAGCCCGTGTCGCCCGCTCCCGAAGCTGCGGCCGCACCTGCCAAGCCGGCGCCGGCCGAAGTGCCGACGGAGGCCGCGAAGCAGCCGGTCAAGGAGGCCGCCAGGGCTGCGTCCGTCGAGGTGCCGGTGGCGCCGCAACAGACCGCCGCCAGCGTCGATGTGCGCCGCGACAGCGACGGCCTGCGCGTCACGTTCCCGATTCAGGTCGCAACGCCTGCGGCGGCGTTCCGCCGCGGCGACACCGTCTGGCTGGTGTTCGATACGCCGAAGCCGATCGATGTCGAGGCGATCCGCAGCAGGGGCGGCGCGATGATCGGCGAGGTCGGCCGCATGCCGCTCGACAAGGGTCAGGCGGTGCGCATCCGTCTCACCCGACCGCTGGTCTACTCGCTGGCGAGCGAGGAGGTCGGCAAGGAGACCAACTGGCTGTTGACGCTCGCCGACAAGATCCAGGCGACGCCGCTGCCGCTGATGATATCGCGCAACATCACCGACCCCGCGCTTGCCAATATCGCGATCCCCTTCGCCAATCCCGGCCTCCTGCACAAGCTCACCGATCCCGATGCCGGTGATGCGCTCTATGTCGTCACTGCGCAGCGGCCGGTGCGCGGCTTCATCAAGCGGCAGGATCTCGTCGATCTTTCGTTGCTGGAATCCGCGCACGGCATCGCGATCCGGCCGAACTCCGACGAGGTCGGTGTCGAGGTCGGCGCCGAAAAGGTGATCCTCGGCAAGAAGGGCGGATTGACGCTGTCGCCGGTCGACATCTCGGCCGAGCGGGCGCCGACCGCGGTGCGCCCGGTCTTCAGCCCCGAGGGCTGGCGCAAGGGCCAGTCGGAAAACTTCATGGCGCGCCAGAGCGAACTGATAGCGGCGATCTCGGCCGTCGAGCCTGCGCTGCGTTCGCTGCCGCGGCTCGACCTCGCGCAGTTCTACATGTCGCGTGCCATGTATCACGAGGCCAAGGCCGTGACCGACCTCATGCTGAGCGATCCGCTCAACAAGGAGGAGAGCGGTGCGCTGATCATGCATGCGATCGCGAGCATCCTGATCGGCCGGCCGGCGCAGGGCCTGAAGGACCTCGCCAATCCCGTGATCGGCAACAGCCACGATTCCCAGCTGTGGAAGGCGCTCGCCTATGCGCGGCAGGGCAAATGGGCGGACGCGCGCGAAAAGTTCAAGAATGTCGAATTCGCCATCGCCTCGCTGCCGCTCGACATCCAGCGCATCGTGACCATGGACGCGATGCGCGCCTCGCTCGAGGTCAAGGACTATGCCGGCGCCTCCAAGCGCCGCAGCGAGCTCGAGGTGGTCGGTGTCCCGCCCGAGGCTGCGCCCGGCTTCGCCGTGCTGCGCGGCCGGCTCGCCGAGGCGCTCGGCCACGACAAGGATGCGCTCGACGACTACAAGCTCGCGGTCGCCTCGAGCGACCGGCCGGCGGCGGCCGAGGCCAAGCAGCTCGAGATCGCGCTGCGTCAAAAGCGCGACGAGATCGGCAAGGAAGAGGCGCTGCGCGAGCTGGAGACGCTGTCGATGACGTGGCGCGGCGACGCGGTCGAAGTCAAGACGCTCCAGATGCTGTCGCGGATGTATGCCGAAAGCGGGCGCTACCGGGATGCGCTCACCGCCGCGCGCACCGCGACGAGGCTCCAGCCGAACGCCGAAGCCTCGCGTCAGGCGCAGGATCTCGCCTCCGAGCTGTTCACGCAGTTATTCCTCGGCCCGAAGGGCGACGAGCTGCCGCCCGTCGAGGCGCTCGGGATGTTCTACGAGTTCCGCGAGCTGACGCCGATCGGCCGGCGCGGCGACGAGCTGATCCGCCGTCTCGCCGATCGTCTCGCCTCGATCGACCTGCTCGATCAGGCCGCCGAGCTCCTGCAATACCAGGTCGATCACCGCCTCGAAGGCGCTGCGCGCGCCCAGGTCGCCGCGCGCCTGTCCATGATCTATCTCGCCAACCGCAAGCCCGACATGGCCATCACCGCGCTGCGCGCGAGCCGCATCAGCGATCTCTCCGGCGAGCTCCGGCAGCAGCGCCTGCTCCTGGAGGCGCGCGCGCAGAGCGACGTGGGCCGTCACGATCTCGCGCTCGACATCATCTCCAACGTCTCCGGGCGCGAAGTGCTACGCCTCCGCTCCGACATCTTCTGGGCCGCGCGGCGCTGGCGCGAGTCCGCCGAGCAGATCGAGCTCTATTACGGCGAGCGCTTCCGCGACTTCAAGCCGCTCAATGCGGTCGAGAAGAGCGACATCATCCGCGCCGCCGTCGGCTACGCGCTCGCCGACGATTCGATCGGCCTGTCGCGTTTCCGCGAGAAATATGCGCCGCTGATGAGCGAGAGCGCCGACCGGCTCGCCTTCGACATCGCCAGCAAGCCGGCCGCAGCCTCCAGCGCCGAATTCGCCGAGATCGCCAAGCTGGCCGCCAGCGTCGATACGCTGGACGGCTTCCTGCGCGAGATGAAGCAGCGCTTCCCCGACGCCACCGCCCGCGCACCCGGCGCATCGCAGGCCAAGGACGAATCCGACCACACCGGCTCGCTGCCGACGATTCCCGTCGTGCGGCAGATCAAGATGACGCGTTAGGAAGCGGCTGCCGCGCCAAGCGTGGCCCGAGACGGCTCTGCCCGCGTCATTGCGAGCGCAGCGAAGCAATCCAGAGTCTCTCCGCGGAAAGAGTCTGGATTGCTTCGTCGCAAGGGCTCCTCGCAATGACGGGGAGAGGTCGGGAGTTATCATTCAGAGCGGAGGGGGCGTCGATGATGTCGCCTGCATGCTCTTCATCCCCCGTAGCTCTGCACCAGGCTCCCCGCCACCAGCGACCAGCCGTCGACCAGCACGAAGAAGATCAGCTTGAACGGCAGCGAGATCGTCGCTGGCGGCAGCATCATCATGCCCATCGACATCAGCACCGAGGCGACGACGAGGTCGATGATGAGGAAGGGGAGGAACAGCAAAAAGCCGATCTCGAAGGCGCGCTTCAATTCGGAGATCATGAAGGCGGGGACGAGGATGCGCAAGGCGAGATCGTCGGGGGTGGCCGGCGGCGCCTCGCCGGACAGGTCCAGGAACAGCTTGAGGTCCTTCTCGCGCACGTTCTTCTGCATGAAGCCGCGCAAGGGGACGGAGGCGCGCTGGAGCGCATCCTCGACGCCGATCTGGTTGGCGACGAGCGGACGGATGCCGTCGTCGTAGGACTTTTGCAGCACCGGCCCCATCACGAAGAAGGTGAGGAACATCGCCAGCGCAATGATCACCGAGTTCGGCGGGGCGGTGGCGGTGCCCAACGCGGTGCGCAGCAGCGACAGCACCACCACGATACGCGTGAACGACGTCATCATGATCAGGATCGACGGCGCGATCGACAGCACCGTCAGCAGCGCGATCAGCTGGATCGCGCGCTCGGTGACGCCACCGCCACCCGCGCCGCCGCCGAGATTGATGCTGATGTCCTGGGCATGCGCCGGCATCGCGAGCGAGGCCGCGCCAACCAGGACAGAAAGGAAAAGAACTCTACGCGGGAGGGCCGGCAGCCTCACGAAGACGGCTTCGGACGGCCGAGCAGTGAGGCCATCTCGTCTTCGAGGTTTTCAAAGCTGGTCTTTTCCACGGCCGGCTTTGCGGGCGGGGCCGGTGGCTCGCTGCGGGCGGCGCGCGGGGGAGTGGGCACCGGCTCCGGCGCAACCGGAGGCGCAATCGTTTCGCCGGCGGGGCGGCGCAGGGCAGCTTCCAGCCGCTGGGCCATTTCGGCGAGATTTTGCTCGGCGCTCGAGGGCGCAGGAGCAGGTGCCGGTGGCGGAGCGGGGGGAG
>NZ_LSIC01000067.1 GCF_001556045.1 Bradyrhizobium sp. CCH5-F6
CCTCGGCGCCGCGGGGCTCGCGGCCCTGGCAGCCTTGTACTGGACCATCAAGGGCTGGTTCCATCGCTTCACCACCGAGACCGACGTCACCAACCTCCGGGTCGTGCACAAGACCGGTTTCATAAAGCGCCGCACCTTCGAGATGGCGCTGGACAAGGTCGAGAGCGTCGATGTCGACCAGACCATTCTAGGACGTATTCTCAACTACGGCGACGTGACGATTCGCGGCGTCGGCGAGGGGATCGAGACGATCAGGACAATCTCCTCGCCGCTCGCCTTCCGTAGCTCGATCACCACGCGGTAGGACCGCGCGTAACCATGAGCATGCAGCAAAATACTTCCGCCGCCGCCCAGCCGGGCTCGACCGTCGACGCCGCCGAGATCGCGAAATTCTCGAAACTCTCGGCGGAGTGGTGGGACCCCAAGGGCAAGATGGCGCCGCTGCACCGGATCAACCCGCTGCGGCTCGGCTACATCCGCGACGCCGCCTGCCGCAAGTTCGAGCGCAACGTGCGCAGCCTCAATTGCCTCGGCGGCCTGCGCTTGCTCGACATCGGCTGCGGCGCCGGCCTGCTGTGCGAGCCGTTGTCGCGCCTGGGCGCACAGGTAATCGGCATCGATCCTTCTTCGAGCAACATCGCCGCAGCGAAGCTGCACGCCGACAAGAGCCACCTTGCGATCGACTATCGCTGCACCACGGTGGAGGAGATCGACCCGCGCGAGCGCTTCGACATCGTGCTGGCGATGGAGGTGGTCGAGCACGTCACCGATGTCGGCGTCTTCCTGAAGCGCTGCGCCTCGATGCTGAAGCCGAACGGCCTGATGGTCGTCTCGACGCTGAACCGCAACTGGAAGAGCTTCGCCCTCGCCATCGTCGGAGCCGAATACGTCCTGCGCTGGCTGCCGCGCGGCACCCACGAATGGAACAAGTTCGTCACCCCCGACGAGCTTGCAAAATATCTGCTCGACAACCGCCTCGTCATCACCGAGCAGACCGGCGTCGTCTACAGCCCGTTCGCCGACAAATGGTCCCTCTCGTCCGACATGGACGTGAATTACATGGTGGTGGCGGAAGGGATGGTGTGAGGCTGCTGTCAGCGAGATACGAACTCGTGTCTCCAGGATGGTGTCGTCCCTGCGAAAGCACTAGATACGTGCATGCCCTAGTGCGTTCGCAGGGACGACACCGAGTTTGTTGCGAGAGCATCGCCCCCATGCATCCGCGTGATTGACCTGCCTCGCCGCCAGCGGCACGTTGGCTCAGGTCCCTTCTATTGCCCCCACCCCCATGCTCACCATCGCCAGCCTCTGGATTCCCTTCACGATCATTGCCGCGCTCGGGCAGGTCGCGCGCAATGCGATGCAGCGGTCGTTGACGAAGCCGCTGGGGACCTGGGGCGCGACCAATATCCGCTTCCTGTTCGGCTTTCCGTTCTCGGTGCTGTTTCTGGGCGTGGTGCTGATCGCGACCGGGGATCATCTCGGCCAGCCGCCGGCCGTGTTCTGGCCGTGGCTGCTGCTCGGCGCGCTCAGCCAGATCGTCGCCACCGGACTGATGCTGCTCGCCATGAACGACCGCTCCTTCGTGGTGACGACGGCCTACCTGAAGACCGAGGCGATCCAGACCGCCATCTTCGGCTTCGTCTTTCTCGGCGATCACCTGACCTGGCTGAAAGTGCTGGCGATCGTGATCGCGACCGTCGGTGTCGTCATCACCGCGCTCAGGCCCGGCGGCGAGAAGAGCTTTGCCGAATTGAAGCCGACCATCACCGGGCTCGTCGCCGCGGCCGCGTTCGCGCTGTCCGCTGTCGGTTTTCGCGGCGCCATCATCAACGTACCAGGCGTCTCTTTCGTGACCTCAGCGTCGTTCACGCTGGTGCTCGGCCTTTTCGTGCAGACGCTGGTGCTGACGATCTATCTGCTCTGGCGCGCGCCAAAAGTGCTGCAGGCGATCCTCGGCCTGTGGAAGCCGTCGCTGCTCGCGGGCTTCATGGGCGCCTTCGCCTCGCAATTCTGGTTCCTGGCGTTCGCGCTGACGGCCGCCGCCAATGTCCGCACGCTCGCTCTGATCGAGGTGCTGTTCGCGCAGGCGGTGGCCTATTACTCGTTCAAGCAGCCGATCGCGCCGCGCGAACTCGCAGGCATCGCGCTGATTATCATCGGGGTGGCGCTATTGGTGGGAGTCTAAAGAGCGCGGCTCGCTATGCAGGGCCGCGCGCGCCTTCGCTCGACCTTCATAGGCAGGTGTCATGTTCGGGTCGAGCCGAATTGCTTCGTCGAAATCTCTCATTGACAGATCGTAACGTTGTGCCCGGAATTGCGCGTCTGCGCGATTTGCGTAAGCCAGGGCGTCGGCAGGCGCTAGTCTGATAGCCTCATCGAAATCCGCGATCGCACGACCAAGGTCTTTGATCAATCTATATGCTGAGCCGCGAGCAACGAACGCCTCAGGTCGCTTCGGATTGGAGAATATGGCTTCGCTATAACCGGTGATAGCCCGCTCGATATCACCCATGAAGTAGTGCTGGTGCGCGCGGCAAAGTAGAGACGGATATTTTTCCGTATCCAGACGGAAGGATTCGTCAAGGTCGGATGTTGCTCGAGCAATATCGCCCGACATCCGGTACACAAGCGCACGGTTGCAGTATGCGATTGATTTGTTCGCGGGTGCTACGTCGGGCGACTCAATCAGTTTGTTGCAAGATTCGAGTTGTCTATCAAATGTCGCCGATTTCTTCCCGGCACACCACAGCCATTCTTGCGAAAGCTCCTGCGCATGGCACGCGGCGCCCATCACGTAGCCGGTGACGATAACCGGAATTAATTCCGTTCGCAGTTTGAATGACAACTCGCCCTCCCGTTGCAGCTTTATTCAACTGCAATGCAAGCCGAGAGGCAAGCGTGACGTTCAGGTTGATCTGTGGGATATGGGGAGCGGCCCGCGCTTCACCGCGATCGCCTAGTTCCGGTCTTCCGGCAACACCGGCAGCGGCGATACCTCGATACCCTCGTCGATCAGCGACTTCGCCTCGTCGGGCGAGGCCTCGCCGTAGATCGGGCGATGCTCCTTGTCGCCGTAATGCATCGCGCGGGCTTCGTTGGCGAAGCGGTCGCCGACATTGTCGGCGGTCTTGACGATGTGGTCGCGAAGCTCCTTGAGCTTGGCGCGCAGCTCGCGCTCCTGCGCCATCAGCAGCGAGGTTGGCCCGGACGGCGCGGCCTCGGGCGCCGGCGTCGAGGCGGGCTCCGGCGGCGGCGTCGCGCGCCCGCGGCCTTTCTTGCCCACGATGCGCGGCGCCATGATCGCCTTCTCGACCTTGGCCGAGCCGCAGATCGGGCAGGTCACGAGCTTCCGCTTCACCTGCGAATCATAGGCGGACGAGCTCTGGAACCAGCTCTCGAAGGCGTGGTCCCGGTCGCAGTGCAGTGCGTAGCGGATCATGCCGATCCCCGCACGAGGTGCAGATGGTCCGGCCCGGCCTTCGGATCGGAGACGCCGAAGCGGCGGCCATGCTGGAGCGATGGGATAGCCCGACGGGCGGTCTCGACCTTGGCGGGGTCGATCTTCGCCATGATGATGCCGGGCTCGACGTCACCCTCGGCGAGAATCTCGCCCCAGGGATCGATGATCAGCGAGTGGCCATAGGTCTCGCGCTTGTTCTCGTGCAGGCCCGCCTGGGCCGCGGCGAAGACGAAGCAGCCGGTCTCGATCGCGCGTGCGCGCAGCAGCACGTGCCAATGCGCTTCGCCGGTCTTGCGGGTGAACGCAGAGGGCACGGTGATGAAGGACGCGCCGCTCTCGGCGAGCGCGCGGTAGAGTGCCGGGAAGCGCACGTCGTAACAGATCGTCAGCCCGACGCGGCCCCAGGGCAGGTCGGAGATCACGGCCGTCTCGCCCGGCTGGTAGTTGGCGGATTCGCGGTAGCTCTCGCCGTCCGGCAGCTCGATGTCGAACATGTGGATCTTGTCGTAGCTCGCGAGCACATTGCCCTCAGGCCCGATCAGGAAGGAGCGGTTGACCGCCTTCTCCGCCGAGAAGCGCAGCGCCAGCGAGCCGACATGGAGGTGAATTTTGAGCTCCGCCGCGAGCGCGCGGTAGGCTTTCAGCGAAGCGTCGTCCTCTTCGCTCTGGAGATGCTCGAACAGCGCCTTGCGGTTCAGCTGCATCATGTTGCTGACCTCGGGCGTCTGCACGTAGTCGGCGCCATTGGCCGCAGCCTGCCGGATCAGCCTCGTTGCCTGTTCGAGGCTCGGCCCGGGCATCAGGCCAGTGCGCATCTGCACCATGGCCGCGGTGAATGTGCGGTTCTCGCTCATGAGACGGCCTTGATGCTCTCGAGCATGCCGTCGAGCTTGCCCTCCCGATCGAGCGCATAGAGCTCGTCACAGCCGCCGACATGAGTGCCGCCGATCCAGATCTGCGGGAACGTCGAACCCTGGCCGGCACGACCGTACATTTCCTCGCGCCAGGAGGGGTTCTTGGCCACATCGAATTCGGTGAAGGCCGCCTTCTTGCGGGTCAGCAGCGACTTGGCGGCGGAACAATAGCCGCAGCCCGGCCTGGTGTAGATCTCGACAGCAGCAGTCATGGCGTCCAGCGCTCTCATGTCATGAAGTCATTGAATTATATGGGACGGGGGCCGCTCTCGACAACCCGGGCGAAGACCAGCACGTCGACCTGGGCCGCTTTGGCGCGCAGCAAGACCCGCGCACAGGCATCCAGCGTTGCCCCCGACGTCAGGACATCGTCGATCAGGACAATGCGACGGCCCTGGACGTCAGCCTGACGGTCGGGAGATACCTGGAATGCACCCTGCACATTGGTGGCGCGCTGAGCCCGCGACAGGCCTATCTGCTGCTCGGTCGGGCGTACCCGGCGGAGCAGCTCGCCTCGGACCTTCACCCCGCTCTGCCGCTCGATGATGCGCGCGAGCGCTCCGGACTGGTTGTAGCGCCGTCGCCAGGCCCGCCGCCAATGCAAGGGAACGGGTACCAGCATGTCGGCGCCGGCGAGCAGCTCGCCGCCCGCGCGCGCCATCCAGCGGCCCATGGCCGGCGCCAGATCGGTGCGGTCCTGGTATTTCAGCGCGTGGACCAGGGTGCGCGCGACGTCGTCATAGCGCACCGCGGCCCGCGCGCGCTGGTAGGCCGGCGGGCTCGCGATCGCCTCCATCGACAGCATGTCGGGGCCGGGGTCATAGACGAAGGGAATGCCCAGCCGCGGACAATAGGGCCGCTCGATGAACGACAGCCGCGCCCAGCACGAAGCACAAACGCCCTCGCCGTCGACCGGCTCGTGGCAGGAAACGCACTGCGTCGGCAGTGCGATGTCGAGCGCGAGCCGTGCTGCGCGCGACAGCACGTGGCGGCCAGCCGTCCACGCCACCCGCAGCGGCGCGGCGAAGGAACGGATGGGGGTGGCTTCGGCTTCCATGAGGGAAGGCTAGCGTTCCGCAATCATCCGCTCAAGCCTCCGTCTCGCGCGCCGGCCGCAGCGCTCCCGGCGATGCGAGGCATCGAGCGTTGCCAGAACCGTGGTGATCGGCGTAACCAGCAGCATGGCTCAGACCACGCAAACCCCGCCCGCCCTGTTCGATCGTGCGCTGCTGCATGCGAGGCAGCGCCGCGCGCAGGCGCTGGGTGAGGTGACATTTCTGCTCGATCGCGTCGCCGAGGACATGTCCGACCGGCTGGCTGCGGTGGTGCGCGAGTTTCACGCTCCAGCCGATCTCTGGACGCCCGGCGAGGGGCTCGCGGCGTTGCGCAAAAAGCTTCCGACCATCGCGCGGATTGCACCCGATGCGGCGGGCGCGGAGACGCTGCCCTTCGCGCCGGAAAGCCTGGATATCGTCGTTTCGGCGCTGGCGCTGCAATTCGTCAACGATCTGCCAGGCGTGCTCGCGCAAATTCGGCGCGCGCTGAAGCCGGACGGGCTGCTGCTCGCGGCGATGATCGGCGGCGACAGCCTCACCGAGCTACGGCAGGCCTTTGCCGCGGCGGAGGCCGAATGCGAGGGTGGCGTGTCGCCGCGCGTCGCGCCGTTCGCCGATTTGCGCGATATCGGCGCGCTGTTGCAGCGGGCAGGCTTCGCGCTGCCGGTCACCGATGTCGACCGCGTCGTGGTGCGCTATGCCAATGCGTTCGCGCTGATGCAGGATCTCCGCCGGATGGGCGCGGCCAATGTGCTGATCGAGCGGCGGCGAACGCCGAGCCGGCGCGCGACGATGCTGCGGATGGCCGAAATCTATGCCGAACGTTTTGCCGATCCCGACGGCCGCATCCGTGCCACCTTCGATATCATCTGGCTGTCCGGCTGGGCCCCGCATGCGAGCCAGCAGCAGCCGCTTAAGCCGGGGTCGGCCAAGGCAAGCCTGGCGGACGCGGTGAAGAAGGCGGGGGAGAGGTAGGCTGTTTCCTCCGTCATTGCTGGGACAAGCCCGGGCACGACGCTGAGAGTGAGGTGCCCGCCGGCATCTCACATCAGCAAATCAATCAAATGCGGGATCAGCGGAATGTCCGCCGGCGGCATCGGATAGTCGCGCAGCTTGTTGGCGCGGACCCAGGCGAGGTTCTGGCCCTCGCGCGGCGTCACCTGCCCCTCCCAGCGCCGGCAGATGTAGAGCGGCATCAGAAGGTGAAAGGTCTCGTAGCCGTAGCTCGCGAAAGTCAGCGGCGCGAGGCATGGCTCGGCGACGGTGATGCCGAGCTCCTCGTGGAGCTCGCGGATCAGGCTCTGCTCCGGTCGCTCGCCCGCCTCGAGCTTGCCGCCGGGAAATTCCCAGAGGCCGGCCAGCGCCTTGCCCTCGGGGCGCTGCGCGATCAGGACGCGCTTGTCGGCGTCGACGAGCGCGCAGGCCACCACCAGTGTCAGTTTCAGATCGGCCATCCGTGACTTTCGCTTGCTGAAGTCCAACCGCAACGGATTGTTAACCCCATTGCGGTCCGTGTTCTGGAGTCTCCATAAGTCATATTTAATCGACGGTTCCTAGAGTGGAACGATCAAACCACTCCGGGCCAAAGTCATGCGCGCAGCGATTTCCGCCATCATCCACCGGTTCGTCCATGACCGGCGCGGCAATATCGCGGTGATTTTCGCGCTGTCCTGCGTTCCCTTGATCAGCGCCGTCGGCTGCGCCGTCGACTATTCTCGTGCGACCCACGTCAGGTCCAAGCTTCAGGCCGCGGCCGATGCCGCCAGTGTCGGCTCGATCGCCAAGGCTTCCCCGGCCTTCAAGGCCGCCGGCGCGATGACTTCGGACGGCTCGATTGCCGTTGGCGTCACCGATGCCGAGAACATCTTCAACGCCAATCGCGCCAATCTGACCGACTACAAGCTCACCAGCCTCACGACCACGGTCGCCAAGTCCGGCTCGACCGTCACCTCGACCGTCACGTTCAGCGCCACCATCAACACCATGTTTCTCGGCCTGATCGGCAAGACCGCGCTGACCATGACCGGCACGTCGAAGGCGACGGCCAGCATGCCGCTCTATATCGATTTCTATCTGCTGCTCGACAATTCGCCGTCCATGGGCGTCGGTGCGACGCCCGCCGACGTGCAGAAGATGGTCAACAACACGTCGGACAAGTGCGCTTTCGCCTGCCACGATCTCAAGGACAAGAACAATTACTACGACCTGGCCAAGAAGCTTGGGGTGACCACCCGGATCGACGTGCTTCGGAGCGCCACGCAGTCGTTGATGGATACGGCGAGCGCCACCCAAACCTATTCGAACCAGTTCAGGATGGCGATCTACGATTTCGGCGGCTCCGCGAGCACGCTCGGCCTGCGCAGCCTGTTTTCGCTGTCGGCCTCTCTCTCCAGCGCCAAGACGGCGGCTGGCAAGATCGACCTGATGTCGGTGAACGGCCAGAACGAGAACAACGATCAGGACACCCCGTTCACCGCGGTCTTTCCGGCGATCAACGGTCAGATCAGCGCGCCCGGATCGGGCACGTCGTCCAGCCCGCTCAAATATCTGTTCTTCGTATCCGACGGGGTCGCTGACGAGAACAACACCGCGTGTCTGAAACCGCGCTCGGGCACCACGCGTTGCCAGTCGCCGCTCAATCCTGCGCTCTGCAAGACGATGAAGGATCGGGGGGTCAAGATCGCCGTGCTGTACACGACGTATCTCGCGCTGCCCACCAACACCTGGTACATGAATTGGATCAATCCGTTCAATGCCGGCCCCTATGGTCCGTCGCCGAACAGCGAGATCGCGAAGAACATGCAGAGCTGCGCCTCGACCGGGCTGTACTTCGAGGTGAGCCCGACGGAAGGCATCTCGGACGCGATGAACGCGTTGTTCAAGAAGGCGGTCGCGGACGCGAGGCTCTCGGGCTGACGGCTTTGCCGCCAGTCCGGGCGATGCCTCGGCATCGATCCCGGAATCTCGGGCCGCATGAGGTCTGGATTCCTGGAGGCTTGCTTCGCGGACCCCCGAAAGGACTGCCTGAGCCCTACGACCTGTAATCCCCGTTGATCGCGACGTATTCCTTGGTGAGATCGCAGGTCAGCACGCGATCGCGGCCCTTGCCGAGGCCGAGCGAGACCTTGATCGCGATCTCCGGCGCCTTCATCGCTTCCGACACCTGGGCTTCGTCATAGGACGGATCGCGCGCGCCGCTCTTGGCGACGCGGATGCCGTTGAAGGAGATCGAGAGCTTGTCGCGGTCGGCCGGCTCGCCGGCCTTGCCGACCGCCATCACCACGCGGCCCCAATTGGCGTCCTCGCCGGCGATCGCCGTCTTCACCAGCGGCGAGTTGGCGATCGACATCGCGATCTTGCGCGCCGAAGCCTTGGTCTTGGCGCCCTCGACCGTGATCTCGACCAGCTTGCGCGCGCCTTCGCCGTCGCGGGCCACCTGCTCGGCGAGGTTGGCGAGCACCTGGTTGAACGCCTTGACGAAGGCCTTCAGCCGGGGATCGCTGGCGCGGCTGATCTTCGGCGCGCCCTGCGCGGCGGCGGCCCCCGTCGCGAAGGCGAGCAGGGTGTCCGAGGTCGACGTGTCGCCGTCGATCGTCACCGCATTGAAAGTGTCCTCGACGCCGCTCTTGAGCAGCGCCTGCAAGGCCGCCGGCGCGATCGGGGCGTCGGTGAAGATGAACGACAGCATCGTCGCCATGTCGGGGGCGATCATGCCGGCGCCCTTGGCCATGCCGTTGATGGTGACCTTGGCCTTGCCGAGCTTGACGGTCGCGGTCGCGACTTTCGGGAACGTGTCGGTGGTCATGATCGCCTTGGCCGCGGCGAGGTAATTGCCGGGCTCGGCGGTCTCGACGAGGCGGCCGAGCACACCGTCGAACTTGGTCGCATCGAGCGGCTCGCCGATCACGCCGGTCGAGGCCAGGAAGATCTCGCTTTCGCTGCATCCGACCGCCTTGGCCGCGATCTTCGCCGTCAGCGCCGTCGAGGCGCGGCCGGTTTTGCCGGTGAAGGCGTTGGCATTGCCGGAATTGACCACCAGAGCGCGCGCCTTGCCGCCCTTCAGCCTGGCGCGGCACCATTCCACGGGGGCGGACGGGCACTTCGATTTGGTGAAGACACCGGCGACCGCGGTTCCCTTGTCCATCACCGCCAGCAGAACGTCGGTGCGGTTCTTGTAGCGGATGCCGGCTTCCGCCGTCGCAAGACGGATGCCCGCGATCACGGGCATGTCGGGAACGGTTTTGGGGGCGAGGGGAGAGACGGAGGAGGACATCGCGGGGCGCCTTGGTGAGGTCTGGACATGCAGATGGCCGGGGGATGCCCGGCCATTGCGATGCTTAGATACTCTCGGCGTCAGCGAAGTGACAGCGAATTCTTACTTCTTCGCCGGCGGCGCCATCTTGCTGTCGGACGGCTTGGCAGCGTCTGCGGGCTTGGCGTCCTTGGCCGCCGGCTGATCCAGCCGCTCGACCTTGGCTTCCGTGCGCAGCTTGGCGACATACTCGGCCTGGGCCTTGCGGGTCACGTACTGCTCGATCTGGGCCTTGACCTGCTCGAAATCAGGCGCCTTGCGGTTGCGCTTTTCCTCGACCTTGATGATGTGCCAGCCGAACTGCGACTTCACGGGATCGGAGATCTTGCCCGGCTCCAGCGCGAAAGCGACGGCCGAGAACTCCGGCACCATCTGCTCCTTCGTGAAGAAGCCGAGGTCGCCGCCATCGGCGGAGCCCGGGTCCTTGGACTTCTTCTTGGCGAGCTCGGCGAAATCGGCGCCCTTGTCGAGCTCTGCCTTCACCGCCTTGGCCTCGTCCTCGGTCTCGACGAGGATGTGGCGGGCGCGCACCTCCTGCTCGCCGGTGATCTGCTTGGAGGCCTCCTCATAGACCTTCTTCATGGCATCCGGCGTGGTGGCGGCCTTGCCCTCGCTGGCGAGCAGGCTGTCCATCAGAAGCCGGTTGCGGGCGAATGCCAGGCGCTTCTTGAATTCCTCGCTGTCGGCGATCTTCTTGTCTTCGGCAGCCTTGCTGACGATCTTCATGTCGATCAGGAAGGACAGGACGTTCTCGTCCTTGGTCGCCGGGTCCATCTGGGCGAGGCTCGGCCCGAGTTCCTCCTCGGCCATGGCGACGTCGCTCTTCTTGATCTCGGCGCCATTGACCTTCGCCAGCACCGGATCGTCGGCGGCCCGGAGCGGGCCCGCGATCGCCAGGGACAGCGCCAGAGCGAGGCAGCCAGCCAGGGCGGATGCATGGCGGAAGCGCTGGCCGGTGGTTACCGGGGACGAGGTGGTCATGGAAAATCCTTATGTTGAAGCAGGGGGGCTGCTCGAGCGGGGCGGACACTCGCCCAATTCAGGGGGGCTTGGCAACGCGAAAAGTCTGTCAAAATGATGAATTAGCCGCAATGCGGCCGCCGTTGACAAGGCTGGGGGCGGGCCATATCTCTCACCGGTCGCGCCCATGGCGATGGCGTTTATTTTGCTGCGTTTTTGGCCGTTGAACCAAGGCTTGCTCAATTCCCACCCATATGGCGGACGACCCCGCAATCCGGGCTGAAGGCGCCATCAGGCGTCACGGTGAGTTGATAGGCAGGCGGGTGACAACTTCTTGGCTGCAACGCGGTTAGATCGCGAACACAGGAACTAGGCATGATCGGCGCGCTCGCCCGCAAGTTTTTCGGCTCCGCCAACGACCGGCGGGTGAAGGGATATCAGTCCCGCGTCAACGCGATCAACGCGCTGGAGCCCGAGCTCTCCAAACTGTCCGATGAGGCGCTGAAAGCGCGCACCGCGGAATTCAAGCAGCAGCTCGCGAACGGCAAGACGCTCGACGACCTCCTCGTGCCCGCCTTCGCCACCGTGCGCGAGGCGGCCAAGCGCACGCTCGGCCAGCGCCATTTCGACGTCCAGCTGATCGGCGGCATGGTGCTGCACGAGGGCGACATCGCCGAGATGAAGACCGGCGAAGGCAAGACGCTGGTCGCAACGCTTGCGGTCTACCTCAACGCGCTCGCCGGCAAGGGCGTCCACGTCGTCACCGTCAACGACTATCTCGCCCGCCGCGACTCCGGCTGGATGGGCCAGATCTACGGCTTCCTCGGCATGACCACCGGCGTGATCGTGCACGGCCTCGACGACGCCGAGCGCAAGGCGGCTTATGCCTGCGACATCACCTACGGCACCAACAACGAATACGGCTTCGACTATCTGCGCGACAACATGAAGTACCGGCTCGAGGACATGGTCCAGCGCCCGCACTTCTTCGCCATCGTCGACGAGGTCGACTCCATCCTGATCGACGAAGCGCGCACGCCGCTGATCATCTCCGGTCCGCTCGACGACCGCTCCGATTTCTACAACACCATCGACGGCTTCCTGCCCAGGCTCGACAAGACCGACTACGACGTCGACGAGAAGCAGCGCACGGTGACGCTGACCGAAGCCGGCATGGAGAAGATCGAGACGCTGCTGCGCGATGCCGGCCAGCTCAAGGGCGAGTCGCTCTACGACGTCGAGAACGTCTCCGTCGTGCACCACATCAACCAGGCCCTGCGCGCCCACACGCTGTTCACGCGCGACAAGGACTACATCGTCCGCGACAACGAGGTCGTCATCATCGACGAGTTCACCGGACGCATGATGCCGGGCCGCCGCTATTCGGAAGGCCTGCACCAGGCGCTGGAAGCCAAGGAGCACGTCCAGGTCCAGCCCGAGAACCAGACGCTCGCCTCGATCACCTTCCAGAACTACTTCCGCATGTACGAGAAGCTGGCGGGCATGACCGGCACGGCCGCGACCGAGGCGGACGAGTTGTTCGACATCTACAAGCTCGAGGTCGTGGAGATTCCGACCAACCTGCCGGTCGCGCGCCTCGACGAGGACGACGAGGTCTACCGCACCCAGCAGGAAAAATACGGCGCCATCCTCGCCGAGATCGAACGCGCCAATTCGCGGCTCCAGCCGGTGCTGGTCGGCACGGCGTCGATCGAGAAATCGGAGGTGCTTGCCGAATTCCTGAAGAAGAACGGCTACAAGCAGATCGACTTCGGCAAGGAGAACGCGCTCGACAAGCTCTATGCCGCCGCCCGCGCCGGCAAGCCGGCGAAGCTGTTCGCTGTGCTGAACGCGCGCTTCCACGAGCAGGAAGCCTACATCGTCGCCGAAGCCGGCGTTCCCGGCGCGATCACGATCGCGACCAACATGGCCGGCCGCGGCACCGACATCAAGCTCGGCGGCTCGCTGGAGATGCGCATCCAGCAGGAAACCGCCGGCATTGAGGACGAGGCCGAGAAGGCCAGGAAGATCGAGCAGATCAAGGCCGACATCGCGCATTTCCGCGACCTCGTGCTGAAGGCCGAGGAAACCGTCGAGATCGAGCCGGCGAAGGGGTCTAAGCCCGCCAAGACTGTGAAGAAGCCGGGCGGCCTCTACATCATCGGCTCCGAGCGGCACGAATCCCGCCGCATCGACAACCAGCTGCGCGGCCGTTCCGGCCGTCAGGGCGACCCCGGCCGCTCGAAATTCTTCCTGTCGCTCGAAGACGATCTGATGCGCATCTTCGGCTCGGACCGTCTCGACAGCATGCTCCAGCGTCTCGGCCTGCAAGAGGGCGAGGCCATCATCCATCCCTGGATCAACAAGGCCCTGGAGAAGGCACAGCAGAAGGTCGAGGCGCGCAACTTCGACATCCGCAAGAACCTCCTCAAGTTCGACAATGTCCAGAACGACCAGCGCAAGGTCATCTTCGATCAGCGCGTCGAGCTGATGAAGGACGAGAGCGTCGCCGAGACCGTCACCGACATGCGCCACGCCTTCATCGACGACCTCGTCGCCAAGCACGTGCCCGAGCATGCCTATGCCGAGCAGTGGGACGTTGCGGGCCTCAAGGACGAACTGAAGCGCGTGCTGGATCTCGACCTGCCGGTCGACGAATGGGCCAAGGAAGAGGGCATCGCCGACGAGGAGCTGCTCTCCCGCATCGAGACCCGCGCCGACGAGCACATGGCCGCCAAGGTCGCGCAATGGGGTCCCGACGTGATGCGTTACGTCGAGAAGACCATCCTGCTCCAGACCCTCGATCATCTCTGGCGCGAGCACCTGATCATGCTCGACCATCTGCGCCAGGTCATTGGCCTGCGCGGCTACGGCCAGCGTGATCCCTTGCAGGAATACAAGACCGAAGCCTTCAATCTCTTCCAGGAGATGAGCGCGCATTTGCGCGAGGCGGTTACGGCGCAGCTGATGCGGGTCGAGATCGTCCCGCCGGAGCAGGAAGCTCCCGCCCTGCCGCCGATGGAAGCGCACAAGTTCGACCCGAACACCGGCGAAGACGAAATGGCGCTTGCCAGCGTCAGCCTCGGCGCCCCGGCCATGGATGCATCGCTACGCGATCCGAAGAACCCTGCCAGCTGGGGCAAGATCGGCCGCAACGAGGACTGCCCCTGCGGCTCGGGCAAGAAGTACAAGCACTGCCACGGCAGGTATGCCTAGCCGGAGTACCGGCCGGGCTGCCGGCCGGCTCGCCTTGCCCGATTCCATTGCTGCCGCGGCATCAGTGCCGCGGAACCCTTTGTAACAAATGTTGTTGTCATGGCGTGACCTTGCGGGGACGTGCGCTCGTCTCGCAAGCAAGGACAATGTCGTCCGCCGCGGCCTGACCAATTTCGACGACCGGAATGCAGGTCGGCTCAACATGGGGAGGCCCGCCACACCGCCGGCGATGACGCGATGTCGCTCGATGATGGCTGCGCTGGCGCCGGGGTTAGACCATTTCATGAGTTCCGCAGACAATCTCCCGCCGTCCAGAACCGAAATCCTCGCCGCGCACGATCTCGAAAACCTCGCCGACGAGGCGGGCTTCGACGAGCTGACGTCCTTCACGGCGGCTTTGTGCGACGTGCCGATCTGTCTCGTCAGCGTGGTGGGCGACACCATGCAGCGCTTCGTGGCCAAACACGGCCTCGACGTCTCCGAAACGCCGCGCGAATCCTCGTTCTGTGCGCATGCCATGCTGGGCTCCGACCTGATGGTCGTGCCCGATGCGACCCGGGATCCGAGGTTCGCTGAAAATCCCCTGGTGACGGGAGACCCGTTCATCAGATTCTACGCCGGCGCGCCGCTCGTGACGGAGGACGGGTTTCCGCTCGGCTCGCTCTGCGTCATCGATCGCGTGCCGAGGCCGGGCCTGACGCCGCTTCAGCAGCAGGGTCTGCGCGTCATGGCCTCCCAGGTCATGGGCGCAATGGGGCACCGCAAGACCACGCGAATCCAGCAGGCCAGCGAGGCCGTCGCAAAGCAGGCGCTGTCGGAGACCGAGCAGAAGTTTCGCATTCTGGCCGACACCATGCCCCAGATGGTGTGGTCGACCTTGCCCGACGGTCACCACGATTACTACAACGCCAGATGGTACGAATTCACGGGCGTGCCGGAGGGCTCCACCGACGGTGAGGGCTGGAACGGGATGTTCCACCCCGACGATCAGGACAAGGCCTGGGAACGCTGGCGGCATTCGCTGAGAACCGGCGAACCCTACGAGATCGAATACCGTTTGAGGAATGCCGAGGGCAATTATCGCTGGACCCTCGGACGCGCCCTGCCAATTCGCGATGCAGAAGGCAACATCACCCGCTGGTTCGGTACCTGCACCGACATTCACGAGCAGAAGCTGCTGATGGAGCAGCGCGAGATGATCAGCCAGGAGCTGAGCCATCGTATCAAGAACATCTTCTCCGTCATCAACGGGCTGATCGGCCTGTCGACGCGCACGCATCCGGAGCTCAAGGGGCTGGCGGACGAGCTGCGTTCGCGCATCATGTCGCTCGGCAAGGCGCACGACTTCGTGCGTCCGCACAGCGCCCGATCGCAGCCGACCTCGACGCAGGCAACTCTCAAGGGCCTCCTGGAGCAGCTTCTGTCGGCCTATCAGTCGGAGGCGCAGCGGGTTGCTATCACGGGCGGCGATTTTCGCATCGACGACCGTTCCGCGACGCCCCTGGCGCTGTCGTTCCACGAACTGGCGACCAATGCCGCGAAGTACGGCGCGCTCTCGAGGCTGGAGGGACGCGTCGCCATCGACATCAGCGAGACGGATGATGATGTCGTGATTGCGTGGACGGAAAGCGGCGGTCCGCAAGTCGAGGCGGCGCCGGCGGTGGAAGGCTTCGGCTCCAGGCTGATCGCCTTGAGCATGTCCAACCAGCTGGGCGGGGCGATCTCCTACGCCTGGAAACGGGAAGGGCTCCGGGCCGTGGCTACGATTCCAAAGGCCTCGATGAGCCGGCCGCTGCCGCAAAGAACGTGACGTCGGGGGAGCGGGGCTGAGCCACCTCGCCGGCGGCGTGATGAACCGCGGTCAGGATCGCTTCATCGCTGAAAGGCTTGCGGATGAATCCAATCGCGGTCTCCGCCCGGGGCGCGATCTGCGCGGGATTTGCGGTGACGTAGACGATCTTGGTTCCGTAGGTGCGTGACAGGTCGAGTGCGATCTGCGGACCGGTCGATCCGTCGCGCAGGTTGACGTCCACCAGCGCGATCTGCGCCTTGGGCCCTGCTTCCAGGGCCTCCTTGCGATCAGCAGCAATGGCAGCGACACGATAGCCCGCGTCCTCCAGGATGCGGGCAATGTCGCTGGCGACGAAGATTTCGTCTTCGACAATCAATACTGAGCGTGTCATTCGCGACCCGTGGGGTGGCTTCAAACGGACGGGGCCGCCTCGGTGGATTGGTTCCTCACGGCCGTACGCGCCCGGGATCAACCATCAGTTCCGCTTTTTGTTCCGCCCGTCGCATCGCCTGATCGGCTTCGGCCGGCGCAGCCGAGCTTCAATTCGAGCTGTCGACTCAATTCGAGCTGTCGATCAGGCTCTCCAGGAGCCGCTTCAATTCGCTCGTCGACTTGTCGCCGTAGCTCTCCAGGATGTGCTCCTCCTGGTCCACCGCGAGCGAGTTGAGCTTTTTGCACAGCACCTTGCCGCGGTCGGAGATGAACATCAGGACCTTGCGGCGGTCATTCGGATCCTGCACGCGGTACACCAGCGTGTCCGAGACCATGCGGTCGATCATCTTGGTCAATGTCGGATGGTTGAGCAGCACGGCATCTGCTAGCTCGCCCATCGAATGGCCGTTGCCGTCCGACAGCACTTTGAGGATGCGCCATTGCTCGACCGGCACGCCCTCCTTGCTCAACCGCAGTTCGAGCTGCCGGTTGATTTCGCGGTTGGCTTGCGCGAGCAGGTAGGCCAGGTGTTCGGTGATGGGGGAGTTTTCTTTCGACGGTTTTGCCACGGCTAAGACTTCATCTTGACCCAAATGAGTGAATGTCTTGCAATCAATGCTGCATCTATATGCACTTCAATTGTTGAATATTCAATGTTTTCAAAATAGGATCATTGCCCAACAAAAGGGCGGAAGCCGCGACCGCCTGCTCAATGTGCTTTCAGGTCTGGTGTCAGACAGGAGTTGGCGTGCGCGCGACGGTAAACTTCCCGGCTCACGGCGGACCGGCGTTGCCGCCGTCCCTGCTGTTCAGGAATTTGTCGTCATCGGCGGCGGACTTCGACCTGTCTCCGGTCGATGCGCATTTCATGAAGCGGCGCGGCGCGCGCAACAAGCTGCGCATCGGGAATTTCCTCACCTTCACCGGCTCGCCCGGGATCTGGGGCCCGAGTTCAACCAACAGCGCGATGCTGGCGGTCGCCGAGATCAACAAGCGCGGCGGCATTCTGGGCCGCGAGCTGGAACTGTCGTTCTACGATTCCGGCGGCCCGATCGACGAGGTGGTTCGCCGCGCCGAGCAGGCGATTGCCTTCGACGAGGTCGATCTCATCATGGGATCGCATATCAGCGCCGTCCGCGTCGCGCTGCGCAAGGTCACCGGTAACCGCATCCCCTATATCTACACCCCGGTCTATGAAGGTGGCGAGCGCACGCCGGGGGTCATGGCGATCGGCGAGACGCCGCGCTGGCAGAGCCGACCGTCGATCCATTGGCTCGCGGAGGTCAAGAAGGCGGCGCGCTGGTATCTGATCGGCAGTGATTATGTCTGGCCGTGGCAGTCGCATCGCGCCGTGAAGCGCTACATCAAGGAAGCGGGCGGCCAGGTCGTCGGCGAGGAGTTTGTCCCGGTCGGCGAGGACAATCACGAGCCGCATCTGGCGCGCATCCGCGCCGCCAAGCCGGACGTGGTGCTGATCTCCCTGATCGGCACCGACAGCATCACCTTCAACCGCGCCTTCGCCGAAGCGGGCCTTGCCACATCGACGCTGCGGCTCGGGGGCGCGATGGACGAGACCGTGCTGCTCGGCATCGGCGCCGACAACACCGAAAATCTGTTCTGCGCCTCCGGCTATTTCAACTGCATGGCGTCACGCGCCAACGACGAGTTCCTCAGCGGATACGACGCCATGTTCGGCGCCAATGCGCCGCCGGTCGGCTCGGTCGGCCAGTCGAACTATGAGGGGCTGCGCTTCCTGGAAGCGGTGGCCGGCCGGGCGGGCTCGCTGGCCTTGCGTCCGCTCCTGAAGGCCGCGCGCAACATCGTCTACTCGGCGGGCCGCGGTCCCGTGACTCTTCGCGATGGCCGCGCCGAGATGCCGATGTACCTCGCCGAAGCCGACGGTCTCGACTTCAGGATCATCAAGACGCTCTGAGCGCCCGCTGCCGATTCGCCGCAGTGGCCCTGCGAGATAATACTTGAAAAGGAAAATATTTCTGTCTCTAGTAACACCGTGAAGCCGGTTGGCCCGCGCTGTGCAGGCGAGAGCGAAAGGCTTCCGTCCACGCCAGGAATCAAGAAGCCTTCAAGGAGAGCGCCGTGACAGTTGTCCTTCCCACGCCCGACCAACTTCGCAGCGTCGCCGCGCAGTGCGGCCTTTCGCTGACCGACGACGACGTCGCCTCGTTCCGCGGCCTGATGCAGGGCTCGATCGAGGCCTACAATCTCGTTGCCACGATGCCGGACGAGGTGCCGGAGGTGAAATACCCGCGCACGCCGGGCTACCGGCCCTCAGCCGAGGAGAACCCGCGCAACGCCTGGTATCGCAAGTCGACCGTGAAGGGCGCCGCCAGCGGCAAGCTCAAGGGCAAGACCGTCGCCCTGAAGGACAACATCATGCTGGCCGGCGTGCCCATGACCAACGGCTCGTCGACGCTGGAAGGCTATGTGCCGGATTTCGACGCCACCATCGTCACGCGCATGCTGGATGCCGGCGCGGAGATCAAGGGCAAGGTGCATTGCGAGCACTTCTGCCTGTCCGGCGGCAGCCACACCGGCTCCTACGGGCCGGTGCACAATCCGCACAAGATGGGTTACTCGGCCGGCGGCTCGTCGTCGGGCTCGGGCGTCGTGGTCGCGCTCGGCGAGGTCGACATGGCGATCGGCGGCGACCAGGGCGGTTCGATCCGCATGCCGTCCTCGTTCTGTGGCATCTACGGCATGAAGCCCACCTGGGGTCTCGTGCCCTATACCGGCATCATGCCGATCGAGATCTACGTCGACCACACCGGCCCGATGACCGCGACCGTCGCCGACAACGCGCTGCTGCTCGAAGTGCTCGCCGGCGATGACGGCTACGATCCGCGCATCAAGGCGCCGAAGGTCGAGGAATACACCAAGGCGCTCGGCCAGGGCGTCAAGGGCATGAAGATCGGCATCCTGAAGGAAGGCTTCGAGCAGCCGGGCGCCGAGGCCGCAGTGAACGAAAGCGTACGTGAGGCGGCAAAGCGCTTCAAGGATCTGGGTGCCACCGTAGAGACCGTCTCGATCCCCATGCACCTCCTGGGCGGCGCGATCTGGACCCCGATCGGGACCGAAGGCCTGACCCAGACCATGATGTTCGGCGACGGCTACGGCCTCAGCCGCGGCGATCTCTATTCGACCTCGCTGATGGATTTCCATCGCGGCTGGCGCCGGCAGGCCGACTCGCTGTCGGAGACCACGAAATTGTTCATGATGCTCGGCACCTACATCAACAACAATTTCGGTCCGCGCTTCTACGGCAAGGCGCTCAACATCTCCCGCCGGCTGACCGCGGCCTACGACAAGGCGTTCAAGGATTACGATCTGCTCCTGCTGCCGACGACGCCGATGAAGGCGACCAAGCTGCCGGAGCCCAATGCCAGCCGCGAGGAATACGTCGCTCGCGCGCTGGAGATGATCTCCAACACCGCGCCGTTCGACATCACCCATCATCCGGCGATGTCGCTGCCCTGCGGCATGGTCGACGGCCTGCCGGCCGGCCTGATGCTGGTCGGCCGCATGTTCGAGGAGACGACCATCTACCGCGCCGCGCATGCCTTCGAGCAGATCGGCGACTGGAAGAAGATGTGAGAAAGGCGTCGATGCAGACGGACGGAAGACCAGAGCGTTTTCGAGCGAAGTGGATACCGGTTCGCGTGACGAGAACGCGTCAAAGCAAGAATATGGCGCATGGCTAACGCGTTCGTCGCAGCGTTCGAGATCCTGAGCTTCGGCGCGATCATCGTCCTGATCGTGCTGGGGCTCGGGATCATCGCCAGCATGATGGGCATCTTCAACTTCGCGCAGGGCGAGTTCGTCCTGCTCGGGGCCTACATCACCTATCTCGCCTATGCCAAGGGCATGCCGATCTGGACGGGCATGGTCGCAGCGCCCTTCGTGGTCGGCGCGCTCGGCTTCGTGCTGGAGGCGCTGATCATCCGCCGCTTCTATGCCGCTCCGATCGTCGCCATGCTCGGCACCTATGCGCTCGGGCTGATCATCCGCGAATCCGTGCGCGGCCTGATCGGCGGCTTCTATCTCACCGTGCCGGAGCCGATCGGCGGCTCGATCGACATCGGCTCCATCCACATCTCGGCCTGGCGATTCACCATCATCGTCGTCACGCTCCTGGTGATGGCCGGCTGTTACCTGCTGCTCTCGCGCACCAGCTTCGGCCTGCGCATGCGCGCTACGCTGGAGAACCCGTCGCTGGCGCGCGCCTCCGGCATCTCCACGCCCTTGATGTATGGCGCCACCTTCGCGTTCGGCTCCGCGCTCGCCGGGCTTGCCGGCGCGCTGATCGTGCCGGTGTTCAGCCTCTACGCCGATCTCGGCCTGCGCTTCCTGATCCAGGGCTTCGTCGCGGTCATGGTCGGCGGTGTCGGCTCCTTCATCGGCCCGGTCGCGGGCGCCGGCGTCATCGGCACGCTCAGCGCCGCGCTGCCCTGGGTGATGGCGCCCGTCGTCGCCGACGTGCTCGTCTTCGTCCTTGCCATCGTCTTCATCAAATTCCGCCCGCAGGGCATCATCGCTGGAAAAGGGGTTTAGTCACATGTTCGACCGCACTCAGCTCTCACGCCGCCGCTTTCTTTCGAATTTCGCCTTTGCCTCCGGCGCGGTTGCGACCGGCGTCGGCAGCTGGGTGATCCCGGCCGGCTGGGCCAATGCGGCGGAAGGACCGATCAAGGTCGGCATCGCCACCGACCTCACCGGCCCGATCGCCTATGCCGGCAATGCCGACGCCAATGTCGCCAAGATGGTGATCAAGGAGATCAACGCGGCCGGCGGCCTGCTCGGCCGGCCGCTCGAGCTCTACATCGAGGATACCGCGTCCAACGAATCCGTCGCCGTCGGCAACGTGCGAAAGCTGATCCAGCGCGACAAGGTCGACATGGTGCTCGGCGGCATCACCTCGTCGATGCGCAACGCGATCAAGGACCCGATCGTCGCCCGCGGCAAGACGCTCTACATCTATCCGCAGCTCTACGAAGGCAAGGAGTGCACGCCCTATCTGTTCTGCACCGGCCCGACGCCGGCGCAGCAGTGCGACGAGTTCATCCCCTGGCTGATCAAGAACGGCGGCAAGAAGTTCGCGCTGCCCAGCGCCAACTATGTCTGGCCGCACACGCTCAACGTCTACGCCCGCAAGGTGATCGAAGCCAACGGCGGCGAGGTCGTGTTCGAGGAATATTACCCGCTCGACCAGGTCGACTTCTCCTCGACCGTCAACCGCATCATCTCCAACAAGGTCGACGTCGTCTTCAACACCGTCATCCCGCCGGGCGTCGGTCCGTTTTTCAAGCAGCTCTATGAAGCGGGCTTCCTCAAGAACGGCGGGCGGCTCGCCTGCGTCTACTACGATGAGAACACGCTCAACATCAACCAGGCCGCCGAGATCGAAGGCCTCGCGAGCTGCCTCGACTATTTCAAGGTGTTGACCAAGGAAAACCCGTTCGACGCCAAGATCCAGGCGGCCTACGAGAAGGATTTCCCCGGCAACTTCCTGTTCGCCGCCGGCAGCGCCGCCACCGGCACCTATCGCGGCCTGAAGCTGTGGGAAGCCGCCGTCAAGGAAGCCGGCAAGATCGATCGCGAGTCGGTCGCCGCCGCGCTCGACCACGCCAAGATCGCCGAAGGTCCGGGCGGACCTGCCGAGA
This sequence comes from Bradyrhizobium sp. CCH5-F6, assembly GCF_001556045.1. Classification (GTDB taxonomy): domain Bacteria; phylum Pseudomonadota; class Alphaproteobacteria; order Rhizobiales; family Xanthobacteraceae; genus Bradyrhizobium. The sequence goes on from NZ_LSIC01000067.1 coordinate 21,823, forward strand.
TGGTGCCGGGCAAGCGGCACTGCAAGATGAAGATGTACACCGCGGTCGCCAAGGGCGGGAACTACGAGATCGTCGCCCGTAGCAACGGCCTCGTCGACCCCAAGGAATGCTGACGACAAATGCTGGGTGATCGTCAGTTTGGCTCGCATATCTGCCAGCCGAGAGACTCTCTCTTCACCTCTCCCCGTTGGGGAGAGGTGACTCACGACCAGGCGGACTGATCCCACGATGTCGAATTCGAAATGCTGAAGTCCATGGGTGCAGCTAAGCAGGCGGTCCACACCGACGTCGGGGATGACACGGACGTTCCGGTGGCCGGAGTCGGATCGACCGGGCGGTCGTCAGGCCGGAAAGTCCTGCCGATCGTGGAGGGCCTCGTGCTCCTCGCGGCGCTGTTCGCGCCGCTGCTGTTGCAGGACTATCTCACGGTGTTCGCGACGCGGGTGATCATCCTCGCGCTGTTCGCGCTGTCGTTCGACCTGGTCTGGGGCTACGCCGGCATCATGAGCTTCGGCCAGGCGCTGTTCTTCGGCTCGGCGGGCTATGGCGTCGCGCTGCTCGCGCGCGACCTCGACATCACCAACATTTTCCTGGTGCTGCCGGCAGGGACCGTCATCGGTCTCACCTTCGCGCTGCTGCTCGGCGGCTTCCTGCTGCTCGGACGGCATCCCTCCAGCGTGATCTTCGTCTCGCTCGGCACGCTCACCGGCTCCTACGCCGCCGATCGCCTCGCGCGCGGCTGGTATTATCTCGGCGGCCAGAACGGCATTCCCTCGATCGCGCCGATGTCGCTCGGCGGCTACGAATTCACGGAAGGGCCGTCCTTCTACTATCTCGTGCTCGGCATTCTCGTCGTCGTCTACCTGCTCTGCCGCTTCCTGGTGCGCTCGCAGTTCGGCCTGGCGCTGGCCGGCCTGCGCGAGAACGAGCAGCGCATCGCCTTCTTCGGCTACAAGACCCAGCATCTGAAAGCCATCATCTTCGCCATCGGCGGCGCCGTCGCCGGCCTTGCCGGCAGCCTCTATGCCTTCCACGAGGGTTTCGTCTGGCCCAACATGGTCGGCGTCGTGGTCTCGACGCAAGTGGTGCTCTACGTGCTGTTTGGCGGCTCCGGGACGCTGATCGGCGCCGTCATCGGCACGATCATCGTCGAGGGCGTCAGCTTCTGGCTGTCGGACAATTACCGCGACGTCTGGCCGATCATCCTGGGCCTGCTGCTGCTGCTCGTGATCCTGTTCCGGCCGCTCGGCCTGATCAGCTTCGTGCTCGGCGAACGCGAGCGGGTCGGCAGCTTCGGTGCCAAGGCAAAGGAGAAGGCCAAGGACAAGCCAAAGGAGAAGCGCAATGCCGCTCCTTGAAGCCGCCGGCATCAGGAAGGTCTTCGGCAAGCTTACCGCGCTCGACGGCGCGGCGCTGACCGTCGGCGAGAACGAGTTTCACGGCCTGATCGGCCCGAACGGCTCCGGCAAGAGCACGCTGATGAAGTGCATCGCCGGCGCCGAGGTGCCGACGCAGGGCAAGGTCTCCTTCGTCAACACCGACATCACCGCCTTCACGCCGACCGAGCGGGCGCGGGCCGGCATGAGTCTCAAGTTCCAGATCACCAGCGTGCTGCCGACGCTGACGCTCTACGACAACATCCTGCTGGCGCTGCAGGCGCAGTGCTCGCTGTTCGACCTCGTGTTCTCACGCACGCGCGGCGCGTTGCACGACCAGGTCATGACCATGCTGACGCAGTTCCGCCTCGCCGACCGCGCCTTCGATGCGGCCGCCGCGCTGTCGCACGGCCAGCAGCAATGGCTCGAAATCGCGATGGCGCTCGCCGGCAAGCCGAAGCTGTTGCTGCTCGACGAGCCCACCGGCGGCATGAGCCTGGAGGAGCGCCGCGTCACCGGCGAACTGCTCCAGCCGATCAAGCAGCACTGCTCGCTTGTCATCGTCGAGCACGACCTCGATTTCATCCGCGACATCTGCGATCGCCTCACCGTGCTCGACCAGGGCAAGGTGCTGGCCTCGGGCACGGTGCCCGAGATCCAGGCCAACAAAGCCGTCCAGGAGATCTATCTGCGCCGTGCCTGAATTTTTGGACATCAAGCATCTCGACGCCGGCTATGGCCGCAGCCAGGTCCTGTTCGATATCAACCTCGGCATTCCCTGGCGTGGCGGCGTCGCCGTGCTCGGGCGCAATGGTGCCGGCAAGACCACGCTGATGAAGACCATCGTCGGCGAGCTGCCGGCGTGGAAGGGCGAGGTCGCCTTCGACGGCCGCGACATCAGCCGCCGCGCGACCCAGGAGCGCGTCCGCGCCGGCATCGGCTACGTGCCGCAGGAGCATTCGGTGTTCGCGCGCCTGTCGGTGCGCGACAATCTCGCGGTCGGCTCGCTGGCGAGCAAGAAGGCCGACGCGGTCGATCACGTGCTGACCATCTTCCCCAAGCTCGGCCAGCGCCTCGACCAGCCCGCCGGCACGCTCTCCGGCGGCGAGCGCAAGATGCTCGCCATCGGCCGCGCCATGCTGGGCGATCCCAAGCTGTTGCTGCTGGACGAGCCGACCGAAGGCGTCTGGATCGGCGTCATCGAGGAGATCACCGAGCGCCTGATCGAGCTTGCGAAGACCATCGCCGTCATCATCGTCGAGCAGCACCTCGACCTCGCCTTGCGCGTCGCCGACTACGCCTACGTGCTCGACCGCGGCAGGGTCGCCCTCCAGGGGAACGCAGGCGAGGTCAGGGACAATCCGGAGCTGATGCGGTATCTGGCGCCGTAGGGCGTTGCTGCGTTCTTTGAGTGGGGGTGCAGGGCCCTCGCCCCGACCTAACCGGTCATGCCCCGCGCAGGCGGAGGCATCCAGTACGCCGCGGCGTCTCGATGAAAATCTCTGACTCTGGAATACTGGATTCCCCGCCTTCGCGGGGAATGACGGCGTGAGACCAGGATCGGGTGCCGTGCCGCCCCTACTTCACCGCCCCGAACCGGCTGTCGAACGAATTCGACTGCACCACCGGCGCGGCGCCCATGATCTGCGTGGCTTCGCTTGCACCATCGGAGACCGATGGCTTCAGCGCCGGGCGCGTCTGGGCGAGGCGCGTGTCGGGCTGCTGCTTCGCCGGCTCGGCCGGCTTGGCGGCGACGGCGGAAGGCTTCGGCGCGTCCTTCGCGGTGTCCTTGGATTTGTCGTGGCCGGGCACGAAGCGGGTGACGGCGGCCTTGAGCCTCGACGCTGCGGTCGGCGGCGTCACGGACGTCTGGGTCGGTGCGACCGACGCTGTGGCCTGCGGCGGAGGCGTGGTCGCCGTCGTCTCGGCGGTGCCGATGCCCATCTTGCGGCCGAGATTCGAGAAGAAGCCGCTGCCTGAGGATTTCTCCTGGGATTTATCTTGAGCTTTGTCCGCCGGCGCAGCCGCGGCGACGCGGGTGGTTGCGGGCGCGTTGACGGCTGCGACCGGCACGTCCTGCGGCGCCGGCGCGGACGCCACCGCGTCGAGATTGGGCTTGGGCGGATTGACGTGGCCGGGGATCGTGCCGGGCGCCTTCGCCATCGCCAGCATCTGGAGCGTGGTGCCTTCGGCGCCCTCGGACAGGCCGGTCGAGCCTTCCGGAATCTTCGCGGCGAACACCTTGTTCATGCCGCCGTCGATGCCGGTGTTCATGCGCGCCACCGGCGTGCCCTTGGCGACGAGCCTGGCGTATTCCGTTTCGTCCCTGGCCTGCTTCTCGCGGACGGCGCTCGCGATCTCCTCGGGGATCACATAGGCCGGGCACTTCGCCGAGGCGTCGAACACCAAATCGCGCTTGGCGTCGGCCGGCTTCGCGGCGTCGAAGACGTACTTCTTCTCGCAGAAATCGACCTTCGGCTCCTGCCGCGTCACCTCGAAATGATCATAGCCTTCCTTGATCATCTTCCAGAACGGCATGTTCGGATTGTTCCGGTGCCTCGCCATGTTCACCGGCGTCATCTTGAACGGATAGGCCTGGAGCTGGAACGCCTTCTGGCCGCCGAAGAAGGATTCGCGCCCCAACGAATAGATCTCCGCGATCTGCTCGTCGGTCATGGCGTAGCAGCCGCGCGAGGAGCAATCGCCATGCACCATCAGCTGCGAGCCGGTGCGCCCCAGCGCCTTGTCGAACGCGTTCGGATAGCCGGTGTTGAAGGAGAGGTAATAGGCCGACTGCGGATTCATCTGGCTCGGATTGATCGAGTAGAATCCCTCCGGCGCCTGGCGGTCGCCTTCGCGCACCTTGGGGCCGAGATCGCCCGACCAGCGGCAGATCGGATAGGTCTTGAGCAGCGCGAACTGGCCGTTGCGGGTCTGCTTCCAGATCTCGAGCTCGGCCTCCTGCTTGAACAGGCGGACCAGGATCGGCGATTGCAGATCCATGTCCTTCTCGGCCATCGCAGCGATCAGCTTCGGCGGCACCGGCTGGTTGGCCTTGGCGTTGGTCGCGAGCGAAACCTGGTCGGTGTTGCAGCCGGTCAGCAGAACGCCGGCCGTCATCAGCGCAACCGAAGCCAAGAGCGCGCGAGCAAGCGAACGAGAAATCAAGATCGACCCCACAACGTGCCGGGCAGCGCGCGAACCCCAAATCCTTTGGCGCATGATCCGACCGGCGAACCGGACCCGTCCACGGGTTTTTTCAGACCACGCTCCAGCGCTTATGCCCTGAAGCCATTGATTAAAATTCTAACCTCTGGGTCATGTGGTCGCAACCCGAGCGGGGATCACGAGGGCGTTGGCCCAAAGGTGTGGTCAACAGAGACTTAAATCAGGCCGGAACTTGGACCGCGCGGCCAAGCCATCACTGAGATCGCCGATTTGGGCAAAAAAAGGGTTAATGCGGGGTTACCGGGGGCGACACGAGAGGTCTTGTAGGGTGGGTTAGCCGAAGGCGTAACCCACCATTGTTGGCGTCCGCAGGGGCAAAAGTGGTGGGTTACGCCGGCGCCTGCGCTCCGCGCAGACACCGTCTAACCCACCCTACGGCACCCAAACTGCCCGAATCAGCCCAGTTTCCGGCCGATCTCGAGGAATTTCTGCCGCCGCTGCTTGCGGATGGCATCGCCGTCGAGGCCCCGGAGCTCGTCGAAGGCCTTGGCGATGGCCTCACCCGTCGTGGCGATCATGGCGGCGGGATCGCGATGGGCGCCGCCGACCGGCTCCTTCAGGATGGCGTCGATCACCCCGAAGCGCAGCATGTCCTGGGCGGTGATCTTCATGTTGTTGGCGGCTTCCTGCGCCTTGGTGCCGTCGCGCCAGAGGATCGAGGACGCCGCCTCCGGCGAGATCACGCTGTAGATCGCGTGCTCCAGCATCAAGACCTTGTTGGCGGTGGTGATGGCGATGGCGCCGCCCGACATGCCCTCGCCGGTGATGATGGCGACGTTCGGCACGGTCAGGGCGAGGCAGGCGTCGGTCGAGCGCGCGATCGCCTCGGCCTGTCCGCGCTCCTCTGCGCCGATGCCGGGATAGGCGCCGGCGGAATCGGCGAGCGACAGCACCGGCAGGCCGAACCGCTCGGCCATCTCCATCAGCCGCACGCATTTGCGATAACCTTCCGGCCGCGCCATGCCGAAATTGTGCCGGATCCGGCTCTCGGTGGAATCGCCCTTCTCCTGGCCCATCACGCAGATCGGCTCACCGCGGAAGCGACCGAAGCCGGCAACCAGCGCCTCGTCCTCGCCGAACTTGCGGTCGCCGGCGAGCGGGGTGAACTCGGTGATCAGGCCCTTGATGAAGTCGTTGAAATGCGGCCGCTGCGGATGCCGCGCGACCAGCGTCTTCTGCCACGGCGTCAGGTTCTGATAGAGGTCGGCCAGCGCCTGCGCCGCCTTGTCCTCGATCCGCCCGATCTCGTCGCTGATGTCAGTGCCGGACGCCGCGAGCGCCCGCAATTCATCGACCTTGGAGTCGAGCTCGGCGACGGGCTTTTCGAAGTCGAGATAGCTGCGCATCTGGTCTTGCATCAACTCAATATAGGGGGACCGGGCCTTGGAACGAAGCGAGGTTAGGGTCGCGGAAAGAAGTCTAGCGTCTTCAATGGTTTGGCTTGTGTGCTCGTGTGGCGCCAGCCAAATCAATCGTAAGGCCCCGGCTCTTTCTGCGGAGATGCGCCCGAAGTCAAGGCGGTTCGTGGGTCGCCGTAGCCCGGATGAGCGAAGCGATATCCGGGGCAGGTCGTGCCTTGGGCACAATCCCGGATGTCGCTTCGCTCATCCGGGCTACGACAGCCCCGTCCGGGGCACGAGACCCGTCTATTTCTCCGCCAGCGGGTGCAGGTCGCGCACCAGGCTTTTCAGCCGCTCCTCGACCACATGGGTGTAGATCTGGGTCGTCGAGATGTCGGTATGGCCGAGCAGGGTCTGCACGATGCGCAGATCGGCGCCGTTGTGCAGCAGGTGGCTCGCGAAGGCGTGGCGCAGCACGTGCGGGGAGACCAGGCGGGCCTGCAGCCCGGAGGCGACCGCGAGCTCCTTGAGGTCGCGGGCAAAATGCTGCCGCGTCAGATGTCCGCTCTCGCCGAAGGAGGGGAATAGCCATTTCGAGGCGGCCACGCTGTTCTTCTTGTCGGCCTTTGCCGCTTCCGTCGCGGCGAGGTAATCCGCCATCGCCTGCCGCGAGGCCTCGTTGAGCGGCACCAGGCGCTCCTTGTTGCCCTTGCCGCGCACCACGATCATGCGCGCGTCGCGCTTGGCCGCCGAGCGCGGCAGCGCCACCAGCTCGGAGACGCGCAGGCCCGTGGCATAGAGCACCTCGAGCAGGCAGTAGAGCCTGAGAGCGCGCAGCCGCTTCGAGGGCGAGGCATCCTCCGCCTCGCTCAACTCCTTGGCGCGGCGGAGCATGCGGTCGACATCGGCGATCGACAGCACCTTCGGCAGGCCGCGGCCGCGCTTGGGACCGGACAGGATCGCTGCGGGATCGTCGCCGCGGATGCGCTCGTTCAGGAGGAAGCGGTAGAGATGCCGCATCGCCGACAGGCGGCGGGCGACGCTGGTGGATTTGAAGCCGCGCGTGTCGAGATCGGCGAGATAGTCGCGCAGCGTCTGCGTTTCCGCGTCGATGAAACTGCGGCCGACGCGGCCGAGAAATTCCGAGTAGTCGCTGAGGTCGCGGCGATAGGCGTCGAGCGTGTTGGGTCCGGCGCCCTGTTCCGCCGCGAGCATGTCGAGGAACAGGCCGGTGAGCTTGGCATCTGAGGGCTTGGTGCGCATGCCCTGGAGGCTAGCTCCTATTTCTTGAGAAACTTATCCGGCGGGATCGTCACCGTCATTTCCCGCGGCTTCGGATTGACGAAGTTCGCCAGCGCGAACACCACGCCATAGACGATGCCGGCGATCACGGCGACGACCGTCAGGAAGCGGAACAGGCTGGGCATCGTTCTGGGGTCCGGGCGGGCAAATTAATCAATGGAATCATCCAACATGTTCGCCGTTTCGTGGCAAGAGTCCTCTGGCGAGGCCCCCTGCGGGGTCGTATAGGTGGCCAAAGGATGCCGCCTTTGGCGGCAGGTTGAGCGAGATTCATGTCCGACGCCGCGGTGCCAGCACAAGCGACCCCTGAGGCCGACATCCTGTCGGCGCTCGGTGCGCGCTCGATCGTGCTCGTCGGCATGATGGGGGTCGGCAAATCCACCATCGGCCGGCGGTTGGCGGCACGGCTCGGCCTGCGATTTTTCGATGCCGATGTCGAAATCGAGGTGGCCCACGCCGGCATGACCATCCCGGAAATCTTTGCGACCCATGGCGAGCCCTATTTTCGCGACGGCGAGGCCCGCGTGATCGCGCGCCTGCTCGAGGGCGGGCCGATCGTGCTGGCGACCGGCGGCGGCGCCTTCATGCGCGAGGAGACGCGCGCGCGCATCGCGGCGAAAGCCATCTCGATCTGGCTGAGGGCGGACCATGACGTCATCATGCGGCGCGTGCGGCGCCGTGCCGACCGTCCGCTGCTTCAGACCGCCGATCCCGAAGGCACCGTGACGCGCCTGCTCACCGAGCGCGAACCGGTCTATGCCAATGCCGACCTCACCATCGCCTCGCGCGACGTGCCGCACGACAAGATCGTCGAGGAATGCATCGAGGCGCTCCACGCCCATCTCTGCGGCGGACAGGCCGCCCAATCACCTGCCGACGTTGCGAGTGCCGTACGATGACTGCCCCGTTGAAACATTCCGATCCCGTCAAGGTCGACGTCGCGCTCGGCGATCGCGCCTATGACATCGTCATCGGCCGCGGCGTGCTGGCCTCGCTCGGCGAACGGGTCGCTGCCTTGCGGCCGGGCGTGCGCACTGCGATCGTCACAGATCGGACCGTCGCGAAACATTGGCTTGAGCCGACCGAGGCGTCGCTTGCAGCCAGCGGCATTCCGACCTCGCGCATCGTCGTCGAGGAAGGCGAGATCTCCAAGACATATGCCGGCCTCGAAAAGGTCAGCGAAGCCCTGATCGCCGCGAAGATCGAGCGCAATGATCTCGTCATCGCGCTCGGCGGCGGCGTGGTCGGCGATCTCGCCGGCTTTGCCGCGGCGATCCTGCGCCGCGGCGTCGATTTCGTGCAGGTGCCGACCTCGCTTCTGGCGCAGGTCGATTCATCCGTCGGCGGCAAGACCGGCATCAACTCGCCGCAGGGCAAGAACCTGCTCGGCGCCTTTCACCAGCCGGTGCTGGTCATCGCCGACACTGCCGTGCTCGACACGCTGTCGCCGCGGCAGTTCCGCGCCGGCTATGCCGAGGTCGCCAAATACGGCGTGCTCGGCGACGAGGCCTTCTTCGCCTGGCTGGAGAAGAACCATTCCGACATCTTCAAGGGCGGCTCGGCGCGCGAGCATGCGATCGCGACCTCGTGCCGCGCCAAGGCCGGTGTCGTCTCGCGCGACGAGCGCGAGACCGGCGAGCGCGCGCTGCTCAATCTCGGCCACACCTTCGGTCACGCGCTGGAAGCGGCGACGGGCTTCTCCGACCGTCTGTTCCACGGCGAGGGTGTCGCCATCGGCATGACGCTGGCGGCGCAGTTCTCGGCCAGGCTCGGCATGATCGGCGAGCGGGATGCGGCGCGTGTCGAGCGTCACCTGATCGAGGCCGGCCTGCCGACGCGCTTGCAGGACATCGCCGGCTTTGCGCAGGAGGGGCTCGCCGACGCCGACGTGCTCATGGCCCTCATGGCGCAGGACAAGAAGGTCACGCGCGGCAAGCTCACTTTCATCCTGCTGGAGGCGGTCGGCCGGGCCGTCATTGCCAAGGATGTGGAGCCGGCCCTGGTCCGCGATTTCCTGAAGTCGAAACTGTCGCAGTGATGGCGGGATTGTCCGGACGTGCCGCCCGCGAAGAGGCGCGGAAGGTCGAGGCGGACGCGAGGTAAACATGAGTTCGATCTCGATCAATCTGCTGCTGGCGGTCCTCTTGCTCGCCGCCAATGCATTCTACGTGGCAGCCGAATTTGCGCTGGTGAAGAGCCGCGGCTTCCGCGTCAAGGCGATGGTCGAGCAGAACCGCTTCGGCGCACACCTGCTGCAGAGGATGATGGGCAACATCGAAGCCTATCTCGCCTGCTGCCAGCTTGGCATCACCATGGCCTCCCTTGGTCTCGGCTGGATAGGTGAGCCGACCGTTGCCGAGCTGCTGAGCCCGATCCTCAGTCCGCTCGGATTGTCGGAGGCCACGCTGCACTTCACCTCGTTCGTGGCGGGCTTCCTGGTTTTCTCCTCGCTGCACATCGTCATCGGCGAGCAGGTGCCGAAGACGCTCGCGATCAGGGAGCCGATGCCGGTGTCGCAGTGGATCGCGTATCCGCTGCATGCCTCCTACCTGGTGTTCTATCCGCTGAGCTGGTGTCTCAACGCGGCTTCGGGCGCGATCCTGCGCCTGATCGGCGTTCAGGAGTTTTCGCAGCACGAGATCCTGACGGATTCCGAGATCGAAGGCCTGGTCGAGGAATCGGCCGTGCACGGCAAGATCGAGAGCGGCGAGGCCGAATACATTCACAATGTCTTCCGCCTTGGCGAGCTGACCGTGTCCGACGTGATGGTTCATCGCACCGCCATGGTGATGATCAACGCCGACCTGCCGCCGGAGGAGCTGGTGCGGGAGGTGCTGGCCACCGAGTACACTCGCATCCCGCTGTGGCGCGACAAGTCCGAGAACATCATCGGCATCCTGCACGCCAAGGATCTCTTGCGCGCCATTCGCGCCTCCGACGGCGATACCTCGCGCATCGACGTCACCACCATCATGCTGCCGCCCTGGTTCGTGCCGGAAATGCGGCCGATATCCCAGCAGCTCAAGGCGTTTCGCCGCCGCAAGACCCATTTCGCGCTCGTCGTCGACGAGTATGGCGAGGTCGAAGGGCTCGTCACGCTGGAAGACATTCTGGAGGAAATCGTCGGCGATATCTCCGACGAGCATGACGTGGTGGTCGCGGGCGTCCGCCGTCAGCCCGACGGCTCGGTCGTGGTCGACGGCTCGGTCCCGATCCGCGATCTCAACCGCGCGCTGGACTGGCATCTGCCCGACGAAGAGGCAACGACGGTCGCCGGCCTCGTCATTCACGAGGCGCGCTCGATCCCCGACCGCGGCCAGAGTTTTACCTTCCACGGCTTCCGCTTCCGCGTCCTCCGCCGCGAGCGCAACCGCATCACCGCGCTCCGTATTTCACCGGTGGCACGCGAGGCCGAGCTGGAGGAGGCCAAGCCGAGGCGGGCCGGGACGTCGTTTTGACGCATGGCAACTGTCATCGTCCGCGAAGGCGGACGATCCAGTACGCCGCGGCGGCTCGCTTCTAGCCGCACTGTTTCGGAGTACTGGATGCCCCGCCCCCGTGCGCAATTGCGCACTAGGCGGGGCATGACAGCCGTCATCAACCTTCCCCCGGCGCCTGCGCGTGGATCGCGAGCGCATGCACGCCGCCGGAGAGTTCCGCGGCCAGCGCCGCATTTATCATGCGATGGCGGTCGACCCGGCTCTTCCCTTTGAAGGCTTGCGACACGATATAGACGCGAAAGTGCGTCTCGCCGCCCGGCTGATGGCCGGCGTGGCCCTCATGCAAATGTGACTCGTCGACGACTTGCAGGCTTTCCGGCGTGAAAGCTTCCTGCAACTTGTTGCTGATAGTGTCTTTCATGACCATGAGTGCCATTAAGGGACGCGATCGCGGCCCGTCAACTCCCGGGCCTCACGCTAATTGCAATGTCAAGACTTGAAGGTTTTTGCATTGCGTAGTCAAAGTCAGCCATGCCGATCGATTCATCAAAGTTCTTCGACTCCATCCGCGTCAAGCCGCGCGGCAAGCAGGCGGAAGCGAAGCCGCGCGACACCGTGGTCGCCTGCGAATGGACCGGTTGCCAGAACAAGGGCAGCCACCGCGCGCCCAAGGGGCGCGAGAACCAGCGCGAATACTGGCACTTCTGTCTCGACCACGTGCGCGAGTACAACCAGAACTACAATTTCTTTTCCGGCATGAATGCCGATGCCGTCGCGCGTTACCAGAAGGATGCGCTGACCGGTCACCGTCCGACCTGGAAGATGGGCGCCAATGGCGGCGTCAAGAAGGGCGCGGAAGCCGAGATCGACGGCGCGTTCGATCCGTTCAGCATGTTCCAGGAGCTCAACGGCCGCACGGGCTGGCGGAAGGGGCCGGATGCGCCGCCCAAGGCCGAGACGCGCAAGGTGATGAACGCCGAGCGCAAGGCGCTCCAGGTCATGGGCCTCGGCCCCGGGGCCACGCTGGCCGACGTCAAGGCCAAGTACAAGGCGCTGGTGAAGCAGCATCACCCCGACGCCAATGGCGGCGACCGCTCCACCGAGGACCGCCTGATCGAGATCATCAAGGCGTACAACTATCTGAAGACGGTGGTGCGCGAGGCGTAAGGCCTCCGCGCCCGGTTTGAATGCCGTCCGCCCGGAAGCGGACGGCACCATCAACGTCACCTCACGCGACAGACACGGACGCGCTTGACGACGCGGCGTCCATGATAGCCGCGCGTGACCACGGTGCGCACGGTGCAGACCCTTCGCGGAACGTAATGATAGCGTGCGTTCACGACGTCCCCCGACACTGAAGCGTTTGGGATGGGCTGCGCCGGCAGCGCATGGGCTGGCACCATGAGTGACGACAGAGCGAGCAGCGTTCCGGCAGCGAGGGCGTAGGAGAGCTTCTTCATTACCATTCCTTTTCGTGACTGCCCCTAAAGACATTCGCAGGGGCGAGCATGAATGCACGGCCAGCGTCATTGTTCCGCTGGCCGCTGAGTCCTTCCGTCGCGTGCGCGAAAAGGCCCGAAAAAATCAACTCTGACGAGCCGGATATCTGCTGCGTCTAATCTGCAGGCATCGCCCCCACGTAAGACGAGCTCGGCCGGATCAACCGTCCGGTCCGCTGCTGCTCGCGCGCGTGTGCAGTCCAGCCTGCGGCGCGCGCCACGGCGAAGATCGGCGTGAACGCCTGTCTTGGAATTGCGAGCGCGTCGAGCAGGATCGCAGTGAAAAACTCCACATTGGTCTCCAGCGGCCGCTCCGGATTCTTCCTGCGCAGCGCCGCGCGGATATAGGCTTCGACCTCGCCGGCGAAGGGCAGATCGGCACCATCCGCCGACAGCCGCTCGATCGCGGCCTTGAGCACGTCGGCGCGCGGGTCGCGCACGCGATAGACGCGATGGCCAAAGCCCATCAGCCGTTCGCCGCGCGCGAGCGCCGCGTCCACCCACGGCTGGATGCGCTCGCTGCTGCCGATCGCATCCAGCATTTCCAGCACCGGCTCCGGCGCGCCGCCATGCAATGGACCGGTCAGTGCGCAGTAACCGGCGGTCACCGCGGCGAACAGATCGGCCTGCGTCGAGGCCACCACGCGCGTGGTGAAGGTCGAGGCATTCATGCCGTGGTCGCAGACGGTGACGAGATAGGCATCGAGTGCCATGACCTCCCGCGGCTCCGGCGCGGCGCCGCGCAGCATCCGCAGCGTATCGGCGGCATGGCTTGCATTCGGGTCGGGCGCGACCGGCTCCAGCCCCTTGGCGCGCCGGACCAGCGCGCCCGCGATCACCGGAAACGCGCCGACGATGGTCGCCTCATGCTCCAGCCCGTTCTCGGCGCGAAGCCCCGCGACCGCCGCGCGAAACCCGTCGACGATGCTCATGCCGCGCGTCGCCGGTAGCAGGTCAGGCAGCCGCGCGAAGGCGCGCTCGCGCGCGGAGCCCAGGCTCGCCCGCACATTGGCTTCGCTCAGCGTCGTCGTGCTGGCGCCGTTCCAGAGCCGGGCGGTGACGCCCTCGAAGCTCGACTGGCTCGCCAGCCGGCCGACATGCTCCCCGGCGATGATCAACTCGCCGCGCTCGCCGTCGACATGGCTCAGCACGGTCTCCGCGGCGGGAACGCCGTCGAGCCCGATCCGGCTTTTGGTCAGGTGGATGTTCATGGCCTTTCTCCTTTTCACGGCAGAAAGGTCGGGCCTCTCGACAGATTGATCAATCTTGATTACATAAATCAATATGAAAAATTCCGATGGGCTGTACCTGTCCGCCCGGGAAGCCGCCGCCGAGCTCGCGATCTCCCCGGCCACCCTCTACGCCTATGTCAGCCGTGGCCTGATCCGCTCCGAGCCGACGCCGGATTCGCGCAAGAACCGCTACCGCGCGGAGGATGTCCGGGCGCTGAAGGAGCGCCGCGTACCGTCGCCGGAGCCGCGCGGTCTGCGCAGCTTCGACGCCGATCTGCCGGTGATGGACACGGAGATCTCGACCATCACCGAGGAGGGCGCGATCTATCGCGGCGTCAATTGCGTCGACCTTTCCGAGAGCGACACGCTGGAGCACACGGCGACGCTGCTCTGGGACGTCTCCGGCGTCGATCCGTTCGATCCGGACAATCAGCCGGAGATATCCGAGGAGATGCGCACGATCGCAGCGGCCGCGCGCCGGGCGGCGCCGATCGATCGCGCCATCGCCGTGCTCGCGCTGGCCGCGAGCGCCGATCCCCGCGCCTTCACCCGTGCGCCCGATGGCCGCGCGCTGGTCGGGGCGCGCATCGTCCGTCTGCTGGTCGCGACCATGCTCAACGCCGAGCCGTCGGCCGAGCCGCTGCATCGGCAGGTCGCGAACGCCTGGGCGCCCGACAACAAGCATGCGCCCGACCTCATCCGACGCGCGCTGGTTCTGCTCGCCGACCACGAGCTCAACGCCTCGACCTTCACCGCGCGCTGCGCGGCCTCGACCGGGCTCAATCTCTACGATTCGGTCATTGCCGGATTAGCCGCGCTGAAGGGGCCGAAGCATGGCGGGGCCGGCGTGCTGGCCTCGCAGCTGGTCAAGACGCTGATCGATCGCGACGTCGAGCCGATGGTGCGCGAGCGCGTCGCGCTCGGCGAGCGTTTCGCCGGCTTCGGCCATGGCGTCTACAAGCGCGGCGATCCCCGCGCGCAGTCGCTGCTCAATGCGCTCTCCCGCGCTGGCGCACCGCGCAAATTCACCCGCGAGGTGCCGGAGCGCATCGCGGAAGCCACCGGCGAGTTCGTCAACATCGACTACGCGCTCGCCGTGCTCGTGCACGCCCTGCGCCTGCCGCCCGGCAGCGAGCTCGCCTTGTTCGCCATGGCCCGCAGCGTCGGCTGGATCGCCCACGCCAGCGAGCAATTGCAGTTCGGCAAGCTGATCAGGCCGCGGGCGCGGTATGTCGGGCCGGCGCCAGGGCGGAGGACAGGGGTTGCGGAAGCGAGGTCCTAGGGCGTTCGCTCACATGCAGGACTTCCAGCGGCGAAGCCGACGCGACTTCGCGGCTTCGTCTTGCTAGATTGCGTCGCAATCTCTGAAATCCGGGCGCAGGGGCAGAATGGACAATCGTGCAGGCGAGATGTTGGTGTTCGTACGCGTGGTGGAGGCGGGCAGCTTCTCCGAAGCTGCGCGGCTCATGCTCATGACGCCGTCCACAGTCTCGAAACTGATCGCCCGGCTGGAGGCCCGGCTCGGCGTACGCCTGATCGAAAGGTCGACGCGCCGGCTTGCGCTCACGGGCGAGGGACAGTTCTATTTTGAGCGCAGCCAGGCGCTGCTCGCTTCGCTGGATGAGACCGAGCAGCAGATCGCGCAGGGCGGCGCGGAAGCCGAAGGGATTGTCCGAGTTAACGCCTCGGTGACGTTCGGCACGGCGGCGCTCGAGCCGATCCTGCCCGCTTTCTTTCAGGCTTACCCACGCATCGTCGTCGATCTGTCGCTGTCGGACGAGGTGGTCGATCTCTATCTCGACCGCACCGATGTCGCGATCCGCGTCGGCAAGCTGGCGGATTCCAACCTGATGGCGCGCAGGATCGGCGAGACCCGGCGGCGCATCGTCGCCTCCCCCGCCTATCTCGCCCGTCACGGAACGCCGCAAACGCCGGAGGACCTCGTCCGTCACAACTGCCTGGGTTTCAACTTCCGACGCGCGATGCCGGTGTGGCCGATGCGCGAAGGCGGACGCATCGTCGAACGCATGCTCAGCGGGTCACTGCTCGCCAACAACGCTGAGACGCTTCGCCGCATGGCGATCGCCGGGGTCGGCATCGTCCGGGCGGCAGACTATCATCTGCGCGGGCCGATCGCGCGTGGCGAACTGGTCGAGCTCCTTGCTGACAGCGATATAGGTGTGACCGACGAGATCCACGCCTTATTCCGCGGCGCGCAGCTCCTGCCGGCGCGGGTGCGGGCCTTTCTCGATTTCACGGTGCCGCGCATGCAGCGCTTCCTTGCCGAAGGATAGGCAGAAGACGGCCGAGGCGTGGAGTTTGCCCCGGCCGCGCAACGTCTCAGTGCCGGTCGCCTGCCAGGATTTCCATGCGCATGACCTGGACGCCGCCCTCGGCAAGCGCCGGAAGCTTGGTGAACCAGTCCTTGACATAGGGCGTGGCGTTGTGGGCCTCGAAATCGTCCTTGGTGGCGAAGACCTCGTAGAAAACGAAGTGGCCTGGACGCTCGCGGTCCTCCTGCAGGAAATAGACGAGGTTCTTGGGATCGCTGCGCACCTGTGCGATCAGCGGCAGCGTCACCGCACGCAGCTCGGCCTCCTTGCCGGCCTTGGCACGTACTTCGGCGACGATCGAATATGCGCCGGCCGGGATTTGGGCGTAGCGGATACCGCTGGCTTCCTCAGCCGAGGCCGGAGCGGAGGTGACAATTGCGCCGGCTCCGAGCAGGACGGCGAGCACGCATGATTGTACGAATCGGAGCTTCATTTTCCAATCTTCCATTCTCAAGAGGGACATGCGGTCGTTTGACTGTCCACATCACTGTCCGGTCAGCGTCCGTTGCCGAGCGGCGTGAGCGTTGGCGAAGCGCTGCTTCACCGGTCCGAGTGCCTTCACGAATTCGAGCTGCTCGCCCTCCGGGCCCTTGCAGTAGATCAACTCCCAGCCATCCGATGGCGCGACCGTCACCTTGTTGGTGTTGGTGTTTTCGGGGGCACTCTTGCGCTCCGCCTCGGTCCGGACACGGATGATGCGGTTGGCCCGCACTTGCGTCATGCCGCGCCGCGCGGATTCCGCTTCGAGGTCGGTGATGAACTTGTTGAAGTCGACATCGTCGCGCACGTGGAAGCAGATGTGCATCATGCGCGGGTAGGCCGGGCTCATGTTCTGCACCGGCGGCGCGAAGCTGTTGGCGCTGCCCATCGGCTCCTGCGCGTTGCGATACTGCAGCAGCTCGATGACGACGTTATCGAACTGGACGAAACGTACGTCGAGCCGCTGATCGCCGTCGCGGAGGTTCGGCACGCCGATCGTCTGCGGATCGACATGCAGTTCGCCTGCGCGGATTTCCTGGTCGGCGAGCAGCGTATTCTGTACGGGATCACCCTGGAAGTCGCCGTGGCGAAACACCTCCGTACCGCCCAGCACCTCGGTGTAGAATTCGAAGGCGCGCTCCATGTTCTGCACCGTCAAGCCGAAGTGCTGAACGCCCTGCAGACGGACCGCGAGCGGACCGGCGTTGCGCTCGGCTGCCGACATTCCGTCGATTCCGCGGTTCGGGGGCGTGGCAGCTAGCGCCGGGTTCGCTGTCGCGGTTCCCGCGATCATCGCAGCGCCGGCGGTCAGCAGCATGTCGCGGCGGCTGGGATCCGCTGCACTGTCGGTTTCAAGGTCACGCATGGTTTTTCTCCTCTTGGTTGGGTCGATGTGCGCCGATTGAGGACGCAAGGGGCCGGCCGGGCGAAGCGGGGCTTCGACCGGTGAGCGTTGCTGGTGTTGAGCCCGGGGGTTAGACCGCGATAGGAAGGGGGGCGGCAGGGTTGACCAGACCCGCCGCACGTAATTCGCGCCAGAAGTCGGCGGGTATCGTCTCCTCCAGTGCTGCGCGGTCTTCTGCAATCCGGCTTGGCTGGCTAGCCCCGGGAATCACGGCCGCCACAGCGGGGTTGGCCAGCGCGAACTGGAGGCCGGCCGCCTTCATGCTGATCTGATGACGTTCGGCGATCGCCTTGATCGCTGCGACCCTGGCGATGATCGCCGCTGTTGCGGGGGCATATTCGAAGTTCGGGCCGCCAACGAGCGCGCCCGAGCTGTAGGGGCCACCGACGATAATCCCGAGCTTGCGCTCGGCCACCATCGGTATGACGCGCTGGAGCGCCCGGTCGTGGTCGAGCAGCGTATAGCGGCCGGCGAGCAGGAAGGCGTCGGGGCGCGGCTCGTCGAGTTCGAGCAGGAGTTCGATCGGTTCGACCCGGTTCACGCCCAGGCCCCAGGCCTTGATCACACCTTCGTCCCGCATCCTTTGCAGGGCCCGGAAGGCGCCTTTTCGGGCGCTTTCAAACATGCTCAGCCATTCGTCGCCGTAGAAATCCTGCGCGACGTCGTGGACGAAGGCGATGTCGATGTAATCGGTCCTGAGCCGCTTCAGGCTGTCCTCGATCGAACGATAGGTCGCGTCCTCGCTATAGTCGTTGACGACCTTGTTCGGGCGGCCATGCGCGAACACGCCGCCCTTCTCGCCATAGTCGCGCGGGCTACCCTCGATTTCGTCGAGGACGATGCGGCCGACCTTGGTGCTGATGACGTAGTTGTCGCGCGGCTTGCCGGCGAGCGCCTGCCCCATGCGTATCTCCGCGAGGCCGGCGCCGTAGAAAGGAGCATTGTCAAAATAGCGGATGCCAGCGTTCCAGGCGGCGTCGACTGTCGCCAGCGCTTCAGCCTCGGGTATGTCGCGGAACATGTTGCCAAGCGGCGCTGCACCGAAGCCAAGCTTGCTGGGCAAGATGCTGTTCAAAGCCATCGTGCGGACCTTTCCGTCGGACCTGTTCCCCGGACCCATCGTCCGGTGTCGATGGCTGAAATACATTCGGTACGGCACGCGCAGTAGCCGGACTGCGATCCCAACACCTTGGATTTGAATTCACAGGTTGAGTTGTCGGACGCCGAGCCCGCCGGGTCGATCAGGGTTCGAGCTCGTGTCCTAAGTCCGCGTCTTTGCAGCAGCAACACCGCCGCCATTTCGGCGGCGCATGATCCAGATCGCCAGCCCCAGAATGATCGCGCCGCCTATGACGGCAAGGATCCAGATGTGCTTGCCGACATGTTCGTGCAGGGCCGACACGGCCAGCACGCCCGGCGGCACGTGCGCGGGCGCCCAGGCCAGGATGGCCGGGATGTTCACCGCGTAGAATTTGGCCGGCGCCTACGCCGCGGACTCCATCCATCGCGGCGGTGGGAGATCCGGATTGAGGGGCTTCGCAAGACTCTTTCGAGGGCCCGGGCGTGTCCCCAAGAACGTCAGCTTCCCAACGCAAAAGCGGAAGCTCCCGCCTTGAAAGTGATCTTCCCCCGATAAAGTGGACGGGTTAAGCGGCTTTTAGCTCCATCTCGAT
>NZ_LSIC01000068.1 GCF_001556045.1 Bradyrhizobium sp. CCH5-F6
CGTTGTCGGCGTTCTGCTTCACGTTCGAAGCCATCTCCTCCATCGAGGAGGACGCCTCTTCCGCCGACGAGGCCTGCTCGGTGGCACCCTGCGAGAGTTGCTCGGCGCTGGCGGAAAGCTCCTGGCTGCCCGCAGAGACGTTCTGCGCCGCCGTCAGGGCCTCCGACACGACCTGCCGGAGCTTCTCCACCATGCCGTTCAGTGAACGAATGAGATCGCCGATCTCGTCGTTGCTGGCCGAGGGAATGGTCTGGGTGAGGTCACCGGCAGCGACCGCTCCTGCGAGGCCAACGGCGCGGCTGAGCGAGCGGCTGATGCTGATCGCCATCCACAACGCGGCAAGGACTGCTATCACAAGCGACACCATCACAAGCACGATGACGATCATCTGGGCTTTGGCAGCTTCTGCCCGCGTAATCTCGGCCTCCTCGGCCATGCTCTTCTTCGTGAACACGACGTAGGCGTCGATGGCGTCGACGGCCTCGGAAATCGCCTTCCGCCCTTCGTGCACCGTCCGATCGGCGGCCTTGGGCCGATCCGTCTTGATCAGCTTGATGGTCTGATCCTGCTCGTTGTTCATCTTGTCGTAGACGACCGCGAACTTCTCGAGCAGGCGCTTTCCGCCTTCGCTTGCAACGGCGTAGACTTCTTCTCTCAACTTATTGTTCGCCGCGCGCATCTTGGGGATGTCGGCGAGAAACATGTCGGTCTCGTTCTCGGCCGCGATGATCGCGTTCTTCTCCGCTCTCACCTGCGACAGAAGATTGATCTCGATCTGAGCGCCCATCTGCATGCGATTTGCACGCGAGATCAGTGCTTCGGACCCGCTTATCATGTCCGTAAGCTTGAGATATGCGATACCGCCCGCGACCATCGACAGGACGATGATCAGGCCGAAAGCGCTTGCCAACTTAGCTTTGACCGTAAACCGCATGTAGTGCCCCCAATAGCTTAGCGCGCCCGCAGGCTTCAATTCAGGATCCGTTCCATGTTCGGAACGATGACAAACTCTTCACGCCACTTGGTGATGAAGCGGATGTATTCCGGCTTCCAATGCATTCCGACCCGCGGCGTCTGCTGCACGTCGGCCTGAGATATCTCCGTGACCTCGTAGACCTTGTCCGCGGTGACGCCGACGAGAACCGGCTCGTTCTCGATCTCGATCTCGATCACGACGATACGCGAATCGGCCGAGCTGTCGGTCTGCGGCATGCCGAAGCGGATGCGCAGATCGGCGAGAGGGATGACGTTGCCGCGCACGTTGATCACGCTGGGCACGAAATCGCGTGCGCCTGCGACCTTCGTCACCGGCACCGGATCGATGATCTCCCGCACGAGACCGGCGTCGAGCGCGAACTTCTCGTCGCCGAGGCCGATCATCACGACCTGCATTGCGTCTGCCTGCTGCTGGTTCATCACGCCGCCTCACTGATGTGCTTCTCGACTTTCGACTGCGCCAGAGCGACGAGCTGGGCGACGTCCAGGATCAAGGCTGCCGTGCCGTCGCCGAGAATGGTCGCGCCGGAGAAGATGGTCACGTCCGAATGCAGCTTCGACAGCGACTTGATCACCGTCTGGTGGTTGCCGATGATCTGGTCGGCGACGAGGCCGACTTGCGTCTCGCCGGTCGAGATGATGATGGTCTTCTGGTGCTGGTCGGGCGTCCCCTCCACGGAGAGAATGTCGCGCAGACGCAGGAACGGCACGAGATTGCCGCGCACGTTGAGGAAGTTGCGGCCGCGCGAACGTTCGTCCTCGGCCGTCAGCTCGACGCACTCCTCAACCGCCGGCAGCGGAATGATGTAGCGGCCTTCGCCGACACGGATCAGGAGGCCTTCGATGATCGCGAGCGTCAGCGGCAGGCGCAGCGTCACGGTCGTGCCCTGGCCCGGCCTGGTCGACAGGTCGATCGAGCCGCGCATGTTCTCGATGGTACGCTTGACCACGTCCATGCCGACACCGCGGCCCGACAAGGCCGAGATGGTCTGGGCGGTCGAGAAGCCCGGATGGAACAGGAACTGGTGGATCTCGTGATCTGTCAGCACGGCGCCGGCCGCGATCAGCCCCTGCTCTTCCGCCTTCGCGCGGATCCGTGCGGTGTTGAGGCCGCCGCCATTGTCCTTCACGGTGACCAGCACCTGCGCGCCGGAATGCACGGCGGCGAGCTCGATGCGGCCCTGCTCGGTCTTGCCATTGGCAGCGCGCGTGGCGGTATCTTCGATGCCGTGGTCGATGGCGTTGCGGATGAGGTGCACCAGCGGATCGGCAAGGCACTCGATCATGGTCTTGTCGAGCTCGGTATCCTCGCCCGAGGTGACGAATTCGACCGGCTTGGACAGATCGCGCGACAGATCGTGCACCAGGCGGCGGAAGCGGCCGAACAGGGAGCCGATCGGCACCATGCGCGCACCCATCGTGGTGTCGCGCAAGGACGAGGCGAGGCGCTCGATCTCCTCGGCGATCATCTTGATTGAGAGGTCGGAGCCGGAGGCGGCGAGCTGGGTCAGCCGCGCCTGGGCGATGACGAGCTCGCCGACGCGGTCCATCAGCTCGTCGAGGCGCTCGGCCTGGACGCGAACGGTGGCGATGCCGCGCTCCTGCTTGGCGTCCTCGCGGCGCGCGGGTGCCGCCTCGCGCTTGATCTCCGGCTTCGCCTCGGATTGGGGCTCCGCCTTTGCGACGGGCTGCTCGGCGACAGCCTCCGCCACCGGCGCGGCCATTTCGGCGGTCGCCGGCTCGTCGTCGAGCAGTTGAAACAGCGGAGCCGGCGCGGGCGCTTCGGCGTGATCCAAGGGCGCGAGCGTGAGCTTCATCTCGTCCTGGACGAACATGAAGACGTCGTCGATCGCGTCCTTGTTGCAGGCCGCGTGCAGCTTGACGTCCCATTTCAGGTAGCAGTCTTCCGGCTCCATCTCGTCGAGGAACGGGACGCCGTCGGTAATCGGCACGACGAAGCAAGGGCCGAGCTTGCAGAGATCCTCCAACAGGTCGAGCGGATTCGAGCCGTTGCGCAGGATGTGGGATTCGAACTCCAGATGCAGGTGCCAGCCGGCCTGCTTGCTTCCGCCGGGCGCCAGTGGCGGCGCCTCGGCGATCTCGATGACCGCAGCGGCAGGCTGGTCGAACGAGACGAAGCGCTTGAGGTCGTCGAGGATGGCCTCGCCGATGACGTCGTCGGTCGACTGCGGATCCTCGATCAGCGCGCGGATGTAGTCCTTGGCCGCCAGCGCGACCGAGATCAGCTCCTGCGTCGGCTTGATCTCGCCCTTGCGGACGCGGTCGAAGGCGGTCTCGAATTCGTGGGTGAAGGAGGCGACCTTGTCGAAGCCGAACATGGCGCCCGATCCCTTGATCGTATGCAGGGCGCGGAAGGCGGAATCGACCAGTTCGCGGTCGTCGGGACGCTGACCGAGGTCGAGCAGGGCCCCTTCCAGAACCTCGAACAGCTCGCTGGCTTCCTGGCGGAAGATCTCGGTCGGATCCATCGCACTCATGCGCGCACCAGCTTGGCGACCACGGCGAGCAACTGCTCAGGCTTGAACGGCTTGGTGATCCAGCCGGTGGCGCCGGCGCTCTTGGCTTCCTGCTTCACCGTCTCGTTGGATTCGGTGGTCAGGAAAACGATGGGCATGCCGACCGCGCTCGGCAGCTTGCGCAGCGCCCGGATCAGCTCCAGACCGTTCATGACCGGCATGTTGAGATCGGTGATGACGAGATCGAGCTTGCCGGCTTGCGCCTTGGCGAGCCCCTGGGCGCCGTCGCCGGCCTCGATCACGTTGTGACCGGCCGGCTCGAGCACGACCTTGATCATCTGCCGGATGCTGGGGGAATCGTCGACCGTGAGAATCGTGGCCATCAGGTGCCATCTTTCTTTTGCGGGAAATGCTGATCGAGCATCGCCTCGCTGGCGAAGCCGGCGCGGCGAAGGGTGGTGCGCAGAGACTGCGAGAAGGAGGTCAGGATCACCGGACGGCCTTGGGCCTCACCCGTCTTGGCGGTCGACAGCAAAAGCTGGATCGAGGTCACGTCGGCCTTGTCGACGCTCGAGCAGTCGATCTCGAGCCGCTCCTGGCGGCCGAAGGCCTCGCGAATGAGCTCATAGACGTTGCGAATGGCTGCGATGCTGCAGTCCGCGGGTAACCGCAACGACCACTTAGGCTCCGTCGGATTGAGCGCCATTGCTGCCCCGCCTTTGCTAAAAATCCCGCTACACGTTTTGTTTGAGTCGAATGAGCAAATTCCTAACGCGAGCATCCGTACAACTACGGGTCACACTCTCACAGAGTTCGCGCGACTGCATGCAAACGTGCATGGCCTGCCGAAATCTCATGCGAGGCGCGCATATTCGCGGCGTGTCGGCGGCGCGTTTGCTTCGCGTTAAAGTAGCTTGGGTTATGGCTGGGCTTTCGAAGAGAGCACCGGCCACCGATGCTGACCCAAGCGCTCCTGGTTGATGACAGCCGTTCCGTCCTCAACTTCCTGAAACGTCACCTCGAGGCTGGAGGCCTGGTCGAGGCCACCGCCTTCCTCGATCCCGTGGAGGCGTTGGCTTGCGCGCGCGAGCGCGTCTTCGATCTGGTGCTGGTCGACTACGAGATGCCGCATATGGACGGCATCAGCTTCATCCGCGCCTTCCGCAACCTTCCTGGCTGCACCGACGTCCCGATCGCGATGGTCACCTCGCGTCAGAGCGATGACATCAAGATGGAAGCGCTGCAGGCCGGTGCAACCGATTTTCTGCCCAAGCAGTCACGAAGCGTCGAGATGACGGTGCGCCTGCGGAATTTAATTCAGCTTGGTGCAGCCGTACGCAAGCTCAACGACCGTGCCGCGCATCTGGCCAGCGAAGTCGCAGCGGCAACACGAAAGCTCGGCGAGCGCGAGGAGGAGATCATCCTGCGGCTCGCGCTCGCGGTCGAATACCGCGACAACGACACCGGCGAGCACACGCTGCGGGTCGCCAGGTACAGCCGCATCATCGCCGAGCAGCTCGGCCTGCCCGCCCGGCTCTGCCGCGACATCTATCTGGCCGCCCCCCTGCACGACGTCGGCAAGGTCGCCATTCCCGACAATGTCCTGCTCAAGCCAGGCAGGCTCACCGACGAGGAGATGGCGGTGATCAGGACGCATGCAACGATCGGCGAGCGGATCCTGGCCGATTCCAGCTGCGAGCTGATCCGGCTCGGCGCGGAAATCGCCGTCGGCCATCACGAGCGCTGGGACGGCGCCGGCTATCCGCGCGGCCTCAGGGCGGATGAAATCCCGGTCGCCGCGCGCGTGGTCGCGGTCGCCGACGTCTTCGACGCCCTGACGACGCGGCGGCCATATAAAGAGCCGATGGCCCTCGACGCGGCGCGCAATTACCTGATCGAAAACGCGGGCCGGCAGTTCGATCCGGCCTGCGTCGAGGCTTTCCTGTCGCGCTGGGACGAGGTGGTCGAGATCGCCGCCGGTCAGAAGACGATTTCGTTTCAGAGAACCGAGGCCCCTCTCGCTCCCGTCATCGAGAGTGCGGAGGAGATCCATCCGGCCGAAGCTGGCCCGGCCGCCTGACATCGTCAATCCGCCAACATCTTGCCGAAGCTCCATTTTTCTCCGGTCGCCGGTTTGAACCTGTTCCTGCTAGAGTGGGACCAATAACCAAGAGTGATTCTGGTCACACTTGCCCGGGCGCCCTGCTGCTAGGCAGTGAACCGGGACGGGGCGGCAGAGCATCGTCGAATTGGATGAGAATTCCCATGAAAAGCCTGATCGGCGCCTGTGTCGGCGCGTTCTTTCTTGCGGCCCCCGCTTTGGCGGAAACTCCAGCCGCCATCGTCGAGGACGTCCAGGGCAAGGTCGACGGCATCGCGTTCATGGACTATGTGGCGCCGGGCAAGATCATCAAGCTCGGGCCCAAGGCAAGCATCACGCTCAGCTACCTCAAATCGTGTGAGCGCGAGACGATCAGCGAAGGCGTCGTTCTGGTCGGCACCGAGCAGAGCACCGTGCAGCTGGGCGAGGTCAAGCGGGAGAAGGTGCCCTGCGATACCAACGCGGCAAGACTGCCGGAGCGCCAGGCGAACCAGAGCGCCGCAACCACCTTCCGCAACGTGCGGTCGGACGCCAAGACCGCCCCGTCCAGGCTGCCGACGCTCTACGGCGTCGCCCCGCTGGTGCAGGCCAAGATCGGGAGTACGCTGATCATCGAGCGCACCGACGGCAAGGAGCCGACGATTACGGTGCCGCTCAAGGGCGATGCCATGATCGGGGGCAAGTTCTATGACTTCGCCAAAGCCGGGAAGTCACTGACCCCGGGCGGCAGCTATCTCGCCATCGTCGGTGCCAAGCGCTACACCTTCCAGATCGATGCCAGCGCGACCTCGTCGCCGACGCCGATCATCGGCCGCCTGCTGCGTCTCGAATAGACGGCCGGCGACGGCACGATGCGGCGGATCGGCAGGCGCGACATCGTTGCAGCACTCCTGACTGCAATCATCGCGGGCGCCGCCCTGACGTCTCCGCCCCTCCACGCGCTGCAAGGCCTGTCGCTCGACATCCTCACCGCGATGCGCGGCAAGCTGCCCGGCGACCAGCGGTCTCCCGCCACGTCGCCGGTCGTCGTCGTGGCGATCGACGGCGAGACCTACGACACGCCTCCCTTCAAGGGATCGCCGACGCAGACCTGGACGCGCGAGATCGGCCGGGTGCTCGGAAGCATCGCCGAAGGCGGCGCCAAGGTGATCGGCTTCGACGTCATTTTCAAGAACTCGATCGAGCAGTCCGAGATTCCGTTCGGCGACGGGCCGCTCGGCGCCCGCATGCGGGGATTCGACCGGGACTATCTGATCGCACTGCGGCAGATCTCCGACACCGGCAAGCTGGTGCTCGGCGAGATCCTGAGCAACGACCATCCAGAACCACCCTACCGTGCGCAGCAACTGGCGGTGCGAAACAACGTCCGCGCGCTCAACGTCCATACCGACGCGGACGACGTCATCCGGCGGATGCCCCTCACCTTCTCCATCGACGGCAAGCCGGTGCCCGCGATGGCCGTCGAGCTCGCCGCGCGCGCACTCGGCACGAAGCTGGAGATTGCGCCATCCGGGACGGCCGAGCTGGCCGGCTACGCAATCCCGGGTGTCGTGCCGAACACGCTGACGCTGAATTTTCGAGGCCTCAGCCGCGACGTTCCGACCTTCTCCTTCGCCGATCTGCGGGCCTGCGTCGAAAAGGGCGACCGCGATTTCTTTCGGCGCGCCTTCGACGGCAAGGTCGTTCTGCTCGGCACCATCCTCAATTTCGAAGACCGCAAGCTCACCTCGATGCGGCTGTCGGGCGCATATGACGGCACGCCCGGGCCGCGATGCGCCCTGCCTGCACCCGCGGGCGCCGTGCAGAAGGCCCGCAGCGACGTCGCCGGCGTGTTCGTGCACGCCGCTGCGGTTCGGAACCTGATCGAGCGCGACGCCGTGACCGAGCTCGGCTTTCCCGGGCGGACCATTCTCACCATCCTGTTCGCGGCAATCATTGCCTGCGCGGCCTGCATGCTCGCACCGGGCGGCGCACTGGCTGCATGGTTCGGTCTCACGGTCGTCTACGCGGTCGGCGCCGTCAGCGCGTTCATCCATGCACTGGCGCTGCCGCTGACGGAGCCGGCGCTGGCCGGCCTCGCCGCGCTCGCGATCATGATCGGCTACCGCTTCGTTCTGGCCGATCGCGACGAGCGCTTCCTGCGCAAGAGCTTTGCCCTTTACCTCGCACCCGAGGTCATCGAGACCATGGTCGCCTCCGGCAAGATGCCGGCGCTCGGCGGCGAGATGCGCAACGTCACCATGTTCTTTTCCGATCTCAGCGGCTTCTCCTCGATCGCGGAGAACATGACGCCGGGCGAACTGGTGACGCTGATGAACGAATATCTGTCGGCCATGACCGACATCGTCGAAAGCCATGGCGGTTACGTCGACAAATATATCGGCGATTCCATCGTCGCCATGTTCGGCGCGCCCGCCGACGATCCCGCGCACGCGCGCAACGCGGTTCGTGCCGCGCTGAAGTGCCACGAGAAGCTGGCGGAGCTCAATGCCGGCCATCCGGCTTTCGCCGGTCACGGCCTGTCGCATCGCATCGGACTCAACAGCGGCGAGGCCGTGGTCGGCAACATCGGCTCACGGCGCCGCTTCAACTACACCGTGATGAGCGATACCGTGAACGTCGCCTCGCGGCTCGAGGGCGCCAACAAATATTACGGCACCGCGATCATGGCGTCGGAATCCACGATGGCGCAGACCGGCGACACATTCTCCTGGCGCGAGCTCGATTCGATCAGGGTGATGGGGCGCGGCGAGGCGATCAGGGTGTTCGAGCCGCTGGCGGAGAAGGACGCCGGGAGCGACGAGCAGACCAGGCTGGCCGCGGCGTATGCGGAGGGGCTGGCATGCTGGCGCAGACGGGAGTTCGCGAAGGCCGCTGACGCGTTCGATCGGGCCGCCAAGATCGACCCGGCGTCGGCACTGTTTGCCGAACGCGCGCGAGCGCTCATCGCAAATCCACCACCGCCGGATTGGACACCAGTCAACACGCTGGAAGGGAAGTAGCATAGCCAGCCAAATGCGCCGACTTGCCCTCTCCCCTTGTGGGAGAGGGTGGCTCGCCGCGATAGCGGCGAGACGGGTGAGGGGTCTCTCACCGCGCACGACTCTCTTGCATTAATGCTCGTGGATGAAGACCCCTCATCCGGCGCTTCGCGCCACCTTCTCCCACAAGGGGAGAAGGGAAGGCGTCTCGCGTCCCCTAGAACGGCAGGCCCACGTAGTTCTCCGCGAGCAGGCGCTGCGCCGTCTCGGACGAGAGCAGATAGTCCAGCTCCGTCTGCTGAAGCCGGTCCTCGTAGTCGAGCCGGTCGGGGAAGCGGTGCAGCAGCATCGTCATCCACCAGGAGAAGCGCTGCGCCTTCCAGATGCGGGCGAGCGCCTTGGCGGAATAGCCTTCGAGACCGGTATCGTCGCCGCTCTGATAGTGCGCGAGCATCGCGTGGTAGAGATAGTAGATGTCGGACGCGGCGCTGTTCAGGCCGCGCGCGCCGGTCGGCGGCACGATGTGGGCGGCATCGCCGGCGAGGAACAGGCGGCCATAGCTCATCGGCTCGGCGACGAAGCTGCGCAGGGGCGCGATGCTCTTCTCGATCGACGGTCCCGTGATCAGGCGGCCGGCGACCTGCTCCGGCAGGCGGCGCTTGAGCTCGGCCCAGAACGCATCGTCGCTCCAGTCCTCCACCTTGTCGGCCAGCGGCACCTGGATGTAATAGCGGCTGAGCACCTGCGAGCGCAGCGAGCAGAGCGCGAAGCCGCGCTCGTGCTTGACGTAGATCAGCTCGGGCGACACCGGCTTCGTGCGCGACAGCACGCCCAGCCAGCCGAACGGATAGACCTTCTCGTATTCGCGTAGCACGTCCTTCGGGATCGACCTGCGGCTGACGCCGTGAAAACCGTCGGCGCCGACGACGTAGTCGCAATCGACGCGGACGATGTCGTCATTCGAACGATAGGTCACGTAGGGACGGTCCGACGTCAGGTCATGCGGTGTCACGTCCTCCGCGTTGTGCACGACCTTGCCGCCGAGCCGGTCGCGCGCCTCGTAGAGGTCGCGCGTCAGCTCGGTCTGGCCGTAGACCAGCACCGAATTGCCGCCGGAATGCCTGTGCAGATCGATATGGGACAGCATGCCGTCATGGGCGATCTCGAAGCCCCGGTGGATCTCGCCTTCGCGGTCCATCCGCTCGCCGCACTGCGCCTCGCGCATCAGCTTTGCAAAACCGTGCTCGAGCACCCCGGCGCGGATGCGGGCGAGCACGTGGTCGCGGCTGTATTTCTCCAGCACCACCGTGTCGATGCCCTTGAGGTGCAGGAGCTGGGACAGCAGCAGCCCGGACGGCCCACCGCCGATGATACAGACCTGAACTTTCATTTTTGCGTCCTCCCGTCGGCACTTTTTTGCAGATTAGGCGCTGCAAACCGATGGAGGGTTTCGCCTTTGTCTTGTACTATTCGAACATGAAGAACGCCGCCCCTGCACCGCAGATACGCGTCTACAATCTGTTCGGCGAGTCCGGCGATCTGCCGGACGTCGTGCATTGCGAAACCATCGCGTCGCGCTCGGTGCTGCACGATTGGACGCTGGCCGTGCATCGCCATGCCCGGCTGCACCAGGTGCTGCTGATCGAGCGCGGCGGCGGCGAGGCGACGCTCGACGGACGCGTGGTGTCCCTGAGGCCGATGCAGATCGTCAACGTGCCCGTCGGTCACGTCCACGGCTTCGGCTTCGAGCCGAATACGCAAGGCTGGGTCCTGACCATCGCCGCGGAAATCCTCGACGAGGCGCTGCTCGCCGCCGAGGGACTGCGGGGCGCCCTGTCGCAATCCGCGGTGGTGCGTGGCACGCCGCAGATTCGCGCGATGATGAAGCAGATCTTCGCCGAGCATGCCGCGCGCGACTTTGGCCGGGCCCATGTGCTGCGCGCGCTGTCATCGGCCATGATGGGGCTGGTCGCCCGCGCGCTTCAAAGCGAGAGCGGCGGCAGCGGCACGGCGCAAACCGGACTGTTTCGCCGCTTCGAAGCCCTGCTGGAGCAGCATCATCTGGAGCGCTGGAGCGTGGCCGACTATGCCGGGGCCCTGTCGATCACGCCCACTCACCTCAACCGGGTGACGCGCGCGGCGACCGGCGACACCGCCTCGCATCTGATCCTCAATCGCCTGATCCGCGAGGCGCGGCGCAACCTAGTCTACACCAACCTGCCGGTGTCCACGATCGCCTATGCGCTGGGCTTCGAGGATCCCGCCTATTTCAGTCGCATCTATGCCGCCGCGACGGGCCTGTCGCCGCGCGCGTTTCGCGCACGGCTCCACGGCGGCGAATAGAACACTCGACCAAATCGGCTTCAGGCGCCGAACCGGCGGCGATAGTCCTGCGGCGCCGTTGACAGCACGCGCAGGAAGCTGCGGCGCATGGTCTCCTCCGACCCAAAACCGCAGCGCTGGGATATCCGCTTCACCGGCAGGCGCGTCTCCGACAGCATCCGTCGGGCGGCCTCCACCCTCAGCCGTTCGATTGCGCGCAACGGCGTCTGTCCGGTCGCTCTGGCATAGTGCCGGCTGAAACTGCGCTCGCTCATGCCGGCCTGATTGGCCAGTCTGGACAGTGAGAGATCGCCGGCGAGATGCTTGCTGATCCAGTCGTGCAGCGCGCCGAACTCGTCCTCGGCCGACTGCAAGGACAGCGTCTCGCTGAACTGCGCCTGCCCTCCCGGCCGCTTGAGGAAGACGACGAGGTAGCGTGCCACCGCCAGCGCCGTCGTGCGGCCCAGATCTTCCTCCACCAGCGCCAACGCAAGGTCGATGCCAGCCGTCACGCCTGCCGACGTCCACATGGCGCCGTCGCGCACGAAGATCGGATC
Organism: Bradyrhizobium sp. CCH5-F6; assembly: GCF_001556045.1. GTDB lineage: Bacteria > Pseudomonadota > Alphaproteobacteria > Rhizobiales > Xanthobacteraceae > Bradyrhizobium. The sequence goes on from NZ_LSIC01000068.1 coordinate 11,435, forward strand.
GGATTCGACGCGCACAGCGGGGAACCGCCGCGCGAGCTCGGCGCAGTATGACCAGTGGGTCACCGCGCGGCGTCCGTCGAGCGCACCCGTTGCACCGAGCAGGAATGCTCCGGTGCAGACTGACGCCACACGGCGCGCCTTCCTCACGCGCCGGCGCAGCCAAGCGAGCAGCGCCGGATCGGCAGCAGCGAGGTCAACGCCCGGGCCGCCCGCGACCACCAGCGTGTCTAGCGCGGCGGTGCTGCGCGGCAGCGCATCGGTTACGACTTCCAGCCCGGACGAAGCCGCCACGCGCGAGCGATCCTTTGCCACGACACGCAGGACATAAGGTGCGGTTCCGCCGGCCTGCACGACCTGCTCGTTGGCGGTCGCGAACACCTGGAGCGGCCCTGTCACATCCAGCAACTGCACCGCCGGATAGGCGAGCACTTCGATGACGCGGGCCGCTTGGGGCGCGGCTGGACGCACGGGGTGGGACCGCAAGCTTGGCGGGAAACGAGGGGACTTTGGCATCTCAGCCACAGCCTGACCCGTTACGTTGCCACTGTCCAGCTACGAATTGAGGGCGACCCCATGATCCCACCAGAGACGCACCTGCAAATCGGATCCCTGCTGTTCGACGGCCTCGACCAAATAGATCTGACTGGCCCCTTCGAAGTGCTCTCGCGTATTCCGAACACGACCTATCGCGTCTACGCCAAGACGACTGACCCTGTCCGCGACGTCAAGGGCCTGCGATTGACGCCAGATGCAACGCTCGCAGCAGCACCCAAGCTCGACGTGCTGCATGTGCCCGGCGGCTTCGGTCAGGAAGCCCTGATGGAGAACGAGGAGATCCTGGCCTGGATCACGCAGCAGGCAGCGGGTGCGCGCAGCGTATTTTCGGTTTGCACCGGCGCCCTGCTGCTCGGCGCAGCCGGATTGCTTAGGGGACGGCGGGCAACGACCCATTGGGCATCGTTCCATCTGCTGCCGCTGCTCGGCGCCATTCCGGTCAACGAGCGCGTCGTGGTGGATGGGACCTGGATCTTCGCCGCCGGCGTCACCGCCGGAATTGACGGCGCACTACGGCTCGCTGCCGAGCTGCGCGGCGACGACACCGCGCGCGCGATCCAGCTCTACATGCAGTATGCACCCGAGCCACCGTTCGACAGCGGCACGCCGGAGCGCGCGCCCAGCGCCATCCTCGATCAGGCAAGGCGCGCGGTGGCCGACATCACCACACAGCGCGAGGCGACGGCCCGGCGCGTCGCGTCGCGACTTGGGATTGCCACCACTCGAGATTGATTTCCAAAAGACCTCACATCCGCGAGACAAACAATGAGCACGAAGACCTTCACCAAGACGGCGCCGCCGGAATGGCTGCTCGCGATGTGGAGAGAAATCGACGACAAGACCTTCGGCACGGGTTTCGACTGCTTCGCCGAAGATGCGATCTGCAATCTCGGTGTCGCGGACTGGCACGGCCGTGAGACGATCCGCACTAATCTTCGGCAGTTCGTCGATCGGGGCTTCACCGCGCTCCACGATGTCATCGAGTACTGGGACAGCCCCCTGCTCAAGATCTTTCGCGGCGAGGTGTCAATGCGTTTCGACGATCCCAACGTCGCGCCCATGCGGCCGACGATGGTCCATTTCTTCTACATGGACGAAGGGGATCCCACCAAGGTCAAGCACTGGATCGGGGCCGTCGGACCGACGGGATTCTAGCCTGCGACATTCGCCCCATGGCGACGAGGGGATCGGCCTCATCTTTCGGTGAGGCCGATCGCACGGGTCACACGTCGAAGAACACCGTCTCCTCCGGTCCCTGCAGATTGATCGTGAAGGAGTACACGACCTTGCCGGCGCGCTCGCTGCGCGTGGCGATCAGCGTCTTGCGGCGGACCGGCTGCTCGATCAGGTTGAGCACGGGGTCGGCGGCATTGGCCGCCTCTTCATCCGAGAAGTAGAGTCGCGTGTTGAGGCCGATGTTGATGCCGCGCGCGACAATCCAGACATTGATGTGCGGCGCGCATTTGCGGCCCGCCTTATCGGCGATCGCGCCGGGCTTGACGGTTTCGAAGGTGACGAGGCCGGTATCGAAGTCGGAGCCGGCGCGGCCCCAGCCGCGAAACTCCCCCTCCAGCGCGCCGCTCGATCGGTCGGCCGGATGATTGTAGCGTCCGGCCGCATTCGCTTGCCAGATTTCGAGCAGAACGTCGCGCAGCGGCGTGCCGGTGCCGTCGAGCACCTTGCCCTCCAGCGTGATGCGTTCGCCCTTCGTGTTCGGCGTGACCAGCACGTTCGAGAAATTCTTCTCGAAGATGTCGAAGCCGGCCATCGCCGGGATCAGGCCGATATGGACGTAGGGCCCGGCCGTCTGCGAGGCGGTTTCCTTGAGATAGTTGAGCGGCTGCGGCATGGACTTCAGTTCCCCGCGGTTCGATTTTCGAAATAGGTGGATCGCTGGCCGCGCAGGACGATGTCGAAGCGGTAGGCGAGCGAGTCGAAGGGCGTCGAGGCGTTGAGGTCGAGCGGCGCGACGAGGCGGTCGAGCGCATCCTTGTCCGGGATCGTCGTCAGGATCGGGCAGACCGGGATCATGGGATCGCCCTCGAAATACATCTGCGTGATCAGCCGCTGCGCGAAGCCCGAGCCGAACACCGAGAAGTGGATGTGAGCGGGGCGCCAGCTGTTGACGTAGTTGCGCCAGGGATAGGGACCCGGCTTCACGGTGCGGAAATAGTAATAGCCGGTGTCGTCGGTCAGCGCGCGACCGCAGCCGCCGAAATTCGGATCGATCGGCGCCAGATAGGTGTCCTTCTTGTGCCGGTAGCGGCCGCCGGCATTGGCCTGCCAGAACTCGACCAGCGTGTTCGGCACGCCGCGGCCGGTCTCGTCCAGCACGCGGCCATGGACGACGATGCGCTCGCCGACGGGATCGCCGTCCTTGGCGTAGTTGCGGATCAGATCATTGTCGAGCGGCCCGAGATCATTGTGCCCGAACACCGGCCCCGTGATCTCCGAGATCGAGTTCTCCAGCGACAAGAGCGCCTGGCGCGGCGAGCGCAGCACCGAGGATTTGTAGCCCGGCGCATGGGCCGGCGGGTGGATGGAACGATCCCGCTGGAAGAAGGCGCCGTCGCGGGGGGTGAACGGCTCGGGACGGTTGAGGCGGGGATCCTGCAAGGCTGGCGCCTGGGCATTCATCGGCGTTGTCTCTCCCTGTGGCGCCCGGTCCGGGCGCGCGGCTTATCGAGACATCATGGGACGGTCTATTCTCAAGATAAATAGATCGATTATAATGAATTACATGAAGGAAATCGATCATTTGGCCCTCGACGGCCACGCTCTCGAGCTGTTCCTCGCCGTGCTGGAGGAGGGATCGGTGACGGCAGCCGCCACACGTCTGGGCCTGACGCAATCTGCCGTCAGTCACGGCTTGAACAAGCTGCGGCGCATCGCCGGCGATCCGCTGTTCGCCAAATCCGGCCGCGGCATCGTCGCCACCGCGCACGCCCAGGCCCTCGCGGCGAAGGCGCGCGCGCTGATCGACGAGATGCGCAGCTTTGCCGGCGGCGTCAGCTTCGAGCCGCCCCGCGCGCAGCTTTCGCTGACGATCGCCGCCAACGACTTCCAGCGCGACCTGCTGCTGCCCCGGTTCTTCGACCACGTCGCCGCACGGGTGCAGAGCCTGAACCTGCGCGTGATCCCCTCGCAATCGCCTTCGCCTGCGATGCTGCGGGAGAACCGCTGCGATCTCCTGATCACGCCGCTGCCGCCGTCCGGCGTCGACATCGTGCAGAAGCGGCTGCTGAGGGATCACTACGTCTGCTACTACGACGCGAAGGCACGTGCCGCGCCGGCCGGCCGCAACGCCTATCTCGCGGCGCGCCACATCACCGTCGTCTACACCGACAACGAGCGGCTCGACTTCGACCGCCGGCTGGCAGCGAACGGGCTCCACCGCGACATCGCGATCTCCGTGCCGAGCTTCTCCGGCGTGCCGTCCTTCCTGCGCGGCTCGCAGATGCTTGCGAGCATGCCGAGCCTGCTCGCGTCCGGCGTGATGCGCGGCTTCGCGCAAACGCCGATACCGCTGGCGTCCCGCACCCGAACCCTGGCCGAGCTGCCGATGTTCATGGTCTGGCACCAGCGCTACCAGAAAGACCCGGCCCATCGCTGGGTCAGGAGCCAGCTCGAGGCCGTCGCAGCGACGGCCGCCAAGTCGTGATGTCCGGGGCCCGCTTCCGCAAGACTGGGCCTCTCCAAACCCACTGGTTGCGCAACGGGAGCCGCGCTAAAATCCCTTCATGACAGTGACCGACATTGCGAGCCGAACCTATAATCACAGCTGGCGGCTGGATCCCATCATCCGCAGCCTGCTTGATACCGACTTCTACAAGCTGTTGATGTTGCAGTTGATTCGGGAAGATTACCCGGGTCAGCAGGTGACCTTCTCGGTCATCAACCGCTCGCGCCATGTGCGGCTCGGAGAGATCATCGACGAGGGCGAGCTGCGCGCCCAGCTCGACCACGCCCGCACCATCCGTTTCAGCAAGAAAGAGCTGATCTGGCTTGCCGGTAACACCTTCTACGGCAAGACCCACATGTTCTCGGCGGACTTCATCCGCTGGCTGGCGGAATTCCGCCTGCCCGAATACGAGCTGCGCAAGGTCGAGGGCCAGTACGAACTGCATTTCCACGGACCGTGGACCCACACCACGATGTGGGAGATTCCGGCGCTTGCGATCCTCAACGAGCTGCGCTCGCGCGCGGCGATGAAAGGCCGCGGCCGTTTCGAGCTCGACGTGCTCTATGCCCGCGCCAAGGCCAAGCTGTGGACCAAGGTGGAACGGCTGCGCAAGCTCGAGAGTTTGCGGCTGTCCGATTTCGGCACGCGCCGCCGTCACGGCTTCCTCTGGCAGCGCTGGTGCGTGGAGGCGGTGAAGGAAGGCCTGGGCTCGTCCTTCATCGGCACATCCAACGTGCTGCTCGCGATGGACAACGATCTCGAAGCCATCGGCACCAACGCGCATGAGCTGCCGATGGTCGCCGCCGCGCTCGCCAGGGACGACGAGGAATTGCGCTGGGCACCCTACCGCATTCTCGACCAGTGGCGTCAGACCTATGGCGGCAACCTCCTGATCGCGCTGCCCGACGCTTTCGGCACGAAGGCCTTCCTGCGCGATGCGCCGGAATGGGTCGCCGACTGGACCGGCTTTCGTCCCGACAGCGCGCCGCCGATCCAGGCCGGCGAGGAGATCATCGCCTGGTGGGAGAAGAAGGGCCGCAATCCCAAGGACAAGCTGCTCGTCTTTTCCGACGCGATGGACGTCGGCTCGATCGAGGAGACCTATCACCACTTCTCCGGACGCGTGCGACTCTCCTTCGGCTGGGGCACCAACCTCACCAACGACTTCGTCGGCTGCACGCCGGACGGCTCGTTCAATCTCGATCCGATCTCGCTGGTCTGCAAGGTCTCGTCGGTCGACGGCCATCCGGCCGTCAAGCTGTCCGATAATCCGGAGAAGGCGACCGGCCTTCCCTCGGAGATCGAGCGTTACCTGCGCGTATTCGGCGATGCCGGCCGCGTGCGCAAGCCGGTGCTGGTGTAGCACGGACCCAATTCTCTCGATCGGCCAAGCCGCGCAGGATGAATGCGCGGCCTTGGTTCGCGAAGACGCGACCGTCCCGTTTCGCGGCATTTGAAGCGATTTTCCGGCACGGGCTTCACGACGGCTTCACCCTGCGACGGAGTCCTCCGCGCCATTCAGGCCGAGTTAAGCAACCATCCCCTCTACTTGGCGTTGCAGGCGCAACGCTCCGTTGGGATCGTTGATCGACTTGGGGAACAAGGTGTTTCGCAGAACAGCGACGTCGGCGGAGGGACACTGCTTCCTTCACGTCATCAAGCTCGTGTCGCCTTTCGTGATGGTCGTCGTGCTCCAGGCGGCCGTCGCGGGATTCAGCCTCGAGGTGATGTCGTCGGTCCGCGCCTATGTCGCGGGCGAAGCACTATGGTCGCGCTCGCAGAAGAACGCCGTCTATTTCCTCAACCGCTATCTGCATTCGGGGGAGGCCAGCCAGTTCGCGGAATACCAGGCCGCGCTCGCCGTTCCCATCGGGGACGAGTTCGCGCGCTGGGCGCTCGAGCGCGATCCGGTCGACGTCGAAGCCGCCCGCATCGGCTTCCTGCAGGGCGGCAATCATCCCGATGACGTACCCGGACTGATCTGGCTGTTTCGCTACTTCAACCGCGTCAGCTTCCTCCAGGAAGCGATCCGCGAATGGGCGGCCACGGATCCGATGCTGCTGGAGCTGAGCGTGTTCGGCGAGGTGATCCGGTCCGAGCTGGAGAACGGTCCCATTGAAGACGGCCGACTGCAATTCCTGTCGTCGCGGCTGTCGGAGCTCAATAGCCAATTCACGGTGCATGCCAAGCGGTTCTCCACCGTCCTGGGCGAAGGCTCTCGCGCAATCAAGTTGACGCTGACTTGCATCAACATCGTCACCGCGGCGGCGCTGATCCTGCTTCTGATCTGGCATACGCGGCGGCTTGTGCTGCAACGGCGGGCGTTCGAGGACGCGTTGCACGCCGAGAAGGAGCGCTTGACCTGGCAGGCGTCGCACGATTGGCTGACCGGCCTGTCCAATCGCCGTGCCTTCGAGGCGCGCCTGCAAAGCGAGCTGGACGGTGCAGCGGCGGGTGCAGTGGGCCTTATCCTGCTCGACCTCGACCAGTTCAAGAGCGTCAACGACACGTGCGGACACCTTGCCGGCGACCGTCTGCTCTGCCAGGTCTCCCGCCTTCTGCAACAGGACCGGCATGCCCACGACATGGTCGCGCGGCTCGGCGGCGACGAGTTCGGGCTGATCCTGCCGCGATGCTCGCCATTCGACGCCGTCGATATCGCCGAGCGACTGCGCAGATCGCTCGAGCTGTTCAATTTCGCCTGGGACGATCGTTGCTTTGCGGTGACCGCGAGCATCGGCGTGACGTGCATCACCGAACGCAACACCACGCTCGAGGACGCGATGCGGCGCGCGGATGCCGCCTGCTACCGCGCCAAGGAAAAGGGACGCAACCGCGTTCAGGTCGACGGCGAGCGACCTGGGATCATCGCGGCAGCCCGGCCGCGCGAAGCGGTAGCGGCGCGAGGCTGAAGACCGTCCGATCCTGCTTGGTCACGACGACCTGGACCGATCTTCGCGCGGCGACCGGCCGCGCATATCGCCTGGCGTCATGCCGAACCGGCGCCGAAATGCGCGATGAAAATAGGACGCGTCGTTGAAACCCGCGAGATAGGCAATGTCGCTCACCTTGCGCGACCGGTGCAGCGGATCGCGGAGCAACCTCGCCGCTCGGATCAGCCGCTGCTCCAGGACGAACTCGGAGAACGTCGTGCCGGTCCGCTCGAACAGCATCTGGACATAGCGCGGGCTGACGCGGTTGCGCTGGGCAAGTTCGGCGAGACCGAGATCACCATCGGCGAGCCGAGCGAGCACGTCCGCCTTGACGGCCTCGAGTCGCACCGCAGCCAGCCCGCGATCCTTCGCGAGCTGAGCTTCGTCGCGACCGGCGCCGAGAGCAAGCACGACGAGATCGGTCAGGTGTTCGGCCGCGGCATTCCTCGCCGTGGCGTCGAGCCCGTGGGCGTTCTCGATCACCAGATCGTAGTATCCCTGCAACAGCGTCATGACACCGGCATCGGCGTTCACCGGCCTGGCGATCAGATCCTCCGCATGACGGCAGAGCTCCAGGAGCACCTTTCTGCCGATGAAGATCGACCTGAAGCGCCCTTCGGCGAGTTGCGACACATGCGCGCCCACATGGGCGGCATCGGCCAGGCCTACGGTCATGGGTGCGAGGTCCAGCGTCCTGTTGCCGACCGCAATGCGCATCGGCGCATCGGAGGCCAGCACCAGGGCAAGCGCATGATCCGCGTCGACCTTATTGGCGACGAACCGCATCGGAGTCGCGAACGCGCCCGTCATCTTCACACATGGCAACGGCAGCGCCGCCACCTCGCAACGCATCGCTCCCTGCGTGAGCGGCACGGCATCCCTGGTCATCACGCGACGGCAGAACTCTTCGCGCCAGCGCTCATATTCGACGCCGCTGGGCTCGCCGGCGTAGCCGAACCGCCGCACGTCCACATCTGGCCCGACCTGCATCATGACCTTCTCCGTTTCACCTGCAGTTTCGGACAGGTCGCTCCTCCGCGCAATCGCGATGTCGGCGGGAGTT